>CAYQVB010000017.1:0-28541 GCA_964420925.1 uncultured Ectothiorhodospiraceae bacterium | reverse complement strand
CGCGCGGCGCAAAGCCGCCAGAGCGGCGACCCCGGTCAGGCCGCTTCCCGCATTCGCCCGTCAGCGCCGGGAATCCCCAAACCAGTCAATGTGAGAAAAATCGCCGACCTTCTATCCGGCTAAAGCGCGAAACAACACCTGTGATGAATGCCCCCACATCCGTTCCAGCAATCGTCATGCGTCTCTTCGGCTTCCGCACATCGACCTCATTTCACGGGGACCTGAGACTTGCCGGGCTACGCAAGCCGGCCGGAGGCCCGATGATGCGCTCCGCCGACCGCCGACCGCCGACCGCCGACCTCCGACCACCGAGCTGTCGAGGGTCCAGGTGGGGAATGTGGCCGTGCCGACCGGGATGAAAGCGGCTCTGCATCCCGCCTCGTGGAATGGAATCGGCTCGTGCGTTCCCTTACCTGGCCTCCGAAACCAGAACATAACCGCGGTTCTCGACCGTATCGAAGGTCCGCATCGCCGCAATCAGATCTTCGGACTCGACCCATACCCACGGAGCCCGGTTGGGATTGACGTCCATGACAAGGAAGGAATCGCTCGTCTCATCGTAGGCCCCGAGCGGGGAGATGTGGCCGCCGCCCTTCTGGCCGAGAGATTTCCGCGCATAGTTGACCAGCACGTAGTCGTCTCCGGTCGCCAGATTGGCGGCAATCTCCCGCCTGATGGTTTCGCTATCCGCATTCGGATCCACGACCCGGACGCTCACATCGAGCCCATGGGCGCGCAACACCTGTGCCAGTTGACTCAACTGCAAGCCGTAATCCGCCTTCAGCTCGCCGTCGATTTCAATGGGCTTGCCCAGAACTTCAACTCTGCTTTTCGTCCGATCGTTGAGCACGTTGTTCGGCGTGTACTTTCCGAAGAAGGGGTTGAAATCTTCCGGAAGCCAGGCGCGTTCGTCGTTCGCTATCGATAGTTCATCCTGCGGCAAACCCTCCCGCTTGCGCAGTCGCAGTGCGTTCAGAACCGTGGCGGTGGAGGCCGGGCCGCAGAAGATCTTGTTGTCCTGGCTGACGAAATGATTGCTCAGGGGGAAGAAATCCTTCTTGTAGGAGGAACGGGCAAGACGCTCCAGGCTTTCCTCGGAATTCCATTCGACCAATGCGACGGAATGTGGAATCGCCCCTTCCGTCGCGGCATGACTTGCGGCCGGCAGGGCCGCCAGCCCCGACAACAGCGGCAGGAGCAAACAAATCGCTTTGCATTTCATGAGCTTCCCCATGTTTTCGACCGGGTTGCCGCCTGGGTGCAGATGTACAGATGCGGCACGCCATGTGATTTCCGGCGGCTGACGCCGGGGGTCGAAGGCGGCCACTGCGGCCACTTCGAGTCAAGCATTCTCGCTTGCTGTAAGGACGGAATCCAGCGCCAGAGGCCCTCCGGGCCCGTCGGCGCGCAGAGGTCTGCGTTCGGCAGCGCTCGCTCGCGGCGCGGGGTCAAATCGCGAGGTATCCGCCGTCCACGACGAGGGTGGCGCCGGTGACGTAGCTCGCCTCTCCGGAAGCGAGGTAGACGGCGGCTCCGACCATCTCCTCCGGCTCCGCGGGACGGCCCATGGGAATGTGCCGGACGGTTTCCGCCGTGTAGCGCCGTCCCTCTTCGGTGTCGCGGGGAGAGAGGTTGGTGTTGGTGAGCCCCGGCGCGAGGGCGTTCACGCGCACCCCCGAGGGCGCGAGATCCACCGCCATCCCCCTGGTGAGCATCCTGCCCCCGCCCTTCGAAGCGAGGTAGGGCGCGCAGTGCGGCTGCGCCACCTCCTCGAGCTGGGAGGTGATGTTGATGATTGCGCCTCGGCCGCGTTCGGCCATGTGCCGGCCTACCACCTGCCCGCACAGGAAGAGGCCCTTCAGGTTGACCGCGAGCACCCGGTCCCAGTCCTCGTCCGTGACCTCGAGGAAGCGATCCCGCGCCGAGATGCCTGCCGCTGCGACCAGCGCGTCCACGTGCCCGAAGCGGTCGAGGGTGCGCGCCAGCATCGCCTCGACCTGATGTCGTTCGCTCACGTCCACCGCGACCCCGAGCGCCTCTCCGCCCGTCGCCCGGATTCGCTCGGCGGTGGCCTGCGCCCTCTCGTCCCGGATGTCGGCGCAGGTGGTGCGCGCGCCCTCTCGGGCAAATCCCACCGCGATCGCACGGCCGATGCCGCTGCCGGCACCGGTCACGATCGCGGTCGAATCAGCGAGGCGGGCGCTTGGCATCGCTGGAAGATATCACGTACCGAATCGAATCGGCCCGCGCGGCGATGCACGTCAAAAGCGCACCGTCATCCTCCATCGTCGTCCAGGCCCGCCTCGCGCGCCATCTCCCGCAGCGCGGCGAGCCCCATGGCGTGGTAAGTCATCGGGTCCCGAACGCTCGGGTCCTGCTCCGCCTCGATGACGAGCCAGCCGTCGTAACCCGCGCTCGCGGCGGCCTCAAGCACCGGCATGAAGTCCACCGCGCCCTCCTCGTCGCCCGGCACGGTGAACACCCCGGCTCGCACCGCGTCGAGGAAGCTCCATCCCTTCTCGAACGCCTCGCGCGCCACCGGGGCCCGGACGTTCTTCAGATGGAGGTGGCCGATTCGCCGGGCATAGGTCTTGGCAACCGCGCCCGGATCCATGCCGGCCATGAGCGCATGCCCGGTGTCGAGGGCCAGCTTCATCTCCTCGCCGGTACCCGCGAGCAGACGTTCGAGGTCCTCGCCGGTCTGCACCACGGTGCCCACGTGGTGGTGGTAGACGGGGGTGAGTCCCGCGGCGGCGACGTGGCGCGCAATCTCCGTGAGCGCCGCGGTGAATTTCGGCCACCGCTCGTCCGACAGCACCGGTCGAGAGGGGAGCGGCGCTCCCGAGTCACCATGAATCGTGTTTACCGCCTCGCTCAGGATGCACACCTCGCAGCCCATCCCGCGCAGCAGCCGGAGATGCGGCTCCATGGCCGCTTTCTCGGCTTCCACGCTTCTCCCGAGCAATCCCAGGGAGTACCACCCCGATACCAGTTCGAGACCGTAGGGTGCGAGCGTCGTGCGGAGCGCCGGGGCATCGGCGGGCATCTTGTGGCCCTTCTCGATCCCCTCGAATCCGATCTCGCTCGCCTCCCGCAGGCATTGTGCGAGAGGGATGTGCCCGCCGAGGGACGGGTCGTCGTCGTTGGACCATCCGATGGGATTGACGCCGTAGCGGATCACTACGGTCAATCGCTCGGACGCTGCAGGGCGAGCGCTTCTTCGTAGTCCGCGCGGGCGGCCCGCACCGCATCGCGCTCCGAGACCTCGGGAACCGCGATGTCCCACCAGTGGCCACCCGCTTCGGTACTGGCAATGGGATCGGTGTCGATCACGATGCAGCAGGAGCGGTCGCACTCTCTCGCCCGCGCCATCGCCTGCTCGAGCGCGTCGATGGAGTCCGCCTTCTCCGCGACCGCGCCGAGCGCCCGGGCATGCGCCACGAAGTCGATGTCGCTCGGCACTTCGTGACGCGCGTCGTCGAGCAGGTTGTTGAATCGCGCCCCTCCGGTTGCCTCCTGAAGGCGGGTGATGCAGCCGAAGCCCCGGTTGTCGAGCACCACCACGATGATCTTCCGGCCGAGCATCACCGCGGTCGCGAGCTCGGAGTTCATCATCAGATAGCTGCCGTCGCCGACCATCACCACGACCTCGCGCTCGGGAAGCGCCATCTTGACGCCGAGCCCGCCCGCGATCTCGTATCCCATGCACGAGTAGCCGTACTCGAGGTGATAGCCGTTCGGCCGCGCCGCCCGCCACAGCTTGTGCAGCTCGCCGGGCAGTCCGCCGGCGGCGCAGACCAGTACCGTGTCGGGGCCGGTGCTGCGTTGCACGGCGCCGATCACCTGCGCGTCGCTGGGCAGGGTGTTGCCGCGGGGAGGGGCGGTGACCACGTCCACTGCCTCGTCCCACTCCACGCGCAGCTCTCCGTCCAGGTCCGGCGCGCGCCACTCGCTCAATCCCTCGCTCAGCGCTTCGAGCCCGACCCTGGCGTCGCACACCAGCGCAATGGCCGCGTGCTTGGCGGCGTCGTAGGCCGAAACGTTGAGCTGCAGAATCCGGCGCGCCGGGTTCGCGAACAGCGTCCACGAGCCGGTCGTGAAGTCCGAGAGCCGCGTGCCCACGGCGATGACCAGATCCGCGCTCGCGGCGACCGAGTTGGCCACGCTCGATCCCGTGACCCCGATCGATCCGAGATTGAGCGGGTGGTCCCACGCGAGGGCGGACTTGCCGGCCTGCGTTTCCGCGGCCGGAACGTTGTGGGTCTCGACGAAGGTACGGAGCGCCTCGGTCGCCTGCGAGTAGTGCACTCCGCCGCCGGCGATGACGAGGGGCCTCCTCGCGCTCCGCACCGCCTCGATGGCCGATGCCAGCTCCCCCTCGTCCGGCGCCGGACAGCGAGGCTGCCGGATGCGCGGCTCGAAGAAGCTCTCCGGCCAGTCGCAAGCCTCCGCCTGCACGTCCTGGCACAGTGACAGGGTCACCGGCCCGCATTCGGCCGGATCGGTCATCACTGCGAAGGCGCGAGGGAGCGCGGTGAGGAGCTGCTCGGGACGGGTGATGCGGTCGAAGTAGCGGCTCACCGGCCGGAAGCAGTCGTTCGCGCTCACCGTCCCGTCCTGGAAGTCCTCGACCTGCTGAAGGACCGGATCCGGGGCACGGTTCGCGAACACGTCGCCGGGAAGCAGCAGGACGGGGAGCCGGTTCACGTGGGCGACCGCCGCCGCACTCACCAGGTTCGTGGCCCCGGGGCCGATGGAGGTGGCCACTGCCATCGCGCGCCTGCGGTTCGACGCCTTCGCGAACGCGATGGCAGCGTGCGCCATGCCCTGCTCGTTGTGACCGCGCCACGTCGGCAGGCGGTCTCCGGCGGCCTGGAGCGCTTCGCCCAGGGCGGCGACATTCCCGTGGCCGAAGATGGCCCATACTCCGGCGATGAACGGCACGCCGGGCTCGATCTGCTGCGCCGACAGATAGCGCACGAGAGCCTGCGATGCGGTCAGCCTGACACTGTTCATGGAACACCTCTGCGCTCGGCGAATGGGAGAGCTTCCCCACCGGCAAGAGTATCCGATCCCCCGCGAGTCGCCCGGTCCGATACGCTGCGCTCACATCTCCGGGTCATCTCCGGGATGCCGAGCGTGCGCCCCAGGGCGGCAGCACCGCGCCGTTGCGCCGGACTCTCGTTCTCCCACGATACGGCCGCGCCTGCGCTGTTGGCTTCGGGCGGTGACGTATAGACTCCAGCGCCGCATTTCTCGAATCGGTTGCGGGTTGCCGTGGCCGGAAAGCGTTGCGGAACAGCGCCCCGGGAGCGCAAGGGGGATCTCAATGGCATGCGCGCCCTGCGGGCCCCCTCAGTGGACAGTCGCAAGATGAAGAGCATCGGAATCGGGCTGATCGGGGCGGGCCGCATCGGCGAGGTCCACGCCCGCGCCCTGTCCTCGGTGCCCGGGGCGGAGCTGGTCGCGGTCGCGGACCCGGTGGCCGGAGCCGCGAGGAAGGTGGCGGAAGCCCATCGCTGCGAGATCCGCCCGCTCGACGAGATCGAGGGCTCCGACGACATCGACGCCGCGATCATCTGCTCGCCCACCGAGACTCACGCCGATCTGATCGAGCGCTTCGTGCGTGCGGGCAAGGCGGTCTTCTGCGAGAAGCCCCTGGACCTATTGGTGGCCCGGGCCAGGACCTGCCTGGCCACCGTCGAGGCCGAGGGCGGCACGCTGATGGTGGGATTCCAGCGTCGCTTCGATCCGGACTTCCGGGCGCTGAAGCGAGCCATCGACAACGGAGGGATCGGCGACGTGGAGATGGTGACGCTCATCTCCCGCGATCCCGAACCGCCCCCCTACGACTACATCCGGCGCTCCGGCGGCATCTTCCGCGACATGACCATCCACGACTTCGACGTTGCGCGCTGGCTTCTCGGCGAGGAAGTGGAGACGGTCCATGCCGCGGCCAGCGTGCTGGTCGACCCGCGGATCGGCGAGCTCGGCGATTTCGACAGCGCGAACGTCCTGCTGACGACCGATCACGGCAGGCACTGCACGATCACCAACTCGCGCCGGGCCACCTTCGGCTACGACCAGCGGGTCGAGGTGCACGGCTCCAGGGGAGCGGTATCGGCGGAGAGCCATCACCAGTCGCGGATCGAGCTCGCCGACGGCGACGGCTATCACCGGCCGCCCCTTCTCGACTTCTTCATGACCCGCTACGCCGCCGCCTACGCCGCGGAGATCGCGGCCTTCGTCGAGGCGGTCAGCGCGGGCGCCCCGACCCCGACCACCGGCCACGACGGCCTCATGGCGCTGGCGCTGGCCGAGGCCGCAGTCCGGTCCGTGGACGAGCGGCGGGCGGTCCGGCTCGCGGAGGTGCTGTGACCGCTCGCTCGGAGGCGCAGGGCGCCGGCGCGCGATCCATCACATGAGCTTTCCGGACGTTCAGCGCCCCATCTTCCGTCTGCTGCACGATGACGAGACTCGGGCGGCGCGCGCGGCCGCCGGATTAGAGCGCCCGCCCAGCGCTCCGACGCTACGCGCCTCAGCCGCCGAAGTACGCGTCCAGGTCGACCTCGTCGACTCCCGGCACCACTTTTCGGAGGAACTGCTCCCGGCGTGCGAAGGGCGCGGTGGCGTCGATGCCCATCCGGCCCCAGTGGTCGTGGTGGGCGTCGCGGTAGAAGGAGGGAGTCTCGGGAACGATGATGACGTCGCGGTCCGGCCTCGCGCGGGTCATGACCGCCCAGTTGACGTCGTTCAGGTCGTAGAGGTCGACGTCCCCGTCGACGACGATGCAGTACTTGGCCCAGACCGGCGAGTTGCCGAACACCGAGAGGATCACCTGCCGGGCGTGTCCCTCGAAGTGCTGGTCGATCTGCACCACCGTCTGCAGCACGAAGGGCAGGCAGGCGACGTCCAGGATGCCCGGCAGCACCGCACTGATGCGCGAGTAGGTGTTGGCGGCAATCGAAAGCTCCAGCGTCAGCACCTCTTCCGCCGAGCCGCAGTTGATGCTGTGGAAGACGGCGTCTTCGCGCACCGACACCCCGAGCACCTCGAACACCGCGTTGTCGCCGACCGGCACGTAGTAGCCCATGAACTCGCCGAAGGGCCCCTCGGGACGGCGCTCGTTCGGCAAGAAGCGGCCCTCGATCACGATCTCGGTGGAGGCGGGCACCATCAGGTCGATGTGCTTGCAGGGCCGCATCTCGATCGGGGCGCCGGCGAGGTTCGCCGCGACCTCGAGCTCGTCGGTCTCGTAGGGCACCGGCGCCGCGGCGGCGAGAAAGACCTCCGGCTGCGGCCCGATCAGCATCGCCGCCTCCAGGTGCCGGCCCATCTGTTCCGCCTTCTCGTGGTACATCGTCAGGTGGTGGGTGGGGGCGAGACGGCAGCGGAGTTCCTCGTCGCTCACGAACATGGAGCGGTGGAAGGAGAGGTTCGGGACGCCGGTCTCGGGCTCCTCGGCGAGGAAGAGGGCGGAGGTGAAGTAGGGCCCGCCGTCGCGTTCGGAGTAGGTGAGGAGGGGCAGGTCGCTGACCTTCGCGTCGGAGAGGTCGTTGGGCATCGGCACGCTGCGCTTGGGCGGGCCATCCAGGGCGCCGAGGTTCGCGAGCTCGTTCCACTTGCGGCAGAAGTCCCGGGGGCCGATGCCGAGGATCTCGGCGAGGCGCTCGCGGCTGCCGTAGGTGTTGGTGAGCACCGGCAGCTCGGTGCCCGAGACGTTGGTGAACAGGATGGGCCGGTTGGAGGTGCGCTGCACCTTCTCCGTAATCGCAGCGAGCTCGTGGCGGGCCGATACCGGCCGGTCGGTTACGAGCAGCTCGCCCCGCTGGCGCAGACGTTCGAGATAGTGCCTCATGTCCCGTCCTCCGATTTCTGTTCGGGTCTCGAGCGGGACAGGTCGTGAGCCGTCGACGAGACGACATCGCGGCGCGAGCCAAAGGGGGCGCAGGAGCGCCGGGGAACGACGTGATCCACTGCCCGTCCTCCTCGAGTTTGCGTGGTGCGCCGGTGCCTCCGCCCGGCGCGGTTGCTGCTACCATGCGCCGCCAGAGCATTTCAGTCCAGGGGGGTAAGGATATGAGTGCTGCTGCACTGGATGTTTCCGCGAACGGCGACTGGCGCCTGATGCCCTGCGAGCACGACGATGGCCCCGCGTCCCGGGCCGCCATCGGGCTCGTCACACTGTGCAACGACGTGACCATCGAGCCGGAGCTGCGCAACTTCCTGCCGCTCGACGGCGTGGCCGTCTACGCGAGCCGCATTCCGAACACCACCGCCGGCACCGTCGAGTCGCTGCGCCTGCTCGAGGGGCACATTACGGAAGCCGCGGCGATCATCGTGCCCGAGTTCAAGATCGACGTGATGGCCTTCGGGTGCACCTCGGGATCCATGGCGATCGGGCCGGAGGTGGTGGCCGAACGCATCCGGGCAGCAAGGCCCGGAATGGCCTGCACCAACCCGGTGAGCGCGGCCGCCAAGGGCCTGCGCGCGCTCGGCTGCAAGCGGATCGCGCTGCTCGACCCCTATACCGACGAGGTCAACGTGGTCGTGGAGCGCTACGTGAGCGGACAGGGCTTCGACGTCGTGGACAAGGGCAGCTTCAAGCAGCGCGGCGACCCCAACATCGTGCGGGTGCCGCCGCAGGCGATCTTCGAGGCGGGGCTCGCGCTCGCGTCCCCGGCGTCGGTGGACGGGCTCTTCATCTCCTGCACCGCCCTTCGGGTGTCGCCCGTCATCGGGCGCCTGGAGGAAGCGCTCGGCAAGCCGGTGGTGAGCAGCAACCAGGCGCTCGCCTGGGACTGCCTGCGCCTCGCGGGCTGCGACGCCGCGGTGTCCGGCTTCGGCCGCCTGCTCGCGGGCGAGGCGGGCTAGGTGAGAGCGCCGCGCTTCCAGTACTTCAGCCTGGGGGAGTACCGGGAGCGTCTGGACGCCTTGCGCCGGCGCATGGAGGCGGCGGGCGCCGACGTGCTTCTCGTCACCAGCCCCGAGAACCTCTACTACCTGAGCGGCTACCAGACGCCGGGCTACTACTGGTACCAGACCCTCATCGTGCCGCTCGAGCGCGAGCCGGTGTTCGTGGTGCGCATGAACGAGGCGTCGAACGTCGAGCCGCTGTCCTGGGTGGAGGACTGCCGTCCCTACGAGGATTTCGAGGACTGGATTGCCCATACCCGGGACGTGCTTGGCGGTCTCGGTCTCGCCGAAAGCCGCATCGGGCTCGACTACGACTCGTTTTTTCTGCGCACCCGCGACGAGAAGCGCCTCGTCGCTGCGCTGCCCTCGGCGACCTTCGTCGACGCCGCGGGCCTCGTCGAGGCAGGCCGTCTCGTCAAGTCGCCCCAGGAGCTCGAGTACATGCGCCACGCGGCGCGGGCGGCGGAGGCGGGACTGCGGGCGGGCATCGATGCCTGCCGGGCGGGAGTCACCGAGAACGACGTGGCGGCCGAGATCCACCGCGCGCAGATCCTCGCGGGCAGCGAGTACACCGGATTGCCGATCTTCATCCGCACCGGCGCGCGGGACGCGCAGACCCACGCGACCTGGGCCCGCCACCCGCTGGAGGCGGGCGACAGCATCACGATGGAGATGCCGGGCTGCATCAACCGATACCATGCCGCCCTGTACGGGCAGGTGTTTCTCGGCGATCCGCCCGACGCGCTGCTGCGGGGCATGGAGACCGGCAACGCGATCATGCGCGAAACAAAGGCGGCGATTCGGCCCGGCGTCCCCGCCGGCGACATCCACGCCCTGGTGCAGCGGCGCCTGCGTGAGGAGGCGGGCGAAGCGGCGCAACGCAACAGCCGGGCCGCCTATTCCATCGGCATCGCCTTCGCGCCGGACTGGGGCGAGGGGCATATCCTGAGCATGACCCAGGGCGAGACGCGCCCGCTCGAGGCCGGCATGACCTTCCATCTCCTCGCCGGCCACGTATTCCTGACCGGAATGGAGCAGGTCAAGCGCTCCTGCTGCAGCGACACGATACTGGTGACCGACGACGGCTGCGAAACCCTCACCGGCGGCGTGGAGCACAAGGTCTACGTGAGATAGCGGAGCTCTGGTGCACCGACAAACACAGACATTCCGTGCGGACACCGCCGTTTCGAGGGACGGCGCCAGGCGGATAGATGCGTAACCGTTACTCCCTTCTTCGCAAAGTCTGGTTCGGGATGATCAAAGTTCTTCCTGCCTCGTAGAAACCTGCTCTTCAAGGGAACGACGAGAAAACACGAACAACGCCATTCCTCGCCGTTCCCGCACGACCCCTTGGCCACCGCGAAAGCGGGGCACAGAATCCAGGAGCTTGTTTCCGGCAATTCCGGATTGGGGAGGAAATGAAGCGATGAATGGACGGGACATCGAGCTGACGCGGGAGGAGCTGGCATCCATCCGCGCCCCCATCGAGCGGGCGCTGGCCCTGCCCGCACGGGCCTTCACCTCCCGCGCCTTCTTCGACCTGGAAGTCGAGCGCATCTTCCACCGCCGCTGGATGGCGCTCGCGTTCGAGGGGACCTTGCCCCAACCCGGCGACATGCGTCCGATAGAGCTCTTCGGCCAGCCGATTGCGCTGGTTCGCGGAGACGACGGGACCTTGCGCGCCTTCCACAACATTTGTCCCTACGACGGCTGCCTCGCAGTGCGCGACGAGCAGCGCGGAGCGGCCGAGATCGAGATCTACTACCACGGTTGGCGCTACGACCTGCGCGGGCGCCTCCTCGCCGCCCCCTATTGGGACGGTACGCCGGCCGGAGATCCCTCATGCCTCGAAGGGCGAAACGCCGACCTCGTGGAGATTCGTTCCGAATGCCGGCTCGGCCTGCTCTTCGTGGACCTCGGCGGGCAAGCAGGACGGCTGGACGCACACCTCGCCCCGCTCTACCGGCTGCTCGACGAGTACGACCTCGACCGCGCGGTGCCGGTGGAGGATGACGATGTCCTCGCCCGGACCGGGCGCGGAGTGGACGCGAACTGGAAGAGCTACATCGAGAACGCCGCCATCAACATCCTCCACGAGGGCTTCACCCACGAGGCGTACCGCCGCTCGCCCGACGTGCCGAGGGTGCGCGACGGCAAGAGGACCTTCTTCACGGTGCGCGAGGGTCCGCTCCTCGCCTTCGGGTTCCGGATGAGCGATGTGCCCAACACGTATGCGTCCGGCGGCAACACCCCCCATCTCGGCCGATCGGGTCCGCCGACAAAAGGCTACTTCGTTACCCTGTATCCCAATATCGCAATGCCGATCCGGGTGAACATGTTCCGGCTCGGGGTCTGTATCCCGGAGGCGCCCGGCCGCAGCCGGATTCTCCAGTGTGGCAATTTCGATCCCGAGGCGACGGAGAGCGCCGACTTCGCCGCCTACCATCGTGGGCTCGCGGAGCGCTACGACAAGGTCTACGACGAAGACCGCATCGCGATCGAGGCCGTGCAACGCGCGCGGGCCTCGCCGGTATGGCAGCAGCATTACTACGCCCCCTTCTGGGACGAGCTCCATTACGGGCTCAGCAACCTCGTCGCGGATGACGTCTCGTCGAGGGTGCCGCTCGTTGCGGCAAGGGAAGCGACATCCGCCGTCGGTTGAGCCGATGCATCCCCGTGCTGGGGAATCCTCCGCTCAGTTCGCGACCGCGAGCTTCTTCTCCCGGTGCCGGGCGAACATGCTGAGCGGGAAGATGATCAGGAAGTAGAGCACCCCCGCGACGGTGAAGATCTCGAGATAGCGGAAGGTCTCGCCGCTGATGATGCTTGCCTGGTAGGCAAGTTCGGTAATGCCGATGGCCGAGAGCAGGCTCGACACCTTGACGAGATCGCAGATGAAGTTGACGAAGGGCGGGATCATCATGCGCAGAGCTTGGGGCGAAATGACCACCCAGTAGAGCCAGAAAAGCGGAATCCCCAGGGAGTTGCCCGCTTCGTACTGGCCGCGCGGGACCGCCTGCAGGCCGGCCCGGAATATCTCCGCGAGGAATGCGCCCGCGTACAGGGTGAGCGCGACGATTCCCGCCCCCACAGCCGTGATCCGGAAGTCGAATATGAGCGGCCCGGCGCTGTAGATCCAGAAGATCGGAACCAGCTCCGGCAGGGTGCGGAACACGTCGATGATGATCGTCGAGATCCGGAAGAAGATGCCCCGGCGGCGCATCTTTCCAAAGCACAGAATGGCTCCCAACACGACGCCGAGCCCGAGCGATGCGGCGCAGATTAAGAAGGTCATGACCGCGCCTTCAACCAGGAGCGGCCAGTGCTGCTTGATGACGAATACGTTGAATTCCATCGTCCCGTCTCAACGCTCCGAGCGCTGCAGCACGTTCTCGAGCTTGTAGGTCAGGCCGCTGAAGGCGTACCCGAGCACGAAGAAGACCACTCCAACCGCGGTCAGGACCTCGATCTGCTTGAACGTGAAGTTGGCGATGGTGTTGGAAATGGTCATGAGCTCGCCCACCGAGATGAGCGAGAGCACGGTGCTCGCCTTGAAGAAGCTGATCGCGGTGTTGGCGAGCGGCGGAATCATGATCTTCATCGCCTGCGGCAGGACGATCGTGAGCCAGACCGTAGGCGCGGGCAGCGCAAGCGAATTGGCCGCCTCCCACTGGCCCTTGGGCACCGCGTCGATCCCGGCGCGCGCGATCTCGGTGAGGTAGGCGCTCGCCTGCAGCGACATCGCGATGATCCCGCTCACCAGCACGCTGGTGGATACGCCAGTGAGCACCGGTAGCGCGAAGTGGACCCAGAAGAGCTGGACGAGGAGCGGGGTGTTGCGCCAGATCTCCACGTGCACCGCGATGATCCAGCGCAGGGGTTTGAACGGAATCTGGTAGAGGATGGCGAGCAGGACTCCGCTCACGTAGCCGATCACCACGGTGCTCGCGGTGATCACCAGGGTCATGCCGAGTCCCTTCAGCAGCGGGAGGCGATACTTGTAGACGATGGAAAACTCGAGGTAGGAGAGGAACTCCCAGTTGATCGACGTGTAGCAGAACGCGGCCAGCGCGATCAGCGATCCGTATCCGAAGAAACGCTCCGCCGCGCCGGAGCGCTGCAGCCGCCGCCATGTGCTGGCCATGGTTTGGGGTCCGGTTGACCGCGCGCGCCGACGAGATCCGCCGGCGCGCGACAGGCCGGTGGTGGGAAGAGCTAGGCGCGGTTCAGAGGTAGTCGCCTCTCACGTACTCGGCGCCGAACCACTTTTCCCAGAGCTTCGCAGTCTTGCCCGCGCGGATGTGGCGCTCGAGCCAGGTGTTCAGCATCGACCGGAAGTGGTACTCGCCGAGGTTGATCGCCCAAGAGACCGCGATGTAGTCCGCGGGCTCGTCACCGATGAGGCGTGCCTGGAACTGGGGGTTCTCGTCCAGGTACTTGATGCCCTTGGTAGTCGTGCTCCACCAGGCGTCGGCTCGCTTGTTCGCGATCTCTCCGAGCAGGATTGCATCGGTGTCGACCGGGAGTCCCTTGACCTCCGCATGCTTGAAGAAGCGCTTGGCGAATTCCAGGGTCGCGGTGCCGGCGCTGCCGATGATGAGCTTGCCCGGCTGATCCAGCTCCTCGTAGGAGCTGAGTCCAGAGTCCTTGTGCACGATCGCGGTGCTGTGCGCGAACGCGAAGGGCATGGTGAACAGCACCACCTTGGCACGGGTGACGGTCGCGAAGAGCCCGCCTCCGCCGATGTCGCACTCGTCGTTCTTGACGCTCGGCACAATGGTCTTCCAGGTGGAGTCGATGTCGACCAGCTCCACCCCGAGCTCCGCCGCGAGGTCGGCGGCGAGGTCGCGCGTGAAGCCGAGCCACTCGCCGGTGGCGGGGTCGCGATAGGTCCACGGGTTGTCTTCGGCGTGGCACACGCGAAGCTCCCCCGCGGCTTCGATCTTGGAGATGCGATCGTCGGCGGCCTGGGCGCCGGGGGCGGCCAGCAGCAGCGCGAGAGCGGCGGCTGACGCGGTTGACGCAATCGTTCCGGTTCTCATAGGGCTTCCTCCGTTGGATTGCGCCGGTCCGAGGGGCTATCCGGGCCAGGCCGGCGCGACTGGTATTGGTGGCATCCTGCGCGGGGCATTCTATAGCCGGTCGCGAATCCTGTCTGCGCGGCATGCAGGACTCGCTTTGAAACCCGCGCCCGGGGGGAGAGGGTTCCGGGAGCGGGCAGGATTCTCGCAGCAGGATCCGGACTCGAGCCCTGGGCGGTGCATCTGGGTTACGCTACCGGGAAAACTCGAGACCGAAGCACCCTTGCGCGCATCCGTGCCCGGTTCATCGGGTGGATTCCCGTCATTCCCTTGATTGGCGGGAGTCCACCGACGGCCATTGTGGCAATGAAGAACGAACGAGCAGACACTTTCGTGCAGTTTCGCCACCTGGCGTCTTGTCCGAACACGAATGCCGTCGTGCGGCGCCCGGCCCAGGCCGGCGAACCCTCTACGCCCGTCCTGCGAGCCACTTGGCGAGGAGGCGGCTTCACCGGAGTCCCCCATGAACGAGCTGCTCTACCTGAACGCCTCCCATCTCGACACGCTGGACCTCGGCATGTCCGACATCGTCGACATCCTCGAGGAGGTGTTCCGGCACAAGGCGGCGGGCGAGACCCGGATGCCACCGAAGATGTTCTTCTATACAGACGGGGACCGCTTCTTGAGCGCAATGGGAAGCGCCTGCGCGCCGCTTGGCTACGCGGGTGCGAAGTGGCAGAGCGGCAACCCGGAGAACCCGGCGCGGGGGCTGCCCTACATCCAGGGACTCTACGTGCTGAACGAGCACGAGAGCGGCCGGATGGTGGCGATCCTCGACTCCAAGTGGATCACCGCGAAACGCACCGCGGCTGCATCTGCGCTCGTCGCCCGCTACCAGGCGCGCGCGGGCGCGCAGGCGCTGGCGCTGCTCGGCTGCGGCGTGCAGGGGAGAGCCCACCTGGAGGCGATGACGGCGGAAGTGGAGAGCCTCGCCGCGTGCCGGGTCTACGATACGATGCCTGCGCGCCAGCGGGCCTTCGTCGAGGAGATGGACGGGCGATTCGGGAGCGTGCGGGTGGAGGGCGCGGCGAGCGCCGAAGCCGCAATCAGGGGCGCCGACATCGTGGTGCCGGGAGGTCCCATCACGGCGGAGCGGCGTGCGAGCATCGTCTCGGAGTGGATCGCACCGGGCGCGCTGGTCGTCGCCATCGACTACGACTCCTACGTGACCGACGAGTGCATCGCCGCGATGGACATCGTGATTACCGACGACCGCGGGCAGATCGAGGACGCGCGGGAGCGGGAGGGCAAGTTCCTCGGCGTCACCCGGATCGACGCCGACAATGCGGAGATGATCGCCGCCGGCAAGGGGCTTCGCGAGAACGACCGGCAGCGCATCCTCGCCTTCAATCTCGGGATTGCGCTCGAGGACGTGGCGACTGCAGCGGAGGCGCTCCATCGGGCCAGGGAGGGGGGGGTCGGCATCCGGCTTCCGGCCTGAGGAGTGGGCGCCCATCGCATTCACGTACCACCCGGCCGCGAACCAGGGGGGCAGTGGCCCCCTGCTTCGATGGAAGTTCTCCCAACTTGTTGTTTTTTTCGTGGATTCTGCCCCCCGCCTTCGCGGGGGCTAAAGGCTTCCGCGGGAATGACGAGAATTAGTACCCGTCATTCCCGCGGAAGCGGGAAACCACCGGCGGCGGTTGTGGCACTGGAGTTCGAACGAGCAGGCGGCCCCTCGCCGCTCGCCATGTTCTGCCTCGTCCGAACACGAATGCGGGTGACCGCACCCGCCTGTTTTCCGCTCGGCCCGTGCGGTAACCTCGACATCGCGGTGCGAACGGAGAACGGCGTGTGAAGGGTGCTCCCATCATCGAGCTCAAGGGCGTGTCGAAGTTCTTCGGCGACTTCCAGGCGCTGCGCGAAGTGAGCCTCACCATCGGACTCGGAGAGCGGGTCGTGGTCTGCGGGCCATCAGGCTCCGGCAAGTCCACCATGATTCGCTGCATCAACCGGTTGGAGGCGCACGAGTCGGGCACCATCGTGGTCGACGGCGTGGAGCTCAGCGAGGACATGGATGATGTCCTCGCGGTGCGCCGGGAGGTGGGCATGGTGTTCCAGCAGTTCAACCTCTTCCCCCATCTCACCGTGCTCCAGAACCTGACGCTGGCGCCGCGCCGGGCGCGCAAGATGCCGAAGGAAGAGGCGAAGCAGCTCGCGATGGAGTACCTGGAACGGGTGCGCATTCCGGAGCAGGCCAACAAGTATCCCGCGCAGCTCTCCGGCGGCCAGCAGCAACGGGTCGCGATCGCGCGGAGCCTCTGCATGAAGCCGCGCATCATGCTCTTCGACGAGCCCACCTCCGCCCTCGATCCCGAAATGATCAAGGAAGTGCTCGATGTCATGATCGAGCTCGCGGAAGAGGGCATGACGATGGTGGTGGTGACCCACGAGATGGGCTTCGCCAAGACCGTCGCCGACACCATGGTGTTCATGGACGTCGGCGAGATCGTCGAAGTCGCACCGCCCGACGAGTTCTTCGAGTCTCCGAAGAACGAGCGCACCAGGCTCTTCCTGAGCCAGATCCTCTCCCACTGACGGGTGCTTGACGCACGCAGTTCTTCAAGTGCCGGTTCTGGTACTGGAATGTGCCGGTATGGCTCAACGGCTGTAAGTCGTTGAAAACTGGAAGCGGTCCGATAAGCACGGGCTTGGAACCGGGTGGTGGAGAAAGTCATGGATGACTGTTTCAACAGTCTGCCGCGGGTGCCGAGGTGGCGGCCGGGAGTGCCGGGATGAAGGTCCTCGCGGTCGGTGACATCCACCTCGGCCGCACGCCCTCGCGGCTGCCCTCCGACCTGTCCGCGCGGGAGCTCGGTCCCGTCGAAGCGTGGTGCCGCACGGTGGACGCCGCGCTCGAAGGGGAGGTGGCGGCGGTGCTCCTCGCCGGGGATGTCGTCGACCGGGACGAGGACTTCTTCGAGGCCTACCGGGAGCTGGAGAGCGGGGTGCGGAGGCTCGCCGATGAGGGCATCGCGGTGATTGGCGTTGCCGGCAACCACGATGTCGAAGTGCTGCCGCGTCTTGCGCGCCACATTCCCCGCTTCCGCCTCCTCGGCGCGGAGGGCACGTGGGAGTCCTGCCGGATTGCCGCGGGCGGGGAGGTCGTCACATTGTGGGGCTGGTCCTTTCCCCGCGCCCGCTTCGCGGCCAGTCCTCTTGCGGACCAGCGTTTCGAGCGGCTCCCCGGCATCAACCTGGGTTTGCTGCACTGCGACCGCGACGCGGGCCCGGATTCGCCCTACGCCCCGGTCAGGGGGCAGGAGCTTCAACGCGCCGGCCTCGATGGCTGGCTGCTCGGCCACATCCACCGGCCGGACGTCCTGAGCGCGGAATCGCCGAGCGGCTATCTCGGGAGCCTGAGCGGCCTGGACCGGGGCGAGCCCGGCCCTCGCGGTCCCTGGATGCTCCGCGTCGCCGAAGGGCGAATCGCGGAGGTCTCGCATCTTCCGCTCGCGCCGCTGCGCTGGGAGTCGCTCGAAGTCGATCTCGAAGGCATCGGCGAACCCGCGGAGGCGAGGGAACGGCTGCTCGCGGCGATGGTGGCGCTGGACGAGAGGGTCTCGTCGGCGCCCGTCGCGCCCAGGGCGGTGGGCCTGGCCGTCACCTTCACCGGGCGCACCGCGTTCGGGGGCGCCGCGATGGAGGCGATCCCGGCGGAAGACCGGAGCGCCATCCATACCGGGACGGCAGGAACCCGGTTCTTCATTCATCGAATGGATGCCGACACCCGCCCGGAGGTGGATCTCGGCGAGCTCGCCCGGCGGCGGGACCCGGTCGGGCTGCTCGCCGCCCGACTGCTCCGGCTCGAGCTTCCGGAGGGAGACCCCGAGCGCGAACGCCTCGTGGGACTCGCCCGCCGGCGGCTCGTGTCCCAGTCGGCAAAGCCGGTCTGGCGCGGGCTGGCGCCCGGCGCAAGCGAACCCGACCCGGTGGCGTGGTTGCGGCGAGCGGGCTTCCGCGCCCTGGATCGACTGCTGGAACAGGGGTCGAGTCCTCCGGACGCCCGTTGATGCACCTTCGAAGGCTCGCGATTCGCTCTCTGCCCGGTCTCGAGCCCGGATTCGAATTCGAGCCGCCGGGTACCGGTATAAACCTCGTCACCGGCCCCAACGCCATCGGAAAGAGCAGCCTGGTCCGTGCGCTCGGGTACCTCCTCGCGAGCGAGCGTTCCGATCCGTCCGCCCTGTCCCTGGAGGCGGAGTTCGAGAGCGGAGACACCCGGTGGCAGGTGCAGCGAAACGGGAGCCAGATCGTCTGGCGTCGCAACGGGGAGGTGGCGCCCCGGCCTGCCCTTCCCGCCGCGGATCAAATCGGACGCTATCGCCTCTCCATCGAGAACCTGCTCGATGACGACGATGCGAGCGACCGGGAGCTGGCCGGGCGCTTGCGGCGTGAGCTGCACGGCAACTTCGATCTCGGCGCTCTGCGTTCGGAGATTGGGCCGCGATTCGCGCGGCGCGAAGCGAACGCGCTGGACGAGGCCCGCCGGGAACGCCAGGGTGTGGAACGAAGCTATCTCGCCCTGGGGCGGCAAGAGGCGGAGCTGCCCGAGCTGGAGCGGCAGACAGGGGAAGCTCGCGCCGCCGAGGAGCGGTGCGTGCACTTGAAGCGGGCCATCGGTCTGGCGGACGCCATCGACGCGCGCAAGGGCTGCGAGGCGGCACTCGAGTCCTGGCCCCCGGAGATGGAACGCCTCCGGGGCGACGAGCCCGAGCGGCTGGAGCGCGCGGAGCAGCAGCTACGGGCCTTGCGCGAGGACTTGCAGGAGAGGCGACGAGCCCGCACGGAGGCGGAGGCATCGCTCGAAGGCACCGGCCTCGCGGATTCGCGTCCGGCCCCCGAGTCGGTGCAGGCGGTGGCCGCGAAGCTGCGCACCCTCGATCAGCTCCGGGCCGAGCGTCGCGCCGCACGTGAGGGGTTGGCGAGAGCGGATGCCACGGTGCGAGACGCGCGTAGCTCGTTCAACGATGCCGGCGATCCGCCGCGCCTCGATGCGCAGATCTTCCGGCGGGTGGAGGACATCGCGCCGCGCCTCATCGCGGCCCGGGCCCGCCTGCGCGAGCTGCGGGAGCAGCTCTCGCTCGCCGGAAACGCTCCCGACGAATCGGAGATCGAGCGCTATCGCGAGGGTGCGGAGGCGCTGAGGGCATGGCTGGCCGCGGACGCCACCGATTCCGGGCCGGGACGGGGCAGTGCGCGGGCGCCGCGGATCGCGGCCTGGGTGGCGCTCGCGGTGGCCGCGCTCGTCGCCCTGGCCGCACTCCTGCAGGGCGCGGTATTCGTGCTCGTCGGCGCCCTCGCCGCGCTGATGGCATCCGCTTTCATCCTCATTCTGAGACGCGGGCCGGGGAGCGCGGCCCCTTCGCCAAGGGATGAGGCGGAGCGCCGGTTTCGGGATGCGGGGGTGGAGACGCCTTCGCACTGGGAAGCGGACGTCGTTCGCACGCACCTGCGGGAAAAAGTCGAGGCCCGGCAGAACGAATTGTCCCTGCAACGGCAGCGGGCCGCGGGCCGGGATCGGATCGCATTGCAGGTCGAAAAGGCCGAGACCGAGTGCGAGGGGTTGGAGAACGAGAGAAGGGCGCTCGCGGTCGAGTGCGCCTTCGACCCCTGCTTGCCGGTGGTCGAGTTTCATCGCTTCGTCCACCTCTGTTCCCTCCTGGACGAGGCTCGCGTGCGCCAGGGCGAGCAGCAGGCCGCGCTCGCGCTTCTCGATGGCGAGATCGCGGACACCGCGGGACGGGTGCGGGAGGCGCTCGCACCCTGGGGGATGGGAGGGGCCCGGGAGCTCGAGGGCGCCCCGGACCCACCCGATCCGGATTTGCTGCACAGTGCCTTCGAGAGCTTGCAGGAGCGTATCAAGGCGGCCGACGAAGCACGGACCGAGGCCAGGCACTGCGATACCGCGACGGAATCGCTGAACCAGCGGATCGCGGAGCTCAATCACGATGTCGAGCACCTCTTCGGCGAGGCCGGGCTCGCGCCCGGTGCGCGGGCGGAGCTCGAGAGTCGCATCGAACGCCTGCCCCAATGGAGGGCCGCACGCGAGGCGCGGGACGAGAGCAGCGCCGCGGAGCGGGTGATTCGTGACGGACTGGTGGAGCATCCCGACCTGGCCGCGCTCGCAGACGCAGGTCGCCGCGCCGAGCTCCAGGGCGAACACGACGCCCTGGAGCGTCGAGCGGCCGAGCACACCGCCCTCATCGAGCAACGCACGGAGATCCAGACCAGGCTCCGGGACGCCGGCCGAGACTTCAGGCTGGAACGGGCTGCGGCCCGGGAGAGCGCGGCGGAGCAGGTCCTCCTCGACAAGCGGGAAGAAGCGCTGTTCACGGCCGCGACGGAGACGCTGCTCGATGATCTGGAGCAGGAGTTCGTCTCCGAGCACGAGCCCGCGGTACTGCGTGCGGCGCGGGAGGTATTCGCGCAAGTGACCGCGCGCGCCTTCGAGCTGGGCCTTCGTCCCGACGGCACTTTCATTGCCCGCGACCTGCGCCAGGGAGCGACGAGGGAACTCGCGGAGCTCTCGTCGGGCACGCGCGCGCAGTTGCTGCTCGCCCTCCGCCTCGCCTGGACCGAAGCCCAGGAGCAGGGCGGTGAATCGCTGCCGCTCTTTCTCGACGAGGCGCTGACCACGAGCGACGAGGATCGCTTCGCGGTCATCGCCCGCAGCCTGGAGCGCATCGCGACGAGCGACGGGCGTCCCCGGCAGGTGTTCTATCTCTCCGCCCGCCGGCACGAGAGCGCGCTCTGGAAGGAGGCCACCGGCACGGAGCCCGCCACCGTCGACCTCGCGGCGATCCGCTTCCCCCGGCAGGCATCGGCGCCGGAAGCATATCGGGTCGAGGCCGCGCCCTCGCTTCCCGCGCCCGAAGACCGAAGTGCCGAAGATTACGCCAGCCTCCTCGGCGTGCCCCGCCTGGATCCGTACCGTTCGGAGGGAGACATCCACCTCTTCCATCTCCTCCGCGACGCCCTGCCGTTGCTGCATGCGCTGATGGACACCTGGCGGATCCTGAGCCTCGGCCAGCTCGAGGCTCTGCTCGCGAGCGATGCCGCGCCCGCGGCCCTCGAGGGAGAGGACCTGCGCCGCCGGCTCCGGCGGCGATGCCGCGCCCTTCGGGCCTGGGTCGAGCTGTGGCGGCAGGGCCGGGGCCGGCCGGTGGACCGTGGGGTCCTGGAACAGAGCGGCGCGGTGACGGCGGTGTTCATCGATCGCGTCACGGATCTCGCCGAGCAGGTACGAGGCGACGGCGAAGCGCTGGTGCGGGCGCTGCGCGCGGGAGAGCTCGAGCACTTCCGCGCGAGCAAGGCCGAAGAGCTGGAGCAGTGGCTGATCGACGAGGGCTACATCGACCACCGGGCACGTCTCGACGGCGACGAGCGCCGGCGCCTGACCCTGCAACGGGAGGCGCCGGAGACGCCGGACGACGCCGGGGACACGAGTCGCGTGCTGGACTGGCTGGAGGGGGCGCTTCGTGTCAGTGCCGACCCGTGCGGTCGATCCGATGCGAGGGAGTCCCCGGTGAGCGAGCGCTCCTGAGGCTCACCGGTCCGCAGCGGATCGGCGTCTGGTCGAGGCGAAACGGTGCGCACGGACAGGGCGTCAGGTAGACGCCGGCGCATCCGGCCGGCAACTTCTTCACTCTCGCGGAGCGAACGGGCAAATGGGCAAGCTTGACGGGAAGGTGGCCTTGATCACCGGCGCCGGCCGGGGCATGGGGCGCACCCACGGAGTGGTGATGTCGGAGGAAGGGGCGGAAATCGTGGTCCAGGACATCGATGCGGCTCTGGCCGAGGAGAGCGCCGCCATGATCCGCGATCGCGGTGGCCGTGCTCGCGCGGTGGTGTTCGACGTGAGCGAGGTGGCGGCGGTCAGCGCCGAGGTGGCGGCGGTCGAGGCGGCGCTCGGCCGCATCGACATCCTGGTCAACAACGCGGGCATAGACACCCCCGGTGAGCTGGCCGACATCGACGAAACCGACTTCGATCGCATGTTCGCGGTTCACGTCAAGGGTTCCTTCTTCATGGCCAAGGCCGTCACCCCGGGAATGAAACAACGCAGGTACGGGAAGATCGTCAACGTCTCCTCCATGTGGGGCATGACCGGTCATACATCCCACTCGCACTACTGCGGCGCCAAGGCCGCGCTCCTGGGTTTGACCAAAGCCTGGGCGAAGGAGTTCGCGCCCTACAACATCAACGTCAATGCCATCGCGCCCGGCGGGGTGATTACCGAGATGGTGCTGCAGAAGGGTGGTGAGGAATACGTCCGGAATGCCTCGCGACGGGTGCCGATGGGCCGCTACGCGGAAGCGGTGGAGATGTCCTACACCGTGCTCTTCCTTTGCGGGCCGGAGTCGGACTTCATCACCGGTCAGGTCATCAGCCCCAACGGAGGCGAGGTCATCGTGGGCATATGAAGACGGGGGAGGCGGGCCCTACGCATGTGACGAGGTGGCGGCCGTCCTGGACAAGACTATTGCGGAGATCGGCCCCCTGCATGACGCACTGGTGAGACGTGGACTCTGCTACCGCCCGCGCGACGGGGCGATCGACTTCACCGTCCCCATGTTCGACGAGTTTGTCCGCCAGGCGCTGACGTGAGCATGGCCCGGATCGGCGGCTCATCGAGTCACCCGGGTTCGGCATGCGATCCGCATCTGTTACTGTGTGTCCCCACCTGAAGAAGTGGAGAGCGGCACATGTCGATCGAGGATCTGACGCCGGCCGGGGACCATGAGTAGCGCTGATCGTCCCCTCGGCGACTGGGGCGACCACCCGGTGCGCCGGATGCCGGTCGCGCGGCTCCGGGAGCTGCTCCGGCGCATTCTGGTCGCGGCCGGCTGCAACGCGGAGAACGCGCAAGCCTCGGCCGAGGGATTCGTCGAGGCGGACATGCGCGGCGTCGGCCGCCAGGGCGCGGACCACATCGGCAACCTCCTCGAAGATCTCGAAGCCGGCATCGTGAACGGGTCCGCGCGGCCTGTGGTGGCGCGGGAGGGGCCGGCCTTCGCGGTGGTGGACGGAGCCTGGGCGACGGGGCATGCCGGCGCCTTCCTCGCCACCGACACCGCCATCGCCAAGGCTCGGGACGCGGGCTGCGCCGCGGTCGCCCTGACGAACGGCGCCGACATCTACATGATTGGCATCTACGCGGGACGCATCGCGGAGGCGGGGCTGGCGGGCATGGTGTTCACCGCCTCCTCCTCGCTGGTGCATCCCTTCGGCGGGGTGGACCGCCGGCTCGGCACCAACCCCTTCGCGATCGGGATTCCCACCGGGAGCGGCGTTCCCATCGTGCACGACATCTCCACGAGCGCGGTCTCCCATTCCACCGTGCGCCAGTCCGCCTACCTCGGGCTGCCTCTTCCCGAGGGAGTGGGGGTCGACCGGGACGGCAACCCCTCCACCGATGCCGAGGCGGTGCTGGAGGGCGCTATCGCACCGCTCGCCGGCCACAAGGGCTTCGGGCTCGGACTCTGCGTGGCCCTGCTCGCTGGACCCCTGACCGGTGGGGCGGTGGGCCGCGCGCTCGCCGGCTGGCACGATCCGGGCCTGCCGGCAGAATCGCGCGGGCACCTCTTCCTTGCGGTAGACCCCGCCGCGTTCGGCGAGCCGGAGGACTTCCGCCGGGCGGTGGACGCGTATCTCGACGAGATCCGGAGCTCGCGGCGCGCGCCGGGAGTGGATCGCATCCGTATTCCCGGCGAGCGTTCCTATGCCACGCGCCGGCATTCCGAGCGCGAGGGAATCACCATCCTGGAAGAGAGCTGGACGCGGCTCCTCGCCCACGCAGAACGCCTCGGGGTCGAGGTGCCGGAGTAGAGGCGGCTGCGGGTGGAATCCATCGGACGGAGTTGTGTTGGAGAATGCTGAGGCCTGAACGGGCGGGAATGGGAGTGGGCGCCCTCTTGCCTCTGGGCCGTCTTCCGCTACAGCCGAATTCCGATCCATGCCCGCCGGGGGAAGGCATCTGTCAACTCCCGCGCGTGACGCGGCGCATGCCGAGGTAGAAGGGCACGAGGGCGAGCACCAGCAGCACCGCCGCCCCCAGGAAGGGCGCACCGGGCAGATAGATGGGGGCGGAGTCCCCGACGAAGTAGCCGAAGATCTGCGTCATCAGGAGGGGGCTGATGATCATCGTCACCCCCAGGACGCTCGCGAGCGCCCCCTGCAGCTCTCCCTGCGCGCGCTCCGACACCTGGTTGGACATCACGCCGGTGAGCGCCGGTACGATGAGGGCGCCGAAGGCGGTCAGGGGCAGGGCGGCGTAGATCATCCAGCCCTCGGTGGCGAGGCCGAAGAATATGAGCCCACCGATGCTGACCGCGAAACCCAGCCAGACGGTCCCCGCCTCGCCCGCGCGGGGAATGATCAGGCGGATGAGCCAGCCCTGGACCACCGCGAAGCACACGCCGACGATCGCGAGAGACAGTCCGACCTCGGCGTTGGACCAGGCAAATGCCTCCTTGGTGTAGAAGCTCCATATCGCCGGGTACACGTGATGCCCGATCTCGTAGATGAACATGGCGAGAAAGAACCAGGAAAGGGCGGGCATGCGGGCAATCTGTCGGGCGGCGCCCAGGGGGTTGGCGCGGCGCCAAGCGAATGAGCGCCGCCGGTCCGGGGAGAGCGTCTCCGGCATCACGAAGGCGCCCCAGGCGAAGTTGGCGATGGCGATGGCGGCGGCGGCAAAGAAGGGGGCGCGCGTGCCCAGCTCTCCGGCGAGCCCTCCGATCAGCGGTCCGGCGACGAATCCCACCCCGAAGCCGGCGCCGAGCAGGCCGAAGTTCTGGGCCCGCCGATTCGCGGGACTGATGTCCGCGATGAAGGCGTTGGCGGTGGAGTAGGTGGCGCCGGCGATGCCCGCCAGCGCGCGGCCCACGAAGAGTAGCCAGAGGGTGGGCGCGAAGCCCATGATCACGTAGTCGACCGCGAGCGCGAAGAGCGACACCAGCAGCACCGGCCGGCGCCCGAAACGGTCCGAGAGGTTGCCCAGGGTGGGACCGCTCGCGAACTGCATCAGGGCGTAGATGAAGGTCAGGTAGCCGCCCACGACCGCTGCGCTGCCGAGCGACAGGCCGCCGAGCTCGCGGATGAGGTCGGGCATCACCGGAATGATGATCCCGATGCCCATCGCGTCGATCAGCACCGTCACGAAGACGAAGGAGACCGCTCGCCGGTGTCCGCTCCTGCGCTTGGCTTCGTTGTCCGTCATCTGCTCCTCTCGCCTTCCTTCAACCTCGAAACGCCAAGTTCGGGGACTCTCCCATGCGGCGGCCGGGACGCTCCATTGGTACATCTGCGCATTCCGGCCCGAGCTCCCGCATGCGGCGCTTCAACGGGCCTCGTATCGGCGCCTCACTCCGCGGTCCTCGCGGGCTCCGGCGGTGCCCGGATCGTCGCTGCCGTGACTTTCGCTTCAGCGCGGTGTTTCGTGCGCTCCGCTCGTGAGATCCCGGTCGGGGAGGCGGGTCACCCCCTCGTGG
This sequence comes from uncultured Ectothiorhodospiraceae bacterium, assembly GCA_964420925.1. Taxonomy (GTDB): domain Bacteria; phylum Pseudomonadota; class Gammaproteobacteria; order HK1; family HK1; genus JAJEAD01. The sequence goes on along the minus strand of CAYQVB010000017.1, from coordinate 3,049 downwards.
CCCGCCGGCCTGCCCTTCGGGACGCACGAAACGAGCATCCGCCGCGGGCGGGGCGCCTGTCGCATACCGGTCTCCCGCTCAGGTGGACTCGATCGGCGCCCCCGCCTTCTTCCATGCATCCAGGCCGCCGTGGAGGTGGCGGGCCTCGCCGAAGCCGGCGCTGCGGGCCGCCTCGACCGCCATCGCGGAACGCTCCCCGTAGGCGCAGTAGAAGACCAGGGTCCGGGCGGTGGCGGCGGAGAGCTCGTGGAGCAGGCCTCCCGCCGCGAGGCTGCTCGGGAGATCGGGGTAGGGGGCGTGCACCGAGCCGGGCAGCACGCCGTACCTTTCCCGCTCGCTCCGGTCACGCAGGTCCACGAGCAGGACATCGCCCCGTTCGAGGTGGGACTGGACCTGCCCGCGGTCGAGAGACCAGCCGCGCGCCGCCACGTCTTCCTGAGAGAGCCCGATCTTGAGATTTGCGGGAACCGCGACGTCCATCATCTTCGGATTCGAGAGGTTCAGGCCGTTCATCAGGTCGACGTACTCGTCGATCGATCCGACCTGCAGGCGCGGGTTGCACGACTTCTCCTCGCCGATGGAGCTGACGGTGTCGCCCTTGTAGTCGTGCGCCGGGTACACGAGCGTGTCGTCGGGGAGCCGCAGCAGGCGATCGAAGAGCGAGTGGTACTGGTCCCGCGGATTGCCGTTCTGAAAGTCGGTGCGCCCGGTTCCCCGGATGAGGAGGGTGTCGCCGGTGAAGACGCGGTCGCCGAGCAGGAAGCTGTAGGAATCGTCGGTGTGGCCGGGGGTGTAGAGCACCTTCAGGCTGATGCCCTCCACCTCGATGCGGTCGCCGTCGGCCACCCGCATCGAGACCACGTCCACCGCGCTCCGCTCGCCCATCACCGTGATGCAGCGGCAGCGGTCGCGCAACGCCCCCAGCCCGGTGATGTGGTCGGCGTGCACGTGGGTGTCGACCGCCTTCACCAATCTGAGATCGAGCTCGTCCATGAGGGTGAGGTAGCGGTCCACCTTCTCGAGCACCGGGTCGATGATGAGCGCCTCGCCACCGGGGCGGCTCGCGACGAGGTAGGTGTAGGTGCAGGAAACGCTGTCGAAGAGCTGGCGAAAGAGCATCGGCGGGCAGAGGCCGGGAGGGCTACGAGGAGGGTTCGGGAACGAGCTCGAACCCCTGTCTCGAGAAGTCGTCGTCGAACGTGAAGGCGCGTTCGATCTCTCGCTCGCGCATGAGCGTGAAGCTCGACCAGTCGGTGATGCTTATGCCGCGCCGCGATGATGCCAGGAGGGCAGCCATCGCGCGATGCAGCAGCTCCTCGTTGACCCACAGCACTTTGAGCAGCGGCAGCACGTCCCGATAGAAGACGCGTACCGTCTCGACCCCGAGTCGGGCCTGAAGCAGGCTGATGGTCTCCTGAACGACGAACGAAGAGGTCACGAGGCGAGCGTCCTGGCTTCGTAACGACTGCGCCGCCGATCGCGCGGCACGGTGTTTGCCATCGCTTTCGGCCAGCAGTGCGTAGAGCGCCGAGGTATCCACGAATACTTCATTCATCTGCGTAGATGTCGGAGAGGTACTCGTCGTGTCGTGTGGAAACGTCGCCGGGGTCATCCTCCGCACGGCCCGAGCCGGCGGCGGCGAGGAAACGATCCCACGCCGACTCTCTCTGCTCGGCGGCGAGTACATGGTCCACGCCTTCGCGAACGAGTTGCGCGAAGGACTTTGACTGCCGGACTGCGAGCGCTTTGAGGCGCTCGTATTGCTCCGGTTCGAGCTGAATCTGAGTTCGAATCATGATGGCATGTTAGCACTATCATGCACACATGATGAGCATGATGAGCATGATGAGGCATCGGCAATGGTGATCGCTTTCCTGATGGAAGGGAGGCGGGCGGTTTCATGGCCACATCAGGGGTAACCCGGGTCCGGGAGGTCGAGCACTGCTGGATTCCGGTTTCCGGCGGCATCCGCCTCTCCGCGCGCCTGTGGCTGCCCGAGACGCCGTCGGGAGAGGCGAGTCCCGCCGTGCTCGAGTACATCCCGTATCGGAAGCGGGACATGGTGCGCATCAGAGATGAGCGCAACCACGCCTTCTTCGCGCGCCACGGCTACGCCTGCGTGCGGGTCGACATGCGCGGGTCCGGCGATTCCGAGGGCCTGATGACCGACATGTACCGGCCGGAGGAGCTCGACGATGCGATCGCGGTCATCGAGTGGATTGCCGCTCAGGCGTGGTGCGACGGCGCCGTCGGCATGATGGGCACCTCCTGGGGCGGCACCGCCAGCCTCCAGGCGGCGCTGCGGCGCCCGGAGGCTCTCGGCGCGATCATCGCGGTGTGCGCGACCGACAACCGTTTCGACGACGATATCCACCACATGGGCGGATGCCTGCTCACGGACAGCGTGGAGTGGGGGGCGACGCTGCCCGCGATCCTCGCCTCGCCGCCCGACCCCGCCACGGTGGGAGAGGCGTGGCGGCGGATGTGGCGCGAGCGCCTGGAGGGCGCCACCTTCCCGCTGGAGCACTGGATCCGGCACGAGACACGCGACGCCTACTGGCGCTTCGGATCCGTCAACGAGTCCCCAGGCGCTATCGCCTGCCCCGCGCTGCTCGTCGGAGGCTGGAGCGATCGCTACAGCGCCACGGTGATGAACCTGCTCGCTGCGAATCGCGAGCGGTGTTGGGGGATCGTCGGACCCTGGGGTCACCACTATCCCGACCTCGGCTCGCCCGGTCCGGGAATCGGCTTTCAGCAGGAGGCGCTGCGCTGGTGGGACCGATGGCTCAAGGGCGTGGAGAACGGTGCCGACGAGGAGCCCCGGCTGCGGGTCTGGATCCAGGAGCATGCGCCGCCCGGCGATCGGCTGGGGCGCCGGCCGGGGCGCTGGGAGGGCGAGCGGGAGTGGCCTTCCCCGGGCGTGACGCCACGCAAGTTCCGGCTCGGTCGTGACGCCGCGCTGCGACCGCGCTCCGGATCCGGCTCGCAGACGGCGCTCGTCCCCGTGCACCCCGGAGTCGGCGCCGCGTCTGGAGACACCGGCTACTTC
>CAYQVB010000016.1:0-7986 GCA_964420925.1 uncultured Ectothiorhodospiraceae bacterium | reverse complement strand
GAACGTCGGTGGTCGCGAGTCGACCGGCTGACGGAACGCACGGTCCAGGGATGGTATGACTTCGGCCTCCAAAGACACTGGAACCTTCTCGCCCCGTTGCCTGTCGCTGGACCTCGAAGTCGGTGTCCAGGACCGGCGCATCCACGCCTTCGCCGCGTTGCGGCCCAATACCGGCGGGCGCTTGGTGTTTCATGGCGGGAATCTGGCGAAGGCGCTCGCTGAGCTGGATGCGCTCGCCGAAGGGGCGGCCTTCCTGCTGGGCCACAACCTGATTTTCTTCGACCTATCGCACCTGGCTGCGGCGAAGCCCGATCTGCGGCTCCTGGGCATCCCGCCGGTGGATACGCTGTGGCTGAACCCGCTGGCGTTTCCTCGCAATCCCTACCACCGTCTCATAAAGCACTACCAGGACGGGCGGCTTACGCGCGGGCGCCTCAACGACCCGGAGCTCGACACCCGGCTGACTCTGGGCGTTTTCGACGACCAGCGACGGGCGCTGGCACGCGTCGAGAAGGAATCGCCGGATCTGATCGGCGCCTGGCACTGGCTCACCACGGCGCAAGGGAACGGTTCGGGCTTCGATACCTTCTTCTCGAGCGTGCGTGCCGCGCTGCGTCCGTCCGACGCGGAGGCGCGCGAGGCGATTCGCGCCCGGCTGGCCGGGATGGCCTGCGAGACCCGGGCACGCGAGATTCTGACTGACCCCGGGTCCCACGGTTGGGCGCTGGCGTATGCACTGGCCTGGCTGTCGGTGTCCGGGGGCGATTCGGTGATGCCGCCGTGGGTGCGGCACCAATTCCCGGAGGCGGGGCGGCTGGTCCGCGATCTGCGCGACATCGCCTGCACCGATCCCGGCTGCGGCTGGTGCGGGGACCGGCACGATGCGGGCAAGGAGCTCACCCGCTGGTTCGGTTTCCCCGACTTCCGCTCAGAACCAGCGGACCCGGACACCGGACGGCCGATGCAGCGCTCCATCGTCGAGGCGGCGATGACCGGTAAGCACGTCCTCGGAATTCTGCCCACCGGCACCGGCAAGTCGCTCTGCTACCAAATTCCAGCGCTGTCCCGTTACGACAAGACCGGCGCACTCACGGTGGTGATCTCGCCGCTGGTCGCGCTGATGGCGGACCAGGTGAAGGGGTTGGAGGCGCACGGCATCGTCGCATGCGTCGCCATCAACGGATTGCTGTCCCTGCCCGAGCGGGCCGACGCGCTCGACCGGGTCCGGCTCGGGGACGCGGGCATTCTCATCATCTCGCCCGAGCAGCTCCGTAACCCGCGCCTGCGCCGGGTGCTCGACCAGCGCGAGATCGGCGCCTGGGTGCTGGACGAGGCGCACTGCCTCTCGAAGTGGGGCCACGACTTCCGGCCCGACTACCGCTACGTGGGGCGCTTCATCCGCGAGAAGGCGGGCGAGGGCCCGATCCCGCCGGTGCTCTGCCTGACCGCGACCGCCAGGCCCGACGTGAGGGACGACATCGCGTCGCACTTCCGCGACGAGCTCGGCATCGAGCTGACGGTCTTCGACGGCGGCGCCCGGCGCGAGAACCTGGACTTCGCGGTGGTGCCGACCACGGACGGCGAGAAGCTCGCCCACCTGCACCAGATCCTGATGTCGGACCTGCCGCCGCACTCCCCCGGCGGCGCCATCGTCTACTGCGCCACGCGCCGGCAGACCGAGGAGGTGGCGGAGTTCCTACGGGAGAAGGACGTCTCGGCGGACTACTTTCACTCCAAGCTGTCGCCCGAGACCAAGAAGAGCGTGCAGAAGCGCTTCATCGAGGGCGAGCTGCGGGTGATCGCGGCCACCAACGCCTTCGGCATGGGGATCGACAAGCCGGACGTGAGGCTGGTCGTCCATGCCGACATCCCCGGTTCGCTGGAGAGCTACCTCCAGGAGGCGGGGCGCGCGGGGCGCGATCGGGAGGCGGCGCGCTGCGTGCTGCTCTACACGCCGGAGGACGTGGAGCGCCAGTTCGGCATGTCGGCGCGCTCGCGGCTCACGCGGCGCGAGATCCACGGCGTGCTGCGGGCGCTGCGCAACCTCGACCGGAAGAAGCGGCTGGGCGGCGAGGTGGTCGCCACCGCCGGCGAGATCCTTGGCGAGGACGACGAGAACGCGTTCGAGCGGGACTCAGCCACCGACGACACTCGGGTCCGCACCGCCGTCTCCTGGCTGGAGGAGGCGGTGCTGCTGACCCGGGAGGAGAATCGCACGCAGGTGTTTCCCTCGTCGCTTCGGGTCAGCTCGGTGGAGGAGGCGCGCTCCAGGCTCGACGGCGCGCAAATCGCGGACACCTACCACCGACAGCTCCTGTCCATCGCCCGGACGCTGATCGAAGCCGATCCGGACGAGGGCGTCTCCACCGACGAGCTCATGGGCGTCTCCGGCCTGAGCCCGGAAGGCGTGCGAGGTGCCCTGTACGACCTGGAGCGGCTCGGTATCGCCAGCAACGACACGGCACTGACAGCCTTCGTTCACTCCGGGGTGGAGCGCAGCTCGAGGAAGCGGCTGGAGGAGGCCGAAAACCTGGAAGCCGCCCTGATCGCGAATCTTCGCGACAGGACGCCGGATCTCAGCAGGGAAGAGTCGTCCACGTTGCACTTGCGCATCGCGTCGCAGGCCCTGCGGGATGCAGGGGAGGCCGAGCCGCTGCCAGAGCGGCTCTGGCGCATCCTGCGCAGCATCTCGTTCGACGGCCGCGGCGAGGGCAGCGGCGGCGGTAGCCTGCGGTTGCGCAAGTCCGACGCGGAGACGGTGCACGTGACGCTGCTGCGCAACAACTGGGGCGCGCTGGAAAAGACCGCGTCGCACCGGCGGGAGGGAGCGAGCCGCCTGCTGGAGCACCTGCTCGCCTGCCTGCCACCGGGCACTCGGGGGACGGATCTGCTGGCCGAGACCACCCTCGGCCGGTTGCTGGAGGCGCTCGAATCCGACCTGGTTCTGAAGAGCCGGATGAAGCATCCACGGAAGCTGCTGGAACGCGCGCTTCTCTGGCTGCACGAGCAGGAAGTCATCCGCCTGCACAAGGGGCTGGCCGTGTTCCGTCAGGCGATGACCATCAGGCTCGCCGAGGACACGCCGAGACGCGGATTCGCCACCGGCGACTTCGAGCCGCTCAAGCTCCACTACCAGGGACAGGTGCTACAGATTCACGTGATGGAGGAGTACGCTCGGCGCGGCCTCGAGGCCACGGCCGACGCCCTGCACCTCGCCATGGACTACTTCAGCCGGGGCCAGGAGGATTTCCTTCGCCGGTGGCTGCCCGACCGGGACAAGGAGATCGAGCGCCAGACCACGCCCGAATCGTGGCGGGCCATCGTCGAGAGCCTCAACAACCCCGCCCAGCAGCGCATCGTCGCCGACGATCGGGAACAGACCAACGTGCTGGTGCTTGCCGGCCCGGGCTCGGGCAAGACCCGGGTGCTGGTGCACCGCATCGCGTACCTGGTGCGCGCCCGGCGCGAGAATCCTCGCGGCATACTGGCCCTGGCCTACAACCGGCACGCCGCAGTCGAGATCCGGCGCCGTCTGACGGATCTGGTCGGAAATGACGCCTGGGGGGTGACGGTCCTCACCTGCCACGGTCTCGCCATGCGGCTGACCGGCGCGAGCTTCAGTGGTCGGGCGGAACGCCCGGACGGAGAGGTGTTCCAGGAGGTAGTGCGGCAGGCAGTGGCGCTGCTGCGCGGGGAAGGTCTGCCACCGGAGGAGGCGGACGAGCAGCGCGAGCGGCTCCTCGTCGGCTTTCGCTGGATCCTGGTCGACGAGTACCAGGACATCGATGCGGACCAGTACGAGCTGATCTCGGCGCTGGTGGGTCGCACTCTGGAGGAAGGTGACCGCAAGCTCACTCTCTTCGCGGTGGGCGACGACGATCAGAACATCTACGCATTCAACGGCGCATCGGTGGAGTTCATCCGCCGGTTCGAGGCGGACTACGGCCCGAAGCCCGCCTTCCTGACCGCCAACTACCGCTCCACCGGGCACATCATCGAGGCCGCGAACGCCCTGATCGAGCCCGCCCGGGATCGCATGAAGACCGGGCACCCCATCCGAATCGACCGAGCGCGGGCGAAGGATCCGCCCGGAGGCGACTGGCCCGAGTTGGATTCCGTCGCACAGGGTCGGGTGCAGATTCTCCCGGCGCAGAGCGATCCCATCGCGCAGGCGCATGCCGCAATGACCGAGCTGGCGCGTCTCGCCGGGCTCGATCCTGACTGGGACTGGTCGAGATGCGCGGTGATCGCGCGCGAATGGCGGTACCTGGAGCCAGTCCGCGCCTGGTGCGAGGTTCACGACATTCGGGCGCAGATGGGGAACGAGGAGATCCCGACGTTCTGGCGGCTGCGGGAGACGCAGGCGCTGGTGGCATGGCTGCGGGGGCGAGAAAGCCGACTGGTGTCGGGCGCGGACCTGCACGGGTGGCTGGATGAACATCCCCGCGCCCGCTGGTTCAAGCTGCTGCGCGAAGCCGTGGACGAGCACGCGCTGGAGACCGGCGGCGGAGCGGAGGTGCCGGTGGAGCACTTCATCGAGTGGCTGGCAGAGTGGGGACGGGACGTGCGCCGCCGCCAGCGCGGACTCCTGCTGGTGACCGCGCACCGCGCCAAGGGACTGGAGTTCGATCATGTGGTGGTGCTCGATGGCGGCTGGGACCGATTCGGCAAGGACGAAGACCCCGACGCGCCGCGCAGGCTCTACTACGTGGCCATGACCCGCGCCAGGCAGACGCTGGCCCTTGCACGCCTCGTGGAGTCGCGTCCGCCGCCATCGCTCGATGCTGGGTGGCGGGACTTCGTCCGCGAACCGCCGCCTCCCGAGTACCTGGCGCAACGCCATCCGCTCCAGCACGCCATTGCGGACAGCCCGTCGGTGCTGCAGTGCCGGTCCGGCGGCGAGTTGCGGGAAAACCCGGAGCACCTGCGGGCGCTCTTCCGGCGCTACCGGCATCCGCCTCTGGGCAAAATCAATCTGGGCTTCGCCGGCCGCCAGCGGTCCCCCCACCCGGTGCATCGTGCGATTACCTCCCTGAAGCCCGGTGATCCGCTCGTTGCCCGGATCGATGCGCACGAACGATGGGAGCTGATCGACCGGTCCGGAACCGTGGTGGGGCGCCTGGCACGGGCCTTCGAGCCCCCGGCCGGGATGCGGTGCGTATCCGCCGCCGTCCATGCCGTCGTGACCTGGAGCCGTGACGCCTCGGAGCCCGAGTTCCGGGACGGGCTCAAGTGCGACCGCTGGGAGGTGGTGGTGCCGGAGCTGATCTTCGAGCCTGACGCGTAGCCCTTGTGCGGGACATGAGCCGACTCATCACGAGGTTGAATCTTGCCACCACGGGCGACATGAATTCGGTCCCAACCGGACCGGGCGGTGGATTTCCACCGCTTCGTGCCCCCGAACTGCGGCATTCCTGTCGGACCGGTCAGTGCGGGCGGGTCACAATCTCTCGGTATAGGGACCTGAGATGACTGCGCAAACCTCAAAGAATAGTGCCCACCATGTCCTTCGAAGCGCGTTGGAACTTCCCTGCGGTGTGGTTCTGAAGAACCGTCTCGCAAAGTCGGCAATGTCGGATTCCCTCGGGAACGGTGAGGGCGATCCTACCAGGGCGCAAGTTCGGCTTTATGAAAGATGGGCCGAAGGCGGAACCGCTGTGTCCATCATCGGTGAAGTGCAAGGGGATCCTCGTTTTCCGGAAAAACCGGGCAATCTGGTGTTCGGAGCGAATACCGACAAGTGCGCAATAGAGTCATTGGTCAGCCGAGCCGCGATTCGGGGTGCTCACCTGTGGCCGCAACTCGGTCATGCCGGTGCTCTTTCGCATCTGCCGATCAGCGCGCCAAAGGGACCATCTGCGCTCGACATGCCGGGTCTTCGATGTGCGGAGATGGCAATTGAGGAAATCCGGGAACTGCCCGGCATGTACGCAAGAACCGCAGCATTTGCAAAGAGTGCAGGATTTGGCGGCGTTCATATCCACGCCGGACACGGTTTCCTGCTGAGTCAGTTCCTGTCTCCATTGTTCAACCGTCGCAACGACAACTACGGTGGTTCCATCGAAGCACGATGCCAAGTTGTACTAAGGGTGATAGACGACGTGCGGCGCGCAGTTGGCCCATCGTTTCCCATCGGAATCAAGATCAACTCAACGGATAAATTGGAAGGTGGATTGACGGAGGATGATGCATTGGAGGTGGTGCGTCTTCTCGACCGGACATCGATCGATCTGATTGATATAAGTGGCGGGACCTATTTCCCTGGAGCAAAGGCGAGTTCCGATGGGGTGTCGGATGGCGGACCGTACTTTCTGCATTTTGCCCAACGTGCCAAAGGGGTGACGGCTGTACCTCTAATGTTGACGGGCGGGTTCCAAAGGCGCGACCAGGCAGTGGACGCGGTAGAGAGCGGCGCTGTTGACATGGTCAGTCTGGCCCGTGCCATGGTCCTTGATCCGCGGCTTGCAGATACCTGGTTGACCAAGGAAGGCGGTGATCCCGAGTTTCCCGTTTTCAAGTCGCCACCTTCGGGAGGCGTTACGGCCTGGTACACCATGCGACTGACCGCGTTGGGCGAGGATAGCGAAAACAAGTTTACGCTCGACCCTCACTCCGCCTTGCGTGCATATGAATTGCGTGACGCGCAACGTTGTGTCAAATGGCAAAAGAAATTTCGATACCTTGCGGAATCGAACTGAAATAGCGGCCGAACACGGATGCCGGAGGACGAGCTGACGGCGTGGGAAGGCCGATCGGTCGACCTGGTGTTCGACGGATTCTGCGTGACCCGGGTGTGGTGAAGGGCGCCCTGTTCCCCTTGGCGCGGTCCAGGGTCGAAGAGGGCACGGCAAGGAATCCCTGACGAGCTTCGCATGACACCGGCCCGTCTCGGCGCTACTTCCGCATCACCGCCCCGCCCGGGTCGTACGGACTGCTCGCAATGATGCGCGCTCCTGGACGAGATCAATCCGGGTTTCGCCGGCCGACGACGGTCTCGCCACCCGGTGCATCGTGCTATTGCCTCCCTGATCGGATCGGTTCGGTCAGGTGCTTGCCGAGTGTGTCCGACTGGACGATACTGTGTCCGATATAAAATTATATGACATATAGGGCGCATAAGTGGCATATTCCAAGCTGCATGCCGATGTCCCGTTCGGAGCCCAGGGACGGGTGGTGGTTCCCGCCCCGATTCGCAAGGCGCTCGGGTTCCGGCCCGGCGATATGCTGGTGGCCCGAGTCGAGGATGACCGCCTCGTGATCGAGAAACCGACTTCGGTGGAGCGCCGGATACGGGACCGTTTTCGCAAGTCCCGCGGTCGAAGTCTCGCCGACCAGCTTGTCACCGAGCGCCGCGAGGAGGCGCGGCGCGAGAGCGAGCCGTGAGCGTGGTGCTTGACGCGTCGGCGCTCCTCGCATACCTGCAGGACGAGCCCGGCGGCGAACGAGTGCGAGGCGCCCTCGCGGACTCGGTGATGTCAAGCGTCAACTGGGCAGAGGTCATCGGAAAGGCCCGGGACGAACGAGTCGACACGCAGGGTCTGCGGGAAGATCTCGCATCCCTCGGTCTGGCGCTTGAGCCGTTCTCGGCCGAGCAGGGCGAGATTGCGGGCCAGCTCAAGGAACGCACCAGGCCGCTCGGGCTCTCGCTCGGCGACCGGGCGTGCCTCGCGCTCGGGAGCGATCGGGGCGAAACCGTCTACACGGCGGACCGTGCTTGGTTGCATCTGGAGCTCGGTGTGGATATCGAGGCGATTCGGTAACCCTGCTGCATCGCGACGCGACCACGCAGTGGCCACAACCCGGCCCGAACCAGGCGCTGCTGAAAGGGTGACAGTCCCGCTACTTCCGCATCACCACCCCGTCCGGGTCGTACGGACTGCTCTCGATGATGCGCGCCCCCCGCTCCACCCCGACCACGTGGGTGTGCAGCTCCTCCCCGACCTGCGCGTGCTCCACGTCCACCAGCGCCATGGCGAGGCTCTTGCC
>CAYQVB010000015.1:0-33940 GCA_964420925.1 uncultured Ectothiorhodospiraceae bacterium | reverse complement strand
TCCGAGGTGGCGGATGCCTGGCGGGCGGGCCGGGCCGGTGTCGCGATCGACGCCCTGCTCCGCTACTTCGAGACGCGCCGCCTCGACCCGCGCCTGCTCTGGGAACCGGACGCGAGCGCGGAGGACCACCGGCGATGGGCGGATGGAGCGCTCGAAGGATGCTTCGAGCTCCAGGACGCGCAGGCGCGGGCGGCACGGCGCGCGGACGGCGGACTGGACTGGCGCCATGACGGACCCCGCGGCGACCCGGAATGGTCGCGTTTCCTGAACCGACACGACATCTTCCGATCCCTGCTCCGTGCGTGGCGCGACACCCGAGACCGCCGTTACCGCCGCTGCATCAACGAGCTTCTCCTCGACTGGCTAGACCACATGCCGCCGCCACGCGGAAGAAGCCGGAACCCTGCCTGGAGAAGCCTCGAAGCGGCACGCCGGTCGACCCTGCCGTGGCTGGAAGTCTTCTTCGCGCATGAAGGGGAGCCCGCGCTCGATCCGGCTTCGCGCTTGCGGATGCTCCAGAGCATCCTCGACCACGCTCGCGTGCTGCGGCACCGGCACGCCCGATTCGGCAACCACCTGTTCACCGAAGCGGTCGCCCTCGCGGTGATCGGGACCGCCTGGCCCGAGCTGCGCGCCGCCGGAGATTGGCGGGACTACGGGCTGAAGCGGGCGGTGCGGGCGCTCTTTCGACAGACCTACCCCGACGGCGCCCATACCGAGCTCTCCAACCACTATCACCGCGTGGTCGCGATGGAGGCGGAACGATTGCTCGCGGTGCTTGCCCGATACGGGAGAGAGGAGGAGCGCGAACGCGTCGAAGAACGGGTCCGGGCGATGTGGGACTACTTCGCCGGAATGACCTTGCCCGACGGCACGGGTCCGCTCAACAACGACGGCGACCGCGAGCCCAACGCGCGCTACCTGCGAGAGGCGGCGCTGCGCCACGACAGTTCCGAGTGGTTGCACGTGGCGAGCGGGGGCGCGGAAGGGACGGCGCCCCGGGGTACGCCCAGCCGCTACTACCCCTGGGCGGGGCAGGCGGTGATGCGGGACGGCTGGGGAACGGATGCGCAGTGGGCGCGATTCGACATGGGCCCCCACGGCACCGCCCACCAGCATGCGGATCACTTGTCGATCGAACTGTCGGTGGGCGGCCGTCACTTGTTGGTGGACCCCGGACGCTACACCTACCGGCCCGGCCCCGCCCGCGAGTACATGACGGGGGCAAGCGGCCACAACGTGGTACGCATCGACAGGCGGGGCAGCATCGAAGCGCCATGGCGTACCCGGAGCGCCTTGCGCTCACCCGCGCTCCGCACGCCGCGCCTCGACTTTTTCTGCCACTGTGCACGCTTTCCCCCGGACGCATTGCGCGGCTTCGGTGGTGCACGGTGGACCCGCGGAGTCGTGTATCTGCGCGGCAAGTGCTGGATCGTACTCGACCGTCTCGAGGTGGGAGGGCCGTCCGACGCGACGGTGAGCTGGCTCTTTCATCCCGAGTGCCGCGTCGAGGTCCGCGACGGCGGCGCGTACACCCTCGATCCCGGCGTGACCAATCTCGCACTCGTCCCGCTGGGTGAGGTCCGCTGGTGCATCCGGGAGTATCGCGGCGAACGAAAGCCGGAGTGGCGTGGCTGGTACAGCGAGCGCTACAACGTCATCGCTCCGAGTACTCAGCTCGAGTTCCACGCGAGGATGCGCGGGCCGGCACTCGCCGCCTGGCTGCTCCATCCCCTCGCCGCGGGCGCTCCGCCGTGCGCGCCCGCGGTGAAAGTCGACGAAATCCGCCCCGGGATCGCGCGGATATGCATCGACCGGGACGGCGCTCAGGTGGTGCTGGCGGCGCTGGACGGCTCCTCGGTCGCAGGCCTCGTACCTGGACTCGACGCAGAGGTGCCGTGCATGCTGGTGGAAGGGGCCTGAGCGGACGTCCGACGCGCCCTCAGTCGTCGGGAAATGACTCTCCGCGGTTCCTCGCTCGCAGTTGCTGCGGGAAGATGGGCACCCGGCACGAAGCGCGGAGGTGCCGAAGTGAATCCGCGTCGGTCCGCCCGGCCCAGGCGCCGATGGCCTTCGGCACCGGATTCGATCCCGATCCTGCAAACGAGCGGTGGACATGGGCCGTCGACCGCGCCCACCGCCTGCACCGGGGTAGCGGCAGGCCTGCGAGTCGCGATCCCTCCGCCGACAAGGGGTCCATTGACCGTGGCGAAAGCGGGCTGGAGAATCGGTGCCCATGGCCGAGAGCGATACCTGTACGCGGCGGGCGGTGGAGGCGCTCGAGAGCGCAGGCTTCGAGAAAGCGAAGGCGGGAGCCATCGTGACCACCGTCACCGCCGTCACGGAAGACAGAATCACAGCAATCGTGGGAAACCTGGCCACGAAGGATCAGGTCGAAGCTCTGGCCGACAAGATGGAGTCGGAGATCGAGGCCGCCAAGGAGCGGATGGCGACCAAGGAGCAGGTCGAGGCACTGGCCGCCAGGATGGAGGCCAAGGCCACCAAGGAGCAGGTCGAAGCTCTGGCCACCAGGATGGAGACCGAGGCCAGGGCCACGAAGGAGCAGATCAAGACTCTGGACGCCAGGATGGAGGCCGAGACCAGGGCCACCAGAGAGCAGATCAAGGCCCTCGCCACCAGGATGGAGGACCAGGCCAGGACCACGAGGGAACGATTGGCGGCCACGGCGACGAAGGAGGAGCTCACATCCGCAACGGCGGAGCTTCGTGCGGAGATCGCGGTCGAGTTCAAGGAGCTTTATCGCCACCTGTGGGTCATGTCCGCGGGCATCGTCGCCCTCACCGTGACCCTCGTAAAGCTCATCCCCTGAGGGGACGATGCTCGTGGCCCGGCGGTCGGTCCGGGGCCGGCCCGCCGAGCACCGGGCTCACGAGAGGTGCGCCTGATCCTCGACACCCGGAAAGGAGCGCAGCCACGCGCGGAGATCGTCGACGTAGTCGCTCCAGTCCCGGAATCTCCGCCGCTCGCACTCCGCGACCAGGTTCCGGTAGCAGTCCTCGTCCTCGATCAGGCGGAGAATGGCGGCGGAGAGCGGGTCCGCCTCCGGCTCCGGCAACACCAGGCAGCCGCCGCCGGCCGAAACTTCCCGGAGCGCACCCCGCGCGCTCACGATGCAGGGCCGCAGCCGGCGCAGACTCTCCACCACGGGAAGCCCGTAGCCTTCGTAGAGCGAGGGCAAGAGCGTGAAGCGGCATTCGGCGTAGGCGTCTTCGAGGACCTCGTCGCTCACGTGTCCCAGCCACTCCACCGGCCTCCCCTTCGCCCGCAGATCGGCCACCCGGCTCACCGCCGACTCGCCGCCGCTGCGACGCCGGCCGATGAGTCGAAGGGTAAATCGCGCGCCACGCCGCCAGAGCGCCTCGCAGGCTTCGAGCACCGCGAGCTGGTTCTTGCGAGGCTCGAGCGTCGCCACCATGAGCACAACAGGAGTCCGTTTATCGTCAGGCCATGGCCGCGGAGCTTTCGCCACCGGGTCGGTGGCGGGGGCGATGACCGTCACCGGAGGAGGCGTCTGCACCCCTCGAGCGGCCCAGTACTCGATCAGATCGCGCCGCGATGCTTCGGAGACCGCCGCCACCCCATCGTAGCAACGCAGGGTGTCGAGGTAGCCACCGAACTCCCGTCGGGAACGCCGGGTGGCGAATTGCGGAAACTTGACCGGTATCAGGTCGTGCACCACCGCAATGCGCGGGCCGGCGAGCCGGGGACGAAGACGCGCGAGCTCTCCCGCGCGCCGGCTCTCGAGCTTCTCCACCACCAGCAGACCGGCGTAGCGTCCCGGCGGAATCCGGCAGGCGGCGTCGAGGGCCGGCAGCACCCGCGAGGCCGCGCCCCGGAGCGCGTCGCGAGGACGGATGCGATGGCGCGGGCCGCCATGACGTGGCGTATCGAGGGTGCTTCTTTCCTCCCGGCTCAGCACGCGCCACTCGCCTCGCCAGCGGTCGAAGGCGACGGGGAGCGCGAGCCCCTGCCGTTCCAGCTCCAGGCACACCGCACGGGACACCCGCTGCACCCCGGTCGGCGAGGTGCAGCGCGCCGTGTGGCTCACATCGACGAGAAACGGCGTCTCCGGCGAAGCCGGTCCACCCCACGCCGGCACACCCACCCCGACTTCACGCTCCTTCGCGGTCCAGCACCACCTCCCGGCCCCGGTCCACTGAGAGGTAGAGCGCATCCATGGCGCGCTGAATGCGGAGGATCTCGTCGGGCGCTACCGGGGCTGGAGCGCCGTCACGCACCGCGGCGAGGAAGTTCGCCATGAGGCGATCCATCCGGTAGTCGCAGGCCTCGAGCGAGCCGGCCGGCGGGGTGTCGTCCACCCACTCGCCGCCGCGATCGAGAATGACCCGAATCGGCGACAACGATGCGTTGCCGCGCTCCCCCAGGAACTCCCATCCCTCGGGGCGGAGAGAAGGCGCCTGCAGCCAGTTCGCCTCCAGGGTCACCACTGTCCCGCCCTCGAGGCGCAGCAACCCTGCGCCGAAGTCCTCGATCTGCGGGTGCACCGCGGTCTCCGTCTCGCCCGGCGGCAGGCCGAGGGCGGGCGGATAACCGCGCAGGCGCTGCCAGGCGAAGGCGCTCGCGGTGATCGGCTCCGGGTTGCCGAGCATCCACAGGATCAGGTCGAGGTTGTGAATCGTCCAGTGGGAGATCACGCCCCGATGAGCGAGTGCATGGCGGTGCACGGGGAAGTTGTGCTCCGCCCCCCCGAAGGTACGCACCGCGTGCACGTGGCCCAGATCCCCGGCCGCGATGCGTTGCCGGAGGTACATCGACTCGTCCCAGTGGCGGTACTGAAAGCAGATGCTGAACAGCCGGTCCGCGCTCTCCGCCGCGCGCACCATCGCGCTCGCCTCGTCGATGTCGGTAGCCACGGGCTTCTCGCAGAGCACGTGGCAGCCCGCATCGAGGACCTGCCGCACCAGGGCATGGTGGCTGGGGACGGAGGTGGCGATGTCCACCACTTCTGGTCTCGCCCGGTCCAGCATCGCCTCCACCGACTCGAAGACCGGTACCCCGAACTCCGAGCCGAGCGCCTGCGCGCGTTCGTGCACCGCATCGCACACTCCCACCACTTCGCAGGTGCCCTCCCGCGCGCACCCCAGCCACGCGGGCAGGTGCTCGGTGCGCGCGATCACGCCGCATCCGACGATCCCGACCCGGATCGCCTTCATGTGCCGCGCCGCCCCGAGGCGCCCTCCCCGCTCATGCTTCGACCTGGAAGTGCGCGCTGCGCGGGCGCTGGCTGTTGATGGGCAGGACGTCCTGCGGGCAGGCGGAGAGGCACAGGATCATGTCCATCGCGGCCCGGAACACCAGGTGGTCGCCGCGCTTCGCCACCGTGGGGTAGTAACTGATGCTGCCGTCGGACTCGACCGGAGTGTTCTGCCAGAGGTTGAAGGGGCAAGGGGTCTCGGCCGGCTTGAAGCCGATCCCGACGAGCGCCTCCCACAGGTTGTCGGTGCAGTTGCGGTGATCGTCGAACCCGAGGATCTTGTAGCGGTACAGATCGCAGGCCGCCATCATGGTGTCGTGCACGCCGGGCGAAGTGTCCTCGAGGATGCGCAGGATGGGCCGGCGCCGGTTGGTGATCATGGTGTCGCCGGCCTTGGGGCGGTAGCGCTCGAGCGAGACCCGGCAGTGCTCCATCGACATGAACTCGCCCGGGTGCTCGGCGTTGAAGGCCCAGCAGTCGACGACCTGGGTGCCATGGGTGTTGATGATCTTCATCCGCTTGCCCCGCGGCACGAACGCGGCCTTGCCGCGGCGGGCCGGAATCGTGACCAGGGAGCCCCACTCGATCTCCTTGCGGGCGTTTCGCGTCTTCTTCGCCGTTGCCATGTGTGCCTCTCCTCCAACCGGACGGGGCAAAAGTACCGGAGCGTGAACGCCATTGCGAGCGCAGCCCCTGCTCCCTCGTCGCTCGCCCCCGCGGCGCGGCTCGCCGGCGCCCGACCCGAACGCGGGCGCGGGTATGATGCGTCTCGACACCCTCGCTATGCAGGCGGGTGAGACATGCAGACCAGAGATCCCCGTTACGACATCCTCTTCGAGCCGGTCCGGATCGGACCGAAGACCGCCCGGAACCGCTTCTACCAGCCGGGGCACTGCAACGGCATGGGGCGGCTCCGCCCGCGCGGACACGCCCGCATGCGCGGCGTCAAGGCGGAGGGGGGCTGGGCGGTGATCAACACCGAGCATTGCGGCATTCACCCGAGCGCCGAGATGTTCCCCGAGGTCGTGCTCACGCTGTGGAACGACGACGACATCCCCGTCCTCGCGCGCGCCTGCGACGAGGTGCACGAGCACGGGGCACTGTTCGGCGTGCAGATCTCCTACTCGGGAGGCTTCCACGCCAACCGGCTCTGCCGGGAGGTGCCGGCCGGCCCGATGGCGCGGCCGGTCTTCGAACGCGACCCGCTGCAGGCGCGCGCGCTCGACAAGTCCGACTTCCGCAACATCCACCGGTGGTGGCGCGACGCGGTCGGCCGCGCCCGACGCGCCGGCGTCGACATCATCAACGTCAACGGGCAGTTCTCCTCGGTCGCCTTCCACCTGCTCTCGCCCCGCAACCGTCGCAGTGACGAGTACGGCGGCAGCCTCGAGAACCGCACCCGCCTGCTGCGCGAGTTGCTGGAGATCACCCGTGAAGCGGTCAAGGGAGAGTGCGCGGTCACCGTGCGCATCATCATCGAGGAGTTCCTCGGGACGGCGGGACTGCAAGCCCACGAGGACGGCCGGGAGATCATCGAGAGCCTCGCCGAGCTGCCCGATCTCTGGGACATCCTCGCCGGCACCTGGGAGGACGACTCCCCTTCCTCGCGCTTCGCGCCGGAGAACGTGCACGAGCCCTGGTTCGACTTCGTGAAGTCGGTGACCACCCGACCGGTGGTCGGGGTGGGCCGCTTCACCTCGCCAGACACCATGGCCTCGCTCGTCCGGCGCGGGGTGCTCGACATGATCGGAGCGACCCGTCCTTCGATCGCGGATCCTTTCCTGCCCCGCAAGATCGAGGAAGGCCGCATCGAGGACATCCGGGAGTGCATCGGCTGCAACATCTGCGTGTCCACCCACTTCGCGGGCGTCAACTTCCGCTGCACCCAGAACCCCACCGCAGGCGAGGAGTGGCGCCGGGACTGGCACCCCGAACGAATGCCGGTCAAGGGCTCCGAGCGAGCAGTACTGGTGGTGGGGGCAGGTCCGGCGGGGCTCGAGGCGGCGCGGGCGCTCGGCCAGCGCGGCTATCCGGTGACCCTGGCCGAAGCGTCGAGGGTCCTTGGAGGGCGGGTCACCCGGGAAGCACGTCTTCCGGGACTCGCCGAATGGGCGCGGGTGCGGGACTGGCGCGCCACCCAGATCGAGAAGATGAACAACGTGGAGGTCTACCTCGAGAGCGCGCTCGCGCCCGAGCATGTCCACGAGTTCGGAGCCCCCCACGTGGTGCTCGCGACCGGCGCCCGGTGGCGCGGGGACGGGGTGGGACGAATCCACAATGACCCGATTCCCGGCATCGACGAGGTGTCGGTCGTCACCCCGGACGGGATGATGGACGGCGAGCTGCCCGCCGGACCGGTCCTCGTCTACGACGACGACCACTACTACATGGCGAGCCTCGTGGCGGAGATCCTCGCCCGGGCCGGCCGCGAGGCGCTGATGGTGACTCCCGCCTCCGACATCGCGGAGTTCACCCGGTTCACGCTGGAGCACGAGCGCATCGCCCGGCGCCTCGACGAAGCCGGGGTGACGATGCTCACCCACCACCGAATCGAATCGCTGGGCGACGGCGAAGCGGTGCTCCGCCACGTGCTGACCGGCCGGGAGCGCCGCGAAGCCGCCGCGAGCCTGGTTCCGGTAACCGCGAGGCTGCCCCTCGACGCGCTCTACCACCGGCTGATGGAAGACCCGGCCGCGCTCGAGGAGAACGGCATCCTCACCGTGACGCGCATCGGGGACTGCCTCGCGCCCGGCGCGATCGTCCACGCCACCTTCGCCGGCCACCGCTATGCCCGCGAGCTCGACACCCGGCCCGAGGACCGCCTCCTGCGCCACGAGCTTCCCGTGCTGTAGTCAGGTATTGCGATACCGGTTCCGGTGCGACATCGGTGGTTCCGGCCGGGATTGGTTTTCCTGGCGATGCGGAGGATGATCTCAGCGGTGCTCGAGGAGCGCTCGAGAAGGAAGAAAGGTGGGCGAAGAAGACTTGAAGGGAGCGGTGGCCCTCGTTACCGGGGCGGGGAGCGGCATTGGGGAAGCGAGCGCTCGCCGGCTCGCGGAGGCGGGCCTCGAGGTCATCTGCGCAGGACGCCGCCTGGAGAAGGTGGAGACGGTGGCGGGCGCAATCGGAGGACACGCGCTCGCGCTCGACGTGGTCGTCCCGGAATCGGTCGAGAGCATCGAGGAACGATTGCCGGCCCGGCTCCGAGAGATCGACGTCCTGATCAACAGTGCGGGTCACGACGTCGGAGGCCGGCGCCGCTTCGACACCGGCAGCGCGGATCAGTGGGCGAAGATCATCGAGACCAACGTGACTGGTCTCATCCGCGTCACCCGGCAGTTGATACCGGGGATGCTCGCACGGGACCGCGGCCATATAGTCAACATCGGGTCCATCGCGGGGCTCGTGACCTACAAGACGGGGACCATCTACGCCGCGAGCAAGCACGCGGTGCACGGGTTCAGTGAATCGCTCCGTCAGGATTTCGCCGGGACCGGGGTACGTGTCAGCGAAATCCTCCCCGGCATGGTGCGCACCGAGTTCGCGCTGAACCGCTGGAAGGACGAGGAGACCGCAGCGGCCTTCTACGACGACTTCGGGACCTGCCTCTTGCCCGACGACATCGCCCGCGCAGTGCTCTACTGCCTCCGGCAGCCCCCACACGTGGTGGTGTCCCAGCTCGTCGTCATGCCGAACCAGGACACGTCCTGAGTATCGCACCCAGGGCGGGCGGGCTCCCCGCTCCGATCCCTCCGGCCAGCGGCTCGAAGGGGCCGGCAGGCTCAGCCGTCCCAGTCGCTCGCGAGGTGGAAGAGGCAGTCGCCGCGTTCGCTCCGCCCGGGGACGCGCTTGCACACCACCATGCCGTCGGACTCGAAGTGCTCCACCACCGGCTCGCGCCACGGGGTCTCGGGGAAGTGGATGGCGCCCGCCGGATCGCCGGGGCGCACCATGTCTCCAAGCTCCACGAGCGGTTCGTAGAGTCCGTCCTCCGACGTGTACACGTAGTGCTCTCCCGCCTTGATCTCGAGGTAGCGCGGCGTCTCCGGCGGTCCCACGCCTTGCGGCAGCTCCGCCAATGACCCGTACGCGTGCAGGGCGCGCGCGAGCCCCTGCTCGCAGATGCGCAACGCGTTCGGGGTGACCGTGCCGGAACCCGCGAACTCGCCGGTAATGAACAGCGCGCCCTGGCGGTGCGCGCCGCCGGAGGAATGGTTGTCCTCGGTGCTGCCGGCGAGCACGTGGTTCCAGGGCGCGCCCCAGGCGTCGATGAGCGCGCGTTCGCGCGGGTCGAGGCGACCGTCGGCGTCCAGCATCGCCTGGGTCGATGGAAGGTAGAGCAGCGACGAACCGCCCGAGTGCAGGTCGACGACGAGGTCGGCCTGCGACATCAGCTCCTCCTCGATCATGTGGGCGATCATCTCGGTCACGCTGCCGTCGGGGTCACCGGGAAAGGCCCGGTTCAGGTTGCCCTCGTCGATGGGCGAGGTTCGGCGACCCGCCTTGGCGGCCGGGTAGTTGGACATGGTCAGGATGATGATCTGCCCGCGCACCGCATCGGGCGACAGAGTGCGCGCAAGGCGTGACAGGGTGACCTGCCCTTCGTACTCGTCACCGTGGTTGCCCGACATCAGCAGGACCCGAGGCCCCTCGCCGTTGCGGACGGTCACCACCGGCATCGGCAGCCAGCCGTAGGCGGAGCGATGCACGGAGTGGGGGATGCGCAGGAAGCCCTGCTGCTTGCCCTCGCGGTCGAAGTCGACCTCCGGGGCGATGCGGGAGCGGGAGAAACTCAATGTGCGTACTCCGGTTCGTGGCGGTCGAGCTGCCGTTTGAGCGCATCGAAGAAGAGCACCGAGCTCTCCACGTGCTCCACCGCGAGGTCGGCCTGGCTGTTGGCGGCGACGTTGTCCGACACCACCGAGGGCGCTGCGCCGGAGCTCACGAGGAGATACTGGCGCTTGCAGGCGAGCTCCATGTAGTACATGTCGTAGAAGGCTTCCGCGACACTGTCCGCCGCCACCGTCAGGCCGTGGTTGCGGCTGAGCAGCACCGGCTTACCCGCGAAGGCCTCGGCCATGCGCTCGCCCTCCGAGGTCTCGAAGGCAGGACCCGCATAGTCGTCGTCATAGGCGACGCGCCCGTAGAAGCGCAGGTTGTCCTGGTTCGTCATCATCAGGCGCCCCTGCGCGACGTCGGAGAGCCAGGTGGCGTAGGGCGGGTGGGCGTGCAGGACGCATCGCGCGTGCGGGTGGTCGCGGTGGATGCGGGAATGTATGCAGAAGGCGGAGCGCTCGATGCGGCCCTCGCCTTCGAGGATGTTCCCCTCAGTGTCCGCGACGATGAGGTTGCTCGCGGTGATCTCGTTCATGAGCAACCCGTGGGCCTTGACGAGGAAGCGGTCCGTGCTTTCGGGCACCATGAGTGTGAAGTGATTCCAGATGCCGTCGTCGAAGCCGAAGCGGTTCGCGATCCGGTGCACCGCGGCGAGATCGATGCGGGCCTGCCGAAGCGCCGCGCTGCTCGAATCCAGGACCCGTACATTCAGAGCCATGTCCCCCTCCAGCGGATCGGGCGATGTGGAGCCGATCGCATCTTCCCACTCCCGCGCCGAATTTTCACCTGCCGGAAGGCGGGGAGGATGCGTGCGCGGCGTTCCCGGCCGCGAAGACCGGGGCGCCGCTCAGTTGACGATGAGCTCGCGCGGGATGTGGTTCACCCGCTCGCAGGCGCCCTCGGTGACGATGGCGGTCTCTCCCATCGCCATGCTCGAACCTTCTTCCCGGTCGAAGAGGATCATGTGGAGGAAGAACACCATTCCGGTCTCGATGACCTGCGGGTTTCCCGACCACAGCATCGGCCAGTCCATCCAGGTCGGCGGATACATCGCCCCCATGGTGTAGCCGCACGCCGCGAGCGCCGAATCGCCGAAGCCGGCGCGCTCGAAGGTGCGTGCATGCACGTCGAAGACCTCGCCGACGGTGCGCCCGGGCCGCAGCGCCTCCTGGCAGGCATCGAGCGCATCCGCGCAGGCCCGGTTCATGTCGGTGTGGCGCGGTCGCGGGCGCCCGGTGAGGATGTTGTACATGGTGCAGGCGTGATAGTGACGGTATGCCGCCCCCGGCTCGAACACCACCTGGTCCCTTTCGCCCACCGTCTCGTCGCCGGTGTGATAGCGGCCGAAGAGCGCCTTGTCCCCTGCGCCCATCGGCCAGCGGCTCGCGGCGGGGTCGCCCCCGCCCTCGCAGAGCGCCTGCATCATCGCCCCGTAGACCGACATGACCGAAGCCCCGGGCACCGTCTTTTCGATGCTCACCTCGAGCATCCGGTCGCAGAGTGCGCCCGCCCGACGCACGTACTCGAGCTCCGCCTCGCTCTTCACCAGGCGCAGCAAGCGCACCAGATCCGATGCATCGACCAGATCGCAGAAGCCGGCGAGCGCGGCGTCCACCATCCTGGCCCTCTGCCCGGTGAGGCCGTAGGCGTGATACTCGACTCCGAGGCGCTTGCCGCGACACCCGTAGTCTTCGAGCATTGCGCGCAGGTCTTCCCCCGGTGTCGCATCTTCCCGGTCGTACCAGATGCGCACGTCGGGAACGATCGACGTCTCCCGCGACTGGATGCGGTCCGCGGTGCGGGTGAGCAGCGCGAGCTCCCCTCCGGCGCCCAGGTACATGCCCTGGAACATCGTGTACCCGCTCGTGTCGTATCCGCTGAGGTAGTACATGCTGTCCTGGCGGAAGAGGACGAGACCGTCGAGGCCCTGCTCGCTCATGCTCGCGCAGGCGGCCCGAATGCGGCGATCGAATTCCTCGCGCGCGAAATGCAGAGTGGGCATGTGAATCGCTCCTTTTACCCGCTTCCCGCTTTCTTGCCGGCCACCGTCTCCGCCATGAGGCAGTAGATCTCGAACATCATCTGGACCCCGTTGAGGCCGGTGACCCCGGAGGGATCGAAGGGCGGAGAGACCTCCACCACGTCTCCCGCCACGATGTCGAGCCCGCGCAGGCCGCGCAGCATCTGCTGCGCCTCGTAGGTGTTGAAGCCCCCCACTTCCGGCGTGCCGGTGCCAGGCGCGTACACCGGGTCGAGGCCGTCGACATCAAAGCTCACGTAGGTAGGGCCTTCTCCGGCCACCTCGCGTGCCTTGTCGATGACCGCGGGGAGCCCCATGGCATAGAGCTCCTCGATGTGAATCACGGTCATGCCGTGCTCGTAGCTGTAGGCCCAGAGGGGCTCGGCGGGGCCGCGGATACCGATCTGGATGGTGCGCTTCGGATCGAGCACGCCCTCCTCCACCGCCCACCGGAAGGGGCCGCCGTGATGGTGCTTGTGGCCGAAGAGCTCGGGGCCGGTATCGCAGTGGGCGTCGAAGTGGACGAGGCCGAGCGGGCCGGTCCCCTTGGCGAGAGCGCGCATGATCGGCAGGGTGATGGAGTGATCGCCGCCCGCGCTGAGCGGAGCGATGCCGGCGGCGCGCACCTTGTCGTAGAAGGCTTCGATCTCGGCGATGGCCCGGTCGAGCTCGTACACGCCCTCGATGTAGACGTCGCCGAGATCCGCGGCGGTCACGAGCTCGTGAGGCCGCACCCCGGTCTGGTGGTTCTGGGCTCCCATCAAGGTCGACTGGTCCCGGAGGTGTCGGGGCCCGTGACGGGCCCCGGGGCGGTTGGTGACCGCACCGTCGAAGGGCACGCCGATGAGGCCGAGGTCGACGCCGGCCCAGTCCTTCTCGTCCTCCAGCAGGGGGCGGCGCAGGAAGGTCGCCACCCCCGAGTATCTCGGCTTGTACGTCTCGCCCCAGGCCGCGCGCCGCTCGTCGGGCACGCTGGGGGCGTGTTGCTCGTCGTTGCTCATCCGCGGGGTCTCCGAATCGGGGAAGTCGCCGGGGCCCTCGCCCCTCCCATGGCGCGGCGGCGATTGTAGCGCCCGCCGCAACGCCGGTCGTCCTCGCTCGGCCCAGTGCCGGATCCTGCCCCGAGCGCTTCTTTCACTGTGAGATAATCGGTCCGACCCGCCGGGGGCGACCTGAAGACACCGAAGGCGCATGGGCCGATTGACCACGCACGTGCTGGACACGATGTCGGGAACCCCGGCCGCGGGCATCGAGATCGAGCTCTGGCGCGCGTGCGCCGGGAGGTGGGATCACTTGACCACCATCGCAACCAATGCGGACGGGCGCAGCGACCACCCGCTGCTCGGCCCCGAGGAGATGAGGGTCGGCCGCTACGAGCTGCGATTCCGGGCCGGTGACTATCTGCGCCGTCGCGGCGCTCCTCTGAGCGACCCTCCCTTCCTCGACGTCGTTCCGGTGCGTTTCGCCATTGCCGACGCCACCGCCTCCTACCACGTGCCGCTGCTCCTCTCGCCTTTCGGGTACTCCACCTACCGGGGCAGCTAGCCGCGTCGAGGCGAGGCCGCGGACGCGTATCTGCATGATTCCACGGTGCTATGCTGGAGGCATGCGTTCAACCGCCCGGCCCCATGAACCCGCGGGTTCCGCCTCTCCGGCAATGCCGCCGTGCATGAGTGGTGGCTTGGCCATGCGAGAAAGGGCGCAGGAGGAGGGGTAGAGCCGATGCCCCGGCGCAGCATCCGTTTCCTTCGCGGAGGCGAGTGGATCGAGCTCACTGAAGTGGGGCCCGATGAGACGCTGCTCGAGTACCTGCGCCTGCGCGAAGGGGCGACCGGCACCAAGGAAGGCTGCGCGGAGGGCGACTGCGGCGCGTGTACCGTGGTCCTCGGCCGGCCCTGCGGAGACCGGGTTCGCTACGAACCGGTCAATGCCTGCATCCACCTTCTCGGAATGATCGACGGGCGAGAGCTGGTTACGGTCGAGGACCTGAGCTTCGCGGGCGAGGCCCTGCATCCCGTGCAGGAAGCCATGATCGAACACCACGGCTCGCAGTGCGGATTCTGCACCCCGGGCTTCGTGATGAGCCTGTTCGCTCTCTACCACTGCGGGACCGTAGCGGATCGCGCAAGCATCAACGACTGGCTCGCGGGCAACCTCTGCCGCTGCACCGGCTACCGCCCCATTACCGACGCCGCCCTCGCCTCCTGCACCGGCCGCCCGGACGATGCCTTCTCTCGGCGTGCTTCGCACACCGCGGCCGCCCTCGCCTCCCTCGACGGCGAGGAAGACCTCTTCATCGGCAACGACGACGCCTTCTTCGCTGCGCCGCGCGGCGTCGCGTCGCTGGCCGAGCTGTACCTGCGTTTCCCGGACGCGACTCTAGTCACCGGAGCCACCGACGTGGCGCTGTGGATCACCAAGCAGTTGCGACACCTGCCCCGGATCATCCACCTCGGACGGGTACGGGAGCTGCTTTGCATCGAGCAGGACGCCGGCTCGCTCGTTGTCGGCGCCGCCGTGAGCTACGCCGATGCCGAAGAGGCGCTCGGAGCCCTGCATCCCGATCTCGCCGAGGTCCTGCGCCGGCTCGGCTCGAAGCAGATCCGGGCCGCGGGGAGCGTCGGCGGCAACATCGCCAACGGCTCTTCGATCGGCGACACGCCGCCACCCCTGATCGCCCTCGGAGCGCAGATCGAGCTCCGCCTGGGAGACGAGGTCCGCCGCGTCGCGCTCGAGGATTTCTTCATCGACTATAGACGGGTGGACCGCCGTTCCGGCGAATTCATCTCGCGGCTCATCGTGCCCCGACTCCATCCCGGCCAGCACTTCTCCTGCTACAAGATCTCCAAGCGCTTCGACCAGGACATCTCCGCCCTCCTCGGCGCGTTTCGCTTCAGAGTATCGGCGGGGAAGGTGGAGGAAGCGCGCGTGGCGTTCGGCGGCATGGCGGCCACACCGAAGCGGGCTGCACACTGCGAAGCAGCCCTCAACGGAGTTTCCCTAGATTCGTCCGAGGATTGGCAACCGGCGCAGCAAGCGCTCGATCGAGACTTCGCGCCCATCGACGACATGCGCGCGAGCGCCGCGTACCGGGCCAAGGTGGCCAAGGCGCTGCTCGCCAAGGCATTGCTCGAAGCACAGGGCACGCCGACGAGCGAGACCCGGGTGATCGGGGCGGAGACGACCCGGCCCTGAGCACGGCGCTGCCGGAGCGAGAAGATAGCGTGGACAGGCCGGCCCGAAAGGAACACGATGTGGACTCCGAGGTCGGCCTCGCCCTCCCCCACGACAGCGCCGAGCGCCACGTTCGCGGCAGCGCCACCTACGTCGACGACATCCGCGAGCCGGCGGGCACCCTGCACGTCGCGCCCGGGTACGCCGAGGCGACCCGCGGTCGGTTGCGCTCGGCGGATCTCGAGCCCGTACGCCGCGCCCCGGGAGTAGTCGCGGTGCTGCTCGCCTCCGACATCCCGGGCGCCAACGAATGCAGCCCATCCATCGGAGGAGACCCCATCCTCGCCGAATCGGAGATCCTGTTCCACGGCCAGGTCGTCTTCGCGGTGGCGGCGACCAGCCGTCGCGAGGCGAGGCGGGCGGCGAGGCTCGCCCGTATTGACGTGGAGGAAGACGCGCCGGCGGTGGAGGTCGAAGCGGGTGTCCGCGCCGGCCGACAAGTGCTGCCCCCCTACGAGTTCCGGAGCGGGCACCCCACGACCGCGATCGAGGCGAGCCCCCGCATCTACGAGGGCTCGGTGCGCATCGGCGGCCAGGAGCATTTCTACCTGGAGGGCCAGGCCGCCATCGCGATACCGGGGGAGGCGGGAGAGATGTTCGTGCACTCCTCCACCCAGCACCCCTCGGACGTGCAGCGCCTCGTGGCCTCCATGCTCGGGGTCCCGCTCGCCCGGGTGGTCTGCGAGTGCCGCCGCATGGGCGGGGGGTTCGGCGGCAAGGAATCGCAGGCCGCGCAGTGGGCCTGCCTCGCCGCGCTTGCCGCGCAGGTCACCGGACGGCCCGCGAAGGTCTGCCTGGACCGCGACGACGACATGATCATGACTGGAAAGCGGCACGACTTCCGGGTCGCGTACCGCTTCGGCATCGACGACGGGGGGCGCCTCACCGGGGTGGACGTGGACTTCGACGCCCGCTGCGGATGCTCCGCGGACCTGTCCCTCGGGGTCGTCGACCGCACGATGTTCCACGCGGACAACGCCTACTACTATCCGCACGCGCGCATCCACACCCGCCGGGTTCGCACCGACACCGTGTCGAACACCGCGTTTCGCGGATTTGGAGGTCCCCAGGGCATGCTCTTCGCCGAGCGGATGATGGACGACATCGCAATCCGCCTCGGCCTCGATCCGCTGACCGTGCGAAAGCGCAACCTTTACGGTCCCGGGCGCGGCACCACTCCCTACGGAATGAGCGTGCGTGACAACATCGGCCCGCGACTGATACGCACTCTCGAACGGAGCTGCGAGTACTCCCGGCGACGCGGCGACATCGCACGCTTCAACGCGAGGAGCAGGTATCTCAGGAAAGGGATCTCGCTCACCCCCGTCAAGTTCGGCATCGCCTTCACCCTCAAGCACCTCAACCAGACCGGCGCGCTCGTGCACCTCTATACGGACGGCTCGATCCAGGTCAACCACGGCGGTACCGAGATGGGACAGGGGCTCCACACCAAGGTCGCACAGGTGGTCGCGGCCGAGTTCGGGGTGGAGGCGGCGCGCGTGCGTATCACCGCCACCCAGACCGACAAGGTCCCCAACGCCGCCCCCACCGCCGCCTCCTCCGGCACCGACCTGAACGCGATGGCCGCCTTGCGCGCCGCGCGCACCATCAAGTCCCGCCTCGTGGATCTCGCGGCGCGCCTCTATCAGGTCGATCGTGCCGCCATCACTTTCTCGGGCGGGCACGTGCGCACCGGACGCCGGAGCGTCCCCTTGGCCGAGCTCGCCCGCCTCGCCTTCACCGAACGGGTGTCGCTCTCCTCGACCGGCTTCTACGCCACCCCCAAGATCACCTGGGACCGCGACACCGCCACCGGGCGGCCCTTCCTGTACTTCGCCTACGGGGCGGCCTGCGCGGAGGTCACGGTCGACACCACGACCGGCGAGATGCGCGTGGACCGCGTCGACCTCCTGCACGACGTCGGCCGCTCGATCAACCCCGCCATCGACATCGGGCAGATTGAGGGCGGTTTCGTGCAGGGCATGGGTTGGCTGACCACCGAGGAGCTGGTGTTCGACGCACGAGGGCGCCTCATGACCCACGCCCCCTCGACCTACAAGATACCCGCCTGCTCCGACGTACCGGCCGACTTCCGGGTCGCACTCTGGGATTCCAAAGGCAATCGCGAAGCGACCGTGCACCGATCCAAGGCAGTCGGCGAACCTCCGCTGATGCTCGCGTTGTCGGTGTTCTCGGCGATCACCCACGCCATCGCGAGCCTCGCGCCGGGCCGGGTGCCGCCGCTCGACGCCCCCGCCACGCCGGAAGCCATCCTGCGGGCGGTCGAGGCGCTGACGACCTGAGCCGATGCAGATCTGGGCGACAATGGAACGGGCGCTCTCGGCGCACCCGGCCTGCGCGCTGGTCACGGTGGTCGAAGTGCGCGGCTCCGCGCCGCGTGAAGCGGGCGCGCGCATGGTGGTCATGCCCGACGGGGGGTTCCTCGGCACCATCGGAGGCGGGGCCCTCGAGTGGCAGGCGATTGCGCAGGCCCGGGATGATCTGACACGCGGCAGCCCCCTCACCCGGCTCGCCCGCCATGCCCTGGGTCCGGAGCTCGGACAGTGCTGCGGCGGCTCGGTGCGGCTATTGACCGAAGTCTTCGAGCGAGACCGCGCCGAGGAGGTGCGCGGTCTCGCGGCGGCGGAGCGCGACGGACCCTTCGAGACCCGGGCGGAGCTTTCCGGCGAACGCGTTCGCCGGGAACTGACCCCGCACGACGAGAACCCGGCGGGGACGGCGCTCCGCCTGTCGAAGCGGCATCTGAGGGAACGATTCGGAGAGCGTCGCCGCTGCGTCGCGATCTTCGGGGCCGGGCACGTCGGCCGCGCCCTGATGCTGGCACTCGCCCCCCTGCCCTTCGAGGTGATCTGGATAGACGAGCGTGCAAACGCCTTCCCCGCCGTGCTTCCGGCGAACGTGCGCTCACTGCCCTCGCGCGACGCGGCCGGGGAGGTCGCGAGTCTTCCCGAGCACGCCTTCCTCGTCGTGATGACCCACAGTCATCCCCTGGACCTCGCGATCGTGCACGCAGCGCTCTCGGCCCGACGCTTCGACTACCTGGGCCTCATCGGCTCGAAGAGCAAGCGCGCCCGATTCACGCGCCGCCTGCGCGAGGCAGGGGTGGACGACGACGCACTCGCGGAGCTCAAGTGTCCGATCGGTGTGGATGGCATCCGATCCAAGCTGCCCGCGGCGATCGCCGCCGCCGTCACCGCCGAGCTTCTTCGGAGAGAGGAAAGCCTCGAAGCTCGCATCCGGTAACCGGCATTGCAGCCCGTCATCAAGTATGCCGGAGGCGGCCGACGAGTCGGTTGAATCTCTCGCTCGCGTCGACCATGACCATGTGCTTTGCCGGATTCAGAACGTGCAGCTCGGCGCCGGGAATCATCTCCATCAAGGCAAGGCCCTGACCGACCGGAACCGTCGGGTCGTTGTTGGCCCACACCAGCAGGGTCTCGACATCGAGCCGGTGAAGGTGGGGATGGACGTGCTCCCTTGCCACCGCATAGTACTTTTCCGTGTCGGCGAGGGTGGGTGACGGGTCGAGGTACAGCGCCATGTTTCCGCTTCTCCTCGCCTCGTGGTAGTTGGCCCTCAGGCGCTGCTCGTCCATGCGCTCGGGGAAAAAGCACATACCGCGCCCGAATGCTTCGACGAACGCCTCTTCCGATGATGCCTCGAGCTCCCAGTCGTAGGCTTGGGCGGAAGCCGCCAGGATGGGCACGTCACGCTCGTCCCCGTACTGTGGCGCGGTGGAACCGCTTGCCACGATGACCAGCTTCTTCACCCGCTCGGGATGGGTGACGGCAATCCGGGAGGCGATGAATCCGCCCTCGGAGTGTCCGACCAGGATTGCGCGTTCCAGACCCAGGGCATCGAGGACCGCCAGCGCGTGCTCGGTGCGCAGCAGCTTTCCGAATTCCTCCCCGCGGGCCGGCATGTCGGTCTTGCCGAACCCGATCTGATCGAAGGCAATGACGTGAAAATGCTCAGCCAACGGGGCGATGTTCCTGAACCAGGTGAGTTCCGCGTCGACCCCGATACCGCCGCCGTGCATGAGGACGAGATGGTCGGGGCCATTACCTGCCTCCACGTAGTAGGTTCTGGTGCCGTCCGCGTCGATGAAACTGTCCTGCATGGTCTCGCCCACCGCCTGTCTGGTGTGGATAGTATGACGGCACGGCCGGATTGTTGAGCGGCGGAGTACGGGCCGTCTTCATCTGTCGGACGCACGTCACCTGCGTCCAGGCCCCCGGGACGGCACGATAGTGTCAATTGCGTGATCGGCGCGCTCGAGCACCGCGGAAGGCGATCCTGCGGGCCGATCGACGCCGATGCGGGCGTTCCTTCCCGGCGCCTTTCGGGGCAGCATACGCGTTTCGGCGCTTCGCTTGCGGATCGGCATCACATGGGACCTTTCGACTTCAGCACCGGCACCACCAACCCGGAGACCTTTCCCACCGAAGCGCTCGCCGAGGCGGCGGCACGGGCGGTGCGAAGCCACGGCGTGGAGCTCAACACCTATCCGGGTTCGCTCGGGCACGAGGGCTTGAGGCGTCTGATGGCGCAGCGCGAGTTCGACCGTGAGGGCGTGCGTATCGACCCGGAGCGCATCGCGTTGACGAACGGTTCGATGCAGGCGGTGACCCTGGTGGCCGAGGCGCTGTGCGAGGGGCACGACGATGTCGTGGTGATGGAGGAGTACTGCTACTCCGGAACCATCAGCGCCTATCGCGGCCTCGGCATCGAGTTGGTGGGCATTCCCCTGGACGGACGCGGCATGCGCACCGACGCGCTCCAGGCCGCGCTCGAGCGCCTCCGGGACGAAGGGCGCTCTCCGCGTTTTCTCTACGTGCTGGCCACCTACCAGAACCCACCGGCTCGGTGATGCCGCTCGAGCGACGCATCGAGCTGCTGCGCATCGCCCGCGCGCACCGCTGCATCGTGGTCGAGGACAACTGCTACGGCGACGTGCACTACGAAGGGGAGAAGGTTCCCGCCCTCTACGCACTGGATGACGGACCGCGACAGGTGTACCTGTGTTCCCTCTCGAAGATCTTCGCGCCCGGTGTCCGGCTCGGCTATCTCACCGCATCCTCGTCCGAGCTTTTCGATCGCCTCATGGAACGCCGTCACGACGCCGGCCCGAACACCCTCGCCGCCGCGGTCACCACCGAGTACCTCGCTGACCGCCTCTGGGAGCACGTGGAGATGGCGAACCGGGCCCTCGGGGAGAAGCGCGACGCCATGCTCGAAGCACTCGAGGCCGAGCTCGGGAACACGTGCTCCTGGTCCCACCCGCCCGGAGGCTTGTTCATCTGGGTCCGCCTCCCCGACGGAAGCGACGTGGATCGCATCGAAGCCCTGGCAGCGAAGCGCGAAGTGAGCTTCTCACAAGGAACGCACTTCCACGTGGATGGCGGGGGTGGTCCCTACATCCGACTCGCATTCGGATTCGCCAGAGTGCCGGACATTCACGAAGGCATCGCCCGCCTCGCCCGGAGCATCGAGGCGGCGGAGCGGGAAGGCCGGTAGCGGCGCGACTCGGCTCCAGGGGACCCGACAGCACCTCGGGCGAGATGTCATCCGTTTCGGCCATCGCCGAAACGCCAGCCGGGATCCGGAGGGTGTCGCCTCCGGATCCCGGCACCCGGTCTGGAATCGAAGCGCTCCGGCCCGTCACCCGCCGAGCGGCTATCGTGCCGGAAGCGGCTCGGGCACAATCGGCGCCCCGAAACCGGGCAGGAGAGGATCGCCGGTGTTCACGTACATCGACCCGCGAGTCCGGAAGCGACTCATCGCCGGAGGACACCTGGTGCGCATCGACGCGGCCGGCAAGCGGATCGACCTGTCCGCCGGCGCGGGCGAGGGTGCCGGGCGCACCCTCGATGTCCTCGGACCCATTCCCATGCCGGTAACTCTGGACGACCGGGAGCTGGTGTTCGACTGGTACGCAGCGGTTCGCTCCGCGGAGCTGGACCGGGTCGACGAGCTGGCCCGCACGCTTCGCGACGAGGGTCGCCCGCGCCTCTTCGCGGCACTCAGCGCCTCGATGGCGGTGAACAGCGTGCTGCTGTACGGGACGCCGCGCTCGGCGGAGTCGCCGTTGGTGCGGGTGCATTCGAGCTGCCTCACCGGGGACGTGTTCGGTTCGCAACGTTGCGAGTGCGGTCCGCAACTGCTCGCCGCGCTCGACCGCATCACTCGGGAACCCGAAGGCGGCGCGGTCGTGTACATGGCGGGACACGAAGGCCGGGGCATCGGCCTGTGGGCGAAGGCCGCCACCTACATCCTTCAGGACTCGGGAGAAAACACCTACCAGGCGAATCGCTCGCTGGGGCTCGAGGTCGACTCCCGTGACTTCAGCGACGCCGCCGCTCTGCTGCTCCACTTCTTCGGCGACCGTCCCGTGCGGCTCCTGACCAACAATCCCAAGAAAGTGGATGATTTGCACGCCCTCGGACTGCGCACGCTTTCACCCGTCAAGCTGGTGGTGGGAATCAACGACTGGAACCGCCGCTACCTCGCTGCCAAGCGGGATTGGGGGCACTGGATCGAAGAGGCGGATCTGCGCGCGAGCAAGAACTGAACCGTCTCCGCGCGGAGCGGAGAAACGCGGGGCGGAGACCCCGACCCGGGGCAGGCGTTCATCGAATCGGCACACGCAGCGCGGGGCTGGGCGCATCGCCGGGGCGACGCCCCGAATCCGTGGCTTTCAGGACGCGATGCGCTTGCGCACGGTGAGTCGGTTGCGGTCGCCGACCCGCAGGTAGTTCACCTCATCCACCAAAGTGCGCACGAGGTGCACCCCGATTCCTCCGATCCTTCGCTCCTCCATGCTCTGGTCGGGATCGAATTCAGGCGTGTCGACCATCGGATCGTAGGCCACGCCATCGTCCTCCACCGCCACCTCGACGAGTCCGTCCTCGACCGTGGCCCGTACGTCGATCTCGTACACCCCGCCCACCGGCAGCCCGTAATCCATGGTGTTCGTGATCGCCTCCTCGAGAGCAAGCTGCAGTTGCCCGACGTTCGCAGGGTCGATCCCGCCGGCTTCCGCAAAGGCCTCGATCTCCCGGGCGAGGCGCGGGATCTCGGTTCTGTCGTTTCGCAGCGAGAAGCGACGGACGATGATGGTGTCTTCGGGCGTGTCCCGGCCGAGGACCAGCATCGCGATATCGTCGAACTGGGGTGCAGTACCTGCGAACCCTTCGACTGCCCGGAGCATCTCCTCGATCGTGTCGCCGGGGCCCCGGCGGGCGCTCCCGAGCAAGTTCTCCTTCATCCGTAGTTCGCCGAACTCATCCTCCCGGGTGCTGACCGACTCCGTGACCCCGTCGGTATAGAGGAACAGCTTCCCTCCGGGCGGCACCTCCACCCGGCCCTCGTCGTACGAGAGCCCGTCGAACATCGCCAGCGCCACACCGCCCGTCAGCGGCAACAGGTCTGCCTGGCCGGGGGTCACGAGCACGGGCGGATTGTGGCCGCCGTTGGAGTAGACGAGGCTCCCGTCCCTCCGGTCGTAGACGCCGTAGAAAACGGTGACGAAGACATCCTCGCGAGTCGCGTCCACCAGGGTGTCGTTGACGACTCGAAGACACTGGCCGGGGGTCTCCTCGAGATGTTGCGCGGTGGCCCGAATCACGGTTCGGGTGACCGCCATGAACAGGGAGGCGGGCACCCCCTTCCCCACCACGTCGCCGATCACGATGCCGACACGGTGCTCGTCGAGCGCGAAGAAATCGTAGAAATCCCCGCCCACCTCCTTGGCAGTGTGCATGGTGGCGTGGATCTCGACCCCCGGGGCGCTGAATCGTTCCCCGGGGAGGAAGGAGCGCTGGACCCGGGTCGCGAGCTGGAGGTCCCGCTGGAGGGCCAGATACGCGGTCCTGGTGCGCAGCGCCTCCTGCAGCTCCGCCACCAGCGCCGTCAGCCGGTCCTGCTGCCTCGCGACCCGGGAGGTCATCTTCTGGAACGCGAGGCCCATCATCTGGAGATCGCCCTGATCAACCTCGTCCACGGGTCCGTCGGTCCCTTCCTGCACCGCCTCGGACGGAGCCTCGAGATCGGCGAGATCGGCGAGGATGTCACGACGGACTTCCTCGTTGAGGGTGGCCGCGAGGCGGGTCATCTCGTCGCGAATGAATCGCTCCTGCTGCCGCCGGCGCCTCGAAGCACGACGGCGGTGCCGGCGCAATGCCAGGGTCTGGGTTCGAAAGGTGTTCACCGCGCGGGCGATCTGCGCCAGCTCGTCCTCGCCTTCCTCGCCGCTCACCCTGACCGTCGCGCGCGTGTCGCCGCGAGCCAGCGCGTGCAGCACGTGCACCCCGTCGGAGAGCGGGGAGAGTGCGCGGTGAAGGTAGAGCCACAGACCGATGAGCGAAACGAGCAGGAATCCGCCGATTGCGAGAAGCGTGATCAACCCGACCCTGCGTTGCTCGGCGTAGGCCGCGCTCACGTCCTGAACGGTGACGAGACTCGCCACGAGGTTACCGAGCTCCGCTTCGAGAGGGAGCACCGCGAGGGAGAACACTTGCTCCCCGCCGCTCAGCAACTGAGTGGCGCCTTCGCTGAGAAGCGCTTCTGCGCGCACCTCATTCCAGACTTCAGGATTGGTCCCCACCAGCAAGCGCCCGCGCCGGTTCACGATGAGCGCCTCCGCGCCGGTACCCGCCTTGAGCTCGCCGAGAGCGTGGGCGATGTCGGTGGCGTAGATCGCGACCGCGAGAACCGAGCCGGTATACCCGATCAGGGGAACACCGAGAGAGAGGGTTACGTTGCGTTCTGCGTCGATGGCCACTCCGTTGCCGCGCCATCCTTCCTCCAGCATCCGCACCAACGCATCCTCGCTCGCGGCCGCCGCCGGCTCGAAGGCGGGAACCGAGGAGTACAGCACTTCGCGGGACGGAGCGACGAGATCCAGGCGCATCACATCGCCGGTGGCCTGCAACGCCTCGAGCACATCGCGCGCCGCCGTCGCGATACGTCCCCGGTCGCCGCTCTGCAAGGCGGCGCGGAGGTGAAGATCGTCCTCGACGATCGAGGTGCGCCCACGCATGCGCTGCACACCGGCCTCCACGATCTTGCTCCACAACGCGCTGCTGCCGGCGGTTGCAGTCCGAGAAAGCTGATCGCGCAGCAAAGCTTCGCGCAGTTGTCCGGCGAGGACCAGGCCCGCGACGATCACCGCCACGAAGCAGAACACGATCAAGCCGGTCCTCGCCTTGAGGCTCACTGTCTCAGTCCAGGACTTGGGCGATGCGCAGAAGGCCGAGTGGCGGGTAGGTCTCGAGCTTCAGGGCCATCGGCATGCGGATGAGAAGAGAGAAACGGGCGAGCGACGCAACCGGGATGTCCTCCGGGCGCTCGCCGCCGACGAGGATTCGTTCCGCCTGGGCGCCGGCGAGCTTGCCGATCAGGTAGTAGCGGCTCACCAGCCCGAGCATCGCCTGCGAACGTCCGAATGTCGCCTCGGTGCCTGCGAAGGTCGGTATTCCGTGCGAGGCCGCCGACGTGCTGATCTCGACGCTGTTCACGGTGACGAAGGAGTCGGGCCCCATGTACATGAACTCGACCCCCCGGGCGGCCAGATCGTCTACCAGCTCGGGCAGGCGTCCGGCGTCGGGTTTGCCCGCATCGTTGAGAGGTACCGGCGCCTCCAGGAGCTCGATCCCGCGCGCCCCGGCCGCTTCCCGGAGCTCCTCGACGTTGATGACGGAGTTCTTCTCCAGGGGGTTGTAGATCACTCCGAGGCGCGAGAAGTCCCGGTAGGCGAGGATCGCCTCGAGCTGGGTAGCGACCGGTGCGAGAAACGCGGTCCCGGTCACGGGGCGCCCCGTGGACTCGAAGCTCTCGACGATCCGTGCCTGGAGCGGGTAGGCGACGATCGAGAACACGCCGGGAATGCCCTCGACATGCGCGCCCGGCTCCGCCCCTTCCCTCGGACCCAGGATGCCGAGCGTGGTCGAAGTGCCGAAGGTATGAATGAGGTCGGGCTGGGCGGCGCGGATTTCTTCGATTATTCCCGGAATCCGACTCCGGTCCCGTGCGATGTCGAGATGCGTGTACTCGACCCGGATACCCCGCTCGCGCATGTGGGCGCGGAAGCCGTGCTCGACATCCGTCTCTCCCCGCCAGGTTACGAGAAAGATGCGGAAGGATTCCTCCGCGTCCTGAGCCGACGCGGCAGCGGCGAGCGCAACCAGGAATGCCGCGACGACACCGACCCCGATCGCTCGCCGCCTCATGCCGGCACCATGCGGCCGCGCGACGAGTGGGGATCGAGAATGAAGTAGAACAGCGTGCTCACGAGAACGAGGGCTCCGATCACCATCATTGCCTCCCCGTACCCGACGAAGGTCACCACCGCGCCCACCGTGAGAGCCCCGGCGGCGGTGCCGATCCGCTCCAGGGTCCGGAACGCTCCGACGATGGCGCCGGGGCCGAGGCCGAGCTCGGGGCCGGAGACTTCCGCGATTTCCTGAACCACCGCGAGCTGAGGGGCGGTCACCAACGCGTGGCCGGCCCCCATGATGGCCACCGAGGCGAGCACGAGTCCCGTGGCATCCGCAAACACCGGCAGGACGCACCCGAGCCCGATGACGATTCCCCCGAGGGTAATGAACAGCCGGGGACGATCCAGGTGATCCGAACGGCGTGCGGCGAGAGGCGTCAACGCGACGCACGCGATGCCGTACACCATCATCACCCGTCCCACGTTCGACTGGGTGTTGCCGAGATCGGCCAGGTAGAGCGGCACCAGGTAGAAGAACAGCCCTCCGAGCACCAGCTTGGCCGGAAGCGCCGAGAACATGGTCACCACGAGAAAACGCCGGTGGGTGAGCAAACGGCGCAACGCCCGGCTCGCGCCCGTCCGGGGACGCACCGCCCCGCGACCCGTTCCGGGATCGATGGTGACCAGCGCGGCGGCGGCGGCGAACGCGGCCAGCGCCGCAGCCACCAGCAGGGTCTGCCCGTAGCCCAGGCGGTCCGCGAGAATACCTCCGATAGCGGGCCCGCATACGAAGGCCGCGAACACTGCCCCGAGGAAGCCGGACATCCCCACCGCCCGACTCGTGCTCTCGGTATGGTGGGCGACGTAGGCCTGGGCGGAGA
This sequence comes from uncultured Ectothiorhodospiraceae bacterium, assembly GCA_964420925.1. Lineage (GTDB taxonomy): Bacteria > Pseudomonadota > Gammaproteobacteria > HK1 > HK1 > JAJEAD01. The sequence continues at coordinate 7,496 of CAYQVB010000015.1, read as the reverse complement.
TGAAGATGACGCCGTAGCCCAGACCCGCCAGCGTCCACCAGAACAACGCCTCGCCCACGCTGGTGGAAAACGCGGCGCCCACGTGACCCACCACCGAGGGCACCATGCCGGCGAGGAACATCATCCGGGGCGGGAATCGATCCGACAGCGCGCCGGCGACCGGGATGGCCACCAACACCATCATCATGAAGGCGGTGATCGGAAGCCCGATCGCGAGCTCGCGGCTCAGGCCCGCGATCGGCGTATAGATCTCATCGAAGAAGAGAGGCAGGAAGGGACGAGAGAGCTCCTGCGAGAGCATGAAGAGGAACAGCGGAATGCGCACGTCCATCGGTGATCGGGGGGCGATGCTGTCCTCGGATCCGGGAGGGGTGAAGCGGAAGCGGTCGCGAAGCCCCGCCACCACGTTCCTGATGCGTTCCTGCACTCGGCGGTCGAGCTGGATTGCACGCGCATCCTCCGCTTCCTCCGTCAGCTCCGCGAAGGCCGAGTTGATTCGGTGCACCGCCGCGTTGTAGGCGTGCGCGAATCGCCCGATCTCATCCCTGCTTCGCAGCCCCAGGCGTCGCGCAAAGTCACCCTGCGCACCGAGGGTGAGCATCCGGTCCGCAAGCTGAATCGGGCCGGAGACCCTCACCACGACGAATGCCACGAGGAGCTCGATTCCCACCAGCAGCGTGGCGAGGAGGACCGTCGCGATGTCGAGCCGCAGCTCCGCGAGCTCGGAGCGCACCGCGCCCTCGTGCAAACCCACGTGCAGAAACGCCGCCGGCTGTTCGTCCACGAGAATCGGCAGGATGAGATCCGATTCCTCTTCCCCATGCTCCGACGTCGCGCCTGCGCCTCTCGAATAGAGAGGAGTATCCCGCATGTCGGAGACCGTGAGGTACACGAAGTCGGAGTTGCGATCGAGCACGTCGTCCAGGAACTGGTCCATTTCGACCAGGGACTCGAGGGGAACCCCGAGCTTCAGGGCGTAGCCGATTTGTTCACCGGCAAGTTCGCCCGCGACCTCCGCCTTTCGTCGGATTTCGGGAAGAAGGACTTCCTCGAAGGTTTCCGCGAGCAGGTAGGACACCACTCCCTGGGAAATGAGCAGAAGCACTGCCGTGAGCCCCGCAAGCCGCAGGACCACGCCTCGGAACACATCCCTCGAGCGGGATTCAGGGTGATCCGTGGCCGTTGCAGTACTCATGCCGAGCTTCCCGGAGCCGGGCTCGATACGCCGGACTCCGCCTCGATGCGCCGGATATCCTGCTCCGCATCCTTGACCGCACGCTGCGCCTCGTCGACCTTTTCCGCGAAATGCGTCGATGAGGCGTCGGGAGCGGTTGCGCCGCGCTCCTCGTCCGGCGCCTCGATCGCCGCCCACATTGCGTGCAGGCGCTGCCTCAGCCCACGAGTGAAGAACACGGTCAGACCCGCACCGAGGGATGCGAAGACCACGAGCACTCCCGCGCACAGCACCGTGATCCGCAGACCCATCGCCCGCACGTCTGCGTCGAACTCCGCTCGCGAGTATCGCAGGGCGAGAGAGCCCACCGCGTGGCCGAGGCTGTTGTGCACCCGCAGTCCCACCACGTGCGCGTCACGCTCGACCCTCGCCCAGACCGGTTCTTCACCCACGTTCCAGGCGCCCGCCCACTCCTCCGAGACCAGGTCGCCTCGCAGGCTCTCGTCGGCACTGTAGAGAACCGTACCGTGTTCGTCGAACATCTCGATCGAGAGGATCCGCGGGTGACGGGAAATGTTGGCCTGCAACGTGGAGTTGACACCGGGCAGCGCATCGAGGGCGAGCCCCAGCGCGAGCGATGCTTCGATCGAGTGACCGATGTCCTGAAGCACCAGGGCGTGGCGGTCCCGCAACAAGTCGGAGAGGAACTTCCGATACTTGTAGTGGTTCATGAGGCCGGTGAGGGACACCGCCAGCGCGAGTATGAGAAAGATGTTCACCGCGACGCGCGCGGGGAGATTGAAACGCATGCTCCGAAAGCCCCCTTCAGTTTCGGGGCCCCCACCCGAAACCTGCGCCTTGGTGGACGGGGAGCACTTTAGCGCACCGTATGTGGAAAGAAAAACTCCTGCGCGGGACCGGCGCTCGAATTCGTCCCGTCACCCTTCTCCCCGGACCGCCGGCAAATGGCACCGAGCGCCTCAACTCACTGGTCGCCGCCTCGGACCGCGGTCCCCGCCGCCTGGGAAACGCTGCCGAAATCGGACCTGAGGGCATGCTCAACGGGCCCCCTGCTCTGCTCACCTTCCCGCGCAACCTTCACCCGAACTTCGAGCTCCGCCTGACCTCCTCCGAAGAGCGTGCCGCGCGTGGGGGCGGCATCCGCGTAGTCCCGGCCGACCGCCACCCGAACGTGACGGTGGTCGGCCACGCAGTCGTTGGTGGGATCGATCCCCAACCAGCCGATCTCGGGCAGCAGGAACTCCGCCCACGAGTGGCTGGCTCCCTCCGGCGTCTGCTCGCCCGCCACCCCTTCGAGGTGGAGGTATCCGGACACGTAGCGGCTGGGTATCCCGAAGGAGCGGCCGAGCGCAAGCATCACGTGGGTATAGTCCTGGCACACGCCGCGCCGGGTCTCGAGAATCCTCTCCATGGGTGAGTCCACCGCGGTGCTCCCCGGCGCGTAGATGAACGCGGCGCGCAGCGCCCGACCCGTCTCCAGAAGAGTCGCCAGCGGATCGCTGCCCGGTCCGATGCCGCATTCGTCGGCGAACGCATCGAGCATCGAGCCGAAATGCACGAAGCGACTGGGGTTCAAGTACTCCCAGTAGCGCACCGGGTCCGCCATGCGGGACACCTCGTCCCAGGCGTCGGGCTCCATGCGTTCCGGCAGCTTCGGCGCCGGGGCGGTGACCACGCGCGCCCGGGATCGCACCGAGGAACGATCGTGCTCGCGGTGAACGTTGACCAGATGGCAGATGTTGCCGAACGCATCGGGCGTTCCACTGGGCTCGGCGAGCGGCTCGATATCGAGGCCGAATCCCAGCAGCCGCTGGCCCTGATCCTCGCGCGGCTGGAGCCTGAGCAGCATCACGCTTCCGCGCACCGGCTCGCCATAGTGGAAGGCGGAATGGTGCTCGACCTCGAGCCGGCACTCTCGGGGGGTGTTCACAAGCTTGGCGAGTCCTCTATCGCGTAGCGGAAGTAAGCCGCCTCTATATCGGTGTGGAGCGAGCGACACGCGCCGCGGATCTCCCCGAGTACCGCCCGGGTCGCCGCGTCGTCCTCGGAATCTCGGTAGGGCCAGTCGTAGTCGAGCCGGGCCGCGAGGCGGCCCACCCGCCGCTGCGCGGCGAGCGCGGCGCCGGAGTCGCGTCGCTCCGCCACCGCCCGGAGCTGCTCCGCGATACGTTCGAGTGCGTACCGGATCGAATGGGACAGGCGCGGATCGGATACGAGGAAGTCGACCACCAGGGCGGGACGGTACTGAAGCGAGTGCAGATGGCTGAACGCGGCCCGCGCCTGGCAGACCCCCAGCAGGGAGCCCCATTCGGACTCCGAGTGCGCCTCGCGGGTCGGAAAGAGCGAAAGCTGGGCGTCCACCAGCCCCGCCACGAGCTGGGCGCGCTCCACGAAACGCCCCAGCTCCAGGAAATACCATCCGTGGTCGCGGTACATGGTGCTGTCGGCGATTCCCGATGCGGTGCGCAGCGCATCCTCGGTGCGCAGATAGAACTCTCGCGGCTGATGGGTCCAGATCTGCTCGATGCGCACGTCCCGCAAGCCCAGGTAGGCGACGTTGAGGCAGGACCACATTTCCTGGCCGATTGCGTTCCTGACCTGACGCGCGTTCTCGCGGGCCGCAGCGACGCAGGAGCGAATGGCGTCGGGATTCTGCGCCTCGAAGCTCAGCTCGTCGGTGAGTGTATAGGCGTCGGCGAGCATGAAGCTCTCGTTGCCGGTCCCCGACATCAGATCTCCGACGAGGGGCACCCGGCCGAGTCCCGAGTAGATTCGCAGCCAGCCGCGCTCGATCTCCTCGATGGGCCGGTCCTCCAGGGACCGGAGCTGATCCGCGAGCAGGCGGCACCCCTGTTCGGCGCGTTCGAGGTACCGGCTCATCCAGTAGAGGCCCTGGGCGTTGCGCGAGAGCATGCTATTCGGCCAGAACCCACAGGTCCTTGCCGCCGCCGCCCTGGCTGGAGTTCACGACCAGCGATCCGGGGCGCAGCGCGACACGAGAGAAGGCCCCCGGCACGAGGCGCGTCTCCCGGCCACGCAGAATGAAGGGGCGGAGATCGACGTGGCGCGGAGCTGCCCCCTCCTCGGCAAGACAGGGAGCGCAGGAGAGGTCGAGGGTCGGCTGAGAGACGAAGTTCGCCGGATTGGCCCGTATCTGCTTCGCGTAGTCCGCCCGCTCCTGCGCGGTGGCGTGCGGCCCCACCAGCATTCCGTAACCGCCCGATTCGCCGACCATCTTGACCACCAGCCGATCGAGGTTGTCGAGGGTGTACTCGAGATCGTCCGGGTTTCGGCAGAGGTGCGTCTCCACGTTGGGCAGAATGGGCTCTTCGCTCAAGTAGTAGCGGATGATGTCCGGGACGTGGAAGTAGACGCTCTTGTCGTCGGCCACCCCGGTTCCCGGGGCGTTCGCGATCGTGACCCGGCCCAGCCGGTAGCTGTGAAAGAGCCCGGGGACGCCGAGCTGGGAGTCGGAACGAAACGCAAGGGGATCGACGAAGTCGTCATCGATGCGCCGGTACACGACGTCCACGCGCCGCAGTCCGTCCGTGGTGCGCATGTACACGAAGCCGTTGTGCACCAGCAGATCGCTGCCCTCCACCAGCTCCACCCCCATTTCCCGGGCCAGGAACATGTGCTCGTAGAAGGCCGAGTTGTACACCCCGGGCGTGAGCAGAACGATGCACGGGTCGCTGACCCCCGGCGGCGCAAGCTCGGCCAGCGTCTGCCGGAGGAGCTGCCCGTAGTGCTCGATTCCCCGCACCGCGTAGCGGCGGAAGAGGTTCCGCAGGCTGGTCTTGACCGCTCGCCGGTTGGCGAGCATGTAGGAGACGCCGGATGGCACCCGCAGGTTGTCCTCCAGCACCATGAACCCGTCATGGGTGCGCACCAGATCGGTGCCGCAGACCGTGACGTAGGTTCCGTGCGGTACCTCGACGTTGCGCATTTCGATGCGGTACTGGGGACAGCCACGCACGAGGTCCACGGGCACCACGCCGTCACTGAGGATTCGAGCCGGACCGTAGACGTCGGCGAGAAACAGGTTCAACGCTTCCAGGCGCTGGCGCAGCCCCCGATCGAGATACGCCCATTCGCGCGCGTTCAGGATTCGGGGCAGAAAGTCGATGGGAATGATCCGTTCGTGGGCCCCCTCCTCCCCGTAGACCGCGAAGGTGACGCCCTCGTGCAGGAAGGAGCGTTCGGCACGCTCCTGCATGGCCGCAATCTCGGCCCGGGGCATCGCGTCGAGCGTCTCCCACAGCACTCGGCAATGGGGCCGGGGAGACCCCGACTCGTCGAACATCTCGTCGTAAAAGGCGGGGTCCGCCGCATACGCATCGAAGAGGCGCGGGGATCCCGTTCCTCCGGCTTCCTTCACGGGCGCATCCCGTTCAGCTCGGCGGGGTCGGTCGGTCGGAGCACGGTGCTTTCCGAGTCTCGTTCCGACGGCCTTGAAGATCCGGGGCTCAGGCGCCGTCCACGAGCACGAACTGCGCCTCCGCCGCACCCTCTCGCTGGGCTCGGGCCGCCCGGTACTGCTCGGAATGGTAGAAGGCACGCGCCTTGTCCATCGATTCGAAACGCACCACGACCAGACGCCTCGTCTCGTCGGAGCCTTCCAGGGTTTCGCTTTCGCCCCCGCGTACGATGAACTCGCCTCCGAAAGCGGCGACCGCGCCCGGGGAGAGCTTCTTGTACTCTTCGTACTGTGTCGGATCGGTGACCTGGATGCGGGCGATGATATAGGCGGACATCAGCTTCGATTCCTCTGAAGAGGCTTGAAAAACACCGGGCGCTCGGTGGCCGACTGGCAGGTTTGGCCGCCCATACTAGACGTTCCCACCGTGAGATCCACCACCGGCACCGCGTTGACGCAGGCAATGTCGTCTCGGAACGTCGTGCCTTGGCTGTGACGCGTCGCTCCTTGGTTTGGGAGACCCGCGAAAGGCTGGCTATTATCGACAATCGAAGCGGGGTGGCGTGGGAGCGACACTCCGATTCACGATTCACCACCGGAGCAACGACAATGAACGCTCATTCCAAAGAAACCCTCTCGACCCTTGCGGCGAAAGCGCATGCCGGCACGCTTTCCCGGCGGCAGTTCATGGCCCGGGCGGCCGCGCTCGGAGCCGGTGGCGTGCTTTCGTCCAGCCTTCTCTCTCGAACGGCCCTGGCGGCGACGCCGAAGCGGGGCGGAAAGTTCCGGGTCGGGGTTGCCCACGGCTCGACCACCGACTCCCTCGACCCGGCGACCTTCGAGAACGGCTACATGGCGGTTCTCAACGTGACCAAGAACAACCATCTCGCCGAGGTCACCGTCAACGGCCTCGAGCCCGAGCTCGCCGAGAGCTGGGAGGCGTCCGCTGACGCCGCGACCTGGCGCTTCAAGATCCGCAAGGGCGTCGAGTTCCACAACGGCAAGACCCTCGATGCCAACGACGTGGTGGCTTCGATCAACCACCACCGGCACGAGGAGTCCAAGTCGGCGGCGAGGGCGTTGCTGAAACCGGTGACGGATATCAAAGTCGAGGGCGGCGACACCGTGGTGATCGCGCTCGACGGCGGCAACGCCGATTTCCCCTACATCATCAGCGATTACCACATCGCCATCCTGCCCTCGGACGGCGACGGCATCGACTGGCAGTCGGGCGCGGGGTGCGGCGGCTACAAGCTCGACGACTTCGAGCCCGGGGTGCGTTCGGGCTTCACCCGTTTCGAGAACTACTGGAAGGCCCCGAATCGCGCCCACTTCGACGAGGTCGAGCTGCTTTCCATCGTGGACGTCGCGGCGCGCACCAATGCGCTCCAGACCGGCGAGATCGACGCCATGGACCGCTGCGATCTCAAGACCGTGCACCTGCTCGCCAAGGCTCCCGGCATCGTGGTGGAGGAGACGACCGGCACCGGGCACTACAGCATCCCGATGCGCACCGACACCGCGCCCTTCGACGACAACGACGTGCGCCTCGCGCTCAAGTACGCGCTCGACCGCGAAGCCCTGCTCAAGACCGTGCTGCGCGGCCACGGCACGGTGGGCAACGACCACCCGATCAGCCCGGCGAATCACTTCCACGCGAGCGACCTGCCACAACGGGCCTACGATCCCGACAAGGCGAAGTTCCATCTCCAGAAGGCGGGGCTCTCGACCCTGAGCGTCGACCTGAGCGCCGCCGACGCCGCCTTCGCGGGCGCGGTCGACGCCGCGGTGCTGTACCGGGAGCACGCCGCCCCCATCGGCATCGACATCAACGTGGTGCGCGAGCCGAACGACGGCTACTGGTCGAACGTGTGGATGAACAAG
>CAYQVB010000014.1:0-64508 GCA_964420925.1 uncultured Ectothiorhodospiraceae bacterium | reverse complement strand
CTCCCTCTCCGCCATCTGATTCACGTAACAGATTGTTTCCCTTGAAGAATCGAAACGGCAAGTCGGATCGATCCCCACGATTGTCCCACTCTATCACCGCAGTGGGGCTCGCGCTGGCGATGCCTGCGGGCGCGGCCAGTCCGTCCGACTTCGACCGCTTCCAGTTCGAGAACGATTGCCAGCCGGTCGCTATCGTCGTCGCCGAGCCAGCCGCGAGCACTGCGGCGGCCGGCCTGTCTGCGAGCGCCATCGAAGACATCGCCCGCGAAGCCCTGGAAGGCTCCGGCGTGACGGTCGACTCGCTCGCCATTGACCGACTCTGGATCTTCGCCCGTATTCAGCCGCGGAGCACCGCGGTAACGGTCGCGTTCTACAAGCGTGTCATTGACGGGGCGACGGGAATCGCCGCCCTCGCGGCGACATGGCTCAAAGCCGCCAGCTTTCCGCGGGACGGCCCGGATCAAGCGTCCGCGAGGGTGCTGGCGAGCACCCTCCGATTGTTCGCCGCCCGCTATTGGCTTGTGAACCAGGAGGCTTGCCAGTGAATCGATCGGCGGCGATGGATTAGGAGGCCAACTCATGACGGACTGGACAACGTGCTCTGCGGTAGAACGCAATCCCCGCAAGATCAGCGGCGCCTGGGCGTTCACCGGGACAAGAGTGCCCGTGTACGCCCTCTTCGAGAATTTGGAGAGCGACGCCACCGTGAAACAGTTCCTGGAATGGTTTCCCGAGGTGAAGGAATGGCAGGTGGAGGCGGTTCTCAAGCACGAGACCGAGTACTTCAAGACCCCCGCCTGACGATGAAGATACTGTTCGACCACGGGACGCCCGCTCCGCCGCGACACCATCTCGCAGAACATTCGGTGGACAGATCCGCAGAGCGGGGCTGGGAGTTGCTGGAAAACGGCGAACTGATCCGCAAGGCCGAAGAGGAAGGTTACGAGGTCATTGTGACTACGGACCAGAGCATGCGCTACCAGCAGAATCTCACCGGCCGGCGGTTGGCGATCGTGGTTCTGCTCGCGACCGCGTGGCCCAGAGTGCAACATCGGACGGCGGAAATCCGGCAAGCCATCGAGGAGGTAGGCCCAGGAGAACTCAGGGAAGTCCCGAGCTGGTGATCGCAAAATCGATGCCCCCTCGGGAGGCTGCACCGAAGTCCGGAGCGAACCGAATCTGTCCCTCCAATATGCCGAGAGTGCGCTCCGGGGCGCTGGTTCTTCCACTGCCACAACCTCTATCACATGGCCAGCGGCATGGCCCGCGAGGTCCGCTACCTCATCCGCCCGATTTAGGTCTCAACAGGAAGAACGGCACGAGCAAGGGCGTTCTTCCTGATTGCCTGACGGCAGGGTTGCCCGGTACGCTGGACGACCTCGAATCGGTCGCTGCCGCCGAGCAGGTCCCGAGCCTGAGCGCGGCGACCGATACGCGACGCCACGATCCGGTGGGACTTCCGGGAGTGATGCGCCGGGTTCGGCGCCGGATTCGCCTACCGCATCGAGGCGGAGCGGCCGCCGCTCAGGGTTGCGCGGAGCGCTGAAAGCTCTTGTGGCGCGCGGTGCATGCGCAGGTATCGAGTGCCTTCTCATCTTCGGCGCGGTGGGGGAGGGCGGCGGCGAGGCGCCAGTCGGCGGACGGCGTGAAGTCGTCGTGCCACAGCCCCCGACCCGCCCCCCGGGCCTCGGCCTCGACCGCCGCGTATTCATCTCCGACCGCGAGCGCCCAGCCCTGTTCGACCAGCCATGCGCCGAGCTCCGCCCCCTCCACTTCGCAGATCGCCATCCGTTGCCCGAATGCATCATGCTCATCGCTGTCGCAGGCGACGGTCCGGCCATCGATGTGCCGGGCGAGCTCGAGCTTTGCCAGCAGCCCGCAGCGCCACTCGATTCCGGTAGCGCGCCGGCAGATCTGGCCGAGGCCGGGGGCATCGACGCCGTGCAGGCGTACCCGCTCCCCGGCTACCTCCAGGGTGTCCCCGGAAACCACGACGGCGTCACCGGAGAGCGGGGACGCGGCCACAGGAACCCATGACACCAGTGCGCCGAGGCAGAGCAGCAGACCCGTCGTCCGACCAATCCGGTGCGAGAATGTGCTCCCGGTGCGTCCGGCCCGATCTCGACATCCGCAGCAGCGCGACGACGGCAATCGGTCTCGAGATGGTTCCATGGCATGCCGAAGTGTAACGTCTCCGAATCGACGCATGCCGGCGGCAACGAGCCGTGCGGCGTCCGACCCGCCCTCCGGATCGCTCGGCGAATGGGGCGCTGCCCCCGGCGGTCCCCGTGCGTCGCGCCGGTGGAGTCTCGGTCGCGCGGCGCGCCCGCTCCCGGTACCCTTCGACGAGGCGGCTTCGGCCTCGATCGCATTTTCCGGGAGAGCACGCAATGGACGAGTCGGTCAACGTCTTCGGTGAGCCGCTGGAGCTCTGCAACGACAATCCCGTCACCGGGTTCTTTCGCGACGGATGTTGCAACACCGGGAAGGAGGACGCGGGTTCCCACACGGTGTGCGTGCGGGTGAGCGCCGAGTTCCTCGAGTTCTCGAAGAGCAGGGGGAACGACCTCTCCACCCCGGTACCCGCCTTCGGATTCTCCGGGCTGAAGCCCGGCGACCGCTGGTGCCTGTGCGCGCCGCGATGGGCCGAGGCGTACAACCATGACGCGGCTCCCCGTGTCTACCTCCGCCGCACCCACCGCCGGGCGCTGGAGTACGTGCCGCTCGAGGTCCTGCGCACCTTCGCTGCGGACTTGAACTGACACCTCGGACAGATTCGGCAACCCGGCACGCGCCGGCACCCCGCTTCCGGCGCCCTTTCCGCAGGGCCTCGCAGCGCCCGCCGTCCCGCGATCGGCGTACGGGGCCGCGGGATTCCCGCCGCGGTGCATTCCACGACGCACGGGGTTTCGCAGTTGTCGAATATGCCCGCGCGGTGTCTGCAAGAAGCATACATCGCGCTGACATCTGACTTACAGCGCGCCCTTCGTCCGTTGCGCGAGAAGCAGGTCGCCATAGACTTGGCCACAGACATGGAGACGCTTGGGATCGAAACGACACACAAAGGAGGTGCACAGAATGATTCGCATAATGCTCATCGATCACCAACGGCTGGTACGGACGGGCCTGAAGGCGTTGCTGTCTCAGGAGCGGGGCATCGAGGTCGTGAGCGAGAGTGCGCACCCGGACCGCGCAGTGGCGGCGGCCCGGGAAGTGAGCCCGGACGTGGTGCTGGTCAATGCCGAACTGCCCGGGATGGGCGCGCTCGAGACGACGAGGCGGATAAGCCGCCTGGACCCCGCTCCGAAGGTTATCGCGCTCGGGGTACAGATCGACGGCCCCTTTCCGACCTGCCTGCTCGAAGTCGGCGCACGCGGCTATCTCCCGAAGACGTGCAAGAAAGAAGAACTGGTAGGAGCGATACGTCAGGTTGCCCGGGGCGCGTACTACGTAGGGGGAGATGTCGCGCAGAACCTGGTGTTGAACAAGCTGCGGGACGCTCCGACGCCGATGTCCCGCCTGACTCCGCGGGAGCTGGCGGTCATGGTGATGGTGAGCCAGGGGCAGACGAGAGGGCAGATTTCCAGCGTGCTGTCATTGAGCCCGAAAACGGTGAGCACCTATCGCACTCGTCTGCTTCGCAAGCTGGGCGCTCAGTCCGATGTCGAGCTGACCCATCTCTCGCTCCGTTATGGCCTTATCGAGCCGCTCATTGCATGAAAGCATTAAAATACAGATTGTTATGAGATTTTTCTCATTTAAAATATGAAGAGGTTGCAATCATGAACAGGTAAACGTCTCCCGGCCGCGATGAGGGAATCTGCAAGTCTTTGATTCGGTGTAGGAAAACCGAATCGCTTTCACCTCGTCGCGAGCTTGGGCGCCGCGTCTCGAACCACCTCGGTCCGGGCGCGCTCGATCGTCCGGGCGCGCTTCTGGTATGGTGCTCCTCGGTTGCTGCACCAGCGTTTTCCGGGCGTGGAGACTTCGTCCGAGTTCGACTCCCAGGCTTTCCTGTCCACGCTCACGGGAGGGCCGGGGGTCTACCGAATGCTGGACGCCGGGGCGCGGGTGCTCTACGTCGGCAAGGCACGCAGCCTGAAGAAGCGGGTCGCCAGCTACTTCCGGGCCCCCGGCCAGCTCGAACCCAAGACCCGGGTGCTGATGTCGCACGTCGCTTCGGTCGAGATCACGGCCACCCACACCGAGACGGAAGCGCTGCTGCTCGAGAACAGCCTGATCAAGGAGCATCAGCCGCGGTACAACATTCTGCTCCGGGACGACAAGAGCTTTCCCTACATTCATGTCTCGACCGAGCAGACGTTTCCCCGGCTGGCCTTTCATCGCGGAGCGCGCAACCGGCCCGGACGCTACTTCGGCCCCTTTGCGAGCGCGGGAGCGACCAGAGAGACCTTGAACCTGCTCCAGAAGCTGTTTCAGGTTCGGCAGTGCGAGGATACGTTCTTCCGGAACCGCTCCCGTCCCTGTCTTCAGCACCAGATCCAGCGGTGCACCGCGCCGTGCGTGGGACTGGTGGACGGGGAGCGCTACCAGGAGGACGTGCGCCACGTCATCATGTTCCTCGAAGGGAAGAGCGAGGAGATGATCGAGGAGCTGGTGACCCGAATGGGGTCAGCGTCGAATCGTCTCGAGTTCGAGCTTGCCAGTCGTTACCGGGATCAGATCGCGAGCCTGCGCCGGGTGCAGGAGCGCCAGCACGTCATCGGCGCCAGGGGCGACGTGGACGTGGTGGCGTCGAGAGTGCGCGACGGGGTGGCCGTGGTGCAGCTCACGGTCATCCGCAACGGCCAGAGCCTGGGCAGTCGCACCCTCGTACCCCGGCAGACGGCGAACGCGACGCAACGCGACGTGCTCGACGCCTTCCTGTCCCAGTACTATCTCGCCCGTGCCGGTCGCTACAGCATTCCCTCCGAAATCCTGGTGAGCGAGCCTGCCGATTCGCTCGCCATGCTCTCCGAGGCGCTCCACGAACAGACCGGACGCCGCGTCACCCTGCGTCACCGGGTGCGCGGGGAACGGGCACGCTGGATCGAGATGACCCGTCAGAACGCCGAACTCGCGGTGGCGCAGCGCCTGGCGGACGAATCGAGTCTGCGCGCACGCTTCGAGGCGCTGCAGGACGCGCTGGAGCTCGATGAAGTTCCCGGCCGGGTCGAGTGCTTCGACATCAGCCATACCACGGGCGAGGCCCCGGTGGCGTCCTGCGTGGTCTTCGAGCCCTCCGGGCCGCTCAAGGGCGAGTACCGGCGCTTCAACATCCGGGATGTGGAGCCCGGCGACGACTACGCGGCACTCGAGTCGGCGGTGCGACGCCGCTATACGAGGGTTCAGCGCGAGGAGGCGAGGCTTCCGGATCTCTTGATGGTGGATGGGGGAAGAGGGCAGCTCTCCGGGGTGAAGGACATCCTCGCCGAACTGCACTTGGGCGAGATGCAGATCATGGCCGTCGCCAAGGGGAGTTCGCGCAAAGCGGGGCTCGAACGCATTTTCATGGGGACCCGGGAGCGCGAGCTCGTGCTTCCCGGCGCGTCACCCGCTCTGCACCTCATTCAGCAGATTCGGGACGAGGCGCACCGCTTTGCGATCACCGGCCATCGCACGCGCCGGCGGCGCGCCCGCAACACCTCGGTGCTGGAACAGATTTCCGGCATCGGGGCCAAGCGGCGCCAGCGCCTCCTGAGCGAGTTCGGAGGTCTGAGAGCACTGTCGCGAGCCGGGGTCGAGGATCTGGCTCGGGTCAACGGCATAAGCCGCACCCTCGCCAAGGCGATCTACGATGCTTTCCGGGAAGGTCCATGAATTTCCCCAACTCATTGACACTGGCCAGGATCCTCGTGATCCCGGTGTTCGTCGTGGTGTTCTTCATTCCCGCCGAGTGGGCGCGGGTCGTCGCGGCGCTCGTCTTCGGAGCGGCGGCGTGCACGGACTGGCTCGACGGTTACCTGGCGCGACGTCTCAACCAGACTTCCCGCTTCGGCGCCTTTCTGGACCCGGTCGCCGACAAGCTCCTCGTGTGCACGGTTCTCGTTCTTCTCGTGCAGGCGGACCCGAAAGTGGGAGTGGCGGTGCCGGCCCTGGTGATCATCGGCCGCGAAATCGCGGTCTCCGCCCTGCGCGAGTTCATGGCGGACATCGGGCAACGCGCTACCGTGGCGGTGGCGACGCTGGGCAAGGTCAAGACGACGGCGCAGATGACAGCGCTGGTGCTCATGCTCTACCGCGACCCCCTGTTCGGCGTTCCCGTGTACCAGGCTGGCCTGGCGTTGCTATACCTTGCGGTCGTCCTCACTTTGTGGTCCATGGTGGTGTATCTGCGCGCGGCGTGGCCCCAGCTCAGCCCGTCCGCGGCATCGCTTGACTCTCCTTCGTCGCCCTCTAGAATACGCAGCGCCCCGGGCCGGGGCGAATGACGCTCGAGTCGGCGGGAATAGCTCAGTTGGTAGAGCACAACCTTGCCAAGGTTGGGGTCGCGAGTTCGAGTCTCGTTTCCCGCTCCAGATACCTCGGTCCGTAGTCGAGGGACGCCCATATCGCGGGCTGGGTGGCAGAGTGGTCATGCAGCGGCCTGCAAAGCCGTGGACGCCGGTTCGATTCCGACCCCAGCCTCCAACCACCACGCCGGCGAGCGGGTGAACAGGGCATCGGCGCGGTACCGACAGCGGGGTGGGGCGGGCGCTTTACACGCTCGGAACCCCTCACTTAAGCTCCGGTTCAGGCCCGGATGGCGGAACAGGTAGACGCAGCGGACTCGTTTGGGTCCCCGGAGGGGAAACCCTCCGGTGCAAAGGGGTCAAATTCGGGGAAGCCTCAACAGCACGACTGCTGGTAATCCCGAGCTAAGCCCCGGGTCGCATCGGCGGCTTCAGGGGAAAGTGTAGAGACTAGACGGCTCCTGCCTAAGTGCGCGAAGTGCATAGGGCAAAGGGATAGTCCAGACCACAAATGCGGCCGGTCAAGGCCCGGCGCAGTGGCGAAAGCCATAGTGGTACGTAAAATCCGCTGGCCGAAAGGCCGTGCCGGTTCGATCCCGGCTCCGGGCACCATTGCAATGGCCTTTACTTAACATAATATACATTATGCGCATAAAAGGATCGCTCGCTGCGGGGCACGGATCAATCATGTTTCAGAACCGATACCCGCGACCGGGCGATATCTTGCCGAAGGCCTCGCTACCGTAGCCTCCCCGGGACAGGCCCCGACGCGACGGGATATCCGGGCAGTCTTCGTGCGGGACTACCCGTCTCGAGCTTGGACGGCGTCTCGAGCTTGGACGGCGTCTCGGTCCGAGAGGTGCGCTGCCCGCGCAACGCGTCGGGGCTTTACCTCGATGCCCTCGAGTGATCAGCGACCTTTTCGGTAGTGCTCGATCAGAATCTCCGCGACTTCGGGTCGGGTGAATTCCGGCGGCGGCGCAATCCCACCGCTCAACATCTCGCGAACCTTGGTGCCGGACAGGAGAATGAAGTCGTCGGGACCGTGATCCCGCACTGCGCCCATCGCCACCACCCGGTTGAGCTTGCGGGACCACGCGGTGTGGTCACCCCGGTAGATGTCAATCTCGAGGGCGCCGGCGGGGACGTCTTCGTCGAAGATCTTCTGAGCGTCGAAGGGACCGTAGAAGTCGCCGACTCCGGCGTGATCCCTCCCGACGATGAGATGGGTGCAGCCTGCGTTCTGTCGGAAAATCGCGTGCAGCACAGCTTCACGGGGACCCGCGTAGAGCATGTCGAAGCCATATCCGGCAACCATTACGGAGTTCGGCGGGAAGTAGCGATCCACCATGCATCGGATGGCCTCTTCCCGCACCGAAGCGGGGATGTCGCCCGCCTTCAGTCGGCCCAGGAGCATGTGGATCAGCACTCCGTCCGCGCCGGTCGATTCCTGTGCCATCTTGCACAGCTCCTCGTGCGCCCGGTGCATGGGATTGCGGGTCTGAAACGCGACGACCTTACTCCAGCCTCGCTCGGCGATCTCCGCCCTGATTGAGCCCGCGCTGCGGAAGGTGCCCGGGAAGTCTTCTTCGAAATAGCTGTAGCTCAGCACTTCGATGGGACCGGCGACGAGATGGCGTCCGAGGCGGCGAAAGGTCTGCACTCCGGGGTGTTCCTCGTCGAGGGTCCCGTACACGCGTTCGGTGATGAAATCGAAGTCTTCTTCTTCGATGAGAGCGACGGATTCGACATCCTGGACCGCGAGCACGGGTTGACCGGGGCGATTGGGATCGCGGAGCGCAATGCGCGATGCGCCGTCAATGACTCCGGTGTCGGTGCTGAGGTTCAACACCGGGATCGGCCAGAAGAGGCCGGCCGCGGTCCGCATCTTCTCTGCGACCAGGAGGGCGTCGGGGAGATTCATGAATCCGTCGAGCGGACTGAAGTACCCCGCCCCGAGCATGACCGCGTTGGCAGCGGCGGCGGAGTTGAGAAGCAGGGAGGGAAGCTCCTCCGCTTCCGCGAGCATCGCGTCTCGCCGTGCCCCCTCTTCCACGTAGCGAGGATTCAGGCGAGCGGAGCCGTGCGCTTCAATCATGTTTCGGGAACGGTGCTCGGCCGGAATGGGCGCCGACCCTAGCACAGCTCTACCGGTGAAGCCTCGGGCGTGAGCCGTAATTCGATTGTTCGAGTACAATCGAATCGTGTTCGAGGAATCTGCAATCCGAAGTCTCGGCGCCCTCGCCCACCCTCATAGACTGCGGGCTTTCCGCCTTCTCCTGCGAGCGCACCCCGGGGGCTGCGCCGCGGGCGAAATTGCCGAGACGCTGGGCATCCCTCCATCCAGCCTCTCGTTCCACCTCGCTTCGCTTCACGCCGCGGGGCTCGTGAGCTCGGAGCGTGACCGTCGACGGGTGGTGTATCGCGCCGACCTCCGCGGCATGCGCGCCTTGATGGGTTACCTGACCCGTGACTGCTGCGGCGGCAATCCGGAGATATGCGCAGATCTCCTCACCCCGGGCGAGAGCACCCGCCACCCGGCCCCGGTCGTGACGAGAGAGCAGGTCGAGTGAGCGTCGGCGCGGACCGCGGGCGGCGCCTCGCGGCGGAAGCGCTCGGTACCGCCGCGCTCCTCGCCACCGTGGTGGGATCGGGAATCATGGGAGAGAGCCTCGCCGGGGGCAACGTCGCGATCGCCCTGCTCGGCAACACGATTCCCACCGGCGCGATACTCGTGGTGCTGATCATGGGGTTGGGGCCCATCTCGGGGGCGCACTTCAACCCGGCGGTCACTCTCGCCTTTCTCGTACGGGGCGAAATCGGGCCCGGGTTGGCGACCGCCTACGTCGCGGTTCAGGTTGCCGGCGGGCTGGCGGGCATGCTGGCGGCCCACGCGATGTTCGACCTTTCCCTGCTCCAGGTCAGCGTCCATGGCCGTACCGGGGCTGCGCAGTGGTTCTCCGAATGGGTCGCAACCTTCGGTCTGGTGAGCACGATCCTGTGCGTGCTGCGCTTCCGGGCGGTCGCCGTCCCCTGGGCGGTCGGCCTGTACATCACCGCGGCGTACTGGTTTACCGCTTCCACCTCCTTCGCCAATCCCGCGGTCACGGTGGCCCGGAGCTGGACGGACACCTTCTCCGGCATCGCGCCGGCGCACGCCCCCGGGTTCATCGTCGCCCAATTGGTCGGCGCTCTCTGCGCGGCCCTCGTGTGCGGATGGCTGCTCGGAGGGAGCGGCGCCCTGCCCCGCTCCGCGGAACCTTCCTGAGACGAGCCGCAACGTCTCACCGATTTTCGGTAGCTTCGGGCGCCAAGATGCCGTGGTAGTGGGCCGCACGGACCGAGAGGCGCTGAAGGGCGAGCCGGAATCAGGCGAAGTGCCGGTGGCACTTCGTCCCGGCGAGCGGGCAAGCCAGGATGGCTTGCCCTGGCCTGCAAGCGAAGCAGGGATAGCGTAGCGCAGCAGGTAGCCGACACTACGTCGAAGCGACTCGAGGGAGTACGGCCCGCTATCGCGAGAAGATTGGCGTCCGCAGCAGGAAATCGGTGAGATGTTGCGGCTGGAGCTCCCGTTCCGGGCGATCAAGCGTAGATGTGCTCGGGGCCCGGGTAGCTTCCCTCCTTGACTGCCTGCACGAAGGCGCGAATCGCATCCCGAACGTTTCCCGCACCGGACAGGAAGTCCTTCGCGAACTTCGGGCGCTTTCCGGAGCTCACTCCCAGCACGTCGTGGAGGACGAGGATCTGGCCATCGGTGGCCTCGCCGGCGCCGATTCCGATGACGGGAACCTGGACCGCCTCGGTGATCCGACGTCCTACCTCTCCCGGGACGCCCTCCACCAGGAGCAGGTCGGCACCCGCATCCTCGAGCTCGGTGGCCTGTGAGACGAGCTCCTCGGCCTGTGAGCGACTGCGTCCCTGAACCCGGAATCCTCCCAGCTTGTGCACGGTCTGCGGAGTGAGGCCGAAATGCGCGCACACCGGGATTCCGTTTTGCGACAACGCGGCGACGATGGGGGTCTGGGCGCGACCGAGCTCGAGCTTCACGCACTCGGCCAGGCCTTCCTGCATCAGGAGGGCGCTGCTGTGGAGGGCGGCCTCCACTGTCGGGTAGCTCATGAAGGGGAGATCCGCCATCAGGAGCGAGCGGGTCCGGCCGCGGGCGACGCAGCGGCAGTGGTAGATCATGTCCTCCATTCGCACCGGCACCGTCGTGTCGTGACCCTGGATCACCATGCCGAGCGAGTCGCCCACCAGGATCACGTCAATCCCCGCCTCGTCGAGCAGATGGGCGAACGTGGCGTCGTAGGCGGTCAGGCAGGCGATCTTGTCACCCTCGGACCGCATCTTCCTGAGGCTCGTGGTCGTCACCGGCGATTCGGATGCGCGGGAATCGGACATTGCTCGTCGGCCTGGGTGTCGCTGGATGTCGGATTGCAGTCTAGCGTGATTCCATCGGCGTTGTTCACGCGATGTTTCGTGGCGGCAGCCTCGATACCGGCGTGTCGGGATCCCTTACCATCCTTACCGGAATCTCTTCGAAGAGGAAGGTGCTGGTGGGCAAGGTTGTCGTGGTGCAGGGAGCGAGCGGGGTGCATGAGGTTCCCGGTCTTTGCGACCTGGAAGGTGAGGCGGTGTTTCGCTTTGCGCGCAGCGGGGAGGAGCTTCGGGAGGCCCTGCGCGATGCGGAGATCCTCCTCGGTTGGAACTTTCGGGCCAAGGCCCTCCGAGAGGCGTGGACGGACGGCGGGAGTCTTCAGTGGATTCACTGGGGCGGCGCCGGAGTCGACGCCCTCCTCTTCCCGGAGCTGGTCCAAAGCGGAGTCAGGGTAACGAACTCGCGAGGTGTCTTCGACCGCCCGATGGCGGAGTACGTGCTCGGCCTGATCATCGCCTTCGCGAAGCACTTCCCCGAAACCTGGACGCTTCAGTCGGCAAAGCGATGGCACCACCGGCTGACGGACACTATCGAGGGGAAGAAGGTGCTGGTCGTCGGAGCCGGCAGTATCGGCCGAACCATCGCCCGCATCTGTTCGGGGGCCGGAATGCGGGTCTCCGGCGTAGGGCGCAGCGCGCGCTCCCAGGATCCGGATTTCGGCCGCGTTCGCGCCTGCGAGTCGCTGGACGAAGCGTTGCCGGACGCGGACTTCGTGGTCATTGCAGCCCCGCTCACGTCGCAGACGCGGGGACTCTTCTCGACCGGGCAGTTTCGTCTCATGAAGCCGACGGCCCGAATCGTCAACGTCGGCCGGGGCGCGATCGTCGACGAAGCGGCCCTGATCGCCGCTCTCCGGGCCAAGGAAATCGCGGGGGCGGCGCTCGATGTCTTCGAAGAGGAACCTCTGCCGGAAGAGAGTCCTCTGTGGGCCATGCCGAACGTCATCGTCTCTCCCCACATGTCGGGGGACTTCTACGCGTATGCAGACGCCCTCGCCAAGGTGTTCCTCGAGAACTATCGCCGCTATTGCGCGGGTGAACCCCTGCTCAACCAGATCGACAAGAAGCTGGGCTTCGTGCCTCGGGATTCGGAAGGGTCGCTTTAACGCCCGAAGCCACCGAAAATCGGTCAAACATTGCGGTTAGGGGCTCACCGCTCCAACGTCGTGTTCATCCGCACGAGCTCGGCCAGGGTGCGGGCCTTCATCTTGTCCATGACATGAGCGCGGTGCACTTCGACCGTGCGTTGACTCAGGCCGAGGTCGATGGCGATGACCTTGTTCGCCTTTCCTTGAATCACCATGTCCATCACCTCGCGCTCGCGGCGCGTAAGGGAGGCGATTCGATCCGCGATGTCCTGCTTCGTCTCTTCCGCCGCCCGGCGGCGGCGATTCTGCTCCAGGGCCAGGTTTATTCGGTCGAGAAGCTCCTGGTCCCGGAAGGGCTTCTGGATGAAATCCACCGCGCCGCGTTTCATCGCCTCCACCGCCATGGGCACGTCGCCGTGTCCCGTGATGAAGACGATCGGAAGGGTGGAACCGCGTTCGTTCAGACGCTCCTGAAGCTCGAGACCGCTCATTCCGGGCATGCGAATATCCAGCACGAGGCAACCCCGCTCCGCATTGTCGTAGACTTCGAGGAACTCGTGGGCGGAAGGATAGGTCGCCACCTCGAGGCCCACCGAGTCGATGAGGTCGCTGAGCGAATCTCGCACCGCATCGTCGTCGTCGACGACGAATATGGTAGGAGCCGAGTCGTTCATTGGAGCCACCCCGTCGCCTTGGGCAGACTGAAGCGGAAGGTCACTCCCCGCTCGGGGTTCCGCGTGAACCAGAAGCGGCCACCGTGGGCACTGACGATCGAGTGGCTGATCGACAGCCCCATGCCCATCCCGGCCACCTTCGTCGTGAAGAATGGCTCGAACAAGTGCTTCTCGTGCACCTTGGTGATGCCGGTGCCGCGATCGCAGACTGAAACCTCCACGAAGTTGTCGTGTTCTTCGGTGCGCACCATGAGACGGCTCTCATCTTTGGCGACCATGCCCATCGCATCGATCGCATTGCGCAGCAGGTTGAGGATCACCTGTTCGATCTGGACCGGGTCTGCGAGCACCCGGCTGGGAGATTCGGTGAACGAGGTCTCGACCACGACATCGTGAATGCGGGCATCGACTTCGGCCAGCCTCAGGCTATCGCGCACCAGCTCATTGATGTCGAGCAGTTCACGCTGGCTTTCGCGCTTCTTCACCAGGTTGCGCAGGCGGCGGACGACCTCTCCGGCACGCTGAGCCTGTTCGTCTATCTTCATGAGGGATGCGGAGAGCTTTTCGCCGTCGAGTCGTCCCGCGCTCACGCGCCGGTAAGCGGCGTTGGTGTAGTTCGCAATGGCGGAGAGAGGCTGGTTGATCTCGTGGGCGATGCTTGCCGCCATCTCTCCCATGACGTTGAGTCGATCCACGTGCGCGAGCCGCTCCCGATGCTCGCGCGCCTCCTCCTCGGCCTTCATCCGTTCGGTCAGATCCTCCACCTGCACCACGATCATTTCGGGGCGCCCCTGTTCGTCGCGCACGACCCCGTTGTGCAACACCACGTGAACCACCCGGCCGTCCTTGTGCACGTAGCGCTTCTGGTAGGTGTAGGTGTCCCCCTCCCCTCGCAGAGCCTCCTCCATCAGAGTCACCGTCAGTGGCAGGTCGTCCGGAAAAGTGAAATCACGAAAGGTCATCCGGACGATCTCGCGCTGGGTGTAACCGAGCATCTTGCAAAAAGAGGGGTTGGCGCTCAGGACGACGCCGTCGAGTCCGACGGTGGAGATCGGTATCGGAGCGTTTTCGATCGTCAGCCGCAGTTCATGCTCGCGCTGGGTCAGACGCCTTTCGATTTCCTTGCGCTCGCTGATGTCCCGGATGATGCCGACGAAGCGCGGCACCTGCGAGCGGACCTCTCCCACTGCAAGCTCGACGGGAAAGGTCGATCCGTCCCGGCGGCGCGCCACCAGTTCTCGACTGCCCACCAGATCGGGTCTTCCGGCCGCTGGTTCGGGGACGAGAGAAGCCACCTCCTCTCTTTTGCAGACCTCGGACATGAGCATGCCGACGTTTCTTCCCATCACCTCTTCGGGGGAGAAGCCGAAGAGCCTTTCGGCGCTCGCGTTGAATCCTTCGATCCGCCCTTCGGCGTCCATGATCACGATGCCGTCCACGGCTGCGTCGAGAAGCGCGGAAAACTCCGCTTCCGTCAGACGTGCCCGTTCCTCGGCGACCGGGGAGCGGGAAGGAGCGGACTGTAGAGCCATCGAGTCGGTCTCGGCCTCCACTAATCCGATGCATCATCGCACGCCACCCCGAGACATGCGAGGACCAGACTTTCCAGCGCCAGGCGCTCGTTGAGGTTGACTCGACGGGCGAGCGCGTCTCGGGCGGCGAGGCAAGCTTCGAGCATGAGGAACCAGTCGGCGAGGGTCGTCTTTCCGGCCACCTGCACGACTTCGCGCTTCGGAGCGGGAAGCTGCGGTGCACACCGCGTCCGGATCGCGTCCTGGGCAATGCCTGTCAACCACCATGAGACCGTGTCGATGCCGTGCTCGGCCCAGCGTTCCGCGACCGCGACCGGTTCCGCCGCCCCTTCGAGGAGCGATCCCACGTCCTGCAGCAGTTCAGATCGAACATCGTTGCGCCGGGCGAGTTCGGCGGCGCGAAGCGGCGCGCCATGGGCGAGCTCGAGCAGCGTCGCGGCCGACTGTCCGGTATCGAGACGGCATTCGAGCCACTGCAATGCGAGCGGCGCCGGTGGGCATGGGAACGAAAGCGCCTGGCATCGGCTTCGAATCGTGGCCGGCAGCAGGCTGCTCCGGTCCGATACCAGAATGAAAACGGTGTCGCCCGGAGGCTCCTCGAGTGTCTTCAGGAGGGTGTTGGCAGCCGGTCGGGTCATTGCTTCCGCCGGCGCCATCACGACTACTTTGCGGGCTCCGCCGCTTGCCGTCAGCGCCAGGCGCTCGTTGACCTCACGTATCTGTTCGATGCCGATGAGCTTGCGGTCTTCCGGCGTCTCGATCCGGTGCAAGTCAGGGTGGAGTTCACCGGAGGCGAGATGGCAGGCTCGACACTGGCCACAGGCGCCCTCTCGCGACGGAGTCCGGCACAGCAGAGTCCGGGCGAGTCGCCGGGCAAAGCACCGTTTACCCACGCCGGCGGGCCCGCGAAGGAGGAGTGCGTGGGGGAGCCGGGCGCGCGCTTCGGAAGATTGGAAGCGTTGCCAGTTTTCCTCGTGCCAGGGAAGTCTATCGTTCATTCGAAGAGGTGGGATATCGCGCGACGGATGGAGGTGGAGACCAGCGCAGGCGAGGCGCTGGCGTCGACAATGCGGTAGCGCTCGGGCGCGGTGCGGGCGCGTTCGAGATAAGCGGCGCGAATGCGCTCGAAAAAGGCATCGTCCTCCCGCTCGAATCGGTCCGTCCGGCGTCCTCTGATACGTGTCCGGCCCTCCGAGACCGGCAAGTCCAGCACGAGCGTCAAGTCCGGTCGCAGGTCTCCTTGCACCCACTCCTCGAGGACCCCGATGCGTTGCGAAGCGATCTCACGACCCGCACCCTGATAGGCGAAGGTCGCGTCGGTGAATCGGTCGCTCACCACCCATTTCCCTCCCTCCAGAGCGGGCTTGATGACCTTCTCGAGATGCTCGGCACGGGCCGCGAACACCAGCAGCACTTCGGCGTCCTTGCCAAGCGATCGGTTGGCGGGATCGATCAGCAGTGAACGAATCGCTTCCGCCTCCGGGGTGCCTCCCGGCTCCCGGGTGGCGAGCGCATCGATACCGCATCTCGCCAGCTCCTCCATCAGCGGAGCGATCTGGGTCGACTTGCCGGCGCCTTCGATGCCCTCCAGGGTAATGAAGCGTCCTTTTCGACCGGAGGCACTCACCTTTCAGGAGTCGCCCGCGGTGTTCCGGGATCCGCCCTTGCGCTGGTACTGGGCCACCGCTCTCCGATGCTCCCGGTAGGTTGCGGAGAAGTGGTGGCTGCCGTCGCCCTTGGCGACGAAGAACAGTGTATCGCCGGCGTCCGGGTGAAGGGCCGCGCGAATGGAGGCGGTTCCGGGCATTGCGATGGGAGTGGGAGGAAGACCCTTGTGCAGGTAGGTGTTGTAGGGGGTGTCCCGGCGGAGGTCGCGCTTTCGCAGATTGCCGTCGAACTCGTCGCCCAATCCGTAAATCACGGTGGGGTCGACCTCCAGACGCATGTTCTTCTCGAGCCGGCGCACGAGAACCCCGGCGATTTCCGCGCGCTCCTCCGCCTGTCCGGTTTCCTTTTCTATGATCGAAGCGACGATGAGCGCGTCCATCGGAGAGTCGTACGGAAGATCCGGAGCGCGATCGTCCCAGGCTTCGTCGAGGAATGACTGCATGGAGAGATAGGCCCGGCGCAGGAATGCGACATCGCTCGTGCCTCGAGGAAAATGATAGGTGTCGGCAAGGAACCGGCCTTCGGGATGCACTCCGGGATAGCCGAGCTCGGTCATGATTTCGGAATGGTCGAGCTCCTCTCCAAGGGTATGGTCCAATTCCGGCCGGGATCTGAGCGCCGCCAACACGTCGTCGAAAGTCCAGCCGTCCACCAGGGTGAGAGAGTGCTGCACTACCCTGCCGGAATGGAGGAGGTCCAGCAGCTCGCGAGGAGTCATGGCCGGATCTATCGCGTACTCTCCAGCCTGAATCCCTCCCGCGAGCCCCGTCCATCTTGCGTGGATCTCAAGAACGCGAGGTTGGGAGACGATGCCGGCCTCCTCGAGGCCCGCCACGATGTCCGAGAAAGCCGTGCCCGGTTCGATGATGTGGTGGCGGATCTCGCTCCCGAATGCCAGGGGTCGATCCAGGATCCGATCGAGCTGATAGGTTGACCAAACCAGCGCGAGTATGACGAGAATGGCGGTCCAGGCGCAGAACCTTGTGAGTGAAGCGCGCACCGGGGTGCTAGGGTTCCGGGTAGCGTTGTTCAAGGAGAGAGGTCAGGCATGATCTCCGGCCGAGCTGGACCGGAAGCCAAGGCGAATCAGTGAAGGCGCTTGAACACCAGAGTGCCGTTTGTGCCACCAAATCCGAACGAGTTGGACATCGATACGTTCACTTCGAGATTTCGAGCGGTGTGGGGCACGTAGTCCAGGTCGCACTCGTCGTCCGCATCGTCGAGATTGACGGTGGGCGGCACGACACCGTCACGAATCGACAGGATGCTGAAAATCGCTTCGACCCCGCCCGCGGCGCCGAGCAGGTGTCCGATCATCGACTTGGTGGAACTGATCGCGACCCGGTAGGCATGATCGCCCAGGCAGCTCTTCACCGCATTCGATTCGATAACGTCGCCAGCCGGAGTCGAAGTGCCGTGCGCGTTGATGTAGTCGATGTCTTCGGAGTTTACTTCGGCATCCTTCATCGCCAGTTGCATGCAGCGTCTGGCCCCCTCGCCATCGGGAGACGGCAATGTGATGTGGTAGGCATCGCTGCTCATTCCGTACCCCGCGAGCTCGGCGTACATTTCGGCTCCCCGGGCTCGAGCGTGCTCGTACTCCTCGAGCACCAGTACGCCGGCGCCGTCCCCCAGCACAAAGCCGTCGCGCTCGCGATCCCACGGGCGACTGGCTCGCTCGGGTTCTTCGTTTCGGGTCGACAGGGCCCTTGCCGCAGCGAAGCCCCCGAGCCCCATGGGTGAGGTCGCCATCTCCGCCCCGCCTGCAATCATGACGTCGACATCGTTGCGTTCGATCATCCGGGCCGCATCGCCGATATTGTGGGTTCCAGTGGAACAGGCGGTGACGATTCCGTAGTTCGGCCCCTTTATTCCGTACCGGATCGAAAGGTTGCCCGCAATCATGTTGATGATGTTGGCGGGTACGAAGAACGGTGAGATCTTGCGTGGACCGCCGCGCATGTAACCGAGATGCCCCTTCTCGATTCCCGACAATCCACCGATGCCCGAGCCGATGGCGATCCCGATGCGCCCCGCATTCGCGAGTGTGACCTCCAGTCCTGATTCCTCGAAGGCCTGTATCGCGGCCGCAATGCCGTAGTGCACGAAGTCGTCGGTCTTGCGCGCCTCTTTGGGCGACATGTAGGGCGAGAGATCGAAGCCCTTCACCTCCGCCCCGATGCGACTGGCGAAAGCGCTCGCGTCGAAACGCGCGATGGGAGCTACTCCCGTACGTCCCTCGCAGATTGCCGACCACGTCTCGTCGACATCATGGCCAACCGGAGTAACCATACCGAGACCGGTGACTACGATGCGACGCATGACCTGTCGAGAACCCGCCGCCGCGCGAGAGGTGTTGTCACCCTTGCGCTCGGCCGTTACCGGAAAGACGCGGAACTCTCGCGCGTACCGGCTATTGGAGGTGGTTGTTTATGTAGTCTATCGCCTGCTCTACCGTGGTGATTTTCTCGGCCTCTTCATCCGGGATCTCGCAGTTGAACTCCTCTTCCAGAGCCATTACGAGTTCGACCGTGTCAAGAGAGTCGGCACCGAGATCATCGACGAATGAAGACTCGAGATTCACCTCCTCTTCCTTCACGCCGAGCTGCTCGACGACTATCTGCGTGACGCGTTCTTCGACCGTACTCATGTCAGGCGTTTCCCCCGAAAGAAGATTCCGGCACCGCCGGGCCCGCACCTAGTGTATTGAAATGGCTCCAAGTTGCAAGAACCGCAAGAGGAGGAGTGACGGGACTAAGAATTTCATTTATTTCAATCACTTACAGGACTTTTCGATCGACCGGAGAGGACGTTCAGCGCATGAGCAGGCCGCCGTTGACATGCAGGGTCTGACCGGTGATGTAGGCCGCGCGAGGGGAGGCGAGAAAGGTGACTGCGGCGGCCACCTCCCTTGCGTCTCCCATTCTGCCGAGGGGAATCCGAGCGACCAGGTCGGCGCGGCGTTCGGGAGTCATGGCGCGGGTCATGTCGGTGTCGATGAATCCCGGTGCGACCGCGTTCACGGTGATGTTTCTTCCCGCAAGCTCCCGGGCGAGGGAGCGGGTGAAACCTTCCATGCCGGCCTTGGCCGCGGCGTAGTTGGATTGTCCGGCGGTGCCGAGGCCCGCGCTTATCGAGCTGACGTTTATTATGCGCCCCGCACGCGCCTTCAGCATCGCCCGGGCACAACCTTTGCACATGCGATAGAGAGAGGACAGATTGGTCTCTATCACGGAGGCCCACTCTTCTTCCTTCATGCGTACGAAGAGGTTGTCGCGCGTGATGCCCGCGTTGTTTACGAGAATGCTCGGAGTGTTGCCGCTTTCCTCCAGCTTTCGAAAGAAAGCGGCGATCGACGAAGGATTCGAGACATCGAGCACCATTCCCATTCCCCGAGCGCTTCGTGACCGCAGCGCAGTCTCGATGCTTTCAACGCCGGAAGGCGTGGTTGCCGTGCCGATGACCAGCGCTCCATGTTCTGCCAGATCGCCGAGAACGGCTTTGCCTATTCCCCGACTCGCACCACTGACGAGCGCCACTTCGCCGGACAAGTCCATCGCACATCTCCTCACGCTTTCAAGTGCACCGAGCATTGTCTCCCGCGTTCAGGAGAGTTCCGCGAGCGCGCTGTCGAAGCTTCTGGAATCATGCAGACTCAGTGCGCGCAGATTCCAATTTATGCGTCGGGCCAACCCGGTGAGCACACGTCCCGGCCCCACTTCCACGAGGGTCCGTGCGCCATGTGCCGTGAAGGCATCGATCGTGGACGCCCACCTCACCGGACAAGTGAGCTGACGAACGAGCGCTTTCCTGATTTCCTCGGGTTGAGCGTGACGTTCGAGATCCGCGTTGTGCACTACCGGGATCTTTGGCGTGCGGAACTCGATGTCGGAGAGCACGGCTTCGAATCGTTCGGCGGCAGGCGCCATGAGATGACAATGAACGGGAACACTCATTGGGAGAGGCAGGACCCGTCGCGCGCCACGCCCGCCCGCGATTGCGGTGGCGCGAGCCACTGCCTCGGCCTTTCCGGCGATCACCACCTGTCCCGGCGCGTTGTAGTTGACCGCCCACACCCCGGCGCCGCCGTCTGCACTCGCGTCCGCGCAGACCTCTTCGACCGTGGCATCTTCGAGGCCCAGCACCGCGGCGATGGCGCCTTCACCGCGCGGTACCGCGGATTGCATGAGCCGGGCTCGCGCTGACACCGCCTTCACGGCTGCGGCGAAGTCGAGGCACTCCGCACATACCAGCGCCGAGTACTCGCCAAGACTGTGTCCTGCCATCAGGTCGGGAGATCGACCCCCCGCCGCCTTCCATGCCCGCCACGTCGAGACACCCGCGGCCAGCATCGCAGGCTGGGTCCGTTCCGTCTCGTCGAGACGCTCGCGAGGCCCTTCCTGCACCAGCACGAAGAGATCGTAGCCCAGCACGTCGGATGCCGCTTCGAAGGTCGCCCTCACCTGCGGATGATGCAGCGCGAGCTCGTCCATCATGCCAAGGGACTGAGAGCCCTGCCCGGGAAACACGAAAGCGACGCTCATGCCCGTCCCCCGAATTTCCGGTCCGGCGTCCGTACCGAGACTTCAGTAGCGGATCAGGGCCGAGCCCCAGGTGAAGCCACCGCCGAAGGCTTCCAGCAACAGGTTGTCCCCCCGTCTTATCCGGCCGTCGCGCACCGCGACATCGAGCGCCAGGGGGACGGAAGCGGCCGACGTGTTGCCGTGGTCGTCTATGGTGATGATCACCCGTTCCATCGGCAGGCCGAGCTTGCGGGCGGTGGCTTCGATGATGCGGATGTTCGCCTGGTGGGGGATGAGCCAATCGATGTCGGACTTGTGGAGATTGTTCGCCGCCAGAGTCTCGTCGACGATGCGATGGAGCGTGCGAACCGCGACCTTGAAGACTTCGTTGCCGCGCATCTTGGTGTACGCATTGCCGTCCGCGATCACGCCGTTGCCCTTCGGCACGCCTCCGTCCACGTAAAGGAGACCTTCGTAGGTGCCGTCTGCATGCAGATGGGTGGAGCAGACGCCCGGCTGCTCGTCGACTCCGAGCACGACCGCGCCGGCGCCGTCTCCAAAGAGAATGCAGGTCGTGCGGTCCGACCAGTCGAGCAGTCGGGAATGCGTGTCGGCACCGACCACCAGAGCGCGACGGGCGGAAGCGGTGCGCACGAATCGGTCTGCGACCCCGAGAGCATAGATGAATCCGGTGCAGACCGCCTGTACATCGAAGGCAGGGCAACCCTTTACGCCGAGGCGCGCCTGCAGGCGGCACGCGGTGGCGGGGTATATGCGGTCCGGCGTGGTCGTTCCCACCACGATGAGGTCGATCTCCCTCGGATCGGTGCCAGCCGCCTCCAGCGCGGCACGGGCAGCTCGTTCCGCGAGATCCACCGTAGATTCCGAGTCGTCGGCGACGTGCCGCCGACGAATTCCGGTGCGCTCGCGAATCCAGGCGTCACTGGTGTCGACGAGGTGTTCGATGTCGGCGTTGGTGAGCGTCTTTTCAGGCAGATAGGAGCCGGTGCCGATGATTCTGCTGAAGATCACACCGCCTCCTCGTTGATGAGCATGGACGCCAGGTGTGCACTGATGCGCTCCGGAATCTGCTGCGAGACCTCGGCGCTCGCTTCCGTAATGGCCTTCGCGAATGCCTTGACGTCGGCGCTTCCGTGGCTCTTCACCACGGTTCCTCGCAATCCGACGAAACTCGCTCCGTTGTATTCGCGGGGATCGAAGCGGGTGCGGCTCGCCTTGAGCACCGGGCCGGCCACCCATGCGGCCACCCGGGTGAACAGATTGCGTTCGAACTCCCGCCTGACGAAGTGGGTGATCATGTGGGCGACGCCCTCGCTCGACTTGAGAGCCACGTTGCCGACGAACCCGTCGCACACGATGACGTTGACGGAGCCGAGGTACAGATCATCGCCTTCGACGAATCCGATGTAGTGAATATCGCTCTCGGCGAGCATCCGTGCCGCTTCCTTGATGCGTTCATTGCCCTTGATGGCTTCCTGGCCGATGTTGAGCAGGCCCACCGTGGGTCGGGGAAGGTTGTCGACCGCACTCGCCAACACCGAGCCCATCACCGCAAACTCGAAGAGATGTCGGGCGCTCGACTCCACGTTGGCTCCGAGATCCAGGACGTGGGTGTGGCCGTGCATGGAAGGCAGCGCCGAACAGATGGCCGGCCGGTCGATTCCGGGAAGGGTCTTGAGCAGGAATCTCGCGATGGCCATCAAGGCGCCGGTGTTACCGGCGCTCACGCACGCGTCGGCGCTCCCTTCTTTCACGAGCTCCACCGCGACTCGCATCGAGGAGTCCTTTTTTGTGCGCAACGCCTGCGACGGGAGCTCATCCATTTCCACCCGTTGCGTGGCGTGTCGAACCTGGAGGCGCTCGGAAGGCTCCGCTCTCACTCGTCGAAGTTCGCCGTGTATCGCTTTCCGGTCACCCACGAGGATGAGCTGGAGGTCGTCGTTCGCGGCGAGGGCCGTGAGCGCGGCGGGAACGACGACCCTCGGACCGTGGTCGCCGCCCATCGCGTCCAATGCAACGGTGGGAGTCAAGCGCTACTCGTCCCCCGTTTCCAGGACCTTGCGCCCGCGATAGTAGCCGTCCGGGCTGATGTGGTGGCGCAGATGTTTCTCGCCGGTCGTGGGGTCCTCGGAGAGCGTCGGCGAACGCAGCGCCTGGTGAGCGCGGCGCATGTTGCGGCGAGACGTGGATTTCTTTCGCTGTGATACAGCCATGGGGTTTCCTCATGTCGGTGTGGAATGAATGAGTTCTGCGAGACCGGACAGGGAGCCCGGCGGCGCGGCGTCGGGATCGGCGCTGCGCGACGCAGGGATGGCCGGCGCGGTGCACTGTCCCGGCGGGTGCGAAGCATGCATGGGAAGGGCAAGCAGCAGTTCGTCTTCAATCAAGTCGACCAGAGACAGGAAGTCGCCCTCGATGTGGACCGCTTCCCCGCCCCGGTGTCTCGCTGCGGCCTCTCCTTCGGAGCGCACGACGAGCACATCGAGCGTGGCGTCGAGATTGACCTCGAAGGACTCGAGACAGCGCTGGCAGATCAATCGGACCGGAACCTCCAGGCGGCCGCCGATGCTGGTCCGCCCCATCGCGTCTCGCCTGAAATCCAGGTTCACGCGAACCGGATCCGCCGCACGATCCACCGCTTGCGGAAGGCGATCGAGCCAGCCGGCCGGGAGGGCGCCGCTCAGGCGTTCTTCCCGCGAGGCGAGCAGATCCGGATTGCAGAATCGGGGCAACATAAGCGTTTGATACTACTGAGGTCGAAAACATGGTGTCAAAGTGAGGGTGCCACCCGATTTCGAGCGGAACCAATACACTGTGGACCTTGGCGGAACCTCGAGATCGGTCGGATGGACATCGTCCTCGCATCGTCTTCTCCCTATCGCCGGGAGCTGCTTTCGCGCCTCGGGCTCCGATTCGACACCGTATCGCCCGGCGTCGACGAGCGTCCGATGGACGATGAGTCTCCCCGGACGATGGTCGCGCGCCTCGCCCGTCTCAAGGCGCGAGCCGTGGCTCCCCTTCGTCCCCGGGCCCTGATTGTCGGCTCGGATCAAGCGGCGGTGCTCGACAACCGTATCATGGGTAAACCCGGGAGCCATGAGGCCAACGTTCGCCAGCTCCGGCTTGCCGGGGGCCGGCGGGTGCGCTTTCTGACCGGAGTGGCCCTCCTGAACGCCGCAAGCGGGGAGATGCAAAGCGAAGTGGTGGAGTACGGTGTGCACTTCCGGCCCTTGGACGAGGCACAGGTGGAAGCCTATGTGCGCGCGGAAAAGCCCTACGATTGTGCCGGGGGGTTCCGGGCCGAAGGCTTGGGCGTGGCCCTGTTTCAGCGCATGGAGGGAGAGGATCCTTCGGCCCTCATCGGGCTGCCCCTGATCGCGCTGGTGTCGATGCTGAGGCGTGAGGGAATCGATCCTCTACTGGAGGCGTGCCGAAGATAGCCCGAGTTCCACGCCCAGCACGCGGGCCAGGCCCACGCCGAGGTGCTCCGCAATGGCTTCCAGATGCGAGGGGCGGGGCGTGAAATCGACGATTTCTTCCGCGCCGATGACCTCTCTCGCCACGTAGCCGGTGCTGCCGAAAGCGTCCACCAGGCCGAGCTCGGCGGCCTGTGCGCCGGTCCAGATGAGGCCGCTGAACAGGTCCTCGCTTTCGGCGAGTCTGTCGCCCCGGCCCCGCTTCACGACCTCGATGAATTGCTCGTGCACCTGTTCGAGGAGCGATCGGAGATGCGCGACCTCCTCGTCCCGGGCGGGCAGGAAAGGGTCCAGCAAGCCCTTGTGTTCTCCCGCAGTGAGCAGACGCCTTTCCACCCCGAGCTTGTCCATCGCTCCGACGAACCCGAATCCGTTCATCTGCACCCCGATGGAGCCGACGACGCTGGATCGGCTCGCATAGATCTCGTCCGCGGCGGAGGCAACGTAGTAGCCGCCGGAAACCGCGACATCGACGATTACCGCGTACAACGGGGTATCCGGATGCAGCTCGCGAAGACGAACGATCTCGTCGTTGATGTATCCGGCCTGGACCGGACTGCCGCCCGGACTGTTGATGCGCAGAATGACGCCTGCCGTGCCGGAGTCCTCGAAGGCGGCACGCAGAGACGCGACGATCCGGTCCGCGCTCTCACCTCCGGCCTCGCTGATTACTCCTCGAACGTCGACGAGCGCACTGTGAGAGCCGCCCGGACCGGAGCCGGGCCACTCGGGAGCGAGCCACAAGACGGCGACCACCGCGACAAACGCGAGCAGTGCGAACCTGAAGGCCCATTTCCAGCGGCGCGCGCGCCGCCGCTCGATCAGCGACTCGAACGCGAGACGCTCGATGAGATCGCGTTCCCACTGCGGCGTTCCCCGGAGAGGAAGCGAATCCGCAGGGTCAGGGGCGGATGTGGGTGCTTCCTCAGGCATGCGGGGCGAGCCGCACGGGGATGTGCAGCCCGAGAGCCTCGAGCACGCGTTGCAGTTCCGGCCCCAATGGGGCCTCGAGAGCGAGGCGCCGGACGCCGGCGCTCTCCCGAACGCGCAGCGCGTGAGCATGCAGGAACATGCGACGCAGGCCGACGCGTTCGAGGCGCCGGTTGAAGTCCCGGTCGCCGTACCTGGAATCTCCCGCTACCGGATGGCCGGTATCGGCGGCGTGGACGCGAATCTGGTGAGTGCGCCCGGTGCGCGGACGCGCCTCGAGCAGTGAGCAGTCACGACCCTGGGCAACGGGAAGGAAATCCGTCGTGGAGGCCTGTCCTGCCTGCGAAACCTTCACCATTCTCTCCCCCGATCTCAGGATGCCCTTCGCGAGGGGTCGGTCGACACGGCGGGCGCGGTCGAAGCGCCCCATCACTAGTACCCAGTAACGCTTGTCCACGCGGCCCTCCCGGAACGCGCGGTGCAGCGCGGTCAGCGAGCCCCGTCGTTTGGCGATCAACAGCATTCCGGAGGTGTCGCGGTCGAGTCGGTGCACCAGATCGAGAAAACGGAGCTCCGGTCGCAGGCAACGCAGCCCCTCGATGACGCCGAGACGCAGACCGCTGCCGCCGTGAACTGCGATGCCGGCCGGTTTGTTCAGGGCAAGGAGGTCCGCGTCCTCGTACACGATGCAACGCTCCAGCATTTGCAGTACGCGCGGCCCGGCGACGAGCTCGGGCGTCCCACTCCCGGTACGCAGAGGGGGAATGCGCACCGTATCTCCGGTGCGGAGTCGGTAGTGCTGCCGAATGCGCGCGCGATTCACGCGAACTTCGCCACGGCGGAGGATCCGGTAGATGTGCGACTTGGGCACGCCCTTCAATGTGGTGCGAAGGAAATTGTCGATGCGCTGGCCCGCACCGTCGGGCTCGATGCGAATCTCGTGCGCCGGATTCGTTTGCAGGGGGTGAGGCTCCATGGCAGCGCGAAGAATGATAGCACTCGGGCTTCGCAGCCGGCCGGTGCAGGCGAAGCTCTCGGGTGGATTCCCGTCAATCAAGGGAATCCACCGGCGGTGATGGTAGCGATGAAGGACGAGCGAGCGGGCACCTCCGTGCCGTTTCGCCATTTCCACCTTGGTCCCGCACCCATGCCGTCGACGGTGGGTTTGCCGTCAATCGGCTCCCCGGCTAGAATGCGTCGTCCCGGTCTGCGCCGCGTTTCGCAGCGGGAACCCGTGCGTGGCGCCGGAGACCGGAGGAAATCGAATCGCAACGACGCGTGAGCGCGAAGCGCAACCCGATGGGTGAGCGCTCGAGAATCGTGTCCCGGGGCATCGGTCGGAGCACAACGGCTTTCAAGACACCGATACGAGGCAGACTCAAACCGATTTCGCTTTGAGGGGACGGGTAGCCACTGGAATGGCGGTCTCGCTTCGACCACGGACGCTCGGGAAGAGTGGGCTCGGATCGGAGGCCGGTGAGGGCCGGCGTTCGATGACGTCGCGCAAGGGCGGCATCCGGCTCGGAACGCCGATTGCCCCGCATCCTTCGCTCTCGCCCCGAGCACCTCGCTCCGACGACGCCCGCTCCGGATTCGCCGGGCGCATGGCGCTCCTCGTCGCTCGTCCTGCGCCCACCGCCCCTCGCGGAGGTGCCGCTGGGTACCCGAACACGCGGATTCGCCCTCGGGGCGAGTCCGATGCCAACCGAGGAAATCATGAAACGGATGTTGATAAACGCCACCCAGCCCGAAGAGCTGCGGGTGGCGACGGTAGAAGGACAACACCTTCTTGACGTCGATATCGAGGTCGCGTCCCACAGCCAGAAGAAGGCGAGCATTTACAAAGGGAAAGTCACCCGAATAGAACCCAGCCTCGAGGCGGCGTTCGTCGACTACGGCGCGGAACGCCAGGGTTTCCTGCCGCTCAAGGAGGTGGCGCGCGAGCATTTTCGTCCCGACGAAGAAGGCAGCGCCGGCAAGCGGCGAAGCATTCAGAGCGCGCTCGAGGTCGGTCAGGAATTCCTGGTTCAGGTCGACAAGGAAGAACGCGGCAGCAAGGGGGCCGCACTCACCACCTTCCCGAGTCTCGCCGGACGCTATCTCGTCCTGATGCCGAACAATCCGCGCGCGGGAGGAATATCACGGCGGGTCGAAGGCAGCGAGCGAGGTGAGCTGCGCGAGATTCTGAGCACCCTGAGCGTGCCCGAAGGCATGGGTCTCATCGTGCGCACCGCGGGGGTCGGCCGTTCGGCGGAAGAGCTGCAATGGGACCTCGACTATCTGCTCAAGCTCTGGACCGCGATCGAGACCGCATCCAGGGAGCGGGAGGCTCCCTTCCTGGTGTACCAGGAAAGCAACGTCATCATTCGCGCGATTCGGGACTACTTCAACCAGGACATTGGCGAGATCCTGATCGATGTACCGGAGATGCATGCCGAGGCACATGCCTTCATGTCCCAGGTCATGCCCCAGAACGCGTCCCG
Source organism: uncultured Ectothiorhodospiraceae bacterium (assembly GCA_964420925.1). Lineage (GTDB taxonomy): Bacteria > Pseudomonadota > Gammaproteobacteria > HK1 > HK1 > JAJEAD01. The sequence goes on along the minus strand of CAYQVB010000014.1, from coordinate 37,224 downwards.
GGTGAAACTCTATCGCGGCAAGGTGCCCCTGTTCTCGCGCTTCCAGATCGAGAGCCAGATCGAAGCGGCGTTCAACCACAGCGTGCGCCTGCCTTCGGGAGGCGCGATCGTCATCGATCACACCGAAGCGCTGGTGTCCATCGACATCAATTCCGCCCGCGCTACGAAAGGAGCGGATATCGAAGAGACCGCGCTGAACACCAACCTCGAGGCGGCGGACGAAATCGCGAGGCAACTGCGCCTGAGGGACATAGGGGGACTCATCGTCATCGATTTCATCGACATGGGTCCGCCGAAGAATCAGAGAGCAGTCGAAAACCGGATTCGGGAAGCGCTCGAACGGGACCGGGCGCGCGTTCAAACCGGAAGGATCTCGCGCTTCGGACTGCTCGAGATGTCGCGACAGCGACTGCGCCCTTCGCTCGGCGAGTCGAGTCTGGGCATCTGCCCCGCCTGCAACGGGCAAGGGCAGATTCGAAGCCCGGAATCGCTGGCGCTGTCGGTGCTGCGCCTCGTCGAAGAGGAGGCGATGAAGGGAAACACGGGAAGAATCCTGGCTCGCTTGCCGATGGAGGTCGGCACCTACCTGTTGAACGAAAAACGAGCCGCGATCTGGGAAATCGAACAGCAATACGATGTGGTCGTGATCATGCTGCCGAGTCCCGAGCGCGCCGCATCGAGCTACAGCGTGGAGAGGATTCGCGCCAATGATCGCGACCACGAATCCCACTATCGGGCGAGCTTCGAGCTCGACGAAGAAGGACCGGGGCTCCCGGAATTCGTCGTCGCGGCGGATGCGCGAACCCGGTCCGAACCGGTGGTGAAGGCGCCGATGCCCGATGTGCCTCCCCCTCCTCCTTCCGTGGCGCCGGAATCCGATTCCTTCGAAGCGCGACGCGACGGGTTCCTGACCCGCATGGTCGCCCTTCTCGCCAATGCCTTCGCTCCGTCCGGAGCGCGGTCGACGGCGTCTGCCGCCACCCCCTCCCGCAGAGGAGCCTCCCGGCGAGGCGGTAGACGGGGGCCGCGGCGGACCGGCGGAGAAGGAAGGCCGGCCGGCTCCCGCCGCAGCACCCCGTCAACGCGGCGTGAAGAGACGCCCCCGCGGGCAGCGCGAAGCGCGAGGGGCGGCGCCGGTGATCCCGCGGGCCGGGGCCGTGCCAGGCAGGGATCCGAGACTCATTCTCCTGCTCTCCAATCTTCTCCCTCTTCTGCGCGATCTCCCTCTTCGGAGCGCTCTTCCTCGCAGGGGCGATCGAGGCGAGGGCGGCGCGGAGGACGTGGCCGCCACCGCGAGGACTCCGGCCGGTCGGCGACCTCGAGCGCCGCTTCCGCCTCTGAAACGATGCTCGGCGCCGCGCAGACGGGAGACTCGTCCAAAGACCTCTCTGCCGACGCTTCTGCGGGGGAAGCACCGGCGACCACGCCGGCTGCATCTTCGAGCTCGCCGGCCGAAACCGCACCGCGCGGGTCGGAGAGCCCGATTTCTGCTTCCACGGCCTCGACCTCGAGCCAGACACCCGCAAACGGCGACGCTGCCGACCCGCGGCCCCGGGCCGAGGCGGATGCGGGGGGATGACTCGACGCGGTGGGTGGAGGACCGGAAGCGACTCAGTGCTTCGAGAGAGACCGAAACAGCATGCGACTGGCGAGCGGTCGGGGGCCGAGCAGTCGTTCGAGCAGGAAACGCATCAGACGCTTCGCCTCGAACATCTGAACGGTCGATTCCAGTCGTTCCCGGGAGAGCGCGAGCAGAGTGGCTCCTGAAACGTCGACGCCCGAACCCTCGCCCTCCCCTTCTTCGACCGGCCCCCGCTCCGGAAGGTAGCGATAGCGCAATCCGTCTCGCACCGGAAGGTCACTGTCGGCCTCTCGTTCGAGCAGAAGGCCGTACCCGATTGCACTCAGGAGCCGCTTTTCGAAAACGCGCAGCACGGGTTCGATGTCCCTGCCTTCGTGCAGGCCGGACAATGCCTCCCGGTAGTCCCGCAGCAGTTCGGGATGCGGGTCATGGCGGTGAGTGAGACGCATGACCAGTTCGTTCAGATAGAGCCCGCCCGCGAGACCTCTTCCGGAGAGAGGCAGCGGAAGTCCATCGGGTTCCGCCGCTCGGAGCGTCCCCAGCTCCCCTCGATCCCACCACGAAGCGAGCAGCGGCACGAAGGGCTGCAACAATCCGCGCAGAGGAGAAGATGCCCTGCGGGCGCCTCGGGCGACCAGTCCGAGCCGTCCGGAATGCGTGCTGAACACTTCGATGATGAGGCTCGTTTCCCGCCAGGGGCGCTGATGCAGGACAAAGCACGGATCCAGGTCGACGCGCTGTGCGATGGTCATTTGCCCGGGGCTCCCGGCCTCACTCGGCGTAGCCCATTCTGTTCAATGCCTGCTCGTCATCCGACCAGCCCGCCTTGACCTTCACCCACAGGTTGAGATGCACACGTCGGCCGAGCAACGATTCGATTTCCCGGCGTGCACGGGTTCCGACTCTCTTGAGCGTGGCGCCCTCCCGACCTACGACGATCGGTTTCTGGCTGCGTCGCTCGACCCACACGATCGCGGCGACCCGTACCGGGTCCGACGCGTCGGAAAATCGCTCGATTTCAACGCTCAGACGATAAGGGAGCTCCTGATTCAGTCGGCCGGTCAGTTGTTCGCGAATCAACTCCGCGCTCAGGAATCGTTCGCTTCGGTCGCTCAACTGGTCGCCTGGATAGAGTGGCTCTCCCCGTGGCAGCCGCTCGACGACATGTGACTCGAGGACATCGGTGTTGACGCCTCGACGGGCGGAAAGCGGGATCACTTCGTCGAGGCCGGTGCGTTCGGAAACATCCGCCATGAAGGGAAGCAGTCTCGACTTGTCGGGGACGCGATCCACCTTGTTGATTCCAACGATGATCGGAGTGCGCGTCTCGCGGAGGTGGCGCAGCACGCGTTCGTCTCCCTCCGTCCAGCGCTCCGCCTCGATCATGAAAACCACCACGTCGCCGTCATCCAGGGCGCCCACCGCGGCCCGGTTCATGTAGCGGCTCAGTGCGCGTCCCCCGCCGTGGTGGATTCCCGGCGTGTCGACGTACACGACCTGGTAGCCCGGAGTCGTCTTGATGCCGAGGATTCGATGACGGGTCGTTTGCGGTCTGCGGGACGTGATCGAGAGCTTCTGGCCGAGCAAGCGATTCACCAGTGTCGATTTGCCGACGTTGGGGCGGCCCAGGATGGCGGCATGACCGCTGCGAAACTCCGGATCATCGCCCGAAGCGGCGTCGGCAGATCCGGCATCGCTTTGGTCGGTGTTCACGGACCGCGCTCGCCGCGCAGGAGAGCGAGTGATCTCCGGGCCGCGGACTGTTCGGCTTCGCGACGGCTGCCTCCGGTTCCCGTCGCCGTTTCTTCGAGGCCCGGCACACGGCACCTGACCGTGAAGCTCTGTTCATGCGCTGCGCCGCTGACCTCGAGGACCGCATACGCGGGAAGAGGGAGGCCGCGGGCTTGCAGCATCTCCTGCAACTCGGTTTTGGGGTCTTTCGCGGTTTCCTCGTTGGAGACGTGGTCCAGCCGGTCAGCGAGGAGGTCGAGCAGCCATGAACGGCAAGGCGTGAGACCTGCGTCCAGATAGAAGGCGCCTACCAGGGCCTCGAATGCATCGGCGAGGATCGAGTCCCGATCCCTGCCTCCGCTCTTCAACTCTCCCCCTCCGAGTCTCAAGGCCTTTCCCAGCTCGATCCGGCGCGACAACCCGGCCAAGGAGGATCTGCGCACCAGTTCTGCCCGCGTTCGGGTGAGGAGCCCTTCGCGCGCCTGCGGTATCCGGTGATACAGGGCCTCGGCTACGACGAAGTTGAGGATGGCGTCACCGAGAAACTCGAGACGTTCATTGTTGTCGGATCCGGCGCTGCGATGAGTGAGCGAGCGTCTGAGCAACGCCTCGCATTCGAAGCGGTGCGGAATGTTCTCCGCGAGCCGGCGCTGCTCTTCCGCTTCGCGTTCGACCGAAGGACTCGCGGGCAATGGATTCGACCTGCTCGACGAAGGCGTTCCCGGGAAGGCTTCAGTCCGGTTCGCGCTCGTCCATGCACTCGATGGCGGTTCCGATTCGGGACCAGGAAACACCGTGATCGAGACTGGCGTTGAGCCAGATTGCAAACGCCTTCCCGATCAGGTGAGTTTCCGGCACCGTACCCCAGTAGCGGCTGTCTCTGCTGTTGTCGCGGTTGTCGCCGAGGACAAAATAGTGGCCGGGCGGGACGACGATGTCGCCCTCTCGGGACGGGTAGCCCCGCTGCACCAGTATGTCGTGCGTGCATTCGCCGACCCGCTCGGTGCGGTGGCTCGCGCCGGTCATGTTCCGGCCGGGTCCGGTCCCCACGTAACGACCAAGAACCTCCTGTTCCGCCGGCATGTCGTTCACGTAGAGGACCTTGTCGTGATAGCCGATGCGATCTCCCGGCACTCCGACCACCCGCTTGATGAAGGGTGTCGACGGGTTTTCAGGGTATCGGAAGACCACGACATCACCACGCTTCGGGGAATCGATATCAATGATCTTGTAGTCGATCACCGGCAAGCGGATCCCGTAGGTGAACTTGTTCACGAGAATGAAGTCGCCGATGAGCAAGGTAGGCATCATGGACCCGGAGGGGATCCTGAACGGCTCGATCAGGAAGGAGCGGAGCACCAGCACGATCAGAAAGACCGGAAAGAAGGATCGGGCGTACTCGACGATGCGCGAGGGGGGAGCCGCTTCCGGGAGAACGCCTTCTTCGGAACTCCCGCCTCCGTTCGCCACCGCTCTTCGGCGACGAGCCAACACCAGGACGTCGAAAATCCATACGAGTCCGCTCGCGAGCACGAGCAGCACCATGATGGTTGCAAAGTCGAGCTTCAATGGTCCGCAGCCGTCAGCCAGGCAAAAAAGCGGCCCATGATAGCGCCCCGGGGTTCCGGGACCAAAGGGATCTCAAGGTTCGGGCGTGGGATCCACCGCGAGCCGAATCTCGTCCTCCCCCGGCAGCTCCGCGGTCAATACGTACAGGATCCTGACCTCGCCGTTCCTCAGCACCTTGACGGGAACCCGGGTTCCCACCTGAGTGCGCCCCACGATGGGCGGCAGGTCGGAGGACCGGGAGACGATGTTTCCGTCGAACTCCAGCACGATGTCGTGTTCCCGGAGTCCCGCCGATGCCGCCGGTCCGTCCGGAAGCACCTTCGCAATCCAGGCGCCCCGGGGCCGGTCCATGTCCAGAGACTCCGCCATGTTCGGGGACACGTCATCTATGAGCACGCCGAGCCAGCCGCGTGAGACCCGGCCTCGTTCGCGCAACTGGGTGACCACGTTCATCGCCACCTCGATGGGAATGGCGAATGACAGCCCCATGAACCCACCGGTCCCGCTGAATATCTGGGAATTGATGCCCACCACTTCCCCCGCGAGATTGAACAGGGGGCCGCCCGAGTTTCCCGGGTTGATGGCGACGTCGGTCTGAATGAAGGGAACGTAGTTCTCTCTCGGCAGGCTCCTGCCCTTGGCGCTCACGATCCCGGCCGTCACCGAGTGTTCGAATCCAAAGGGCGAACCTATCGCCAGTACCCACTCCCCCACCTGCAAGTCATTGCCGGCGCCAATTCGTACCGAGGGCAGATCGATCGCGTCGATCTTGAGCAGACCGATGTCGCTGCGTTCGTCGATACCCACGATCTCGGCATCGAACTCTCGCCAATCGTTGAGGCGCACGACAACCGCATCGGCATCTCGGATCACGTGGTGGTTGCCGATGATGTAGCCGTCCGGACTGATGATGAAACCCGAACCGAGCGATTGCGCGTGAAAGCGCTCCTCGTCCGGGTTTCCGAAGAAGTAGCGCCGAAAGAACTCGCGGTAGGGGCTGTCTTCGGGCAGGTCCGGAGTGGGAAGCGATTCGGATCCCTTCGGGGCAATCGACGGATTTCGCCGGGTGGCGCTGATGTTGACCACTGCCGGGCCGTGTTCGGCCACGAGCGATATGAAGTCCGGCAGAGTCGTAGCCGCACTGCCGCCGCTCGCGCAGACGCTCATGAGCACTGCGACGAGCAGGACGCCGAGTCGGGACCGCACCACTTCGACGGCGCGCTTTCCGGAGACCGCCTCGAGCCCTGCGGCACGGGGAAGAGGGCCGCACGAATACGGAAGGTGGTACGGGGCATGCGTTCCGGATGCCGAATCCGGAAACGCCGGAGGGGACATTTCGGGGTTACGACCAGACGGCCCCGCTGCGATCATGGTGCTTCCTGGTTCGTATGTGGAATACGAAAAGCGTCAGACGCCGCTTGCGCCGGCGTGTCTGCCATCACCGGATTATATGTCAGACTCGATGCGCCGTTGCTCCGGGTGCGTCAAGGGTGCGCTCGGGGGCCAGGGAAAGCCGGGGAGCGACTGCGGCGGACGCCTGCGCGGAGGCTCAAGCGCAACGGAAGGGGAAGCTGACGACTTCCTCCAGACGGGTGCGCCCGGAGGCCATCATCACCAGTCGGTCCAGGCCGAGCGCCACTCCGGAGCACTCCGGCATCCCTGCGCTCAGGGCGGCGATCAGGCGATGGTCGACGGCCACGTCCGGCAGGCCCCGTTGCCTTCGTTTCTCCCGATCCTGCTCGAAGCGACGGAGCTGCTCTCGGGCATCCGTAAGCTCCCGGTACCCGTTTCCCACCTCGATGCCGTCGACGAACACCTCGAAGCGTTCGGCCACGCTCCGATCGGCGGGCTTCAGACGAGCGAAGGAGCACTGCGAAGCGGGGAAATCGAAGAGAGTCACCACTCCGGGCGAGAGGCTGCCCTGCACGGCGTCGTCGAGCAGGAAATCGAGACAGGCATCCCGGTCCGCATGCCGAGCTTCGTCCCAGCCTCGAGCACGGCAGCGCCTGCGCAGATCGGGGAGGCTCGCGTGCCGGGGATCGAGACCTGCAAAGCGCCTGAACGCCTCCCGATGAGTCAGGCGGCAAGAATCGTTCCGACTCAGAAGACCGCTCAGCAGTTCTTCCACCTCCGCGATGAGATCCTCGTAGCCGAATCCGGGTCGATACCATTCCAGAATGGAGAACTCCGGATTGTGCAAACGACCCGCCTCGCCAGCACGGAAAGCCCTGGTGATCTGAAATATGGGGCCACTCCCGGCACAGAGGAGCCTTTTCATCGCGAACTCCGGCGATGTCTGCAGCCATCCGGCTATGCGATCGTCGCCGGGAGCATGCACTTCGAAGCTCGACACATGCGTTTCGGGGCTGGTCGCTCCGGCCAGCACGGGAGTCTCGACTTCGAGCACCTCCCGGCCGCGAAAGAAGGCCCTGATGTCTTCCATGAACGAGGCGCGCCGGCGCAGCGTGTCCAGGTCCGCGCTCGGGCGCCAATCCGCACCGTGCTCAGGCTGCGTCACTATCGCAATTCCTGCCCGGTATCGGGTTCGCTGCGGCGCATCGCGGAATGGCGACCTCGCCCGTGCGACCCATCTACCCCGCCGCCGTCCGCGGCACGCTCTTCATTCCTTGGCGCGGGCGACATACTCTCCCGTGCGGGTGTCTATGCGAATGCGCTCACCCTGGTTGACGAAGAGCGGCACTTTCACGGTCGCGCCCGTCTCGACCAGCGCCGGCTTTGTCGCTCCGCTCGCAGTGTCCCCCCGCACCCCTGGATCGGTCTCGCTGATTTCGAGGACCACGAAGTTGGGTGGCGAGACGATCAGGGGTTGGCCGTTCCACAGCGTGAGCGTGCAAATGTCCTGTTCTTTCAGCCAGTTTGCACTGTCACCCACTGCTTCGCGCGGGGCCGCGTACTGCTCGAAGGACCCTTCGTCCATGAAATGCCAGTTCTCTCCATCGGTGTACAGGTACTGCAGGCTGACCTCGACCACGTCCGCCGCCTCCACACTCTCGCCCGACTTGAAGGTCCGCTCGATGACCCGTCCCGACTTGAGATTTCGAATCTTTACGCGGTTGAAGGCCTGCCCCTTGCCCGGCTTTACGAATTCGTTCTCGATGATTGCGCAAGGGTCACCGTCCAGGAGGATCTTGAGCCCCCCTCTGAACTCGTTGGTGCCATAGCTCGCCATGTTCTACCTCACTGGTTCCCCGGGATTCGGACCGCTCCGCGCTTCGCTTTCCGAAAGCTCCATGCATCGGGTGCCGAGATCTTCGCACCCGCGCGTCGGCGCGGCGAGGCCGACTCGAAGGTGGAGGGCATTCCCGCGTCCCTCATGACTCCGGCACCTCGAGGCGGTCCACGCGCTGCAGGCCCCTTGGGAGCATTCCTCCTCGCTTCCCGCGACCATGGCGATACGCCTCCAGATCACGCCGTTTCAGGGTGAAATGCCGTTTGCCGGCATGCAACGTCAACGCTCCTCCCATGGGAAGGCATACGACATCCACCATCCATTCCTCACCCGCTTTGAGTCGGGACGAAGGAATGTGGATGATCTTCATGCCCTTTCCCTTCGGCAAGTGGGGCAGTTCGCTCAGGGGGTGGACCAGCAGGCGCCCGCTCGAGGAGACCGCGGCAACGAGATCGCTGCTCGCATCGCACACTCTGCGCGGGGTCATCACAGCGGAGCCGTGCGGCCTCGACAGCACCACCTTGCCGCCCTTGTTGCGCGCCACCAGATCCTCGAAGCGGGCGATGAATCCGTAGCCGGCCGAAGTGGCGAGGAGGAAGTGGTGGCCCGACTCGCCGATGACGACACCCTCGAAGGTCGCGCCGTCCGGAGGGTTGATGCGTCCCGACAGCGGTTCTCCGAGGCCACGGGCGGAGGGCAGGACGTGAGCGGGCAATGTGTAGGCTCTGCCCGTCGAATCGAAAAACACTGCGGACTGATTGCTGCGTCCCCGGCCCACGGCCCGGAAGTCGTCGCCCGACTTGTAGGGCAGCGCGCGCGGATCGATGTCGTGTCCCTTGGCAGCGCGCACCCATCCTCGCTTCGAGAGGATGATGGTGAGGGATTCGGTGGGCACCAGCGCGGTGTCTTCCATTGCCTCGGCGGGAGGGCGATCCACGATGGCTGAGCGGCGCTCGTCTCCGTATCGTTCGGCGTCGGCTTCAATCTCCTTGCGGATCAATTCTGCGAGGAGGTGTCGATCCTCGAGCGTTCCGGAGAGGATCTTGCGTTCTTCCTGAAGCGTTTCCTGCTCCGATCGAAGCTTTATCTCCTCGAGGCGGGCGAGGTGGCGCAATCTCAGTTCCAGGATGTCCTCGGCCTGGGCTTCAGTGAGGCCGAAGCGCGTCATGAGAACCGGCTTCGGATCGTCTTCCCGCCGGATGATGGCGATGACTTCGTCGATATCCAGGAACGCGATCAGGCGCCCTTGGAGCAGGTGCAATCGTGCTTCGATGCGTTCGAGGCGGTGCGCGATTCTCTTTCGGACCATGTGGGTCCGAAACTCGAGCCACTCTTCGAGCAGCGACCTGAGATCCTTGAGCTGAGGCCGGCCGTTGCGTCCGATGACGTTCATGTTGGCTCGGTACGCGCGCTCCAGATCGGTGGTGGCAAACAGGTGCGACATGAGGCGCTCGAGGTCGACACGATTCGACCGGGGCAGGATGACCAGGCGTACCGGGTTCTCGTGATCGGACTCGTCGCGGAGATCTTCGACCCAGGGGAGCTTCCGGGCGAGCATTTGTCCCGCGATCTGCTCGAGCACGCGGCTGCCCGAGACCTGGTAGGGCAAGGCAGTGATTACCACTGCACCGTCTTCCACTTCGTAGCGCGCCCGCATCCGCACGGATCCGATTCCGCTGCGATAGAGGGCGAGCAGTTCTTCCCGCGGAGTGACGATCTCCGCCTCGCAGGGGTAGTCGGGACCCTGGATGTGCCGGCACAAGTCCTCCAGTTCGCAGTCCGGCTCCGCCAGCAGGTGGACACAGGCCGCAGCCACTTCCCGCACATTGTGCGGCGGCAGGTCGGTTGCCATGCCCACCGCGATCCCGGAAGCGCCGTTCAGCAGCACGTGCGGGAGACGCGCGGGCAGCACCGCGGGCTCATCGAGGGTGCCGTCGAAGTTGGCGAGCCACTCCACGCTTCCCTGGCCGAGTTCGGAGAGCAGGACTTCGCTGAAGCGCGCCAGCCTCGCCTCGGTATAGCGCATGGCGGCAAAGGACTTCGGATCGTCGATGGAACCCCAATTGCCCTGCCCGTCGATCAACGGATAGCGAAACGAGAACGACTGCGCCATCAGCACCATGGCTTCGTAGCAGGGGGCATCGCCATGAGGGTGGAACTTGCCCAGCACATCGCCCACCGTGCGCGCGGACTTCTTGTGTTTGGCGCCGGCGGAGAGGCCGAGCTCGGACATCGCGTACACGATGCGACGCTGCACCGGCTTGAGCCCGTCTCCGATGTGGGGCAGGGCGCGGTCCAGGATGACGTACATGGAGTAGTCCAGATACGCCCTCTCGGTGAAGTCGCGGAGAGAAGAGCGTTCGATGCCTTCGAGATTGACTTCCATCGTCGTGCGACCGCCCCTCCTTTGGTCAGAATTCCCGGTCTGAGGCGCGGCGCCGGGGCAGGATGTCGCGCACCTCCGCCTCCACCTCTTCCAGGCGTGCGCCAAAATCCCGGAAAGCGGTGACCCCCGCGGCATCGGCGAATCGGGAGCGCAACCCGGCGGGTACGTCTTCCATCTCCACGTCTTCGCTCACCAGGCCCCGCAGGGCACGGACCCTCACCCCCAGCCGCCACGTGTCGAGCAGCACGTGAGCGTTTTCCGTGGTGAGCGCACCCTCGTCCTCCAGGCGAGGGATTGCCTCCCCGATGTCGAGATCTGCCAGATCCGGGTGCTCCGGCGCTCCGTGCACCTGGAGGCGCTGCACGAGATTCTCGAGGTCCGCGAGCCCGCCGCGATGGCGCAACGCGTGCCAGTAGCCTCCGGAACGCGCTTCGGCTCTGGTGAAAGGCCCTGCCTCGACGGCGTTGCATGGGGCAGTGAGCGTGCGGCGCATGATGTCTTGCACGCGTTGGGCGATGCCCTCCCCTCCCGCTGCGACCCGAGTGCGAAGCAATGCCATGCGCACCGAAGGGGTCGGGTGCTCGTTCAAGTACCGCTCGAATGCCGCGAGATTGCTCACCCACCGCACGGCGCCCTCCCCGGCGGACGGGGAGAATCCCGGACGAGTCGTCTCGTGTCCTCCTTCTCCGCCGCCGAGCTCAACCAGGTGGCGCAGCAACTGCGCGTAGTACGCAGATGCGGCGAGCGGCGTCTCGCCGTCGGACTCCGCTTCTTCAGGGGAGTCGTGAATCAGCAGGAGATTCCGGTCCGAAACGATGGACGCGTTCCGGGCCCCGGGCCGCTCTGTCACGAGGAGGGTACAGTCGGCCGCGCCGATGCGGCCGTGGCGAGAGCGACATGCCTCGGTGCTGCGTGCGAGCAGCACCTGGAGCGCGCAGTCGATCGCGCAGGTGCGAAGCGCCGGTTCGTCGAGGGGGTCGACACGGCGGAACAGCGTGTGGGCGAGAATCCGAAGCTCGGCCGCTTCCACCCACTCGCGCAGGCGAGACAACATCTCTTCGTCTTCGAGCGAGGATTCGAGGTGCCGGTGGAGGTCTTCTTCGAGCCCGGAGCGATCCGGAACGATGCCATCGGCTTCGCCTTCGAGCAGTGCCTGGAAGAGGGCCGGCCGCTCCGCCACCCGCTCCGCGATCGCGGGTGCGCAGACCATCATCTCGGCGACATGCTCCATGACGTGAAGGTTGGCCTGGAAGAGCGAGAACATCTGCAGTCCGTCGGGCAGGCACGAGAGCAGGTGGTCGAATCGTTCCAGCGCCAGATCCGGCTCCACCGTGCCCAGCATTGCGGTGAGCAGCGCCGGAGTGAGCGAGTCGAGGAGATCGCGGGAACGGGGATCCCGCACGACCGGGTAAGGCTCCTGCTTCCAGCGTCCGAGGACGGCGGTCGCCGCTGCGGGGCTCGCGAATCCCAGGCGCCGCAGCCGGGCCAGAGTCTCCTCCGCCTCCGGATCGGGCGCGCTGCCTGCAGTGACCTCGAGAGGGATCTCGTAGAGCTCCGTGTAGTATTGCTCGACCTCCTGCAGATGATCCACGAGGTCGGTCACGAAGGACTCCGCATCCGCGTATCCGAGAAACCGGGCGAGAACTCCGAACGATTCGGCGTCGTCGGGAAGGGAGTGGGTCTGCTCGTCGCGCGTCATCTGCACGCGGTGCTCCGCGCGGCGCAGGAACCGGTAGGCGGAAACGAATCCGTCCGCCACCCGCCTCGGAATCCGATTGATCTCGGACAGCACGCGCAGGACTTCACAGGTGGGAATCACCCGCAAACGACGGTCCTTGCCGCCCCAGATCAACTGGTGGGTCTGGGCGAAGAACTCGATTTCGCGGATGCCGCCCCGGCCGAGCTTGAGATCGTGTCCGTACGCTTCGATGCGCCCACCGCCATGCTGCGCGTCAATCTGCCGCTTGATGTCGTGCAGTTCCTGGACGGTGGCAAAGTCGAGGTTCTGCCGCCATACGAAACCCCCGATGTCGTCGAGAAACGCCCGGGCGGCTGCGGTATCCGCGGCTATCGGTCGCGCCTTGATGAGCGCAGCCCGCTCCCAGGTCCGTCCGCGCTCGCGGTAGTAGTGCCGCGCGGCTGCGGAAGACACGACCAGCGCAGTGGCGCTGGGATCCGGACGCAGGCGCAGGTCGACCCGAAACGCATAACCGTCCGCAGTTCGCTGTGAGAGGAGCGCGACGAAGCGTCGTGCGAGGCGGACCAGGTGACGCTCCACGTCCTCTCCCTTCCGTGCCGGTACCGCGTCCGGCTCGAAGAGAAGGATGAGATCGATGTCCGACGAGTAGTTGAGCTCGCGTCCACCGAGCTTGCCCAGGCCGAGGGCGATCAGGCCGCAACCTGCTTCGGGATCCGCGGGCTCCGGTGGGGTGAGCACCCCCCTCGCGACGAGCCGGGTCAGCAGGAGCCGGAAGGCGGTCGAGCATGCGGTGTCCGCGAGGTCGGAGAGCGCGCCGGTAACCGCTTCCAGCTCCCAGGCGCCGGATATGTCGGCGAGTGCGATCGTGAGGGCGGCGCGGCGCCGGGCGATGCGAAGCGTGCGCCCGGCGATCTCCTCGCTCGTTTCGGGGGGCAGCGCCCTCAGTTCGGCGAGGATTGCCTCGAAGCAGGGGTCCGGGCCCTCTGACCAGAGCCTGCGCACGAAGCCTGGCTCGGCGAGCAGACAGGATTCGAGGAAGGGGCTCGCCCCGAACACGCATTCGAGCATCGCCCGGCCCGCGGGCGTTGCGGGCAGACCTTCCGCGAACGCGCGATCCGCGTCCGAGTGGAGCCGCGCCGCCGCACCCTTCCACCTTCCGAGCGCTGCCTGGGCCCGCTCGGGGTCACCCGCACCCGGCCATACCTCGGGCCGGTCGAACCCCACGCTCACCTCGACGGTGCCGAAGGACGGGTCGGCTTCGCCGACGAAGCACCGGTCGGTGGCGGTGTTCGGAACGCTCCAGTTGCGACCGGGAGCCGGCAAGGGCCGCCCGAAGGGCTCCCCTCCCGCCAGATTCCCGGAACTCTGCTCCGCATGTCTCGGAGCTTGTACACCCGAATCGTTGCCGTGTCGAGCCCGATGCGCGGAACGCCGGGATCAGACCCGAGCCAGGTCGCCTTTCGTCTCCAGCCAGCGCCGGCGGTCAGAGGCCCGCTTCTTGGAAAGGAGTAGATCCAGGCGCTCGTCGGTGCCGTCGTCCGCCTGCACGGTGAGTTGCACCAGACGCCGCGTCTCCGGCGCAATGGTGGTCTCGCGCAATTGTCGCGGGTTCATTTCCCCGAGGCCCTTGAAGCGCTGGACGTTTACCTTGCCCCGCTTCTTCTCCGCCGCGATCTGATCGAGCGTGCCCGTCTTCTCGCCGTCGTCGAGGGCGTAGAAGACCTCCTTGCCGACATCGATGCGATAGAGCGGCGGCATCGCAATGTACACGTGCCCCGCCGCTACCAGGGGCCGGAAATGACGGACGAACATCGCACAGAGCAAGGAGGCGATGTGGGCGCCGTCGGAGTCCGCGTCGGCGAGGATGCACACCTTGCCGTAGCGAAGGCCGGAGAGATCGGTGGTTCCCGGCTCCACTCCGATCGCGACCGATATGTCGTGCACCTCCTGGGAACGCAGCACCTCGCCCGCCTCGATCTCCCACGTGTTCAGAATCTTGCCGCGCAAAGGCATCACGGCCTGGAACTCCCGATCCCGGGCCTGCTTGGCCGAGCCGCCGGCGGAATCGCCCTCCACGAGAAAGAGCTCCGTTCTCGAGACATCCTGCGAGGTGCAATCCGCGAGCTTTCCCGGCAATGCCGGCCCCACCGTGGCCTTCTTGCGAGTCACCTTCTTCGCCGCGTGCAGGCGACGCCGTGCGCTTTGCAAGGCGAGCTCGGCAATCTGATCTCCGGTCTCGGGATGCTGGCTGAGCCACAGGCTGAAAGCGTTCTTGACCGTCCCCGACACGAAAGTCGCGCACTCTCGCGACGCGAGGCGGTCCTTGGTCTGGCCCGTGAACTGAGGATTGACCATCTTCACCGAAAGAACGTAAGCGGCGTTCTCCCAGACGTCATCGGGGGCGACCTTCACTCCGCGCGGCAGGAGGCTCCGAAACTCGCAGAACTCTCGTACCGCTTCGAGCAGGCCCGTCCGAAATCCGTTTACGTGCGTACCGCCGAGCGGGGTGGGGACCAGGTTCACGTAGCTCTCATTGGGCGCATCTCCGCCTTCCGGAAGCCAGCACACGCTCCAGTCGACGGCTTCCGTGCCGCCTTCGAGACTTCCATCGAAGGGGATCTCGGGGATGCGGGACACCCCTGCGAGCCAGTCGAGCAGGTAGGCGCTCAAGCCCTTTTCGTACTGCCAGGACTCCTCTTCCCCGGAGGCTTCATCGCAGTAGGAGACCTTGAGGCCCGGACAGAGGACGGCCTTCGCCCGCAGCGTGTGCTTGAGGCGTGCGACGGAGAATCGGGCCGAGTCGAAGAAGCCCGGGTCCGGCCAGAATTGCAGGCGCGTGCCGGTGTTTCGCCGGCCCACGGTGCCCACGGGCTCCAGTTCGGAGCACTTCTCTCCGTTGGCGAAGGACACGTTGTATTCATGTCCTCCGCGCTTGATCCACACTTCCAGGCGCCGGGAAAGGGCATTGACCACCGACACCCCGACCCCGTGGAGGCCTCCCGAGAATCGGTAGTTTCGTTCCGAGAACTTGGCCCCCGCGTGCAATCGCGTGAGGATGAGCTCCACCCCCGGAACGCCTTCCTCGGGATGGATGTCCACGGGCATGCCTCGTCCGTCATCGGCCACGCTCAGGGAGGCGTCCCGGTGCAGCGTGACACCGATGTTGGCAGCGAAGCCGGCAAGCGCCTCGTCCACGCTGTTGTCGATGACTTCCTGTGCGAGGTGATTGGGCCGGGAGGTATCGGTGTACATGCCGGGGCGCTTGCGCACCGGCTCCAGGCCGCTCAATACCTCGATGTCGGCTGCGTCGTATCGGGTACTGCTCAAGGCTTCGCGAGGGAGGGGTTGACTGGATTGAACGGGGGGTCGGTGCGGATCGACCTTCCCCGGCTGACCACGTGGACCGCGCAACGTTTCGCGGCCGGACGCGAATGGTTCACGAGGGGGTTCCGCCGCTGCGGGAGATCAGAGCCGGCGCGCCAGCGGCGCCCGCGCCTGCCGGTGGGGCGCGAAGGGGAGCCCGCGCCTCTCCCCCGGGAGGGCGCGGGACGACTCGGAAGCGAAGCGTCAGGAGTCCAGACTGTCGAGCGCCTTCTGGAAGCGGTTGGCGTGGGAGCGTTCCGCCTTGGCGAGGGTCTCGAACCAGTCGGCGATCTCGTCGAAGCCTTCGTCCCGTGCGCTCTTTGCCATGCCCGGATACATGTCGGTGTACTCGTAGGTCTCTCCGGCGATGGCGGCCTTGAGGTTGTCGGCGGTACCGCCGATGGGGAGGCCGGTCGCGGGATCGCCACTTGCTTCCAGGTACTCGAGGTGGCCATGTGCATGCCCCGTCTCTCCTTCTGCGGTGGAGCGGAACACCGCCGAGACATCGTTGTATCCTTCCACGTCGGCCTTCGCGGCGAAGTACAGGTAGCGGCGATTCGCCTGCGACTCGCCCGCGAAGGCGTCCTTGAGATTCTGCTCGGTCTTGCTGCCCTTGATGCTCATGGTCGTCTCCTGGAATGCTGGCGCGGGAAGCGGTAGCCCCCGCCGAAGTGAATCTGATGGAGCGCTCCGCCGGGATGCAGGTCGCAGCGGGAAGCGGTTCGAAAAGCTCGGGTTAGACTCAGTCTAAAGCGGCCGGGAAAGGTAGCCCGGCCCGGTCGGAGTGTCAACCGAACGAGCACGTGGAACCTGCAGGTCGCGCGGGTGAGTGCGCGTTGATCACGCTCCAGTCCTCGGTTACCTTGACCGGTGATCGGGACGAGAGTGATCGGCGGCGAACGAAGAGGCGTCGCCGCGGGCCGGAGCGATACTTCCAGTCGCCGCGGCTCGACCGGCCGGGACGCCCGCCCGGATCTCACCTCCTCGTGACCCTCTACATCCGGTTTCGGCGGCGCCGAGGGCGCCGGGACGCAACGTGGCGGCAGGCAAGAGAAAAGCGGTCAATTTCGAGCGTTCGCTCGAGGAGCTCGAGCAGCTCGTGGAGCGGATGGAGGACGGTGAGCTGAGTCTCGAGGACTCGCTGACTCACTACGAGCGCGGCATCCGCCTGGGCCGGCTGTGCCAGCAGGCATTAGACGAGGCCGAGCAACGCATACAGGTGCTGGCGGAGAAGGACGGGCAACCCGAGCTCAGACTCTTCGAGACCGATGACGACGACGGTGAGTGACGGCGTATCGGTCCGCGCCGCCGAGACCCGCAGGCGAAGCGCCGAGTATCGAAAACGGGTCGACGTTGCGCTCGAACGGTGCTTGCCCGATGCCGAAGAACCACCGCAGCGTCTCCATGCGGCGATGCGCTACGCGGTGCTCGGCGGAGGCAAGCGCGTGCGGGCAATTCTGGTCTACGCGTCGGCCGATGCGGTGGGGGGAGCGTCGAAGGGCCTGGATGCCCCCGCGTGCGCGGTCGAGCTGATTCACGCGTACTCCCTCGTGCACGACGACTTGCCCGCCATGGATGACGATGAACTGCGCCGCGGACGACCCACCTGTCACCGTGCGTTCGACGAGGCGACCGCCCTCCTCGCGGGCGACGCGCTTCAGTCTCTCGCTTTCGAGGTGCTGTCGTCGGACCCGAGTCTCGCGGTCACGACCGAGCGCCGCTGCCGCATGCTGGAGCTGCTTTCGAGGGCGGTGGGGTCGCGCGGCATGGCGGGCGGGCAGGCCATCGACCTCGGCGCGGTAGGGAGATCGCTCAGCCTGGAAGAGCTCGAGCAGATGCACCTGCGCAAGACGGGTGCCCTGATCCGGGCAAGCATTCTTCTCGGTGCCCTGTGCGCTTCGGCTGACGACGCGAGCATGGAGAAACTCGACGAGTACGCCCGTTGCGTGGGGCTCGCCTTCCAGATTCAGGACGATGTCCTCGATGTCGAAGGAGACACGACGCTGCTGGGAAAGGTGACCGGCGCCGATTCCTCTCTCGGAAAGCCCACCTACCCCTCCGTCCTTGGACTGTCGGAGTCACGGCACCGGGCTGCCACGCTGCATGATCGGGCCCTCGATTGCATCTCCGACATGGGACCCTCCGCTGACACGCTGCGGATGTTGTCCGAGTACGTGGTGACGAGACGGCATTGATTGGACGCAAGGGCGCAGATCCGCTTAGAGTCTTGTCTCTCGACCGAAGCGCCGCCCAGGGACCGCCATATGAACCGAGTCTCCACCCTGAGCGATCGAGCCGAAGCGCCGATCGCCGACATCCAGGGCAGCTCCGACGAACGTCGTATCCCGATCGACAAGGTGGGGATCAAGGGGATTCGCCACCCGGTGCGGGTGCGGGACAGAACTCAGGGCGAGCAGCACACTGTCGCCACGTTCGACATGTACGTGAACCTCCCGCACAGCTTCAAGGGGACGCACATGTCGCGTTTCGTGGAGATCCTCAATCGCCACGAGTACGAGATTACCGTCGAGTCCTTCCGCACGATGCTGACCGAGATGACGCATGCGCTCGACGCGCAGTCGGGTTACGTGGAAATGCGCTTCCCCTACTTCGTCAACAAGCGCGCGCCGGTCACCGGAGTGGAAAGCCTGATGGACTATCAGGTGACCCTTACCGGAGATTGCGTGGAAGGTTCCACCGAAATCCGGGTTACGGTGCGGGTTCCGGTGACCAGCCTCTGCCCGTGCTCGAAGGAGATATCGGACTACGGAGCGCACAATCAGCGCTCGGAGGTCACCGTATCGGTGTCCACTCGGGATTTCATCTGGATCGAGGAGCTCATCGAGCTGGTGGAGGAGCAGGCGTCCTGCGAGCTCTACGGATTGCTCAAGCGTCCGGACGAGAAGTACGTCACCGAGCGGGCGTACGACAACCCCAAGTTCGTCGAAGACATGGTGCGGGACGTGGCCAGGGCACTGAACCGGGAGAATCGGGTGATCAGCTACGTGGTCGAGTCGGAGAACTTCGAGTCCATCCACAATCATTCGGCTTACGCCCGTCTCGAGCGCGACAAGGAATCGCCGGCGTAGCCGTCCACTCCCGGGCGCGGCTGCCTTCATAGCTCAACGACTTCCAGTCGACGAAGAATCGCCGCACGTCTCTGTATCCGAATCGGCGGTCGACCACTGCGTTCCCGACCGCTCACAGGAGATTGCGAGGCGTCAATCCAGCCCAGCCGGCCGACGCTTTGGGCTACGCCGATCGCCACGAGAGCAGGTCGGCAACATCGGGCAGGTCTCTTCACGCAGCTTCTTGGCCTGGGAGAAATTTGTTTACATACAATGTGCTTATGACTCAAATCTGTTGTATAACCTGATTAGTCGTAGGCGAGATCCGGCAATACAACCGGTGAATCCCGGGGTCGGGACGAAGGGCTCGATTCCTGCTACGATTTTCCCTCGGTGGCTTCGTGTTCCGGGAATACGACGGGAGTACCCTGGCAAATGACACCTGCGGCACTTTTCGCCGGAACGTGCTCCCCGCGAAGAAGGCGACGGGCATGATCCGGGCGCTCACCGGTGCCGCTCGCCCCTTCCTCCTGGGCGTCGTCGTGTTGTCCCTTTCGGCCTGCGCCTCCACGGGACCCGACTACGATCCCTACGAGTCCCTGAATCGTGGGATCTATGCGTTCAACGAGGCCGTGGACGAGGCGGCGATCAAGCCGGCCGCCACTCTCTACGAGGCGATAACGCCCGAGTTCGTCAGCTTGGCCGTCAGCAACTTCTTCGGCAACCTTCGAGACATCCAGAGCGCGCTCAACGACCTGCTTCAAGGCAAGGTAAGCATGGCCCTCGAAGGTTCGATGCGCGTCGGTGTCAACTCGACCTTCGGCCTCGCGGGGTTGATCGACGTCGGCACCGAGATGGGTCTCGAGCGACGCACGGAGGACTTCGGCCAGACCATGGGCGTCTGGGGCATGGGCTCCGGTCCCTACCTCGTGTTGCCCCTGCTCGGCCCGAGCAGCGTCCGTGACGCCTTTGGCACCGGGGTGGACATTCTGACGGATCCACTCCGCATCTACACCCGGGACACGCTCAGGTACAGTGCGGCCGCCCTGCGTCTCGTAGACGACCGGGCCCACCTTCTCCAGACCGACATCATTCTGGGCACCGCAGCCCTGGACGAGTACAGCTACGTCCGGGAGGCCTATCTGCAGCGCCGAGAGGCGCAGATCCACGATGGCGAGCTTCCCGAGGGGGAGGCGGGAGAACCTCCCCTGGAGGAATGAGGAGCGCTATCCGCTCTCCTGGGCCTTCGCCTGCCCCCAGTAACGTTCGAGTTCGGCCGGAGTTCGGTCCTCGAGGCTTCGCCCTTCGGCCGCCGCCGCTTCTTCCATCCGGCGGAAGCGGTGCTCGAACTTGACGTTGCTCCGCCGCAGTGCCTCGTCGGCGTCCACATCGAGGTGTCGGGCCAGGTTGATGCAGGTGAAGAGCAGGTCGCCCAGCTCCTCTTCCACTGCTTCGCGTCCGGTGACGCCGCGAATCGCGAGGGTCAGTTCCTCCATTTCCTCCCGAAGTTTCGGCAGGACCTCCTCCGCCGAGCACCAGTCGAAACCGATGTTCGCGGCCCGTCGTTGCAGCTTCCTGGCTCTGAGGGTGGGCGCCAGGCCCCGAGGCAGCGCGTCCATGAGGCTGGCAGTAGCGGGACGCTCCGCCGCCTTCATCGCCTCCCACGCCCTGCTCTGCGCCCCGGCGTCCTCGACCCGCGCGTCCCCGAATACGTGGGGATGCCGCCGAATCATCTTGTCGACGATCGCCCGCACGATATCCGCGAACCGGAATCGGCCGGATTCCGAACCCATCTGCGCGTAGAAGACCACCTGGAAGAGCAGATCGCCCAGCTCGTCCACGAGCGCGGGATCGTCGCGGCGCGCAATGGCATCCGCCACCTCGTGCGCCTCCTCGACGGTGTGCGGGGCTATGGAGTCGAAGGTTTGTTCGAGGTCCCACGGGCAACCTCGCTCCGGGTCGCGCAGCCTCGCCATCACGCCCTGCAACTCGTCGATTGTGCTCACCGGCACCTCAGGATCGGACCCATGGAATCGAAGCATTCTAGCTCGCCCCTCATTCCAGACCGGACGCGGCGGCGGGGACGAAGGCGTTGAGTCGATTCACCTTTCGGGATCGTACCCCGTCGGACACGAACCAACCCACCCGGCGTCGTGCCCGTGGCCACTCGGTATACAAATGGTGTCGACTGCGTTCCTACCACGGTGTATTCTCGACGCGGTCCGGCGCGCGCCCCTGCCCTTCCCCGTGGGGATTGAGGAGGCCCGAGACAAGGATCTCCGGTACTGCATTGCTGCACCCTCGCGCCGGGCGCCAGGCCGGCCCGCATTGTCTTGAGGAGGTTTCCCATGTCAGGTCCCGGAACATTGCGGTACGCTGCAACGGCGGCGCTTCTGGCGACGGGAACACTGCTCGCCGTCCCGGCCCACAGCCATACCGATCTCACGGTCGTCAACTGGGGCGGTGCAGCCGCCCGGGCCCACATGCTCGCGCTGGTACGCCCCTTCGAGGAGCGCTACGGCCTCACGGTGAACATGGAGCACTACGGGGGTGACCTGAACGACGTCCGAAACCAGGTGGAAGCGGCCAACGTCAAGTGGGATGTGGTGGACTTCGAGTACTCCGATTTGATCACCCTCTGCGAAGAGGGCTACCTGGAGCCCATCGACCATGGCACCCTCCCACCCGCTGACGACGGCACCCCGGCAGCGGAGGACTTCATAGACGGATCGCTTCGGGATTGCGCGGTAGGCAGCATCGTGTGGGCGACCGTGTACGCCTACAGCAAGACGGCCTTTCCCGAAGGCCCGCCGAGCACCATCGGCGATTTCTTCGACTCCGAGCGCTATCCGGGCAAGCGGGGTCTGCGTCGGGACCCGCGCGGCGCGCTGGAATGGGCGCTGATGGCCGATGGCGTCGCCTCCGACGACGTCTATCCCACCCTGTCGCAGCCCGACGGCATCGAGAGAGCCTTCGAGGTGCTCGACGGCATCAAGACGGATCTGGTCTGGTGGAGCAGCGGTCCGCAGCCCGCCCGCCTCCTGCAGGAAGGAGAAGTGGTGATGTCGGCGGCGTGGAACGGCCGGCTCTACCGTCCCATGACCGAGTGGAATCACCCGATCGACATCGTGTGGGACGGCCAGCTCTGGGAAATCGAGCTATGGGGCATCGTCAAGGGCACGCGTCACCTCGACACTGCGCTGGAGTTCGTACGCTTTGCCACCGACACGCAGCGCCTCGCCGACTCCACTCGCTACATTTCCTACGGTCCGGTGAGGAAGTCGTCCAATGCCCTGGTCTCGGCTGAAGTACAGCCTCACTTGCCTACCTCGCCCGAGAACATGAAGAACGCGCTGCGCTACGACTCGGTCTGGTGGGCGGGGCACCTCGAGGCGATGAAGCTCCGCTTCGAGCAATGGTTGGCCCGGGCCGGGGAAGCCACCGAGAAGGCTCGGTTCTGAGGCTCCAGGACTCGATCGACACGCTTGAGTCCGAGCTTCACTCAACGATTAGAAGAAGGTTGGCAAACCGGCGCTCCGGTTCCGGTCTCGCCGGGTTAGGGAGGAAGGAAAATGCAGGGTCCCAAGATTGACAAGGTGATCTTCTGGGTGGCTTTGGTCGTGATTCTGTGCTTTTCCCTTCCGCTGGTGTTGTTTCCCTCGGAAGGCAAGGCGGTGCTCAGCACCGCGTTGGGCTGGACCACCAAGACGCTCGGCTGGGGATACCTCTGGTTCACGATCGGGGCGTTCGGAGTCCTCCTGTACTACGCGCTGGGCAAGTACGGCAACGTGCGCTTCGGAGGACCCGATGCGAGGCCCGAGTTCTCGCTTCCGAGTTGGGTGGCCATGCTCTTCTGCGCCGGCATCGGCGCGAGCGTCATGTACTGGGGCACCATCGAATGGGCCTACTACTACTCGGGCCCCCCCTTTGGAATCGAGCCCAAGTCCAAGGAAGCGACCGAGTGGGCGGCCATGTACGGCCTCTTCCACTGGGGATTCACGGCCTGGGCGGTCTATTGCATCCCCACCTTGCCGCTGGCCTACCTCTACTGGAACCGCAAGCGCCCGGTCCTGCGACTGTCTGCCGCATGCGCCGGCGTCATCGGCGATCGCGCGGCGAAGGGCATTCCGGGCAAGGTCATCGACATACTCTTCATGTTCGGCCTCATCGGAGGCGTCGGCACCTCGATTGGGCTCGGGACTCCCATGCTCTCCGCCGGGCTGGCCGAGCTCTTCGGCCTCGAGCGCACCTTCCTGCTCGACGTGCTGGTCATCGCGATCTGGGGCGCAATCTTCGGCTTCAGCGTGTACTCGGGCCTCGAGAAGGGCATCAAGGTGCTGAGCGACATCAACCTCTGGCTGATCGTCTTCGTGCTCGCGTTCACCTTCCTGTTCGGTCCCACCATCTTCATTCTCGACACCTTCACCAACAGCATCGGATTGCTGATCCAGAACTTCGTCGAGATGAGCTTCTATGTCGATCCCATCACCAAGGGACACAACTTCATTGCCGCGGCCGGAGAAGGCAAGTCCTACGTCGATGCCGGGGGCACCTTCCCCGAGTGGTGGACCATCTTCTACTGGGCCTGGTGGATCGCGTACGCCCCATTCATGGGCCTGTTCGTCGCCCGCATTTCTCGGGGACGCACGATTCGGGAGCTGATCGCGGCGGAGATCGTCGGCGGATCGCTCGGGTGCTGGATCTTCTTCGCCATTCTCGGCAACACGAGCATGTTCTTTCAGCTCGAAGGCACGCTCGACATGAGCGCCATGGTCGCGGACGGACAGGCGCCGGAAGCGATCATCGCCACCATCGTGGCGGTCGGGGATCGGGTGCTGCCTTTCGGGGTGCCGCTCCTCATCGTGTTTGTGGTGCTCGCGTTCATATTCGGAGCCACCACGATGGATTCCTCCGCCTACACCCTATCCTCGGTCGCCACCGAGGAACAGAAGGAGTCGTCGGAACCCGCGCGCTGGCATCGCTTCTTCTGGGCGATCGCGCTTGCGGTAGTCTCGCTGTCGCTGATGTTCGCGGGCGGCAAGGACAGCCTCAAGGCCCTGCAGGCGGCATCGGTAGTGGTGGCGTTGCCCCTGATGGTGGTGCTGATTCTGATGACCGCCTCCTTCATGAAATGGCTCAAGGAGGACTACCCGGAAGCAGGGGAAACACGAATCTCGGTAGCCTCCAGCCCCTCCGGAGGCGACTGAGCGGAGCATGGGCTCCCGCCAGGCGCGGGAGCGACTTCGAAGAGGTAGACAACATGGCCGATCGCATCATCCCGCCCTTCGGCGGATTCGTCGTCTATCCCGAAGAGGGAGGCAACATTTTCGAACGCATGTTGGGCTCTTCGCGCCCGGCCGGCCCCTCCGACGAGCCGAGCGCCATGACACCGCTCGTCGACATCTACGAAGACGATGACGCAGTGACGGTGACCACCGACCTCCCTGGGGTCCGCAAAGAGGACGTGCGGGTCTCGTACACCGATGGCGCTCTCACCATTAACGCGGAGGTGCGAAGGCCGGAGCGCACGGGGGGGCACTGGATCAAGCACGAACGGCGCGTCGGTACCTACGTGCGCACGCTGCACCTGAGCGGTAACATCGATCCTGACAAGATTTCGGCGAGTCTCACCGACGGTGTCCTGCAGTTGACCATATTGAAACCCCGGAAGAGCGAATCGAAGCAGATCGACATCGCCGTCGGATAGCATCGGATACCGCACTCGACTTTGCATCGATCCCGGCCCGTTTCACGACGAAACGAACCAGAGCGGGCCCTCCCAGGGAGCAAGGCGTGCCCACTGACAACGGAATCTTCGATCCCGAGCGCTATCGGGCAGTTCGCAAGCCGCTCCTCGAGGCGGAGACCATGCCCTCCTGGTGCTACACCTCGCGCGCGTTCCATGAGCGAGAAGTCGAGCGCATCTTCCGCCGGGAATGGAACTTCATCGGTCGCGCGGACCGCATTCCGAACCATGGGGACTACTTCACCCTCGAGTTCGCTGGAGTGCCGGTGGTGGTGGTGCGCGGAAAGGATGGGGTGGTGCGCGCGTTTTCCAACGTGTGCCGCCATCGAGGGGCACGGATCATGGGCGGAGAGGGAAACGCCCGAAGCTTCCGCTGTCCCTACCACAGTTGGAGCTACGGACTGGACGGGAGTCTCGAACGCGCTCCCGAAATGCACGAGACCCGCGGATTCGATCTCGCCGACTATGGCCTGAAGCCCGTCCGGCTGGAGACGTGGGCCGGTTTCATGTTCATGAACTTCGACCCCGACGCCGCGGACCTCGAGACCTTCCTCGGCGATTTGCCGGAAGTCACGGCGCCGTATCGCTTCGAGGACATGACCTGCGTCCGCCGCCGGGAGTACGACCTCGCCTGCAACTGGAAGATCTACGTGGAAAATGCGATGGAGGCGTACCATGTGCCCACCGTGCACATGCAGACGATCTCCCGGCAGAAGAGAGAGAACAACCCTCCCATCCCCTCCTCAGGGGGGTACTGCGGGATATTCACCCGGCACGAGGGCAGCCGGGCGATCCTGCCCGGCGAACCCGGGTTCCCCTACATCCCGACCCTGAGTGGGCAGACCACCCAGGGCACCTACTACATTCTCATCTATCCCAGCACGATGTTCGGTTGCACGCTGGATTGCATGTGGTGGTTGGAGCTGCATCCCCGCGGACCCGAGGAAACGCATCTGACGGTCGGTTCCTGCTTTCCCGACTCGACCGTCGCCCGCGACGACTTCGATGCTCTGATCGGCAACTACTATCGGCGCTGGGAGACCTCCATCATGGAGGACAACGTCATATCGGAGCAGCAGCAGGAGGGGATGCGCTCGCCTCTGGCCAGCCCCGGACGCCTCTCCTATCTCGAGCCGCTGGTGCACACGCTGTCCAACTGGGTGCTGGATCGAGTCCTGGACTGAGCGAACAGCGGCGACCCGCGGGACGCGCATTGAATCGGATCGGGGTCGGAGGTCGGACCGAGCCGCGGGCTAAGGTCGGGATTCGCGGACGCTCGGACGGGAATCGGATGCCGCCAGGAACGCGGGGGACGGTTGTCTGACGGTGCAATCCAGGAACAAGTGTCCCTGGTGCGTGCAGAACTTGAGCCATTTGAGCAGGAAGCGGTTCATCTCCCACTTCCGGTCCACTTCCGGCATCCGGCCTCGCTGTCGTGGGAGGTGCCGGTGGGCGCGGCGTCGCCGGCAATGGCTCAACAGCTCCACCGCACGCACATCGTGGTAGACGCGGACTCTGGCGTTGGGCTCCAGCACCGGGCCGGCCGTGGTCTCGAAGAGATAAGTCAAGTCCAGCGTTGTGGTATAGGCATGGCGCTCGACCACGCTGAGGTAGAGGTCGAGGGCGCCTCCCACCCGGGACACCACCGGCCCATCTATCCGTTCGAGTTCGGGAGCAAGGCGGGCGAGGCGCACGTAGTTGGCCTCGTACAACGTGATGAGAGCCGCGAGGTCTCGCGACTCCTGGAAGCGTGCCAGCCGTTCACTCGCCAACCGAATCATGCCGGCATCTTACAGATTTCCGATGCCATTAAAACCCCGGAGGGCGCGGCGAATGCGAGGCGGAGAGGTTGACGAAGCGTCGTCCCTGGCCGACGGCGGTAGGTCTGCGGCGCCGGCGCGACCGCACGAATCCTGCCCCGGAGCATCCCTCGGGCGGTCGAAATCGCAGTTCTTCGACCGTCGCTTCGGGTGCAGGAATGTGCCGGCATTCCAGGCTCGGATTTGGCGAATCACCTGAACGCCGCCCTTTCCAAGCCCCTGCGCTCCCGTCAACCCTCCGTTTCTCCGTCACCGGAGGCGCGTCGGCGGTGGGTAG
Source organism: uncultured Ectothiorhodospiraceae bacterium (assembly GCA_964420925.1). Lineage (GTDB taxonomy): Bacteria > Pseudomonadota > Gammaproteobacteria > HK1 > HK1 > JAJEAD01. Next base: position 10,793 of record CAYQVB010000014.1, on the reverse strand, counting down.
GCGCTGTCGCGTCCCGCGTGGCGGCATCCTGAAGTTCCCGGTGGAGACGGGACCAGTCGAAGGCAGGCCCTGGATCCGTCTTGCGACCGGGCGCGATGTCACAGTGTCCCACGACGCGCTCACGCGTGATGGCCGGCCAACGCCGCATCAGCACGTTGCCCAGCCGGCCGAGTGAGCGGTACTGCGGCGCGGTGTAGGGGATGTCGTCACAGCCTTCGAGCTCAATCCCAATGGCGAAGTCGTTGCAGCGCTCCCGGCCTCCGAAGCAGGAGACGCCGGCATGCCACGCACGCATCGTGAAGGGAACATACTGGGTGATGACGCCGTCGCGAGCGACGACGGCATGTGCGGATACCCGAAGTGACGCGATCGAGACAAAATAGGGGTCGGCTCCGACGTCGAGTCGGTTGAGGAAGAAGTCCTCGATGCACGACGTGCCGAAGCATCCGGGCGGCAGGCTGATCGCGTGCACCACGAGGAGGTCGATGACTGCGCCCTCGGGCCGGGCATCGCAGTTCGGGGACGGCGAACGGCGTACACCCTGAAGCCAGGCGCCGGCTTCATCCAGAACCAGCCCGCCGGCTGCGCCGGCGCTTCCCCGCCGCGCCTCAGCCACGGCGAAGCTTCCGCGTGTCGGGTCCCGGCGGCACGCATCCGCGATCCACCGGCGTCTCCAAGGGAGAGGCTCCACTCTCTGCCGAGAGGCAAGAACGAGCCCTTGACCCGCACTCCTCTCCGACCCTCGGACACCCGCTCATTCCTGTTCTCCGCGGCCTTGCGGAATGGACCGAACCGGTAGCATTCATCTCGGCGATCGACTCCACATGGCCCGAACCCCGCCCCTTCGCGGGAACGGCCGGTTTGTCGGTTCAGGCAGCCAATGATAACTTCCGGTCCCCTCCACGCGTTGCTCAGCGCCTCATGAAAACAGTTCTGCTTCCCTTCTACGACGACCGGGTCGCCGAGAGCGCTCTTCACCAGGGCTGCCTGCTCGCAGAGCGCTTCGGGGCGCACCTGGAGGGCCTCTTCGTCATGCGACCGCCGCAAATCATCGAGGCGGAGGGCATCGCGCTGGCCGGCGCCTACATCACTCAGCTCAAGGAGGAGTGGCGCCGGCGTGCGGACACCGCGCGCGAGCGCTTCGCCGAGCTGGTGGCGACGCACGGGATTCCGATGCGCCCGGTGTCCGATGCGGGTCCCGGGCCCAGCGCCGACTGGCGCGAAGTCGAGGGCCCTGAAGGACAGGTGATCGGAGACCACGGGCGCCTCTTCGACCTGATCGTGATCGCGCGCACCACGGAGCAGGCGCTCATCGACTGGCAGGTGATGAGCGAGGCGGCCTTCTTCGAGAGTGGCCGCCCGACTCTCATCGCAGCGCCCGAAGTGCCCGCCGTCATCGGCTCCAGGGTGCTGATTCACTGGAACGGCAGCACGGAGGCGGCCCGCACGCTGTCCTTCGCTCGCCCCTTCCTCGACGAGGCGGAATCGGTCACGGTGCTCACGGTGACGGAGGCCATGGTTCCCGGTCCGAGTGGCGAGGGTGTTGCTGCCCATCTCCGACGCGCCGGAATCGATGCCGAGGCGGTCAGCACGGAGAGCGCGGGCCGGGGCCCGGGAGAGGTAATCATCGAGGAGGCGCGCACGCGAGGCAGCGATCTGCTCGTCAAGAGCGCGTACACCCACGGGCGGCTGCGCCAGCTCGTGTTCGGCGGGGCGACTCGACAGATTCTCACCAGCGCCGAAACTCCGGTCTTCATGGCGCATTGACGAGTTCTGATGCGCATCAAAGCGCAGTTCCTCCCCTCCGCCGAGGCGGTCGAGCCGATCCGCCTGCTCAACGAGTCCGGTCGCCTCGCCGACGGGGTGGAGGCGCCGCTGGACTCGGTCCGGGTGCTCGACGCTTTGCGCTACATGATGTTCGGCCGGGCGTTCGACGCACGCTGCTGGAGCCTCCAGCGTCAGGGACGACTGGGAACGTTCGCCCCCATCACCGGCCAGGAAGCATCGCTCATGGGCTCGGCACTGGCGGTGGATCCGGCTCGGGACTGGCTGGTGCCCCAGTACCGGGAGTTGCCGGCACTGCTTCGCCACGGCTATCCGGCCGAACGGGTGGTCCTCTATCGGCAGGGCCACCCGGAGGGCGGCTTCGTGCCCCCGGGGGTGCGCGTGATGCAGTACCAGGTTTCGCTCGCCGCCCAGCTCCCGCACGCGGTCGGGCTCGCCTGGGGCATGAAGCTCAAGGAAGAAAGCGGCGTGGCGATGGTCTACTTCGGCGACGGCGCTTCCTCGGAGGGAGACTTCCACGAATCCTGCAACCTCGCCGGGGTGGTGGGCGCTCCCGTCATTTTCTTTCTGCAGAACAACGGCTGGGCGATCTCCACCCCGCGCGCGATCCAGACCGCCGGCAGCGACATCGCGTCACGGGCTCCCGCCTACGGGTTTCCCGGGGTCTCCGTGGACGGCAATGATCTGATGGCGGTCTACCTGGTGACCGCGCAGGCGGTCGAGCGGGCACGAGCCGGCGAAGGCCCCACCCTGATCGAGGCTCACACCTACCGCATGGGCGCCCATACCACCGCCGACGACCCGAGCCGTTACGTCGACCCCGAGGTCGAGCGGCGCTGGGCCGCGCGCGACCCGATCCATCGCGTGCAGCGCTACCTCTCCGGCCTTGACCAATGGTCCGAAGAGATCGAGCGTCAATGGCGCCAGGAGATCGAGGCCGAAGTGGATGACGCCTTCGCCCGGGCGGCGAGATTCCCTCCGCCGCAGGCGAGCGACCTCTACGAGCACGTCTTCGAGGAGCTCACTCCTTCCCTCGAACGCCAGCGGCGGTGGCACCTGCAGGAGCCAAATGGCGAGCAAGGAGGCGGATGATGGCGGAGATGACGATGGTCGAGGCGATCCGCTCCGCGCTCCGCTTCGAGATGGAACGCGACGAGCGCGTCATTCTCTTGGGCGAGGACGTGGGCCAGCTCGGAGGGGTGTTCCGCGCCACCGATGGACTCCGGCAATTCTTCGGACCGGCCCGGGTCGTCGATACTCCGCTCGCGGAGAGCGTGATCGCCGGCTCCGCCCTGGGCCTCGCGCTGGCCGGCCTCGTGCCCATCGTCGAGATCCAGTTCCTGGGTTTCGCCCAGAACGCCTATCACCAGCTCTGCCAGCAGGTTGCGCGCAGCCGCTATCGCACGCGTGGGGCACACCCCGCGCAGATCACGGTGCGTGCGCCCTTCGGCGGCAACGTGCGCACCCCGGAGTTCCACAGCGATTCCATGGAGTCACAGTTCGCCCAGAACACGGGACTCAAGATCGTGATGCCGGCGAGCGCGCCGGACGCCAAGGGTCTCCTACTGCAATCCATACGTGACCCGGACCCGGTGCTCTTCCTGGAGCCTCTTCGCGGCTACCGCATGATATCCGGTGAGGTTCCGGACGGAGACTTCACGGTTCCGTTCGGGGAGCTGCGCACGGTGCGGGAGGGAAGCGACATCACCCTCGTGGCCTGGAGCGGGAGCGTGCCGGTGGTGGTCGAGGCGGCGGAGCAGCTCGCCGAGCGGGGCATCAGCGCCCACGTGGTCGACCTCCGCACCCTGGTGCCGCTCGACGAGTCCGGCCTCGTCGCCGCGCTCGAGCGCACCGGGCGCTGCGTGGTCGTGCACGAGGCCCCGGCGACCGCGGGGTTCGGTGCGGAAGTGGTGGCGCTGCTCCAGGAGCAGGCTTTCTACTCGCTGGAGGCGCCGCTTCGCCGCGTTGCCGCGCCCGACAGCCACTACCCGTTCCCCGGCGTGGAGCGGGAATTCGTGCCCGGCGCGCACCTCGTGGTACGTGCCGCGCTCGAGACCCTGGACACCTGAGCATCGCATGAGCGCCTACGAGTTCAAGCTACCCGATGTCGGCGAAGGCTTGAGCGAAGGCGAGATCGTTCGCTGGCATGCGGCGCCGGGAGAACGGGTGCGCGTCCACCAGAGCCTGGTCGACGTGCAGACCGACAAGGCGATCGTGGAGATCCCGGCGCCGGTGAGCGGCACGCTGATGCGTCTGGGTGGCGATCCGGGAGACGTGATCGCGGTCGGGGCGATGCTTGCGCTCATCGAAGGCGACGACACCTCTCGGGACGTGGGGGAGCCAGGGGAAGAGAGGGGGCCGCGGGAAGGGGGCACGATGGAAGCGCCCTTGGGATCGGGCGATGCCGAGCCTGCTCCGCCCTCCTCTTCCGGCGCAGGACCCACCGGCCACCGGCGCGTCCGCGCGAGCCCCGCGGTGCGCAAGCTGGCGCGCGAGCGCGGGATCGATCTCTCCACCATCACCGGCAGCGGCGGTCGGGGTCAGATCACCCGCGAGGACGTGGAGGCGGCGCTCACGGGAACCCATTCGACATCGCCAGCGGCGGCGACGACGGCTTCACCCCCGCCGCAAGGGGAGGACCGTGTCGAGCCCTTGCGTGGCCTGCGCCATCGGATTGCGCAGACCATGAGCGAGGCATGGCGGGAGGTGCCTCACATCTTCAGCATGGAAGAGATCGACGCCCGCGATCTGGCGCGGGCGCGGGAGAGCGTCAACGCGGTACACCTCCCTTCCGGACCGCGCATCGGCTACCTCCCCTTCTTCGTGCAGGCCTGCGCGGCGGCACTGCGCGCCCACCCGCGCTTCAACGCGAGCCTGGACATGGAGGCCCGGCAGATCGTCTACCGCCACCGCTGCAACGTCGGCATCGCCACCGCGACGCCGGAGGGTCTCATCGTCACCGTGGTGCACGACGCGGACGGAAAGAGCCTGCGGGAGCTCGCCGGGGAGATCCGCGATCTGAGTACGCTCGCCCGGGAACGCAAGGTCAGCCCCGCCCAGCTCGCGGGCGGCACCTTCACGATCTCCAACTACGGGAGTTACGGGGGCGGCACGGGAGCGCCGATCATCCGCCCCCCCGAGGTCGCCATCGCCGGTTTCGGACGGGTGCGCGAGGCGGTGGTTGCGGTCGACGGACGCGCCCTGGTGCGCCCGGTGCTGCCGCTCTGCGTGTCCACGGATCACCGCCTCAACGACGGCGAGCACCTCCACGCGTTCATGGAGAGCATTGCCCGGCACCTCCGCGAGCCCGCTCACCTCCTCGCCCGGATCTGATGGTCGTCGGCGAGGTACCCGAGGCGGCCGACCTCGTCATCGCCGGCGCCGGCCCCGGCGGCTACGCCGCCGCGCTGCACGCCGCCCGCAAGGGTCGACAGGTCATGCTCGTGGACCGGGACGGCCGGAACGGAGTGGGCGGGGTTTGCCTGAGAGAAGGCTGCATCCCGAGCAAGGCGCTGATAGAGACCGCCGGACTCTTCGCCGGCGCTGCCGCCGGCGCCGAACGTGGGATCGTGGTTTCCCCTCCCCGCTTCGATCTGGCCACCTTCCAGACCTTCAAGGCAGGGATCGTCGAGCGCCTGACCGGTGGGGTGCGAGGGCTGCTGGATGCGGGCAACGTCGAGGTGGTGGAGGGGGAGCTGTCGCTGATCGACGAGACCACCGCGGTCATCGCTCAGCCCGGCGACCGGGTGCGCTTCGTCGCCTTCCGGGACCTCATCTTCGCCACCGGATCCTCGCCGGTCACGCTCCCCGAGCTGCCTTTCGACGGAGAGCGCGTGCTCGATTCGAGCGCGGTGCTCGACCTCGACGCCCTGCCCGCCTCGCTCTGCATCGTCGGTGCCGGCTACATCGGGGTCGAGATCGGCATCGCGCTCGCCAGGCTGGGCACCCGGATCACGGTAATCGAGGCAGCGGAGCGGGTGCTGCCCGAACTGCCCGCCCATCTCGGCGCCCCGGTTGCGCGGCGCATGCAGGCGCTGGGGATCGAAGTCCTGCTCGGCACCCGAGCCCGAGCGCTCCGGGCGGGGAAGCTCGAAGTCGATGCCGGAGGGACTCCACGACGGGTCGAAGCCGAACGGGTGATGGTCGCGGTCGGCCGCACGCCCGCGCTCGCTTCGCTCAACCTCTCGTCGGTGGGCATCGAACCCGGTCCGGACGGCCGGCTGGCGGTCGCACCCGATCGCCGGATTCGGCCTCACATCGCGGCCATCGGAGACATCACTCCCGGTCCCGCCCTCGCGCACAAGGCGAGCGCCGAGGCGCTGGTCGCGGTGGAGGCCCTGTGCGGCGAGAATGCTGCATTCGAGCCCGCCGCGATACCGATCGTCGTGTTCTCGGACCCGGAGGTCGCATCGCTCGGAGAACATTCGGGACCCGGGCGGAAATCGGCGCGCTTTCCCGTCGGGGCCTCGGGGCGCGCGGCGACCCTCGACGAGAAGCTCGGCTTCGTGGAAGTGGTGAGCGACGAGGATGACGGCACCGTGCTCGGGGTACACATCGTGGCGCCGCACGCGTCGGAGCTGATCGCGGAAGGGGGGCTCGCGGTAGAGATGGGCGCGACGCTCGAAGACCTCGCGCTGACCATCCATCCCCATCCCACCCTGAGCGAGATGCTCGGCGAAGCGGCCGGCCTCGGAGCGGGACGAGCGCTGCATGTCGGGCGCGCGGTGATGTAGCCGCCCGGACCCGTTCCGCCAGGGTGCTTTCGGGCACGGCGGGCTCCCCTCCAGGAGCCTGGTTGCCAGGTTTCGGCGATCGGGACCGAGGGTCGTGGTCGGATGCGATGCTTCCCGGCGAGCGGAACCGAGCGTATCGTCCTTCAGTACGCGATGCGTGAAGGAAGGATCCGTCGCAGGCTCAGGCCCCGTCTTCGTACTCCCGCGCGAGACGGCGCATGCCGCGCAGCCACCGGTCGTAGTCGCCGGCCTTGCGTTTCACATAGTCACGTACCGCCGGGTGGGGCAGGATGAGGAACTCCTCCCGGTCCATCGTCTCGACGACGCATTCGGCCACTTCCTCGGCTTCGATCATGCCGTCGACGCTCGCCACTCCTTTTTCCTGCCCCGCGGTCATTGCGGTGCGCACCGCCTGCGGGCACAGGACCGAGACCCGGATCCCCTGGTCGCCGTAGCGGATCGAGAGGAACTCCGCGAACGCGACCGCCGCGTGCTTGGTTACCGCGTAGGTCGCCGAGTGGATGTGAGTGAGGAGGCCGGCCGCCGATGAGGTGTTCACGAGGTATCCCGAGCCCCGCTCGACCATCCCGGGAATCACCGCGCGGGCAGCATACACGTGGGCCATCACGTGCACGTCCCAGTTCCGCTGCCAGTCCTCGTTCGGGGCGTGCTCGTTCCCGAGCCGGGCGAGCCCTGCGTTGGAGCAGAAGACGTCAATCTGCCCGTATCGGGACTCCACCCTCGCCGCGAGCTCTCGTACCGCCTCCTCGCTCGAGACGTCGCAGGCGATAGCGGGCCCGCCGATCTCCTCCGCGACCGACTGCACCGCCGCCTCCTGCCGGTCGACGCACACCACCGCCTTGGCGTCGTCGGCCGCGAAGCGCCGCGCGAGCGCACGGCCAATGCCGCTCGCGGCGCCGGTTACCACCGCGACCTTGCTCTCGAGTTTCATGTGGCTAGACTCCCGGCGGGATCTCGAGCTTGCGCCTCGCCACGTAGTCGCGCAGTGCTTCGTCCACCGCAGGATCCAGGGGCGGCGTCTCGTACTCCTCCAGCAGTTGCTTCCAGATGCGATTGGCGCGCTGGGTGGCGGTGAGCGCTCCGCGTTCCTCCCAGGTCTCGTAGTTGCTCCAGTCGGACACGACCGGGGCGTAGAAGGCGGTCTCGTAGCGCGCCATGGTGTGGGTCGCGCCGAAGAAGTGGCCACCGGGCGGCACTTCGGCGATCGCGTCCAGGGCCAGGTTGTCCTCGTCCACCACGATCGGCTGCAGGCACTCCCCCATCATCTGCAGCATCTCCGCGTCGATAACGAGCTTCTCGAAGGAGGCGACGAGTCCGCCCTCCAGCCATCCGCCGCTGTGGGCGATCATGTTGCCGTGGCCGGTCACCGCGGCCCAGATGGACATCTCGCTCTCGTACGCGGCCTGGGCGTCGACGACGGTGGAGGCGTTGGTGTTGCTGGTTCGGTAGGGGACCCGGTAACGGCGCGCGAGCTGGCCGCCCGCCTGGGTCGCCTTCACGTACTCGGGAGTGCCGAAGGCGGGAGCTCCGCTCTTCATGTCGACGTTGGACGTGAATCCGCCGTAGACCACGGGCGCGCCGGGACGCACCACCTGCGTCAGCACCATCCCCGCGAGGGCCTCGGCGTTCTGCTGGGTGAGCGCGCCCGCGATGGTGGTCGGGGCCATCGCGCCGAGCAGGGTGAAGGGAGTGACCACCACCGGCTGGCCCGCCTCGGCGAGCACCGTGAGGGCATCGGACATGCTCTCGTCGAGCTGGCGGGGCGAATTGGTGTTGATGTTGCCGAGGCCCACCACCTGCTCGGGAAGCTCTTCGTACGCGATGCCGTGCACGATGCAGAGCATTTCCATCGCGTCGCGGGCCCGGAACCCTCCGAGCATCGATGCGCTCCAGATCTTGTCGTGGCAGGTGATGGCGGCGTAGCACTTGTCGAGATGGCGGCTCTCTGCCGGCAGATCGAGGGGCTCGAAGGGGCTCGCTCCGCCCGCGTGCAGGATGTCGAAGCACTGCACCAGGCGCAGGAAGTCGCACATCTCCTCGTAGGTGCCCGCGCGCCGGCCCCGGTCGGTGTCCGAGACGAAGGAGGGGCCGCCCACCGGAAAGAAGTTGATGTGGTTGCCGCCCAGCGTAATCGACTTGGCCGGGTTCCGCGCTCGAACGGTGACCTGGGACGGCGCCAGCGCCACGTACTCCTCCACCATGCCCGGATCGAAGCGCACCATCATCTCTTCGTGATCCACTTCGGCGCCGGCGCGGGCGAGCCGTTCTCGCGCGTCGGAGCCCAGCATCTTCATCCCGATCTCGGCGAGGACTCGCAGCGAGGCGCGGTGGATCGTCTCGATCTGGTCCTCGCTCAGGACCTCGATCGGCGCCAGCGGGTTGACGAGGTTGCGCCACGGAAGCCGAGGCACCGCGGTGCTCGGCGCCCGCCGCTCCCTCCGCCGGCGTCTGCCCGAGGCCACCTCAGCTCCTCCGCCCGGATACATACGGGGCGAAGCGATCCAATCTCCTCATCTCATCCCTCCCCCATTACGGGCGGCGATTCTAAGGGATAGTCGAGGTACGAACAGTCGAAGGGAGGCACGTCGTGATGCGGACGGTGCCGCGCCGGTGAATCGGAGGCTAAACTGCCGCCCCAATCCCGAGATTCCCCGTCCTTCGATGTTCTCCCCGGCGTCTGTTCCATGAAGTTCTGCGTGCAGTTGTCTCCCTACCTCCCCGATGCGAACTACGGTGGGAAGCGACTGCTCGACGACATGATGGAGCATGCGGTGCTCTGCGACCGGCTCGGCTTCGAGTCGGTTTCGCTCACCGAACACCATCTCATCAACATTCTGCTGATGCCGGCCCCCTTGCAGTTCGCGATAAAGATTGCGGACGCCACTTCACGCCTCAAGATCATGATCGCGGTATCGGTGCTCCCGATCCACGACATGCGCGTGTTCGCGGGAGAGGTGATCGTGGCCGACATCTTCACCGAGGGCCGCCTGCTGCTCGGGGTTTCGCGCGGTGCCTTTCCCTTCGAGATGGCGCGCCTCGGAGTGCCGATCGAGACGAGCCGGGAGAAATTCGACGAGTCGCTGGATGTCCTCCTCGCCCTCCTCTCTCGGGAGGAGGTGTCGTGGAACGGGAAGCACTACCGCTTCGAGCCGCTGACGATCATGCCCCGGCCGATCCGCCAGCCGATGCCGATCATGATGGCGGCGGCGACCCCCGAGTCCATCTACCACTGCGCGAAACGCGGCTTCCACGTGCAGACCACTCCGCTCGCCGGCGATCGACGCCTCGTGATCGACCAGATCGACGCCTTCCATCGCGCCCAGGCCGAGCTCGGAGCAGCGGGCGAGCCTCTCACTCTTTCGCTCTCGCGCATCGGACTCGTCACCCGGAGCGCCGAGCACAAGCGCCGCGCCCTGCGGACCGCCTACCACTACTACAGCCAGTTCGACAACGTGTTCACCGGCCCCGGCATCGTCCGCAACGGCTTCATCGAAGCGCTCCCGCGGGAGCAGACGATGGAGCAACTGGACGACAACCTGTTGATCGGTCCGCCCTCGGAAATCGCGGACAAGATCGCGCTTTACGCCGAGCGCGGCGTCCATCGCTTCGTGCTGAACCCCAACTTCGGCGCCAGTCAGTCGGAGATGCTCGACACCATCTCATGCTTTGCGGAGGAGATAGTGCCCCTCTTTCGCGACGAGGCGTCGCACCAGTTTTCCGCTTCATCGGGGTACGGGTGACGCCGATTTCCAGTTCTCGACCACAATCCCCGGGATGCCCTCGAAATCCTTCTCGTTGTTCGTCACCAGCGTCACTCCCAATGAGATCGCATGGGCGGCAATCTGTCGGTCGTAGGCTCCGCGCCGTGTGGGCGCGCTCGTCTGGATGACCCCGAAGGCCCGGGCGGCCGCTTCATCGAAGGGTGCCACGGGCACCGCGGCGAGAAGCGCTGCGGCGTCGCTTCGCGCCAGGTCGACATTCCCGGACTTCGAGAACCCGACTTCGAGCTCGCCGAGGGTGACCGCCGACATGACCAGATCCCCGGTTTCGCACTCTTCGAGACGCGAGTCGAGATGTTCGTTGCCGCCGAGAATGGCGTAGATGCAGATGTTGGTGTCGATTAGATACATCAAATTCTGAGGCCGATTCGGCCCCGTTTCACCCGTCGTCGCATGCCGCTCCCAGGGGGCGATGGTGTGCGATAAGTGATTGTCTTGACAGGACTATTCCCCATTGCTACACTGCCCTCCACCT
>CAYQVB010000013.1:0-26896 GCA_964420925.1 uncultured Ectothiorhodospiraceae bacterium | reverse complement strand
CGTTCGGTTACAAGGGAGAGTTGAGAAGCAGTGTGCCCCGGTGATGCGTGGAACTCCTAAAAGTGTTTGTGTATCAGAAAGTTAAAGGACTTCACGCGTTGTCCTGAAACCCCCCAAAACACCCCTCCAGCGGTCATCGTGTTCTTTCCCTCCAGCAACCGCTCTCCGATCATGACCCTTACCTTCGTCGAGGACGTGGAGGCCGACATGGGCCCGACCCGGGTGATCCCGGGCTCCCACCTCGGCGAGGTCTACGACCACTACGACGCGGAGGGGAACTGGCTGGGCCTCATCGGCGAGCACATCAAGCATCGGATACCGGAAGCGGACTCGATCGAGATGACCGGTCCCGCCGGCTCGGTGCTCGTCACGAACTGCGGCATCGTGCACGCGGCGGGCGAAAACCGCGCGGCGCGGCGCCGGCCGATGGTGCTCGCCGGTTACGCCAGCGCCGATACGGTCTCCTTCGCCGGCGTGCCCTACAAGTCGCGGTACCGGTGGCGGATCGTGGCGGGCGAAGCGACGCGCGCCATCCACAGCGACGCGCAGCGCCTCAAGATGCCGCCGGACTGGGATTCACACCAGGGCATCCGCATCGACGACCTGTATCAGCAGCAGCCCGAGCCCTGAGGCGGCACGCAAGCAGGGCCGGAAGCGAACGGCATGCCCCGACATGGCGGCAGCCGGGATGGACGCGGTGCCCGAAGGATGGCCCGAACTAAAGCCGTTGCTGCCGCGCCGGGCAATGCCCGGCCCCCGGGACCTCAGCTCGCCTCGAAGTCTTCCTCGGGCACCCAGCTATAGGTCTCGCCCGCGTAGGTGGGATCCGGGTTGCCCCGCACGGTGGTGCGCCACATGACGCGAATGTGGCGCTCGGCGTCGTACCAGGTCCCCGCGTGCAGGAGATTGCGGTTGTCGTAGATGATGAGGTCGCCTTCCGTCCACTCGTGGATGTAGGTGAAGCGCCGCTGCGTCGCGTGCGAGGCGACTTGGCGGAGCAACTGCGCGCCCTCCCCGTCGGGTCCGGGCTCCATGCCGGCGATGGGGCCGATGATGAAGTCCATCTGACCGCTGTCGCAGAAGTAGAGCGACTTGCCGCCGGTCACGGGATGGGTCCGCACGAGGGGCTGGCGTTGCGGCTGCTGGTGGGCGGCGAGCGGCCGCGGAGCATCGCCCCGTCGGATCTCATAGTCCGCGCGACCGGTAGCCGGCAGCACGTGAACGCCCTCGAGCGTATCGATACGCGTTTTCATTGCGTCGGGGAGCGCCTCGTAGGCGGCGCTCGCGTCGGCGAAGAGGGTCTGCCCCTGGCCCTGCGGCACCGGCTGCTTGGCGTAGAAGAGCGAGAAGTCGGGCGGCGGACGCCGGAAGCTCTGATCCGTGTGCCAGCCCGTGCGGTGGGGAAACTGCACTGGCAGCAGGCCGTCCTCGGTCAGCGGCGGATCCGGCAGCGGCGAGGGTTGCGTCCTGATGGGAGGAAGATTGGTGATCTGGATGATCTCGGGGACCGTATCGTGGTAGTTGAAGAGAAAGCTGCGGTCCTCGAAGGAGTAGCTGTTGCGGTAGTCCTCGACCTCCGGACCCAGCAGGCGGCTCAAGCGCAACAGCAGCTCCGGCTCCTCGGAGATCCCGTGCATCCCCGGAAGGAGCAGGAGGCCACCCCGGGCGCAGATCGCACGCCCAAGGACATCGGTCTCGGCTTCCAGGGCCGCCACCGCTTCCCGTGCTCCGGAGAGCCCCGGGAAACGCATCGCCGCGCCGAATTGCGCGCCGGGGAGCGGATTCAGTGCGTAGAAGCGGCTCGCCCGGTCACTGGTTGTGGCTGCGGAATCGCTGCGCGTCTCGCGGGTCGGATGTTCGGTGTCCATGGCCCCTCCCCTACTCCGCTTCCGCCGCCAGCAGCGCCTTGTAGGCGTCGCCCTCTCCGGTCGGCATCCTGCCCTCCTGGCGGGCGATGCCCGGCGTGGCGTGGATGTGCATCTCCTTCGGCGCCGGGCGGCCGCCCGGCACGTCGAGCCAGAGCCGGAGCAGGTGGCGCCGGATGCCGGCCGCCCGGTCGTCTTCGAAGGCGGTGCGTGCGTGCATGACCAGGTAGTTGTTGTAGAACATGGCTTCACCGGGCTCGAGTGTGAACTCGAGCATCACGTCCGTACGATGGGCGACCTCGTCCACGTAGTCGAGCGCGGCGCGCTCAAGCGCGCTCATCTCGCGCCCCCGCACCGCGACGCCCCGCTCGAGGTAGCCACGCACGTAGCGGGCGCTCAAGCAACCCTCGATATAGCTGAAGACCGGCACGTTCCAGGGCGTCACGGGATCCTCGCCCGGCGCCTCCTCGCCCGCCCGGTAATAGGGGAAGCCCCGATAGAGTGTTTCCAGGTACTCGGGATGATGGGCCAGGATCTCGTTGTGCACGGTGACGAGGGAGCAGAAGCGGCTCGCCCCTCCGGTCTTCGCCTTGGAGAGGCTGAGCGTGGCGACGATCTCCGAGAGATCGGTGTGGAGATCCAGCTCCTGCCGGTTGCGATAGGCGCGGGCGTTCGGGTCCTCGTGGCTGAAGTCCATCATGTGGCCGAGGCGGTCGCCGAGCACGCTCTGCGAGACGCCCACCCCCATGTGGGTGCCGATGCCCCAGAAGACGATGCCGACCTCGTCTTCGGACCATCGATCGACGGGAAAACCGCGCAGGAAGACGAAGCCCCGGCCGTGCTGGATCTCGTCGAACCACGCGGCGATGTCTCCGGCGATCTCGGGCACTTCGAAGTGGCGGCGCTCGATGTCGTCCAGAGTCAACCCTTCGGCCCGAATCCGCGCCAGGGCGCGCTCGAAGGCCTCGAAGTGACGCGGAGCGAGATCGATGGCGTAGTCGTCGGAGGACGCGAAACCGCTGCTGCGCCACGCGGATACGTGCTCGATCGGAGTGCGACAGATGTTCACCATGAGGGAAGCGATCCTTGTTGCACCGATGGGTGACCCGTATTCTATCCGCCGGATGAGGGTCCACCACAGCCCGGAAGTCGTGCCATCATCCGGACTATTCGCTCTGACCGGACTTCGGCAGGTTGCGGGGACAGCGGCTCAAACGCCGGCCGGTGGCCCGACACATTGAAGGAGATGAACATGAGCAGACTCGGCAGGAAGATCCGCGGGACGATGACGGCGCTCGCGGCGGCGACGCTGACCCTTGCCAGCGCCGGCGCGGCGGCCGAACCAATGGGAGAGCTGCGCCTGCTGACCTGGACCAAGGCGCAGTTTCCGATCCAGTACGAGATGGCGATCGTGCTCGCCGAGGCCTGGAACGAGCTCGGCATCGAATCGAAGATCGATCCCGTCAACTTCCCCAATCCGATGATCGAGCGCATCTTCAACACCCACGACTTCGACGCCGCGGTGATCGCCTTCACCCCGCAACTGCAGCGCCTGGATCCCGACTTCTACACTTACAACACCTTCCATTCCGATCGCGCGGTCGCGGGCGGCTGGAACTTCTCCGGCGTCATGGATCCCGGGCTCGACGAGTTGCTCGTCGCCCAGCGCCAGGAGTACGACTTCGAGGCGCGGGCGGGCCTCGTCAGCCGGATCCAGAAGCAGCTCTACGACGCGAACGCCTGGATCCCCATCGTGAACGCCGACGTGCTGCAGGTATTCAACAAGGCGAACTTCCGCGATCCCGTCATTCCCAAGGTGAGCGGCTTCAACGACGTGGTCGCCTTCTTCACCCTGAAGCCGACGGGTGAGCGCGACGTGGTCCGGTGGGCAACCGAGATCACCGATCTCAAGACCATCAACCCGGTGCTCGCCTCCGAGAGCTCGCAGGTGCGCCTGGTCTACCTGATCTACGACACGGTGATGCGCATCGGACCGCAAGGCGAGCCGCAGTTCTGGGCCGCGACCGCGCTCGATGCGGTCGACGACACCACGATCGACGCGACGATCCGCGAGGGCATGACCTTCCACGACGGCAATCCGGTCACCGCGGAGGATGTCGCCTTCACCTTCAACTACATGAAGGAGCACAAGGCAGCCTACTACAATGCGACCCTCGGCCAGCTCGAGTCGGCGAGCGCGACCGGACCGAACACCGTCCGCTTCAAGCTCGCCAATCCCTTCGCGCCCTTCACCACCCAGACCCTGGCGATGGTGCCGATCATTCCCAAACACGTCTGGGAGGGGATCGAAGATCCGACCACCTTCGAGAACGTGCCCGCGATCGGCAGCGGCGCGTATCGCTTCGGGCACTGGAAGAAGGCGCAGGAGTTCAAGGTCGAGCGCTTCGACGGGCACTTTCAGCCCGCGGACAACGCGGGTCTTCTCGTGATCTTCTACGGCACCTCGGAGGCCGCCTACACCGCGCTCATCAAGCAGGAAGCGGATGTGCTCGACTCCATTCTCCCGCACCAGATCCTGGAAATCGAAGCCACCGATCACCTGCAGTTCGTCTCCGTGCCGAGCAACGGCTCGGACACCCTCGTCGTCAACGTGCGCAACGCGCCCTACGACGACCCGGCGCTGCGGATGGCGCTCAGCCTCGCCACCCCGCGCCAGCGCATGCTCAACGAGTTCTACGAGGGCTACGGGAACATCGGCGGATCGGTGATCGCCCCCGCGAACGCATTCTGGCATGACCAGAGCGTGAAGCCCTACGCCTACGATATCGAGCAGGCAAGACAGGTTCTCGCGGACGCGGGATACACCTGGGACTCGGAAGGACGGCTCCAGCTTCCGGAGTAAGGCGTCGAGGACGAGACCGGCAACGGGCATCGGGCTGCGCGCCGCGGACCGCGGCGTGCAGCCCGAAGTGATCCGGAACTCCGAATCCGGACGATGAGCGCCAACGCCCAGTCGCGAAACATCCGCATCTACTTCGCGAAGCGGGTCGCCCTCGCGTTCGCGACGGTGTTCTTCCTCGCCACCATCATGTTCGCGCTGTTCCGGCTCCTGCCGGGCGACCCGACCATGACCGTGATCAGCGAGGCGCTGAACCCCGAGGTCCAGGCCGAGCTGCGCCAGCGCTTCGGTCTCGACCAGCCGATGCACGTGCAGTACGGGCGCTACATCCTCAACATGCTGACCGGCAACTTCGGGGTCTCCTTCAACCGCGGGATCGCGGTGTCGGAGATCCTGGGCGAAGCGCTGGCGCACACCGTGGTCCTGATGCTGCCCTCGCTCGTGCTCGCCTACCTTTTCGGAGTCGCAGGCGGAGCCCTCATCGCGTGGAAGCGGAACTCGAAGACGGACCGGATCATCAGCACCACCGCGATGATCTTCCGCTCCGCGCCCATCTTCTGGCTCTGCATCATCGCGGTGGCACTGTTCTCGATCCACTTCGAGATCTTCCCCGCCGGGCACATGCGCACGCCGGGAAGCGACTACGAAGGGCTGCTCGAGACCTACCTCTCGCTCGATTTCCTGCACCACCTGGTGCTGCCGATGCTGGTGATGGCGGTCTACTACGGCTGCTACCCCCTCATCGTGATGCGCACCAGCATGCTGGAAGTGCTCGGCGACGATTTCATCGAGCTGTGCAAGGCCAAGGGACTGAGCGAGGCGCGCATCGTGTTCGGTCACGCGCTGCGCGCTTCGCTGCTGCCTATCGCCACCTCGGTCTCGCTCCTCGGCGCCTTCGTCGTGGCGGGCAGCGTGCTGGTGGAGACCGTGTTCTCCTGGCCGGGCATCGGCCGTCTCATGGTGCAGGCGGTAACCGATTCCGACTACCCGGTCGCGGAAGCGTCGTTTCTGCTCATCGCGGTCCTGGTGGTGATCGGCAACCTGATCTCCGACGTGCTCTACGGCCTCCTCGATCCTCGCGTGCGCTATGGCTGAAGCAGGAGCCCCCGCGGCAGCACCTGGCAGGGCATCGCCCTCCTCACCAGCGCTCGCGATGCACGGGTGGCGGCGCTACTGGCAGCCCTTCGCGGGACGGCACCTCGCGATCGCCTCCCTCGTCGTCCTCGCGGTGTTCGTGTTCGTAGGGGTCTTCGCGCCCTGGCTCGCACCCTACGAGCCGCTGGAAAAGCACTACCAGGAAGACGGGCGCCTGATGCGCCTGCTGACGCCCACCGGCGACTTCTGGTTCGGCACCACCCTCTACGCGCGCGACGTGTTCAGCCAGGTGATCATCGGCACCCGCTCCGCGCTGGTCGTCGGCGTCATCACCGCGGCGGCGATGACCCTCATCGGGCTGAACGTCGGCCTCATCGCGGGCTACTTCGGGGGCTGGGTGGACTCCTTCCTGATGCGCATGACCGATGTCGTCTTCGGAGTGCCCCTGCTACCCTTCGCGATCGTCGCGCTGTCGCTGCTCGACCGCAGCACCTGGTGGATCATCGCGCTCATGGCGATGCTGTTCTGGCCGATCACCGCGCGCGTGGTGCGCTCCCAGGTCCTGAGTCTGCGCGAACGGCCTTTCATCGACGCCGCACGCATCTCGGGGGCCGGACACCTGCGGATCCTGTACCGGCACATCGCGCCGAACGTCATGCCCCAGGCCTTCGTGCACGGCGTGTTCGGGGTCGCCTGGGCGATCACCACCGAGGCGAGCATCAACTTCCTCGGCTTCGGCGACCCCTACGCGGTGAGCTGGGGCACCATCATCTACGACGTCTTCACCTCGATGGTCTCGTTCAAGGCCTGGTGGTGGTTCGTGCCGCCGGGGCTGTGCATCATCGTCGTGACCACCGCCTTCTACTTCATCGGGCAGGCCTTCGAGGAAGTCGCCAACCCGAGGCTGCGGGAGCGATGAGCGAGGCGCTGCTCGAGGTCCGGAACCTCTCGGTGGGCTACCGGATCGGCGCGGGCACGGTGCACGCCCTCGACGGGGTCTCGTTCACCGTGCACGAAGGCGAGACCCTGGGGCTGGTCGGCGAGTCCGGCTGCGGCAAGACCACCGCGGGGCGCGCGGTGATCAAGGTGATGCCCGCCAACGCCGCAATCACCGGCGGCGAGATCCTCTACCGGGGACGGGACCTCGTCCGCTTGAGCAACGAGGAGATGCGCGCTTTCCGCTGGAGCGAGATCGCAGTCATCCCGCAGAGCGCCATGAACGCACTCAACCCCGTCTACCGGGTCGGACGCCAGATCGAGGAGGTCATCGTCCGGCAGGACGGGGCCTCGCCGGCCGAGGCCCGGGCGCGCGCCGAGGAGCTCTTTCGCCTGGTCAAGATCGATCCCGAACGGCTCGCGCACTACCCGCACCAGTTCAGCGGCGGCATGCGCCAGCGCGCCCTGGTCGCGATGGCGCTCGCGCTCGAGCCCGCGTTGCTCATCGCGGACGAGCCCACCACCGCGCTCGACGTGGTGAGCCAGGACCGCGTGTTCACCCGAGTGCGGGCCCTGCAGAAGCGCCTCGGCGCCTCCATGCTCCTCATCACCCACGACATGGGCCTGGTGGCGGAGAACTGCGACCGGGTCGCGGTCATGTACGCGGGCCGCATCGTGGAGCACGCGGATACCCGGACCCTGTTCGGCAATCCCGTGCACCCCTACACCCTGGGGCTCAAGAACGCCTTTCCGAGCACCACGCGGCCGAAGCACGAAGCGCTCATATCGATCGCCGGCGCGCCGCCCGTGCTCCTGGAGGCCCCGCGCGGCTGCCGCTTCGCGCCGCGCTGCCCCTTCGCGAGCGTGCGCTGCCACGACGAGGATCCCGAGCTCCAGGCGCTCGGTTCCGGCCACTACGCCGCCTGCCATCACGTGGGGCAAGCCGAGGACATGCGCGCACGGGCCGCGCTGAGCGAAACGTGGACGGCAACGCACTGAGCGCGCCGCCGCTCGTCACCGCGCGCCACGTGCGCAAGTCCTTCGCGGCGCGCGGCGAGCTCGCCGGCCTCTTCGCCCGGGGCGAAGGCGCGATGGTGCACGCGGTGGACGACGTGAGCTTCGAGATCCGGCAGGGCGAGATCCTCGGCCTCATCGGCGAGAGCGGCAGCGGCAAGACCACGCTCGGACGCCTCCTGGTGCGGCTCGAGCGCCACGACAGCGGCAGCATCCACTTCCAGGACGGTCGCGACCTCGCGGCGCTCGGGGGCCGCGCCCTGCGCGAGTACTACCGGGACGTCCAGATGATCTTTCAGGACCCCTACGGGTCGATCAATCCGCGCTTCACCGTCCACGACACGGTGGCGGAGCCGCTCGCCACCCAGCGCCTCGGGGACGCCTCCGAACGCCGGGGGCGCGTCGCCCGGACGCTGGAACGGGCCGGACTGCGTCCGCCGCACGCCTTCGCCGACAAGTTTCCGCACGAGCTGAGCGGAGGCGAACGCCAGCGCCTGTCCATCGCGCGCGCCCTGGTGCTGGAGCCGAAGCTCCTCATCGCCGACGAGCCCGTATCCATGCTCGACGTCTCGATCCGGGCGGGGATCCTCAACCTCCTGAAAGAGCAGTCGCGCGAGTTCGGTCTCACCATCCTCTACGTCTCCCACGACCTCTCGACGACGCGCTACCTGTGCGACCGAATCGCGATCATGTACCGGGGCCGCTTCGTGGAGATAGGCGAGGCGGAGCGGGTCATCGACGATGCGCATCACCCCTACGCACAGGCGCTGAAGGCGGCGATACCGATCCCCGATCCCGAGTTCGCCCGCCCTCGCACGGATGCCGACGAAGACCCGGACGAGCCGTCACCGGAACGTGCCGGCTGCCTCTACGCGGGCCTCTGCCCGAAGGCGATGGCCGCCTGCCGCCGCGAAGCGCCGGAGCTGCGTCCTCTCGACGCCGAGCACAGCGTGGCCTGCTTCCTGTACCACCCGGCCCCTCAGTCCTCCAGCATCGCATAAGCTTCGATCTCAATCTCGATCCCCTCAAGTCCCAGGGCCTTGAGCGGTACTCCGGTCGATACCGGGCCCGGGCTCGAGAAGCAGCCGCTGCGGATGGCGAGATTGGTGTGCAGGCGCTCAGGATCCGCGCCCGCGACGTCCTTGTAGAAGGCGTTGACCTTGACTACGCCGTCCATCGTGGCGCCGAGGTCCTCGACCACGCGCTGCACGAAGTCCATCGTGGTCCGGGTCTGGGCCGCGAGGTCGTCCGGATGGACCGCTCGGGCGTGGGCGTCCGCGGGAACCTGCCCCCCGATCATGATCAGGTTGCCGATGCGCACCCCCTGCTGCGCCTTGACGGGGATGGGCCAGTCCCAGTGCCCCTCCGGAAGCGACGGCGTGCGCGGCAGGGTGTTGCCGTCGAGGCCGAGCATGCCGGTGGCCTCCTGCCGGATGGTGAGCCCGGCGGGGAACAGCGCCGGGACCGGCACGCCGGTGCCGCACACCCCCGGCCGTTCGAAGGCGTTGCCACGGACGCGGGCCGCCTGCTTCCAGTCCTCGGCCGTGCCGTAACCGACGTAGAAGGTGTTGAAGCGGCAGACGTCGTCGAGGCTTCCACCCAGCTCCGCCATGACCTCGGCGATGTTGGCGATGTTGATCCTCGCCTGCTCCACGACCTCGCCCGGAGCGCGCAGCCTCCCCTCCCGGTCGAGGGGCGACTGCGCCCCCACGAAGAGCATCTCGCCGCAGCGAATGCCGTGGCTGAAGGGCGACGGCCAATGGGCCTCGGGGTTGGCGGCCCGTCGCGGCAGGCGGCTGTCATCGGCCCCGCGCATGGCGATGCACTCGATCTCCACCATCATGCCCGGGTAGGCGAGTGCGGGCAGCGGCACCGCCATGCAGGCCGGCGCGGGCTCACCGCGGAAGCGGCGGCGCAGCTTCGCGAGCAGGTCCGGCTCGTCGACCTCCCCGCCGCTCACGTAGAAGACGACGATCTTGACCACATCCTCGACGTCCGCCCCGAGCTCCTCGAGGACCGTCTCGACAGCGTCGACCGCGGCTTCGGTCTGCGCCGGGAGATTGCCGGGATGCCACACCGTGCCCCCCTCCCCGATATCGACCTGACCGCCGACGAAGATCATCTCGCCAACGCGCACCCCGGCGCTGTGATTGGTCTCGATTCTCAGTGCGGCGTTTCCCGGCCGGCGCGCGTTCATCCTGGCCATTGCGTAGTCCTCAATTTGATCGTTAGTACCGGATCGTGCACTCGAGCATGGTTCGGAGTCTCTCCATGTCTGCGACCATGAGCGTCCGCCTCGAGCCCAAACTCGAACCGTGTCTTGCTCGATGGGCGGAAGCGACATGGCGCTCGAGGCCGATGCCCGGTCTCGTCGAATCGCGCATCGGTGACTCCTCCTGCCGAGTGGCCCGGCGGCCGCCCCCCGGGTTATTCCCTGCCTCACTCGATGATGGGCATTTCCCGGGGCGCGCGCCGGGTCAGCAGCTCACCCCCGTCGGGGGTGATGACGATGTTCTCCTCGTGGACCAGGATCTTGCGTTCCGGCCCGCTCTTGCCGTCCACGAAGAAGGGCAGTCCCGGCTCGATGGTGAGGGTCATGTTCTCGACCAGCACCTGCTCGTCGATGGGGCTGTTGGACGGTGGCTCACACATGCGCAGACCGATTCCGTGACCCAGCCGGCCCGAGCCGAATCCCTCCCGATTGACCTCCTTTCCCTCGGCCTCTGCCAGCACCTCGGCCTGGGCCAGCCAGACATCCGAGGTCCGGTTGCCCGGCCGCGCCGCGGCAATCCCTGCTTCGGTCGCTCTCCATACCGCATCGTAGGCACGTTTCACCGCATCCGAAGGCTCTCCTACCGAGTAGTCGCGATCGAAGTCGCAGAAGTAGCCTCGATAGGAGACCCCGGTATCGAGAATCAGCACGTCACCCGTTTCCAGCCGATGGTCGCCGGGACCCAGGTTGATGCAAGGGTAGCCGCCCGCCCCCGAGGTGCAGATGAGATAGGGAATCTTCTCACCACCGTTCTTGAGCACCTCGCTCTGGAACCGGGCGGCGACCTCACGCTCGCTGTCGCCCGTCCGCACGTAGGAAGGCAATGCCTCGAAGGCGGAAGAGACCAGCTCACAGACATAGCGCATCAGGGCGATTTCCGCCGGCGACTTGACCATGCGCATCGTGCGGAGCATCCAGTCCGCGTCGCTGAACTCGAGCGGCGCGGCGCCGTCCCGAACCCGCAGGAAGTCCCCGATCGGCATCGTTATCCTGCTCTCGCGACCCAGCTCCGCTCCGATACGCCCGTGTTTGCCGCTCGCCGCTTTCAGCGCATCGATACACAGGGACACGCCATCGTCCTCTGGATTGGGCGCCACCCAGCTTCGGACGTCGCCAATCCACGCAGCGGTGCGCCGGGCAATGATCTCGTTGCCGGACGGCAGAATCAGTATGGGGTCGCCCGTGCCCGGCAGCACGCAGTAGCGCGGGCGCGTCAGGTTCTGCCAGACGGGCGCATCGAAGCCGGTGAGATAGCGGTAGTGGTCCTCGCTGGTAATGAACAGGGCATCGAGTCCCATCTCGTCCATCCGGGCCTGGACCGCAGCGACACGTTGGCGGTGCTCGTCGGGGCTGATGGCAGGGGGTGCGGTCGGATGCGAAGCCAAACGCATGACTGGAGTCCTCCTGCGTCCTGGGAGGTGGGCGCTCCGCAATACTAAGGAAATTCCTTCGATCGTGGTGTCCGCTCTGCCGCTGGTGACGTGCGGACGCGGAACCCGCGGCTTGTGCGTGGACCCGAAGGGCAGGAACATTCAACTCTTGTCGCCCGCAGACGCGATCCGGAGGCGCCATGAACGACTCGCTGGAGTTGCGAATCACCGAACGCGAGCCCTTCACGGGCGGCCATTGCTTCGGGGACACCGGTCCCTACGAGCGCCTCGTCGGACGTGCGCACTTCGCGGTCGATCCGGAGTCGCCCGCGTACTCGGAGGTCGTGGATCTCGACAAGGTACCGCGCAATGCCGGCGGTCTCGTCGAGTACGCGACCGACGTATGCATCCTGAAACCGGTGGGGCCGGGCAATCGAAGGCTCTTCTTCGGATATGGCAACCGCGGCAACAAGCGCGAGCTCCAGTTCTTCAACGATGCGCCGGCGTCGAACGATCCGCGCACTCTGCGCGATGCCGGCAACGGCTTCCTCATGCGGCGCGGGTACACCGTGGTGTGGGCGGCTTGGGAAGGGGACCTGCTGCCGGGCGACGGGCGCATGCTGCTCGACGTGCCGGTGGCGCGCGACGGCGAGGCACCGCTCACCGGCCTCGTGCGTACGGAGTTCATCGCGGACCGTGCCGGGATCTCGACCTACCCCTTGAGCGCCTGGGCTTCCACGCGCAGCTACCCTACCGTCTCTCTCGACACGTCGCGGCCGATGCTGACGCGGCGGCGCTACCCCGGCGATGCGCGCGAGCCGATCGCGAGCGATGCATGGACCTTCGCACGCACCGAGGGCGGAGTCGGGCTCGATGCGCAGGGAGCGGAGACCGCCCTCGTCGAATCGGACACACACATCCACGTCTTCGACGGCTTCGAGCCGGGGTGGATCTACGAGCTGGTCTACACCGCACGCGATCCCCGGCCCTACGGAATCGGCCACGCCGTGGTACGCGATCTCGTGAGCTTCCTGCGATACGACGACGCGGACCGGCGCGGCGGCGCGAACCCCCTCGCTGGAACCGTCGACAAGGCCTACGCATGGGGACGCTCGCAGACCGGGCGCTGCATCCGGGACTTCGTCCACCGGGGATACAACGCCGACGCGCGGGGCCGGCGGGTCTTCGACGGGGTGCTGCCGCACGTCTCGGGCGGAGGTCTGATGTGGATGAACCATCGCTTCGCCCGGGTCGTCAACCCCGCCGGCCAGCAGTACGAGGACCACGAGAACTGCGCGGACCGCTTCCCCTTCGCTTACGGAGCGTCCGTCGACCACCTGAGCGGCCGGCAGGACGCCATCCTCAAGCGGCCCGAGACCGACCCCCTGGTGCTGCACACCCAGAGCGCGACGGAGTACTGGCAGCGGCGCGGGTCGCTGGTGCACACCGATACCGAGGGCCACGACCTCGAGCCACCGGACACGGTGCGCATCTACCTGTGGGCGAGCTCGCAGCATTTCGCGAGTCCGAACACGGTGCGACCGGCACGCGGCAACTGCCAGCACTACGAGAACATCGTGCAGACCTCGATGCTGTTTCGCGCCATGCTCGACGCCCTCGACGCGTGGGCCACCCACGGCGCCGCGCCCCCCGCGAGCCGGATCCCGCGACAGGCGGACGGGACCCTGGTGGAGTACGAGGCGTGGAGGTCGCAGTTTCCGCGCATCCCCGGCGTCATGATTCCGTGCGGCGCGAATGCCCTGCCCCTCTACGACTTCGGCCCCGATTTCGAGCGCGGGCTGCTCATCAGGGAGCCTCCGGACGTGGCGGACGCCAGAGGCTACGCGGTGCTCGTCCCCGCCGTGGATGCCGACGGCAACGACATCGCGGGGGTACGGGCGCCGATGGTCGAAGCCCCGCTCGGCACCTGCACCGGCTGGAACCTGCGCGCCCGCGAGTTCGGTCACGGCGCCATGCACGAGTTCACCGGGAGCTACATGCCGTTTCCGGACACTGACGCCGAGGCGGCGATGACCGGCGATCCCCGTGCCTCGATCCTCGCCCGCTACGGCGATGCCGGCGGCTACGTGCGCGCCATCGAAGCGGCGGCGCGCAAGCTCGTGGACGAGCGGCTCATGCTGGAGGAGGATGTCGAGCGGGTGGTGGCGCGGGCGCACGACTGGGGCCGGCCCCTGTACGACGTTCGACTGTAGCGCCCGTCCTTCACTCCAGCAATGCTTCCTCGAAGGGGAAGTGGGAAAGCAGCTCACAGCCGCCGCGCGTGACGAGCACCTGCTCTTCGAGCTTCACCCCTTCATGACCTCCGACCGCGCCCATGAAGCTCTCGACGCTGAGAGTCATGCCTTCTTCGAGCACTCCGTCGTACCCGAACTTCTCGTAGTCCTGCGGGTAGTAGATGGTCGGCCACTCGTCGCACATACCGATTCCGTGCGCCATCGCGAGATAGCGGTTGGGCTGGTACTCCGGCGGCTGCCTGAAGCTCCGATCCGAGAGCTCCTTGAAAGAGACCCCCGCCTTCACCAGCTCGAGGTTGTGGTGAAGCTCTTCATGGGCGAGCCGGTAGACGTCGCGCTGCGATGCCTTCGGGCGGCCCGGACCCGAATGGAAGGTGCGCGAAATGTCGGCCGCGTAGCCCAGAGGGCCGATCATGTCGGTGTCGAACGCCACCAGCTCGCAGGGACGGATCATGCGCAGGCTGGTCTCCTGCATCCACGGCACCGCGCGGTCGCCCGCGGCGAGCAGCCGGCAGTCGATCCACTCTCCGCCCATGCTGATGTTGGTCTGGTGCAGGATCGACCAGAGAGAGGCTTCCGTCATGCCGGGTCGGAGTGCCTCGCGCATCCGGGCCATGCCGACCTCGGCCACCCCGATCGCCACGTTCATACAGAGGATCTCCTCCGGCGACTTGATGGAACGCGCTCGCTCCAGCAATTCCACCGCATCGAAGAGTGAGAGATCGTGGGCTGCGAAGGCCGCGTGAGCGCGCACGTCCGAGCGCGTCATCGCGAGCCTGCGGTTTCCGCCGCAGTGCTCGCGCATCAGCTCCGCCACCTCCCGGGCATGCGCCGATACCCACTCGTCCATGCGGTCCCCACCGATGAAGTAGTGCTGCGGAAGCGCGGGCCGGCACTCGTCAATCGACTCGAGTCCGGCGGCCACGTGGTGGCTCAGCTCCGCCTCGAAGAGCACCACCGGACCTTCCACCGGCACGAACGCGTAGGTGCCGGGGATGTGCATCTGGAGCACCGGGAGGTTCCGGTAGCCGGTGGCGTAGCGGATGGCGATCGGATCGTAGAGCACGCAGGCACCGTAGTCGCGCCTTGCGAGCTCCGCGCGCAGGCGCCCGAGGCGGTAGGCGCGAAGCTTCTTCATGTCGAGCATCGCCTCGGTGTCGGTCAGGTGGGTGACCGGAGTGGTGCGAGCAGCACATATCAGCGCAGAGTCGTTCATGGTCAGGTTCGGCTCCTCGACGGCCGGGGACGCGTCGACTCCATTGTGCCATCAGCGTGTGGGTGCGGCCCCCAGCAGCGGAATCCGCATTCCCGATGGCCCCCAGCGCTCGCTCTCTTCATGCTACGGCTTGCAATGCGGTCAATCGAGTGCGGCGGACGGTGGAGGATGATTGCCAAGCTTCTTCGCCGCCCGAGCGGGCGACAACCCGTCTTCGATGAGCTTCTGCGCCGCGGAAGCCGTCTCTTTGTTCATTCATTGCAGGTAGTCTCAGAATCGAAACCATCCGCTTTGGAGACGCATCGATGGCTCGACATCGTCGTGTCCCACAGTCGGTGCGCGACAGCGTGTCGGGAATCCTGTCCGATACCGGCTCGCTGGAACGCGACCGCATTCTGCCGGGCGAGGATCCCGTGCTGATCGTGACTCGGCGATGCCCGGAGAAACGGCTCGGACTGGCGATCCACAATGTGTCCGGTTTCCGAGGGCGACGGACGGGACGAAGACACGCATTGGCGGCCACGGGCAAGTGACGACGAAGATGAACGCACAGGGACTGGGCTTCACACTGGGACGAAGCCGGATCCACACGACGACGCGGCCGGACAAGGCGCGGGCAATCTTCAGAGCGCGCAAGGCGCTCGAGGAGATCGTGTACGACACGGTGGCGCTCGAGGGCAACCCGTTCACCTTCCCCGAGGTCAAGACGCTGATGGACGGGATCACGGTGGGCGGGAGACGGATCGAAGACGCAGAGCAGGTGCTCAACCAGGCGCGGTCGTGGCGCAACCTGATCGCGCGGGTCGAGCACGGGAACTTCAGGTTCGACAGGGCGACCTTCGAGGAGCTGCACGCCCACGTCGCGCGCGAGGAAGCACTCGAGTGGGGGGGCCTGCGCACAGGCGCGTTACGGATCGCAGGAACGACGCACGAGCCGCCGGACGCACGGACGCGCCCTGCGCGCATGGAAGCGGCCATCGAGACGATCGGCGCGATGAAGGGGGTGCACCGCAAGGCGATCGCGGCGTTCCTCTGGACCGCACGCAACCCGCCCTTCTGGGACGGAAACAAGCGCACCGGAAGGCTCATGATGAACGGAATTCCCCTCGAGCACGGCCACGACGTCCTCACCGTCGCCGCCGCGAAGCGGCTCGAGTTCAACGAGAAGATGATCCGGTTCTACGACACCGCAGACGGCGCGCAGATGCTGCAGTTCATGGCGGGATGCTCGCTCGACCCGAACGTGCAATGCGAAGCGGTCTCTCGCGAGGGAAGCCGCGAGCGCTGAGCGCACGGCACATCGGAGTCGATCAGTCGCTCGGTCGAAACGCCCTCGCATACCCCGCGCAGGCAGTGAAGACTCAATTTTCTGATAACCCCTGGTGCTTCGAGAACCCGTTTCAGTACTTCGACCAGGGACATCATGCATGTCGGCGCCCAGAACATCCTTGCCTGCTACCGCGAGACGGAGTTTCGTCACCCGGAAACATATCCAGATGGAAAGTGACTGACCGACAAAGTCCGGACGCTCGACGGGAACGGGACGACACCGGCGCCGGCCCGGTAACGGAGTCGGCGCGAATCACCAGCCTCGACCTCATCCGGGGCGTGGCGGTGCTGGGCATCCTGCTGATGAACGCGGTGGCCATGAAGATGGGGCTGGCGCCGTACCTGAATCTCGACGCCGGAGGGTCGGCGACCGCTTGGGACTGGGCGGTGGGCATCTTCGGGGAGATCTTCATCGACCAGAAGTTCATGGGTCTCTTCTCCCTGCTCTTCGGCGCGGGGATCCTGCTGTTCATCGAAAGGGCCGAGACCCGGGAGCCGCATCCCGTCCTGCTGAATTTGTGGCGGAACGCCCTGCTGCTGGGCATCGGCGTCCTCCACATGCTGCTCTGGGAAGGTGACGTACTGGTGGTCTACGCCTTCTCCGCGGTCATTCTCGTGGCGCTTCGTAAGCTGCCGGCCAAGGCCCTCATCGCGACCGGCGCCGTGACGTTCCTGCTTTCCATCCCCAACACCCTGCTGATGCAGCACATCGCCGATACCACCGACGTATCGCTGATCGGTCTCTGGGAGCCGGTGGACAGGCAAGAGGCGCAGACGCTGTGGTGGAGCTCGGGTAACGACACGCTGGAGGCCGGACACGCGCGAGCACTCGGCAACGCCCTGGAGGACCTCACGATACTGGGCTACCTCCTGCGCGGACTGGGACTGATTCTGATGGGCGCCGGTCTGTACCGCCTGGGGTTCATGAACGGCGCCATGCCGGCGAGGGTCTACCGGCTGAGCGCCGCCATCGGCCTGGGTGTCGGCCTCTCCCTCGCCACGGTGGGAGTGGTCATCACGGCGCTCGGCGACTACTCCAGGGAGGTGGCGTTCATCGGCCAGGTTCCCAACACCCTGGGCACCATTCCCGCCTCGCTGGGCTTCATGAGCCTCATCATCCTCTGGAACCGGGGTCGGGACCATTGGCTGAAACGGCGCCTGCTGGCAACCGGACGGATGGCGCTGACCAACTACTTGTCCCAGACCGTCCTGGGGGTGCTGGTACTCAATGTCCTGCTGGGCGACGTTGCCGTGACCCGCACCGGAATTCTGATCTTCTGCCTGGGCGTCTGGGGGTTGCAGCTATGGTGGTCGCCGGCCTGGCTCGACCGTTTTCGCTTCGGCCCGGCGGAATGGCTCTGGCGTGTCGGCACCTACCGCAAGGGGCAGCCGTTGCGGCGTTAGGGGCGGCCGCTCGGATCGGCGAGTTGGTTCAATGCCCCTTGGCGGCGGCGCCGCGCCAGTCCTGCCAGCGCGCCCAGGTGGTGAGGATCGGCATGAACCACGGAAAGCCGAGGATGCTCGGCGAGACGGGGAAGCGGCGCTCGTCGTAGGGCGTGGCGCCGTCCGGGTCGCCCAGGAGCTTGAGCGCGACCTTGTGCCCGATCCAGGTGCCCATCGGCAGCCCCGCCGCGTTGCAGCCGAGCGCGAAATGGACGCCCTCGTGCACGCCGAGGTGGGGAAGGCGATCCATGGTGAACGCCACCTCGCCCCGCCAGAGGTGGCTGAAGCGCGTGCCCGCGAGGGTGGGGAAGATGCGTGCGAGATCGGCCTGGAGGCGCTCCGCGATCTCTTCCGGGCGCTTGAAGAGCAGGCCGGTCTGGCCACCGAAGAGGAGTCGCGAGAGCGCGTCCGGGGCGATGCGCCAGAAATTGAACTGGTAGCGCGAGTAGTCGATGTAGGTGCGATCCGCGGGCATCAGGCTCTTGAGCAGGGTCGGGTCCCGAGGTTCGCAGGCGGCCATCGTGGCGTGGCTTCGCACCAGGCGACGCCGGAACCAGGGCGTCAGTCCTCCGGTGTAGGCGTTGGTCGCGATCACCACCTCGCGCGCACGCAGCGCGCCGCGCTCGGTGCGCACCGCGAAGCCGTTCGCCTCGCGTGCAAGCTTCGTGACCGCGCAACCCCCCATCACCCGAGCCCCCGCTGCTTCCGTCGCCCGGCGAAGGCCCGCGTGGTACATGCCGGGATGCACCGAGGAAGTGTTCTCGATCAGCAAGGCGCCCCGCGCGCCGGCTACCCGCAGCTCCTGGGAAAGCTCCTGCTCCGACAGCATTCCCCCTTCGATTCCAAGATGCTGTTGCTGGAGTGCGAAGTCCGCCGCGGTCTCATCGTACTGCGCCTGGTTCCACACCGGCAGGAGCCGGCCGCGGTGGACGAGGTGACAGTCGATGGCGAGGCGCCCCATGAGATCGACCACGAAGTCGTAGGCGTCTTCCGCGCCCCGGTGCAGGGTCACCGTCTCGGGAAGCCCGAGCTTCTCCGCCATCTGGCTGAAGCCGCCGAGGAGGCTCCGCCCCACGAAGCCCGCGTTGCGCGAGCTCGCCGCCTCGCCCGGCAAGAGCCGGTCGAGCACCAGCACGTCCCGGCCCGCTTCGGCGAGCGTCAGCGCGGCGGAGAGCCCGGTGTAGCCCGCTCCCACCACGAGCACGTCGGTGGAAGCGGGCAGCGGACCGTCGCCCGAAGGCCAGGGCCGGGCCGCCTCCCACCACCACGGATCGGTGGTGAAGTTCTCGGTGATCGCGCGCTTCGCACTCACCGCCGATGCAAAGGGATCAACGCCACTGCTTCTCTTCCAGCGTCCATCGGCTGCCCGGCAAGCGGCCTTCCTTGATGAACGCGTCGACGACATTGCCGAGCATGGTGGAGGCGTTGTTGCGGTAGTCGTTGGCGGGCAACGCGCTGCCGAAAGCGATCGATCCGGTGCTGAACACCGCCCCGTCGTTGGGGGCGCTGAAGTAGGTCACGTCGGCACGAATGCGGTAGTCGAGCGAGCCGACCAGACCGGCATAGGCGTAGAGCAACTCTTCGGTGACCAGCACGTAGTTGTCGCTGTGGCCTCCGGAAGAAGCGATGATCCGGGTGTGAGGAGGTGTGCCGAGGGAGAGATCGTAGCGGTCGAGCTCGATTCCCGCCGCTCCCCCGTAGGCGAGCCCCTCGTCGCCGATGATCTCGCCTTCGATCCCTTCCGTTATCCACGAGACGGTTCGATGGTATGAGTCCGGCATCCTGCGAAACGGGGCGCAGGTTTCGAATCCTTCGGAGATGAACCCGACTCCGGTCAGCTTCTGCGGGGCTCGGCCGCGGGTGCGCCACAAGCCGCTCTTCTCGCCGGTGGTCTGCAGGTAGTGCTCGCCCGGTTTTGCCGCCCACGCGCGCATGCCGGCGTCCAGCTTCCTCACCTCCATGCACCAGGGCTCGTCGTCGTAGAACCCCACGCACCAGTAGTAGCCGTTTCCGCCCATGTAGATGAGGCGCCCGCCTTCGGCGACGAAATCCTCCTGGGCGTCCAGCATCTTCTCCGAGACGTACTCGGGGTGGGTGCCACTCATCACGCAACGGTAGGGCTTGATCGCATCGAGGCCTTCGCGATGCAGGTCTTCGTCGGTGACGATGTCGTAGTCGTAGCCGCGGGCCTCGAGCCAGCCCACGATCGACAGGTCGGCGGGAAACTGCCAGGGGATGTTCATGCTCGAAATGCGGTACTTCGGCCGCATGTTCACGATCGGCCTCTTGTAGGAGCTGAACGACACCCCGGCGCCGTCCACGTAGCTGTCGTAGGTGGAGAGCCCGAAATCGCGGTGCTCGTAGGTCTCGATGTCGATGTCGGTGATGATCGGCGGCTGCCCGGTCATCGGCTGGATGATCTGCGCATCGAAGCTCAGCTTCTCGTTGGCGTAGGCGAGATAGCTCGCGGTCGGCACGAGAAAGCAGAGCTTGGCGCGGGGACGCACCGGCCGCACGAAGAACACGACGTACTCTTCTCCGAGTCCGATGCCGTCACCTGCCCGGAGACGCGCCGCGTAGGCGCCGCTCTTCAGGTTCTCCGGCACCCGCATGGTCCTGGTGACATCCCAGTTGCAGTCGGTCACCGACTCGGGGTGAAACTCGATGCCGCCGTATTCCTGGGGGCTGAGCCGGAAGCAGTCGTTCTTTCCCGACCAGTTCCATCCGGTCTGACCGCGAATCGGATGGTTGACGCCGCGCGCGTGCAGCTCGTGGGGTCCGACGTCGAACACCGTGTTGCCGACTCCGTTCTCGCCGTACCCGGCGGTGGTGTCCCAATACGCGAGCACCGCGCTCTCGGGCGGAGCCTTCCCGTCCCGGATGGCGTCCATCTCCTCGCGCGACAGCGGTCGGTCGCAGATTCCGGGGCGGTCGATCTTCCCGTAGAACATGTCGTTGACGAAATCGCCACGCAGCTCGTGGTTGTCGAGAGCGCCCGCCATCATGAAGGGCACGTCGTCACGGTTGTGCTGCCGGAAGCGGAACATCGCCTCGACGTGCGAGCGGAACTCGTAGGGCACCACCTTGCCGATCAGCGAGTTGTAGCGGTTGAGGACCCCTTCCTGGTAAAGCGTCGCGCGGCCGGTTGCATGGTCGAAACTCGCCCCCACGAAGTACCAGGCCTTCTTCACCAGGGGAAGCTCGGCAACAACGTAGTCGATCTCCTGTCCGTCACCGACCCAGAACTCGAGTCTGCCCTGGGGGCTGATGCCGATGGCGAAGCCCTCGTTGGTGCGGGCGTCGAAGCGCCCCACCAGGGTCTGCCGGTGACCCTTGTCGGGCACGGAAGCCCAGACGTAGCAGAAGAGTGAGAAGCTCCCGTCCACCGCGAGACGCCTTTCGGGATCGTCGACCACGAGGTGGGATCCCAACTGGGTGAACTGCTTCTTGACCGACCACTGCCCGTTTACGGGGCTTGCCACTTCCTCCTCGACGAAGCCGGGACCGGAAGGATGCTGGTCGCCGTGAATGAGGCGCACGAGCTGAGCATCGACGACTTCCGTACCGTCGGCATTGACGTGGAAATCGATCTCTTCACCCGGTTTGACCGAGATCCGATTGGCGTAGCCGAAGATTCTTATCTCTGCCATCTTCTTCCAGTGTGTCGTGTGGTCGGGGGAATCTCAGACGCCATCAGGCCTTCCACTCTCTTCAGAAACAGGGCGTGGTAGGCGTCTTCCACCTTTTCGTACGCGGCATCGTCCACCGGGCGAGGGGGCACTCCTCTCTCCCCGGAGAGCGCTACGATCCGGAAGGTACCGGAACGCAACTCTCGCTTGATCGCGAGCTTGCCCGCCTGGGGCGCGTGCCGGAAGTAGTGCAGGAGCCGCGCCAGCGGCTCGCTGTGCTGGCCGAGCGGCTTCGCCTCATGCTCCGCGATGAGCGCGTCGCAGACCAGCGTCTTCAGGTACTCGCGCTGTTTCTCGTCGAAGTAGAGGCGGTACAGGTCACCCTGATCCCGCGGCATTTCCGCTTCTTCGGACATGGCTTGCTCGTGCGTTCGCTTCAGGATTCCAGCAGGTCGTAGACCCGCCGCAGAAACACCCCGTGGTAGGCCTCTTCCTCCGTCCGGTACTCCTTGTCCTCGACCAGGCGTGGCGATATGCCCCGCACGCCGGAAAAGGCGATGATCTTGTAGGTGTTGGTGCGCGAATCGCGCTTGATCGCGTACTTGTCGACCTGAGGCACCCGCCGGAAGTAGAGCAGCAGCCTCTCGAGCGCCTCGCTGTGCTGGCCGAGCGGCTTCGCCTTGTGCTCCGCGATGACCTCGTCGCAGACCAGCGTTTTGAGGTAATCCCGCTGCATCTTGTCGAAGCGCCGGTGATAGAGGTAGTCCTTGTCGCGGATCTCGGTCGCCTCCTCCGGCAGCGCCTCGCCGCCCTTCTCGGTGCGGCTGGAACGCCACTCGCCTTTCTTCTTGTCGCGCCACGCCCGGAACTGCTGCTTCATGCCGAAGAGCCCGTTTCGCAGGAAGAGCACCACGAAGAGCATGAGGGTACCGATCATGATGTGGCGTATCGGCCCCAGGGTGATGAGCACTTTGTCGAGAAACACCACGATGAGGGTGCCCGCCACCGCCCCTTCGGCCCTTCCTATCCCGCCG
The DNA here is from genome assembly GCA_964420925.1 of uncultured Ectothiorhodospiraceae bacterium. Classification (GTDB taxonomy): domain Bacteria; phylum Pseudomonadota; class Gammaproteobacteria; order HK1; family HK1; genus JAJEAD01. The sequence goes on along the minus strand of CAYQVB010000013.1, from coordinate 4,578 downwards.
ATGGTGAGCATGGCGAGGCCGAGCAGCACGGTATCGAAGCTGAAGATCGAGAACGCGACGCCCCGGTAGTGGGCGGTGTAGAAGCCGCCGATGAAGCCCAGCGCGACGGAAGAGATGAGGAACACGATGATCCGCGACCGCTTGTAGTTGACGCCGGTCGCCTCGGCAAATGCCTCGCGCTTCTCGGGCGCCATCTTCAACAGCCGGCCGAGCCGCCTCCCGTCGATGAAGCGGAACAGGATGAGCGCGGCGATGAGGAGGGCGAAGCCGCCGTAGTACGACACCAGGGACTGGGTCAGCGGCGCCCAGTCCGAGTTGATGTAGGTCGACGCGCCGTAGAGCCCTCCCGACGCCGAGCCGAACTCCTTGGAGGTCACGAAGTAGACCCGGCAGAGCTCGTTCAATCCCAGCGTCAGAAGCGCGTAGTAGAAGCCGTCGAGGCGCATCGCGGGCGCCGCGATGATCGCCCCGAACACCAGTCCAACCCCCATTCCGATGAAGGGAAGGATCCACCACGGCAGTCCCAGGTTGATCGAGAGCCAGGAGGTGAGAAACGCGGCCACCCCGACGACGGCATAGCTCGCCAGGGAGAAGACGCTCGCGGTGCCGATGATCAGCGTCCAGCACACGTTTATCGCGGCGTAGATTCCGAATATGGCGCCCGCGGTCAGGAGCGTGTTCTGGACCCCTTCCGGCAGGAACAGGGGAGCGATTGCGAGGACCAGCAGGCAGGCGGTCCAGTACAGGGGCCGCTTGTCGACGATCAGCTTCTGCGCCCGCAGCGTCTTCGCGTTGTAGTAGCCGCGAATCAGCAGCAGGGTGCGCCTCGTGGGCCACCACCGGGTGCGCTTCCACAGCCTCCCGGCGTGGCTCTTCCACTTGTGGATGTACTTGAAGCGGCCGACACCGTAGGTGGGTACCTTGTAGGACGTGTTGGCGTCCCACACCTCCCGGGGGTCGCCCGGATGAATGGTGTCGACCTCGTGGTTGCCGCCCTTCGCTCCCCATACCGCGAGCGGGTTCTTCCAGGTGTACCGGGCCTTGTCCGCCGCCACCCTACTGCTCCCGCGCCTTGTCGAGGATGCCCGCAATCCCCCGCGGCCTGATGATCAGGATGGTGATGATCACCAGGAACTGGGTGATCAGGACGTACTGGCCACCCAGCAACCTCGAAGTGAGCGCCTCGGTGGCACCGAGGATGAAGGCGGCGATCACCGCTCCCAGCACGCTGCCGAGCCCTCCGCAGAGCGCAATGCTCACTCCCTTGATGAGCGGAGTGAGGCCGCTGAAGGGCGCGATGTAGTAGGTCTGGGAGAGCAGGACGGCGGAGAGTCCGGCCATCGCGCCGGTTATCGCCATCACGTAGAAGCCGGTCCTCCTGATTCCGATGCCCACGATGGAGGCCGCGTGCGGATTCATCATCATGGCGCGGATCTCCAGCCCGCGCCGGCTCGACTTCATCCAGCGCACGACGAAGAGGAGCATGAGCGTCGAGCACACCACGATGCCGATCTTGTCGGAGGTCAGCACCACGTCGCCGAGGTTGACCTTCCAGTACCCGAAGATCTCCGGCAGCGACTTGTTGCGGGGACCGAACCACCACAAAAGGCCCTGGGAACCGATGAGGCTGATCGCGAGCGTTCCGATCATTCCCCGTACCGTGAAGTTCGGCTTGTCGTGCAGGGGGATGAACACGAGCAGGCAGATGACGACGCCCGCGAGCGCCCCGCTCAGGATTCCCGCCGCGAGCACCACCGCCGGATGATCGGAGAGCATGCGCGAGGCGACATAGGCGCCGTAGCCCGAGAACGCGAAGATAAACCCGTAGCCCAGGTTCACCAGACCCAGGCTGGACCAGGTGATGGATACCGCCACCGCGATCAGGCCATAGATGCAGGCGACCATGATCGCGTTGGTGAGAATGAAGCCGAGATCCATGGCAAACGATCCCTAGACGCGCAGTTGCATCGACAGTGCGCTCGACGCCTCGCCCTTGAGCTTTCCCGCGTGCATCCCGATCACGCGGTCCACCTTGCCTTCGAGAAGCGCGACATTCTGCTCCGCGATGATCATTGCCGACGCCTCGAGATCGATCTTCAGCAGTGCTTCCATCACCGCGATTCCAATCTTCGGGGCAAGGCCCAGGGACGGCTCGTCGGCAAGATACAGCTTTGCGTCGGCCATCATCCCCCGGCCGATGGAGACCATTCTCCGCTCGCCTCCGGACAGGCGCGCCACCGGGGTGCGAAGCAGCGGGCGGAGCGGTGCGAAGAGGTCGAGCACCTCTTCCTTCCGGCGCGCGCGCGTGCGCCACGCCTCGCGGGTAAAGGCGCCGCTGTCCAGGTGTTCTTCTACCGTGAGCCCGTGAAAGATCTCGTCGCCCTGGGGCATGATCGCGAGGCCCTGTCTCACGATGAGATGGGTATAGCGCCCGGGCCCCTGGCTGCGGGTTCTCCCAATCTGGCGTCCGTTGAACATGATGGATCCGCGCTGCCAGCCGGTGAGGCCCGCGATGGCGTAGAAGAGCGTGGTCTTGCCGTGACCGTTCAACCCCACGATGCCCACGCGCTCCCCCGAGTTGACGGTGAGATCCAGGTCGTGGATCACCCGAAGGGGTCCGTAGCCGGCCGACAGTCCCTTGACATCCAGGATCTCGGACACCCTTCCCCCGCTCCTCGTCAGGCGGCGCTCTCGAAGTACGCAGCGCGAACCTTCGGGTCGTCGACGATCTCGTCCATGAACCCTCGCGCGATGATCTCGCCGGCGTCCATGACGATCACCCGATCCGCGATCGTGTCGAGCAGCTCCATGCGGTGCTCGACGATGATCACCGCAATGTTCATCTCCTTGGAGAGCATCCGGAGGATCTCGTCGATCTCGTCGACTTCCGAGTTGATGAGCCCCGCCGCGGGCTCGTCCATGAGGAGAATGTCCGGATCCCTCATCAGCACCGAGGCGAGCAGGAGCTTGCGGCGGTTGAAGGTCTCGAGCTGCGAGTTCGGAACGTCCTCGTCGACCACGAAGTCGACGAGGTCCGCCGCGTACTCGGCATCGAAACGGGTGAGATAGGGCCGGTACGCCTGCCGGACCGCCTTGAAGGTCTGCCCCACCGTGAGGTCCTCGGGCACCAGCGGAGTCTGATAGGTCCTGCCCACTCCGAGTCGCGCCCGCTGGTACAGAGGAAGAGCGGTGATGTCCCGGCCCTTGAAGCGGACCTCGCCGGTCTTCGGAGGATAGCGTCCCGAGAATATCTCGATGAGACTGGTCTTGCCGGCTCCGTTCGGACCGATGATGCCGAGAACTTCCCCGGCACGAATCTCCAGATCGATGTTTCTCAGGATCTCCCTTCCGCCGAGGTCGAGCGCGAGATTCCGGCAGGAGAAGAGAGGGGCAGTGTCGTCCAGGTCCATGGCTGCCCTGCCCCGATTCAGACTCAACTCCACCAGGGCGATGGACGCATCTTCGACTCGGCAATGGCGTCGGGCCAGATGATCTTGTGCTGCACGTCCTGCACTTGCACATAGAGCTGACTCATGCCCGTCTCGTGGGAGTCCGACTGGTTGCCAAAACCGTTGTCGGGGTAGTGCAGAGCTTCCTGGTACTCGTTGTTCATGTCCATCATGCCGCACACGCCCCGGAAGGGGTTCGCCACGATCCAGTCGACGTTCTTCTTGAAGTCTTCCGGAGTCGTATCCAGCGCTCCGGTCGCGTTCCAGGACGCCTCCAGGTACTTGACGATGTCGTACCCGTTTCCGGTGTACACCAGGCCCATGGTGTTTCTCTCGTAGTCTCCGAACTCGGGGAAGCGATCCAGGTACTTCTTCCGGAAGTTCTGGCCGATCTCGTCGCCATAGATTCCGAGCACGGTGCTCCAGCAGAAACCCTCGGTGGCCCGGCCGCCCAACTCGAGAAACTCCGGCTGCGACGGGCCGTACTGCAGGTAGACGAGTGAATCGCTCACCGGGTCGGCGACGAACTGCTTGCAGAATGCGGCGTACTCCGCGGCGACCCAGTGATCGATCATGATCGAGCCGGCATCGACTTCCTTCAGTCTGCGGATGACGGGGCTCCAGTCGTTGACCGGGTACTGGATGTCGGTCACCTCCGCGAGCTCGAAGTCATAGTGCGGAATGGCTTCCCTCGCCGCCCGGAGAATGGTCTGGTTGTAGCCGACCTGCTCGGCGACGATGTGGATCTTCCGGTTCTTGGGCTTCCATCCCTGAACGCGCTCCATCTCCGTGAGCCACAGGGGGTAAGTCCATCCGTAGTTGACCTCCGACGGGTCGGTCTGCAGCACGTGGCTGTACTTCTCCGGATCGGCCTTGAAGGCGTCGGTCGCGTTGCGCTGCGTGTTCCCCTGCAGGTAAGGGCACTTGTACTTGGCGGATTCGTCCATTGCGGGGATCGGCGCAAAGAGAAATGCGTTCGATATGGCATGGACTTTCTTGTCGATACATGCCGCTATCGTCTGCCGGCAGCTCTCGGGAGAGAGCTTGTCCACGTCGGGGACGAAGAGCTCGAGCTCCCGGCCCATGATGCCGCCCGCGTCGTTGATCTCTTCCTGAGCCAGGATCGTTC
>CAYQVB010000012.1:0-22620 GCA_964420925.1 uncultured Ectothiorhodospiraceae bacterium | reverse complement strand
CCCATGGGCGCGGCTAACCACGACCAGCTCCAAGGGGCTCGGGGCGCTCGGTCAAGACCGAACTGCTACAGTGACAATGTACGGCCGGGACGACTGGGCCCGGTCAAGGCGGCCCAAACACGGAATTTCTGACACTACCCCGACGGCAGCCGTACTCGCGCGTGCGCAAGCTACATACCGCAGCCGTTTCCGCGGCGCTTACACCTCACATCGTTCAGGAGCCATGCCACCGCGTCGACGATCCACCGCGAAGTCATCGGTGTCGCGTACCGACCTGCATGACGCTCCCGACCCACTTCCGGTCCGTGGACTCGAGCGTGCGGCGCTTCGCGTAGGTCCGGTCTGCCCGACTCCACTCATGGCCGCTGGACAGTCAGAGCACCGAGGGTTGGGTCATGCGTGGCGCTTGGTGAGTCCAGGCATCGAGCTCCTCTGAACGATGCAATTGCCCATGGCACCTCTGCCTGAAACAGGCCCCAATATCGCACTATCAGGCAGACTTGCCTGCTAATCACTGGTTAGGCGTATACAGGTAACGACTATCAATGGCAAAGGCCGAAGCAACTGTTGAAGAGTTGGTGGGCATGATCGAGCGTGGTGAGTTGCGTCTGCCCGAGATGCAGCGCCGCTATGTTTGGCGCTCGCCGCGCGTGCGGGATCTGCTCGATTCACTCTACCGCGGCTATCCATCAGGCGCTATTCTGCTCTGGGAGACCGATGATGAGAATGTTCCACTTCAGGATATGGCGATCAAGCAAGCAGCCAATCCCTACACAAGTAGTCGGTTGCTCCTCGACGGTCAGCAACGCCTAACTTCGCTGGCCGCGATCATACGCGGCGAACCGGTCACGGTACGTGGCCGCAGGCGGCCAATCGATCTGCTTTTCAACCTGGAGCATCCAGAGGAACTGGCGTTCGTCACGGAAGTGCACGAGGAGGGATCCGACGGCGAGAATGACGAGGACCGTATCGAGGACGAGACAGATTCCACCGAAGACGAGTTGCAGAAGCGCTTTGACAAGATGACCTTTGTCGTCGCGACGAGAAAACTCGCCCAGTTGCCTCACTGGGTCAACGTGAGCGAGGTGTTCAGGACCGACAGCGATGCAACTTTTCTTAAACGCGCTAATGTGGAGGGCTTCGACGATCCGAATTATGAGCGCTACAGCGGGCGTTTGAGCCGGTTACGAGCCGTCCGCAAGTACTCCTACCGAATGGATGTCCTGGAGCGCTCTCTATCCTACGATGAGGTCACTGAGATTTTTGTGCGCGTCAACTCGTTGGGTGCCAAGTTGCGCAGCTCCGACTTGGCGCTCGCGCAAATTACAGCCAAGTGGCGTAACTCTTTGAAGGTTTTTCAAGCCTTTCAGCAGGATTGTAAACAAGAAGGCTTCGATCTCGATCTGGGAAGTGTCCACCTTCGAGGTTTGGTAGCCTTCACTACCGGGCAGTCGCGCTTTCGCACAGTCGGTGGCTTGAGTGTCGAGGACCTGCAAACAGGCTGGGAAGCAAGTCGCCGCGGCATGGAGTTCGCGTTGAACTTCATGAAGAGCAACGCAAAACTGGAAAGTCCAGTGCTACTCGCCTCTCCTTTCATCCTGATCGCAGTGGCTTACTTCGGACACAAGCGCGACTATGCTCTACTGCCCGACGAGTCGGAGTGTCTGCGCCGCTGGGTCCTGCTAGCCAACGCAAAGGGTCGCTACTCGCGTGGATCCAGCGAGACTATCCTAGATCAGGACCTCGCGATCCTGCGAAGGGGCGGAAGTGCGAATGATCTCGTCGAGCGTCTCCGGCAGCAAGTGGGGCGTCTTGATGTTTCGCCTCAGGAACTAGAAGGCCGCAACCAACGCAGCGCTCTTTTCAAGACTATGTTCCTCGCGTTCCGTGCTGCTGGTGGGCGGGACTGGCGCTCGAACCTAAACATCGCCATCGACCACAAGGGGACTCAGGATAAATTGCAGTTCCACCATATCTTCCCCAAGGCGGTGCTTAAGGGTACTTATACAGATCGCGAGGCAAATGACATCGCTAACCTCTGCTTTATATCTGGTAAGACCAACCGGCAGATCAGCAACAAGACGCCGCTGATCTACTTCCCTGAACTCATCGAGAAGGCGGGTCGAGAGCCGTTTGCGGCGCAGTGCATTCCCACGGAGCAACAACTTCTGGGTTCGGAGGCGTACAAGAAATTTCTTGTTGCACGTCGAACACAGGTGGCGGCCCGGCTGAATGATTTCCTCCAAGGGTAAGTGATCGGAAGGGTGTTGATGAAGTCCACCAGGTGAATCATGAGCGGCCTTCTGGCGCCAGAGTTGGCGGTGCTCATGGAGCTTGCTTGGAGGTCGCGATGAAGCTGAACCTGAGTGGTCCGACACCCAGCACTATCCAGGAGGCGTTGCATCGTATCTGGGCGAATGTTGCTCGACGCCTTCAATGCGAGGAACAATTCGGTGAGTACGCAAAGAGTGTGGAGCGCAGCGATCAATCCGCCGCCTAACCCAGCGCTCCAGCCGACGCCGCTGACGCGGCGCAGCGCGGCTGAGCTTGTTCGTTATGTTCCCAACAACGGTGTTCGGCAATGATTGCACGGGTTGCGAAATTATTGGACCGCTGTGGAGGCCGGACGTCTGTGATGCCTCCGACGGAACTCTACAACGAGGGGTGGCTTCTCCGCGTTGCCCTTGACTGGTTCAGTACGGACGGAGCCTCTGATTCCCGGCTCTTTTTCTCCCCGGGAGCGGCTTGGTATTCCGAAGGCCGACTTGATTCTCGCTTTCTCGCTCGTTCTCGTAACGACAAGAAAGCTGAGGGGTTCACTCACGCTGACGGCACGATCGGGCATTTTTCGGTGTCCCCGGGCGAGAGGTCGGAGATTGTGCCGGTAGCTGATGCGACACAGCTTGTTGTAATTGAAGCGAAACTCGGTAGTCCGCTGTCCTCGGGTACCACGAATGCCCCAGGATATGATCAGGCGGCAAGAACCGCGGCTTGCCTCGTTCACATCGCGAGTAAGGCAAAAGTCGAGCCATCGTCGCTCACGCACTATGGGTTCTATGTCGTGGCCCCGGAAGCACAGATTAATGCTGGTGTTTTTGCATCCCTTGTAACGAAGGAGAGTATCGAAGAGAAGGTACGCCGACGCGCGGAACAGTTCGGTGGGGGAGCGACGGAGTGGGTCGACAAGACCTTCATGCTGTACTTCGCAGCACTGAAGGTTGGACTGGTGTCCTGGGAACAGATTATCGCCGAAATGAGTTCAGGCTCGTTCGCGAGCGAGTATGGCCGTTTCTATGAAATGTGCTGCAGCTTCGTTCCGAGACTTCGGAGTGCAGCATAACATGCCCTTCGATTGCGCGCGGCTTGCTCGCTGGTCGAGAGCAGTATTATGTCTCATAGAGAATGCCCCGAGAGTAGCGCAGCGAGAAGTGCCCCAAATGACACATAACCCAGCGCTCCAGCCGACGGCCAATCCGCTGCGGCGCTTGTCCGCGGCTGAGCTTCGTCGTTAGCACCACTCATGAGCAAGCATGATAGAGAAATCGGTTTAGTAAGATATATGCCCGACTCTTCATTCCACCGCATCTACGCGAAAACATTAGAAGGCCCATGTTGAAGTTGAATTTCGCTAGTGAATCGGACTTCGAAGACCATCTCCGATGGGTCGTGAATTCACGTATCACGTCGGAGAATCCGCGCGTATACGCGCTTCGATATAAGACCGTCGGCGACATCATCATTGTGCGTGATGGTGCTTCTCCTGCAATATTCTTTCTGGAAATCAAGTACTATCAGTCGTCAAAGGGTCGGATCGGATTCGGGACGAGTTCCGGTGCGGGAATTCAACCCGAGATACTGCTGAAGCGTCCCGCGTACCTGGAGTCGCATCTTCGGTGGGTTATCGGAAGCGATACGCACAAAGGTGCTGGATACTGGTTCGTAACCTCGGATGTGATAAGCCAATTTGTCTCCGGTGGAGCTATCGGTAAGAAACAGAACAACATCCAGGAGGCATTGTTCCGTAAGCATCCCAGCATTAGTGAAGGCGATCTAGTTGAACAACTGAAGAAATGGCTATTGAGCTAAGCAGTCGCTCCACCGGATGGCAATTCCGCTGCGCCCCATTGCCGCCGGTGAGCTTGGTCGTTATCAATTCAGAAACCGCAATTCCGGGGTGATGTTCAAGTCAGGGTGAGCCAATTGATCCGCCCTTCGCCGGCAAGTCCACGCCGCGAATTCACCGCAGACGCTCCGTAAAGCACGCCATGTTGATTCGCGTTCTTTCCCTCGCGAGACCGCTCACGACGTTTGCGTCCGGGACGAGATGTTGGGAATTCTGCGATTCGTCACTCCTGCGAAGCCATGCGCAGTCTCGCGCAGAGCTTGAGTCCTCTCTCGCGCGGGGTCCTTGTACGGACGGAGACGAAATTTCGTTTGCGCCAGTGATGCGCTCCCATGCGCTCCAGTCGAAGTGGGAGCGTTTCCTGGGCGCTTACGGCGGCCGGCTCGAGCCCGGCCTGAAGCCCCCGCGCGCCGGTGGCGTCCTCGAATGTCCCCAACGTTGGGGAACTACAACCGCGCCCAATCGGATTACCGTTCCCGCCTGTGTACCAGCGTTGCCGGGAGCAGCCTCCCGCGAGAGCCGCCCTGCGGCGGACGAGCCGATGGTGCAGCGGCCGTCACGCGCGCACCGTCAGCCATGGTCTGCGGTGGATTCGGTGTCCGGAACCGTTCATGGCGAGAGGGGCATTGCACGGACCGAGCTCGAAGGTCGACGCAGTCCACCACGCGTTCGCCACTGGGCGGGCGATGCCCGGCATGACCGTCGTGCTGCCTGCCCTCGGCATTGCGCTCCTGCTCTGTCGCACGATTAGCTACACCTTCGGCCTCACTGGAGCTCCGCGCGGCCCGGGCGCTTCCACTGACGAGGTCCCGAGGACCGCGCACGTGACGGCGGCAACCGGAACGACCGCCGGCTACACGCGCCCGATTTGTCCCTCGTGTCTGAGAGTCGGGAACGCCGACTGAGGCACCCCGCTCGCGGCCGGACTGCGATCGAGTCGGGTACCACGGTCGGTCCGGTCGGTCGCCGTTGCATCTTGACCGCATGGACGATTCGTGCGGCGGGCGCCCATGGGACAATGGACCGATGACGAAGCCGGAGCTTATCCGGCGCATTGCGCACAAGCAGTCGATACTTGCCGCCCGCGATGTGGAACTCGCTGTGAAGGTGTTGCTCAAGCACATGACGGCGTGTCTCGCCGCAGGTGCACGCATCGAACTCCGGGGGTTCGGCGGCTTCTCGCTGCATTTCCGTCGCGGGCGGCTCGGGCGTAGCCCCAGGACCGGCACACCGGTAGCGCTGCCCTCGAAGTACGTCCCATATTTCAAGCTTGGCAAGGTGCCCGAAAATCCGGATGATATTCAGATGGTTATCATATCCGTGCGGTGCTCTGCTGACGACGGATGACGGATGGCAGTATTGCGGTGATCGCAATCGACACCAATGTGCTGGTATCAGCTCTCACTCTGCCTGGCGGGCGAGGCGACCACGCGGTCCGCAAGATCATCGAAGGCGAGGACTCACTCGCTCTTTCCAGATTCATCATAGACGAGCTGCTATCCGTCCTTGCCCGGAAGTTTGGCCATGACCGCGAAGAGCTGGCGCGTGTAGCCCTGTTCCTCGCCGACCTCGGGGAGTTCGTCGAAACGACCGAGTCGGTGGCGGTCCTCACCGATGAGCCGGACAGCAGAATCCTGGAATGCGCGCTCGCGGCTGCCGCTCAAGTCATCGTGACGGGGGACCGCGCGATGCCGGCACGCGGCGAGTTTCGAGGCATCCGCATCGTTTCTCCGAGTGCGTATCTCGACTGATACGGACACCCCTTGGGGCAAGGCCGGGTGACTTCGCCCACGGCAGCCGGTCCCCTGGGTCGCGGCCGGTCGGATACGGGGACCGCAAACGGTGCGCCATCCCCTTCCGAGAACGGCGGCCGCTTTGCTCCCCGCTGCCTCTCGCTCGACCTCGAAGTCGGAAGGGAGGACCGCCGTATTCGCGCCTTTGCCGCGCTGCGTCCCGATACCGGGGGACGTCTGGTCTTTCACGGCGGCAACCTGCCGGCGGAGTTCGCAAAGCTGGACGCGTTGGCCGCTGGCGCCGCGTTCGTGCTCGGTCACAACCTGATCCTCTTCGATCTGCCCCATCTCGCCGCGGCGAAACCGGACCTTTGCCTGCTGAGTCTGCCGGCAGTGGACACCTTGTGGCTCAATCCCCTCGCGTTTCCCCGCAACCCTTATCATCATCTCGTCAAGCACTACCAGGACGGACAGCTCAAGCGCGGGCGGCTGAACGATCCGGAGCTCGACGCCGGTCTCACGTTGCAATTGTTCCGCGACCAGTGCCGGGCGTTTCCGGAGACTCCGCCGGAGCTTCTGGCCGCCTGGCACTGGCTGACCTCGTCCACGACCGAGGGGACGGGTTTCGACCGCTTCTTTTCGGCTCTGCGCCGTTCCCGCCGTCCCTCGGACGAAGAAGCCCACCAGGCGATTGAGGCTCGGCTCGAAGGCAACGCCTGTCTCACGCATGCCCGCGAAGTCGTGTCGGATGCCGTCGGCACCGGCTGGGCGCTGGCCTACGCCCTTGCCTGGCTCTCGGTCGCCGGTGGCAACTCGGTCATGCCGCCCTGGGTGCGCCACCAGTTTCCGGAGGCGGGCAGGCTGGTTCGGCGCCTGCGGGATACCCGCTGCGGGGACGTCTCCTGCCGATGGTGCCGCGAGCGGCACGATGCCGGCAAGGAGCTCGCCCGCTGGTTCGGGTATCCCGGCTTCCGTCCGGAGCCGTCGTGTGATGACGGGCGCCCCATGCAGCAGGCCATCGTCGAGGCGGCGATGGCCGGGGAGCACGTACTGGGGATTCTGCCCACCGGCACCGGAAAGTCTCTCTGCTACCAGATTCCGGCGCTCTCCCGCTACGACAAGACGGGCGCCCTCACGGTGGTGATCTCGCCCCTGGTCGCGCTCATGGCGGATCAGGTGGCGGGGCTCGAGGCGCGCGGCGTCGGCTCCTGCATCGCGATCAACGGGCTGCTGTCCCTCCCGGAACGTTCCGACGCGCTCGACCGGGTGCGGCTCGGCGACGCCGGCATTCTCATCATCTCTCCCGAACAGCTTCGCAACCGCTCCCTCCGGCGGGTGTTGAACCAGCGCGAGATCGGAGCCTGGGTGCTGGACGAGGCCCACTGCCTCTCCAAGTGGGGTCACGACTTCCGGCCGGACTACCGCTATGTCGGACGCTTCATCCGGGAGAAGAGCGAATCGAAATCAGTCTCGCCGATGCTGTGCCTGACCGCCACCACGTCGGGCTTGGCGGTGGCGGACCTCGTGTCGCACTTCCGGGACGAGCTGGGAATCGGGCTCCGGGTCTTCGACGGCGGCGCCCAGCGCCCCAACCTCGAGTTCACGGTGGTGCCGACGAGCGGCGGGGAGAAGTTCCCGCACATCCACCAGATCCTGATGGCCGACCTGCCGCCCGATGGGCCCGGAGGCGCCATCGTGTACTGCGCGACGCGAAGGCAGTGCGAAGAGGTGGCGGAGTTCCTGCAGGCCAAGGAGGTGGCGGCGGACTTCTTTCATTCCCGGCTGCCGCCGGAAACCAAGAAGGAGGTGCAGCGTCGCTTCATCGACGGCGAGCTACGGGTGCTCGCCGCCACCAACGCCTTCGGCATGGGCATCGACAAGCCGGATGTGCGGCTGGTGATCCACGCCGACATCCCCGGATCACTCGAGAATTACCTGCAGGAGACGGGCCGCGCCGGCCGGGACCGCAAGACGGCACGCTGCGTGCTGCTCTACACGCCGGACGACGTGGAGAGTCAGTTCGGCATGTCCGCGCGCTCCCGGCTCACCCGGCGGGAGATCCACGGAGTGCTGAGAGCGCTGCGCAACCTGGACCGCAAGAAACGCCTGGGTGGGGAGGTCGTGGCCACCGCCGGGGAGATCCTCGGCGAGGACGACGAGAAGGTTTTCGAGCGGGACTCCGCCACCGACGACACCCGCGTGCGCACCGCCATCGCCTGGCTGGAGGAGGCGGTGTTGCTGACCCGGGAAGAGAACCGGGTGCAGGTCTTTCCTTCGTCGCTCCGGGTCGCTTCGGTGGAGGAGGCGCGGGGCCGCCTCCAGAGGCGGCCCATGACCGACGCCTGGCGCCGCCAGTTGCTGGCCATCGCCGAGACCCTGATCGACGCGGACCCCGACGACGGGATCTCCACCGACGAACTGATGGGCATATCAGGTTTGAGCGCCGAAGGCGTGCGCGGCGCCCTCTACGACCTGGAGCGGCTCGGCATCGCCAGCAACGACACCGCGCTTACCGCCTTCGTCCACTCCGGCGTGGAACGAAGCTCGCGCCGGCGTCTCGAGGAGGCGGAGGCGCTGGAGACCGCGCTCATCGCGCACCTGCGCGAGGCGGCATCGGATCTCGGGAAGGGCGATGCGTCAGTGCTGCACCTGCGGGTCGCCGCCCAGGCTCTTCGAGATCAGGGAGTGGTCGAGCCCCTGCCCGAACGGTTGTGGCGCATCCTGCGCAGCATCGCCGCCGACGGCCGGGGGGAAGGCGGCGGTGCCGGGAGCCTGGGGCTACGGAAGCGGGACGCGGAGACGGTGCACGTGACGCTGCAACGCGAATGGAGCGCGCTCGAGGAGACCGCCGCGCGACGGCGTGACGGAGCGCGGCGTCTGCTCGAGCATCTGCTCTCCTGCCTGCCCTCAGGTCTTCGGGGGGTGGACCTGCTGGCCGAGACCACCCTCGGCAACCTGTTGAGGGCGCTCACCTCCGACCTGATGTTGAAAAGCCGGGTCAGGAACCCCGAGCGCCTGCTGGACCGCGCCCTGCTGTGGTTGCACGAGCAGGAGGTGATACGCCTCCACAAGGGCTTGGCGGTGTTCCGCCCCGCCATGACCATCCGCCTCGCGGAAGAGAAGCCGAAACGTGGCTTCGCAAGCGCCGACTTCGAGCCGCTCCGGCTCCACTACCGGGGGCAGGTGCTGCAGATCCACGTGATGGTGGAGTACGCGCGGCGGGGTCTCGAGGCGATGGCCGACGCACTGCGTCTGGCCATGGACTACTTCAGCCATGAGCAGAAGGATTTCCTTCGCCGCTGGTTGCCGGCTCGGGAACGGGAGATTGCGCGCGAGACGACTCCCGAGTCGTGGCAGGCCATCGTCGAGAGCCTGAAGAACCCCGTTCAACAACGCATCGTCGCCGACGACCGGGAGCAGACGAATGTGCTCGTGCTCGCCGGTCCCGGCTCTGGAAAGACCCGGGTGCTGGTGCACCGCATTGCGTATCTGGTTCGCGCGCGACGGGAGAATCCTCGCGGAATCCTGGCGCTCGCCTACAACCGGCACGCCGCGGCCGAGATTCGGCGCCGCCTCGCCGAGCTGATCGGAAACGATGCCCGCGGTGTGACCGTGCTCACCTGCCATGCCCTCGCGATGCGGCTGGTCGGCGCCAGCTTCTCGGCGAGAGCGAATGGATCGGCCGACGGCGCCTTCCGGGAGGTCTTGCGTGACGCCACGGCCTTGTTGCGCGGGGAGGGGCTGCTCCCGGAAGAGGCCGATGACCAGCGGGAACGCTTGCTCGCCGGATTCCGCTGGATCCTCGTCGACGAGTACCAGGACATAGACGCGGACCAGTACGCGCTGATCTCGGCGCTGGCCGGACGCACCCAGGAGGACGAAGATCGCAAGCTCACTTTCTTCGCGGTCGGCGACGACGACCAGAACATCTACGCGTTCAACGGGGCGTCGGTGGAGTTCATCCGGCGTTTCGAGGCGGACTACGGACCGAAGCCTGCCTTCCTGACCGCCAACTACCGTTCCACCGGCCACATCATCGAGGCGGCCAACGCGCTCATCGCTCCGGCGCGCAACCGGATGAAGGCCAGGCACCCCATCCGTGTCGACCGCGCCCGCGCCAAGGATCCGCCGGGCGGCGTCTGGCGGAAGCTGGATCCGGTCGCACGGGGCCGGGTCCAGTTGTTGCCGGCAGGGCCCGATCCCGCTTCTCAGGCACAGGCAGTCATGACGGAGCTCGAGCGCCTCGCGGCCCTTTCGTCGGACTGGGACTGGTCCCGGTGTGCGGTCATTTCGCGGGAGTGGAAGTTCCTGGAGCCGGTGCGCGCGCTCTGCGAGCACCGGTGCATTCCAGTGCAGATGGGAAACGAAGAGATTCCGGGATTCTGGCGCCTCCGGGAAAGCCGGGCCTTAATCGCATGGCTGCGGGGTCTCGACCCACCCCTCGTGGATGGTGCGGCACTCCGTGACTGGGCGGATGCCCGGTCCGCGGGACCCTGGATCGCGCTGCTGCATCAGGCCCTCGATGAGCACGAGCTGGAGGCTGGCAGGGCAGAGGTGCCGGTGGCGCATTTCATCGAGTGGCTGGCCGAGTGGGGCAGGGAAGCACGCCGCCGCCAGCACGGACTCCTGTTGCTGAGCGCGCACCGCGCCAAGGGACTTCAGTTCGACCACGTCGCGGTGCTGGATGGAGGCTGGGACCGCCTCGACGCGAACGAGGACCCGGATGCGCCGCGCCGCCTCTACTACGTGGCGATGACGCGCGCCCGGCAGACCCTCGCCCTTGCGCAGCTCGAGAGGGCGCCGTCGCGGCCGAACCGGGTGCGCTCGGGCTTCGTGCGCGAGGCGCCTCCTCCGCCATACGCAGTGCACCGACATCCGCTGCTCGATGCCATTGGAGAGCTCGATTCCTTTGTCCTCCGGCCCGCCATCGGCGTCGGCGCGCCGGCGCCGGAGCTCAGCCGCCGGTATCGTCGCCCCGCTCTGAGCGAAATCAATCTCGGCTTTGCGGGGCGCCGCCTCGCCCGTGATCCCGTGCACCGTGCCATCGCCACCCTCTCGCCCGGCGACCCACTGAACGTTCGGGTTGTGGATGGGGGACGCCTCGAGCTGTTGGACCGCTCTGGGACTACGGTAGGACGTCTCGCCAAGGGCTTCCGGCCGCCGCCCTCGACCCGATGCGTCGCCGCGACGGTGCGAGCCGTGGTGACCTGGAGCCGCGAGGAGTCGGAGCCCCAGTACCGGGACGGCCTGAAATGCGATGTCTGGGAGGTGGTGGTACCGGAGCTGGTGTTCGCGCCGGACGGATGAGCGCGCCCTGTCGGCAGGATCGCAGCCCGTCGCCCAAACGGACGTGCCTGCGGCTGGTCGTTCCGCTCGATGCGGTGGTGGTCACGCCGCCTCGGCTCGTACTGCCTCGGCCATTTCGGCCAGAGAAAAGAATACGAAGTCGGTTTCCGGTATCGTCACCACTTCTTCCGTCGCTCCCCAGCTTCCGCCTTCCGAGAGCCGTTGCCGGTCGATCCAGGCATTGGCGAGCCCGAATCGCCTGGCCGGTACATGGTCGTGGTGCAGGCTCTGCGCGGTGTGCAGGATGTGCGCCTCGTCCATGCCGAGTTCCGACCGAAGGTGCGAGAGCAGGTACTCGAAGTTCGCGTCGGCCGGCTTGTAGGAGCCGATGTCCTCCGCGGTGTAGACCGCATCGAACTCCACGCCGAGCTTCCGGTTCGAGGCCGCGAATCCGTCTCGGTGCACGTTCGAGAGAACCACGAGCTTGTAATGCCGCGCGAGGACCCGAAGAGCATCCGCGCTGTCGGGGAAGGCGGGCCACAGGGGCGTCGATGCGCCGAAGGCATCGTCGAGGGCTTCGCTGGTCGCGATGCCGAAGTGCTCCGCGATATCCCGGTGCACTCTCGCGAGCAGCTCCGGATAGCGCAGGTCGGGTGTCTCGCGCTCGTGCCGAGTCTCGAACTTCCCGAAGGCGAGCAGGGCGGCGTGCCGGGTGACATCCGCGCGGCTGCCTCGCATGAACAGCGGCTGCAACGCGTCCCAGATTCCGCACTCCCAGTCGATGAGGGTGCCGTAGCAGTCGAAGGTGAGGACGCGGTAGTCGGTCAAATTGGCCATGGAGTTCGGGTTCCGGTGTGTCGGGATAACGATGGCGGGGTGCACGGGTCCGGTGCGACCCTGTCGTCGCGGCCGGATTGGCGCGCACGATTCGAGCGCACCAGTGAGAGGGGCGCAAGTCCGATCTCGGCACGAGGACTCGAATGCACACACACGCGCGACGCGGCGACTACGGATTGACCTTCCGGGCGGCAGGGTACAGCCTTCGGTCCGAAGCTCTCATGCCCGGCCAGGCACCAATGCATACTCTTCTGATCCGCAGCCCCGCCTCGTGCCCGGTTCCCCTGGTACGAGCCCGCTCGCGGAAAACTGCGTAGCCCGATACGCCAGATGAACCAACGCGCCATCCCCGCGACCGCAAAGCCCGTCGAAGAGCTCGACTCCGTGGTCGTGCGCTTCGCCGGCGATTCCGGTGACGGGATGCAGCTCGCGGGCGCCCAGCTCACCGGCACCTCCGCGCTCGCGGGCAACGATGTCGCGACCTTTCCCGACTTCCCGGCCGAAATCCGGGCGCCGAAGGGGACGCTCGCGGGAGTGTCGGGCTTTCAGGTTCAGTTCGCCTCGCGCGATGTCTACACGCCGGGCGACCTGGTCGATGTCCTCGTCGCGATGAACCCCGCCGCCCTCGTGCAGAATCTGCGCTTCCTCAGAGCCCACGGCACCCTCGTCGTTGACGAAGACGCATTCGATACGAAGGGGCTGAAGCTCGCCCGTGTCGACTCGAACCCGCTCGAGGACGGCAGTCTCGCGGACTTCCAGGTCATCCGCGTCCCGCTTACCTCCCTCACCCGCGAGGCGGTCGAGGGCGCCGGCGTGGGTCGAAAGCAGGCGACGCGCTGCCGGAACTTCTTCGCCATGGGCCTCGTCTACTGGCTCTACGGGCGCGACCTCGAGCCGACGCTCGGCTGGCTGCGAAGGCGGTTCCGCGATGAACCCGAGGTACGCGACGCCGACGCGAAGGCGCTGCACGCCGGCTGGAGCTTCGGCGAGACGAGCGAGTCCTTCGCCCGCAGCTACCACGTGCCCCCGGCCGCGCTCGCACCGGGACGCTATCGCAACATCACCGGAAACCAGGCCCTCGCCTTCGGCCTCATCGCTGCCGCCGAGCTCTCGGGGAAGGCCCTATTCTATGCCTCCTATCCCATCACGCCCGCGAGCGACATTCTCCACGAGCTCAGCCGGCACAAGCGATTCGGCGTGCGCACCTTCCAGGCCGAGGACGAGATCGCGGCGGCGACCTCGGCGATCGGCGCCGCATTCGGCGGTGCGATGGGCGTGACCGCGTCGAGCGGCCCCGGCCTTGCGCTCAAGACCGAGGCGATCGGACTCGCGGTGATGATGGAGCTGCCCCTGCTCGTGCTCGGCATTCAGCGCGGCGGACCGAGCACCGGGTTGCCGACCAAGCCCGAGCAGTCGGATCTGCTCCAGGTCATGTACGGGCGAAGCGGCGAGGCCCCGCTTCCGGTGCTCGCGGCGAGCGGGCCGACCGACTGCTTCGACATCGTCATCGAAGCGTGGCGCATCGCGACCCGCCTGATGACGCCGGTGGTGGTGCTTTCGGACGCGTTCATCGCGAACGGCGCCGAGCCCTGGCGGATTCCCGACACCGCGGGCCTCCGCCCCATCGCCGTTGCCCATCCCGCCGCCGGCGACGGGACCGAGCCCTTCCTGCCCTACGCCCGTGACGAGTGGCTCGCGCGTCCGTGGGCGCTGCCGGGTACTCCCGGTCTCATGCACCGCATTGGCAGTCTCGAGAAGCAGGATCGCACCGGCGCCGTGAGCTACGACCCGGACAATCACGAGCACATGGTCAAGCTCCGGGCCCGCAAGATCGAGAACGCCGTCAATCTCGTTCCCGATCTGGACGTGTACGGCCCCGACAGAGGTGAATTGCTCGTGCTCTCCTGGGGCGGAACCTTCGGCGCTTGCCGGCAGGCAGTGGAGCAGATTCTCGCGCGCGGCGGGGCGGTCGCCCACGCGCATCTTCGTCACCTGAACCCGCTGCCGGCGAACACCGGTGAAGTGCTCGCGCGCTACGAGCAGGTGCTCGTGCCGGAGCTCAATCTCGGGCAGCTCGCCCTGATGCTGCGCGCGCGCTATCTCGTGGACGTGGTGTCACTCGAGAAGGTGCGCGGGCGTCCCTTCTGGGTGAGGGACATCGCCGAGGCCATCGAGGAGATGCTGGCGTGAGCGCGCCGGGAAAGCCTCCCCGTCCCCGGCGGGGAGACTCCGTGCCCGTGCCGTCGCCCGCGAGAAAGCTCGCGGCCGGCGACTTCGTCTCCGACCAGGAGATCCGCTGGTGTCCGGGCTGCGGAGATTTCTCCATCCTCGCGCAGATGAAGAAGGTGCTGCCCGAGCTGGGTGTCGCGCCCGAGAACCTGGTGTTCGTCTCCGGGATCGGCTGCGCCGGCCGCTTCCCGTACTACCTCAACACCTACGGCGTTCACGGCATCCACGGCCGGGCGCCCGCAATCGCGACCGGCCTCAAGACGGTGCGCCCGGACCTGCAGGTCTGGGTCATCACCGGCGACGGTGACGCGCTCAGCATGGGCGGCAACCACCTGATGCACGCGATGCGGCGCAACGTCGACATCAAGATCCTGCTCTTCAATAACCGGATCTACGGACTGACCAAGGGGCAGTACTCGCCGACCTCCCTGCCCGGACACGTCACCCGGAGCACCCCCTATGGGTCGGTCGACGCGCCGCTCCATCCCCTGTCGATCGCGCTCGGCAGCGAGGCGACCTTCGTGGCGCGCTCGGTGGATACGCACACCCGGCACCTCGGTGCGGTCCTGCGCCGGGCCGCCGCGCACCGCGGCACCGCCTTCGTCGAGATCTACCAGAACTGCAACGTCTACAACGACGGCGCCTTCGATTACGCAAAGGAGCCCAAGCTGCGCTCCGACGCCCTGGTGGAGATCGAGCACGGCCAGCCGCTCGTTTTCGGCGCCGGGCGTGACAAGGGAATCCGGCTCGAGGGCTTTGAACCTCGAGTGGTCTCGCTGGACGACGCTGCCGGCAGGTCGGATCTTCTGGTTCATGACGAGACGGCGGCCGAGCCGACCCTGGCTTCGGTGCTGGCGAGGATGCGGCATCCGGCCCTGCCCGAAGCGATCGGCGTGCTCCGCGCAATCGAACGCCCCACCTTCGACGCCCTCGTCGACGGGCAGATCGAGTCGGCGCGTGCCCGGGAAGGACGGGGCGACCTCGCTGCCCTGCTCGAGTCCGGCGACACCTGGACCGTCGCCTGAACCGCAAGGAGAAGACGGGCCACCCGAAGCGGCAGCGGCGTCGGTCAATCACGGATGCTGGAGTCGGGTATCGGGGCAAGACGGTTCAGGCGAGCGACTCGAGCCGTTCCATGAGGCCCGAGAGCGGCATGGCGAGCGTGTTCTCGGAGAGTGGAAAAGGTTCGTGGCCGGGATGAACGACGAAGCGCTCAGTGGCCCCGAGCTCTGAGGCGGCGAGCTCGAAGCCCCGGCTGGTCCGGGGTGTGGAACTCCGCTTTACTTCTATCGCCCATAGCTGGCGATCCGGAAGGAAAAGCAGGAGGTCGATCTCCGCGCCGGCCCGTGTGCGGTAGAACCAGGCGTCGGTCCCGAACGGGGCGGTGGCGATCAGGTTTTCGATCACGAACCCTTCCCAGCTCGTGCCCACCACCGGATGGGAGAGCACGTCATCGAGGGTGCCGAGGCCCAGCAGTGAATGCAGGATGCCGCTGTCGCGGATGTATACCTTGGGAGTCTTGATGAGCCGTTTTCCGACGTTGGCGAAGTACGGAGGCAACCGGCGCGCCAGCATCAGGTCCGAAAGGAGATCCACGTAGCGCTTTACTGCCGGCACCGATACGTCGAGGCTGCGGGCGAGTTCGGAGGTGTTCAGGAGGCCACCCTGACGGTGGGCGAGCATCGTCCAGAATCGACGCAAGGTTTCGGAAGGTACGCGCACCCCGAACTGCGGGATGTCGCGTTCGAGATAGGTACGGATGAAGCTTTGCCGCCAGCGCATGCTGCCCGCGTCGTTTCGGGTGTTGAAGGCATCGGGAAAGCCGCCCCGTATCCAGAGCGTCTCTTGCTTTCCGCCGACCTCCAGAACGTCCAGACCGGGCAGTTCGTCGTAGATGATGCGCCCGGCGAGCGACTCCGACGACTGCCGGAGCAGGGCGTCCGAGGCCGACCCGAGGAGAAGGAATTGCCGCGTGCGGCGACCCTGGCGACGGCGCTCATCGATTTGGCCGCGGAGCACCCGGAACAGATCGGGCATCCGCTGGACCTCGTCCAGAATCACCAGCCGCTCGGTATGAAGGTCCAGGTACCGTCCCGGGTCCGCGAGGCGGGCGGCATCTCCGGGATTCTCGAGATCCAGGTAGAGACTGTCGGGCGTTTGGGCTGCGATGTCCCGAGCGAGCGTGGTCTTGCCGACCTGGCGCGGTCCGAGGAGCGCTACCGCCGGCGTCTCGTCGAGGTATTGCAGAATTCGTCGCTTGTGTCGTCGCGCAAACATCCTTGCTAATGTAACGGCTATCGTTAAATTAGCAAGGAGAAATGTCGCCGCAGAAGCGGTGCAGGGGTGACGAAGCACCGACTTCGTAACGACAAGCGCCGAACACTGGACGGATTCGCGTACCCTGTCAAAACCGCAGCCGGAAACTGTCCCGCTGCAGGACCGCAGTCCATGTTGGCGTGCAACTCCGACCCTTGGATGAACGCAGGAGGACTCAGCCGGGTGACTGCGGCCGGGGAGCAACCACCCGCGACTACCCGGCTGCTTCTCCCCAGTATTGGGGACGCGCGAAACGGCGCAATCGGACTATTCTCCCCAATGCTGGGGAATCAGGGCAGCAGGCGAGCATTTCGCTTTCCCTCCTGCGGCAGCGTAGCCGAGGGTGGTGCGGGCGACATCGGAATGAGGATTCGGGACTTGGCACCCGGGTGCCGGGAGGGGCGAACGCCGCGCGAGGCGATGGGTGTTCGGTCCACCGAGGGTGCGCACATGAGGGCGCCGCCGTGAGCGAACCGGACGCATTCGAGCGCGTCCTCGCTGCGCTGCATGAAGCCGCGCTCGACGCCGGGCGCTGGCCGGGCGCCTCGGCGTTGATCGACCAGGCCCTCGGAACGCATGGCAGTTCCGTGGCGTTGGGCGACGGCGAGTCCGAAGAGGACTATCGAGTCTACTTCATGTGGACCTGCTTGCGCGGGCAACGGCGCCGGGACCTGGAGCGCCTGTGGTTCGAGACACACTATCCCGTGGACCAGGCGATACCTCGCCTGCGGCGCCAGCCCTTCAACCGTTTGATCCACGTGACCGACCTCTACACCGAGGAGGAGCTGAGAACCTCGGCGTCGTACCACGCGCTGCGCACCCTTGCCCATGCGGGTAACGCGATCAACGTGCGCCTGCGCGGCCCCAGGGGCTCGCGTATCCTGTGGCAAGTCAACGACCCGGTGGACGGGGAAGGCTGGTCGTCCGGGCAGCTCGACGCGATCCGGCGTCTGCTGCCCCATGTTCGTCACACCGTGAGCGTACAGCAGACGCTGTCCGGTGCCGGCGTACTGGGCGCGCCGCTCGAGAGGATGCTCCATGCCACCGGGCTCGGCATCGTGCAGCTCGACGCGCGCGGTCGGATCGTGGCCGCGAACGACCGCGCCCGGGACATTCTGCGGACCGGCGACAGCCTGCTCGACAGCGACGGGGTCCTGTTCGCCCGCGCACCGCCGGACGACGACCGCCTCCAGAACCTCCTGGGACGCGCCCTTGCGCCGTTCGGCGCCCGGGGTGCGGGCGGCTCCACGCTGGTGAGACGTCCGGGCCCCACGCCGCCGCTGGTGGTCCACGTACATCCGGTGCACGGGCGAGAGACGGACTTCCAGGGCTGGCCGGTGGCGGCGCTCGTGCTGGTCGTCGACCTGGCGGGCGGGGCCGACATCGATCCCGGCGTGGTTGCGGCGGTCCTCGACATCACGGGGATGCAGAGCCGGGTAGCGGTGCTGCTGGCCCAGGGCATGAGCGTGCGCGAGATCGCCGCGGCGACGGGCCGCAAGGAGAGCACAATCCGCTCGCACGTCAAGGACACGTTTGCCAGGCTCGGGCTCACGCGCCAGTCTGACCTGGTACGCCTGGTGGGATCACTCGCCGTCGCCCCGGAGAACCGGAGCTGAGAGCGCCCGCGGACCGGCACTGACGTCCCGTGTCTTCGGGTTGCTTCCCAGTCTTTGAGGACGCAGCCGCAGCATCGGAGCGTCAGGCTCAATCGCCGAGGAGCAACCGGTGAGTCAGTACCGGACCACCTTCGGGACGCGAAGTCCGCGCCGGGTCCGCTCTCGCCGTTCGTCCCAGTTTCCCATCAGGGGCCGGAGGTCGATGGGCTCGGCGGGGAAATCGATGTACGCAGTGTGGCTCACGATCGTTTCGCCGGTCCAGGTGTGCAATTGCAGCGCGGGTGGCTCGGCGATGAACCTCGGGGGACTCTCCGGCCGAGTGTCCAGGAAGACCTGATAGGAGGTGCTGGGACACACACTGACCGGTGTGCGGCCCAGGTTCGCCTGGATGGCGCGATGCACGTGCCCGCAGACGATGCGCTGCACCTGCGGGTGCCCGTCCAACAGGTCCCGCAGCCCGGTCACCCCCTCCACGACGCCGATTCCGTCCATCCACCAGATACCGGTCATGAAGGGCGGATGATGCATGAACAGGAGCGTCGGCCGTTCGGGCGCTTCTTCCAGTCGGGACTTCAGCCAGGCCAGACGCGCGGAACAGATCGCTCCGTTGTGGGCATCCGGGAGGGTGGAATCGAGCCCGATGAGTCTCAGCGGATACCCGTCGACCACGTAGCTGATGAACCCATCCTCGCCCTCCAGATAGTCGTGGTCCTTCAACGCCGCGCGCAGGCGCGGCGCCACGTCGTGATTGCCCGGAATCAGGTACATCGGTGCTTCGAGCTCCGCGAGCAGGTCGCGTAGCGCGATGTACTCCTCCGGCCGGCCGCGGTTGGTGAGGTCGCCGGTCCCGATCACCACATCGGGTGCAGGATCGAGCTTGTTCAGACGTTCCACCGCCGCGCGCAGGTTGGCATTGTTGGCGATGCCGAAGGCGCTCTCCTCGCCGTGCGCGCGGACGTGGAAATCCGTGATCTGGGCGATGAGCATGGGCTTCATCCTCCGCGCCCGGAGCGTGGTCCGGCCCGGCGTGGCACCGGGTAGTCGCGGGCTACCGGTCTCCTGCTCATGCTTTGGCGCAGTCGGAGAACCGGTATGGCGCCTCCGGAGTCTTCCCGCTCTTCCCGATGAGTGCGATGTCCCAGCCGCTGCCGGTACCTGCGCTTCCCCGTGCACGCGAGCCGAACGGCACCACCGCCTCGACTGCCGGTGCTCGCCGCACCACCTCTTCGGCACGCTCGCGCAGGCGCTCGAGGGTCGTCTCCATGGGCGTCGCTCCGATTCGGCGCGGGCAGGCTGGGATGTCCCCCCGAAGATGGGACCGTGATCCGGCGAGTTTCAGCATGGCCCGCCCTCGCCGGCATTACAAGCGACGAGTTTCACCAGAAACGTCAAACGTGGCCATTCCGGCCGCTGCTCACTCGAAGGCGTCCGGGAAGGGGGAAGCCGGTGATGCGGACCTGCGTCGTCCCCGGGCGGGAGAGCGGCCACGGACGCAATCTCCGTGGCGCAGGTCCTGCCGACAGTGGTACGCCGACGGATCGTGGGATGAATTCCTACACAGGACCTCCGCGAATCCGATACCGCGCAATGCATTCGGGAGTTACGCTGATCCGCATGCATCGGTTCATTCGACTCGCCGCTGTCGGCCTGCTCGAAGGCCATTGCCGCTTCCTCACTCGTTGAATTGACAAAAGACGTCCAGACGTCTTAATGTTCGTCCATGTCCACGACTCGATTCCGCAGACCGCCCGGTGAAGTGCGCGATGCCGTTCGCAGGAGCCTGCAGGCGCGTCCGTCGGGAGCATCGGTCGGAGAGATCGTGGCCGGCGTACAGGAACTGATTGGTGACGTATCGGGATCGAGCATTCGTTCGTATCTGCGTCTCAACACACCGCAATCATTTGTCCGCCCGCGCCGCGGCTACTATCGGTTGGCGGACAACGAGGTCCACCCGGACGGAGCCCGCTCCACCAAGCGCCGCTTTCGCACCGTGGTCATCGGCCGCACGGAAGTGATTCACGGCGACTGCGTGGAGTGGCTGAAGCAGCAGGAGCGGAATTCCATCCACGCGGTGGTCACGGATCCGCCGTACGGACTCGTCGAGTACTCGTCCAGGGAGCAGGAGAAGCTTCGCAACGGTACCGGCGGCGTGTGGCGGATCCCTCCGTCGTTCGACGGTGCCTCCCGGTCTCCTCTGCCTCGCTTCACGGTGCTCTCTCCCGATGACTTGCGAACTCTGAGCGAATTCTTCTCGCGTTGGGCCAGGCTCCTGACGCCGGTGCTGGTGCCGGGGGCGAATGTCGTCGTGGCGACCAATCCGTTGCTCTCGCATGTCGTCGCCGGTGCGCTTGCCGCAATGGGGCTCGAACGAAGAGGCGAGATCGTCCGGCTCGTGATGACCATGCGCGGCGGAGACCGTCCGAAGGGCGCACACGACGAGTTCTCGGGTGTCAGCGTGATGCCCCGCTCGATGTGGGAGCCCTGGCTCGTGTTTCGCAAGCCGCTGGAGGGACGGGTTCAGGACAACCTGCGCAAGTGGCGCACCGGTGGATTCAGGCGGCCCTCTCCCCAACGTCCCTTTGGGGACGTCATCCGCTCATCGCCGACCCGGAAGGAGGAGCGGGTTCTGGCGCCGCATCCGAGCCTGAAGCCGCAGGGATTCCTCCGGCCATTGGTCAGGGGGGTGCTGCCGCTCGGCGAGGGTGTCGTTCTCGATCCCTTCTGCGGAGCAGGGTCGACGCTTGCCGCGGCGGAAGCGGTGGGTTACCGGAGCGTTGGTATCGAGAGCGATTCGGAGTACTTCGACATGGCGTGCCAAGGTATTCCTCGACTGAGAATCTACCAGCGGGAGCAGGCCGACATGTTTCAGACTCTGTAGACCCAGTGTTCTCGGAGTTTTCTGACGCCGTCGCGATGCAGCGTGGCGGTACGCGTCCCCAGCTCTCCGCGGGGGTTGCTCCGGAAGTCGTCGATGCCGACATACGCCAGATAGATCTCGGTGAATGACATCGGCCGGCGGTCACGAGCCGGCTCCGTCTCGGTATCCACCTCGTAGACGAACACGCACATCCACTGGTCGCGCGCACCATGCGTGTCGACCGCGCCTCCCTTCTTTCGAGTCGACTTGATCTCGATACCTTCGGACCCCGCTTGGACCCGGTCGTTCGGATAAACGCCGGCAACGATGAGGTCGGGGTGACCGTTGAAGTACCCGTTCTCCGTCAGGCTTCGCGCATGATTGGCCAAGCTTGCGGTCAGCAGGTCGGAGATCAGTCCCGACATCGCTGCCGGCCGCAGCATCTCTTCGAGTCGCTTCAGCCCCCGCGCGAGGAGCAAGCTGTTGATGTCATGGAACAGGTCGTAGACATCCTGCATCGCGATCTGGAAGTCCATCAGCCTGAGCGCGTACGGCAGCGCCGTGTCGTCGTTGAACTTGTCGGTATCGACGTTGTTTCGTACGTGACCGGACACGAATCTGTGTTCCCGTCAGTCCCGGATCGTGCTCGGAGTTCGTCGTCGCGCCCTCGACGAAAATCAATGAACGCGTGATCTGCCTGGCGTTCCTCGCGTTCGTCACCCACCAGCACATAATGCGGCCGGGAGATTGCCGGGCGCTCACGACCTGCGACAGGCGCGTGAATTGGCTGCGGAGCGTAGTTCTTCGAGGAGGGCGAGGAGCGAAGCGAGTCCGGTGGCGGCTAGCCGGGTGGTGCGGGTCGTCACTGTGGAGCCGGCTCTCCCGGCACCCGGGGCCGGCGGTTCCGGGCCGAGCAACCATCGCACTGCGGTCTCTAACCTGATGGTTGGGAACGCCTTGGCCCGCCGTGGGGACATACCGCTGCTGGCGAGTTGGAAAATCGGCGGACACGCGAGGGCTGCAGCCCGAGAAACGCCACGGCGTTCTAGCTCCTCGCGTCGCCACCCCACGGTCCGAAGCGGCCAAGATCGTCCACCGGGCCGAGCGATCCCCGATCCGGATATAGACAACGAGCGCATCTACGCCGCCGAGCAGGCCCGCGTAGCAGGCCGCGGTCCACGCCCCGCACCCTCTCGGTGCGCCGCGGCTCTGCCCGAGACGGTATCGGCGAACACGCTCATCGGCGTTCCTGCGCCTTGAGGTACTTGACCGCCAACAGGACGGCGGCACCGAGCATCAGTGCGCCGCAGAGGCGGTTGATGAGACCGAACGCGTGCGCTCGAAGGCGCGCCGCCGCGCTCATCTGAAGCGCGTTGGCCGTCGGGTCGCCGGCGATAGTCCAGGCGCTTCGCTTAAGTCCGTGGTGAGCGCTGTTGGCGATGATGAGCAGCTGGCTCGTGTCGGGCTACGCATCGAGCCAGTTGTTGTTTCGCGCTTTAGCCGGATAGAAGGTCGGCGATTTTTCTCACATTGACTGGTTTGGGGATTCCCGGCGCTGACGGGCGAATGCGGGAAGCGGCCTGACCGGGGTCGCCGCTCTGGCGGCTTTGCGCCGCGCGAGGC
>CAYQVB010000011.1:0-30881 GCA_964420925.1 uncultured Ectothiorhodospiraceae bacterium | reverse complement strand
GCTGGAACGAGGGCAGCCTCAAGTGGCGGACTTTGCCGCGCAACCAGTACACGCTCGTGCAGGCGGTGTCGCCCGTGCCGACGAGCAGCGGTCTGCTCAACCTCGATTGCAGCGTGATGCCGGTCTCGATCTACACCGTCGACCACAAGGCGGAGACCATCGAGCGGATCGTGGGCGCGGTGAAGGAGTTCAACGCCGCCAATACCAACGAGCGCATCGAGTTCAGGCTCGCTTCCGGCAACGTCGGCGTGATGGCCGCGACCAACGAAGAGGTCGATGCGTCGCAGTTCCCGATCATCGGCTACGTGTATGCCGCCGTAATCGTGCTGTGCCTGCTCTCGTTCCGATCCTTGGCAGCGACGGTGTGCATCATCGTGCCGCTGGCGGTGGTCTCCCTGCTCGCCTATGCGCTCATGGCGCTGCTGGAGATCGGGCTCAAGGTCTCGACCCTGCCGGTGGTGGCGCTCGGGGTCGGCATTGGAGTGGACTACGGGATCTACATCTACGGGCGCCTGCGCACCCACCTCGAGCAGGGGCTCGATTTCGCCGCCGCCTACGAACGGACGCTTGCCACCACGGGCGCCGGAGTGATGCTCACCGGACTCACCCTGGCCGCGGGGGTTGCGACGTGGATTGTCGCACCGCTCAAGTTCCAGGCGGACATGGGTACGGTGCTCACCTTCATGTTTCTCGTCAACATGGCCGGGGCCGTGCTGCTGCTGCCGGCGCTGGGCGCATGGCTGGTGAGACCGGGGAGGACCAGGACGCGCCGTTCTTGACGCCGCGACCGTGGATCGCCCTGCTCGAACCGGAATGGGGCCGCGTCAGCGGGCGCGTTCGAGAGCCAGGCGATCCAGTCCGGCGGCGAGAGTCGCGGTGTCGGCCCGGCCCTCGCCTCCCGCCGATCCCCGTCGAGCGAGGTAGCGGTAGAGGTCCTCGCGCACTTCGTCGATGTCGCGGCTCAATCCGGCGATCTCGGCTTGCATTTCCGCGAGCTCGAGGCGGCTCCGGCTGGCGCGGCCGAGCTGGCGTATCCAGCTCTCGGTTTCCCGATCGAGGTCCGATTCCTCCAGGCCGGCGCCGGCAAGCAGTGTCTCCAGGGCCGCGTGTTCAGCGTCCAGGGTCGCTTCCATGGTGCGGGGATCGTCCTCGGGACCGGGCGCGCCGCGCGCCGCACGGGTTTCGATGCGAGTTTCGATGTCGTCGAGGCGTTCTCGCACCGCGTCCTCCCCCCATTTCTTAGGCGCCTCCAGGCGGGTCTCCAGGAAACGGCGTTTCGCTCCCATTTTCCGCCACGCATCGTCCTGCCCGGACCAGGAGAGAAACGATGAAGCGCCGGCAATGGGGAGCAGCAGCACGAGAAACACGATATGGACCGAGAGGGCGGCGATGATCGCGAGCAGGCTCACGGCAAAGAGCACATGCTTCACCCGCCCGCCGGGACGGGCGCCGCGTTCTTCCTGCGGCGCCTCGAGCCAGAGGTGCAGCGCGTCTCGCGCCACCACCAGCCGGTCGCGTTCCTCGCGCGTGCCGTCGCGGGCGAGTGCGAGCCGTTGCTCGATGCGTTTTCGTCGATCGAGCGCTGCTTCGATCTCGACCGCGAGCCCGGCATCGATGGATAGCCGGTTGCCGGCGCCGCGGCGCATCGCGACGTCGCCGGCGATGCACTCGATTTCGAGCTCGTTGCGGCGGGCGCGCAAGGAACGGAGCTTCTGTTCCCAGCGGCGCAACTCGTTCAGGCGATCGCGCTGTTCGGCCAGGGTGGGTTCATCTAGAGTCTTCATGGCCGCTCGCGATCATACTCTCGAACCTTCTGGAGGAAGCGGAGTTCGGCCCGCGAACGGCGCTCCAATACATCCGGATCCACCAACAGCGCGGAGCGGCTTGGCGGGCACTCGCGACGACCCGAGACGAGATCGATTGGCCGGCGGACGGGTACGGGGTGCGATTCGCGCCCATGCGAGCCGCCGATCCCGAAGCGTGCGAGCGGGAACGGTCAGCGCTGTGGTTGCCGAACCGGCCTCACTCGGGCCGGGGGGTGCCGCGCAGGTGCAACGCGACGGAGGCGGCGAAGCGTTCGAGCGCGGTGCGCACCGCGTGGCGGTCTCGGGAGGGCGGCTTCGCATCCTCGAAGTGGGCCGAGAGCACATCGAGATCCCCCTCCGTCCGCCGCGCCTTCAGGTCCACACGTCCAATGAGACGATCGCCCGCGAGCACCGGCAGGCAGTAGTAGCCGTAGCGGCGCTGGCCCGCCGGCTTGTAGATCTCGATTCGCTGCTCGAAGTCGAACAGGGTCTGTACCCGGGCGCGATCCCAGAGCAGGGGGTCGAAGGGAGAGAGCAGCACTCCCCGATCGCGTCGGGGTCGCAAGCGCTCCAGTTTGGGAATGCGTTCGAGGTCTTCGACTCGAATCCAGCCCGGGACCGTCCGCCGCTCCGTACGAAGCGCGCACGGATGGATTCGTCCCCTCTCCTGCAGGCGACGCAGCGAGGCGTCGATCCGCTCCCGGCACTTGACCAGGCGCCACGTCGCGGCGAGGGTGCCGGTGCTGGCCCAGCCGTGACCAGCGAGGGCGCGCAGCAGCAGCGTGTCGAAGGCGGCCTCCGTGCTCACGCGCCTCGAGCGGACCTCGTCGGGGATGACCCTCTCGACGAGATCGAAGCTGCGCTGGAAGCTCCGCCGCTCGCGGATCGCGAGGCGTCCGGCGGTCCACAACGCCTCCGCAACACGGCGTGTGAGCTTGAGATTCCACCATCCGCCACCGCTCCTGCCTTCGAGATCGAGGGAGCGCAGCGGACCCTCGCTCTCGATGCGCCGCAGAACCGAACGCGCCACCTGGGGATGCTCCCGCAGCACATCGCCCCACCAGGGGTGCGTCTGGTACTCCCGGCGCCGCCACGCAAGGCAGGGATAGAGTGAGAGGGGCAACCAGCATACTTCGTGTCCCCAGTACTCGAAGAGCGGCGCGCCGGGCGCGAGCAGGGTCTCTCCCAGTGACGCATCGAGGCCCTCGAGGCGGGAAGCGAGCACGATGGAATGGGTGCGTGCGCCGCTCACCGCGACGGTGTCCAGTTGCAGGTAGCCGAAGTGCTCGACGATCCGGTGACAGCGCTCCCGCGCCCGGGCCGGGCGAGCCCCAGCGCGTTCGGGGAGACCGAGACGCCGGGGAGCGAGAAGCCCCGCGCACGCGAGGGCCAGCCGCCGTGCCTGCGCGACGCTGATGGTCTCGGCGGGCGGGGTCATTCGGGAGGGATGCGGGGGGCGGAGCGAACGCGGCTCGACCCGCGCCGCCGAGCTACCCTTGACGCCCGATCGAGTCCTCTTGCAGGACGGACTCGATTCGTATCACCCGTTCATGGACCTCGCCCAGGCCGGACTCGACCTTCACCAACCGTTCCTCGACCTTCACCAACCGCTCCTCTACCCGCACCACCCGCTCCTCGACCTGCACCACCCGCTCCTCGACCCGCACCACCCGTTCGCGGAGCTCGCTCAGGCCGGACTGTACGCTTCGTACTTCATCACGCAGGACCCGCATGTCACCGCGCAGGTCATCGCGCAGGATCTGCATGTCATCGCGCAGGTCATCGCGGATCCACGAGCCGGTCGTGAACACCAGGCCGGCCAGCATGACTCCGACCGCCAGTATGGCGATCATTTCTCCGCTTACGCCAACGCGCGGAAGCGTGCGATTCTCGGGCACATCCTCAGCGTGAGCTTCCATTCCCACTCCTCAGTTCATTACCCCTCGATTCTCGTTCATCTGCGACGGGTGGAGCAATCGACGATGTCCCGAAAACGGTAGGCCGTGGGCCCGAAGAAGCATCGTATCCGAGAGAGCTCCCGCCATCGCCCAATCGACGGGCTACAATGCGCCGGCCCTGGGTCCGGATGACCTGAACATGTCGCATCGGGTTTCCTTCACGCCGATTGTGGCCGGGTTGCCGGCGACGATTCCCTTCGTGGGTCCGGAGGCGATCGAGCGTCGCCGGGGAGCGCAGTTCGAGGTGCGGGTCGGGGCCAACGAGAGCGCGTTCGGGGTATCGCCCCGCGCCGCGGAGGCGATGCGCGAGGCGCTCGCGCACGTGTCGTGGTACGGCGATCCGGAAGCCTTCGAGCTGCGTGCGGAGATCGCGGCGCGTCATGGAGTGGAGATTGACAACGTCTGTGTCGCCGGCGGCATCGACGAGCTGCTCGGGTTGACGGTGCGGATGCTGATCGAGCCCGGCATGCCTGTGGTGACCTCCCTCGGCGCCTATCCGACCTTCAACTACCAGGTCGCCGGATTCGGCGGGGAGCTGCACGCGGTGCCCTACCGCGACGACCACATCGATCTCGACGCACTCGCGGACCGGGTGCGCGGGACGCGCGCGCCGCTGGTGTACCTGGCAAATCCCGACAATCCCATGGGGACCTGGCACGATGCCGGCCCGGTCGCGGAGTTCATCGCCGCTCTGCCCGAGGACTGCGTGCTGGTGCTCGACGAAGCCTACGGCCAGTTCGCCCCCGCGAGCGTAAAGCTCGAAGAAGATGTCGACAATCCGCGCGTGATTCGCATGCACACCTTCTCCAAGGCCCATGGGATGGCGGGGGCCCGGATCGGCTACGCGATCGCGCACCCCGAGATCATCGAGGGTTTCAACAAGATCAGAAACCACTTCGCGGTGAACCGGGTCGCGCAGGTGGGCGCGCTCGCGTCGTTGCGGGATCCGGACTTCGTGCGCTCGGTGGTGGCGCAGGTCGCGGAGGGGCGCGAGGACTACATGAGGCTCGCGGGCGACATGGGACTGCACGCGCTCGAGTCCGCCACCAACTTCGTCGCCATCGACGCGGGCGGGGACGGCGTTCGCGCGCGCCGCCTGCTTCGCCTGCTCGAGGCGCGCGGGGTCTTCGTCCGCATGCCCGGGGTGGCGCCGCTCGACCGCTGCATCCGGGTGACGGTCGGGACGACCGACGAGCGCGCGCGCTTCGCGGAGCGATTCCGGGATGCCTGGAAGGCGCTGGACTGAACGCGTCCGCAGCGCCGACGGGCATGCTCTCCTGTGCGAATGAGCGCCGATAGCTCGCGTACGCGCCACCGCATGGGCGTCGACATCGGGGGGACCTTCACCGATGTGGCGATTTCCGTGCGGGACGGCTATGTGAGCGCGAAGCTGCCGACCACCTCCGATGACCCGGTGCGGGGGGTGAGAGAGGCAATGCGCGCCGCCCTCGCGCGCGCCGGTCTCGAGCCGGGCGACGTCAGCACCGTGATTCACGGAACGACCCTTGCCACCAACGCCATCATCGAAAAGAAGGGTGCGGTCACCGGGGTGATCACCACCGAGGGGTTTCGGGACATTCTCGAGATCGCCTACGAACGCCGTTACGACCAGTACGACATCTATCTCGAAAAGCCGGACCTCCTGGTGCCGCGGGAGCGCTGCCTGACGGTGCCGGAACGCATCGACGCCGACGGTGAGGTCTGGCGCGCGCTCGACGAGGCGGCGATCGATTCACTGATGGATAGCGTGGAGCGGCTCGGCATCGAGAGCCTGGCCATCGGCCTGCTCCACAGCTACGCCAACCCGGTGCACGAGCAGCGTTTGCGCGAGCTCATTGCCGAGCGGCGTCCGGATCTGCCCATCTCGCTCTCCTGCGAAGTGTGCCCGGAGATCCGCGAGTTCGACCGTCTCTGCACCACGGTGGTGAACGCGTACATCGAGCCCCTGATGGCGCGCTATCTCCACTCCCTCGTGCACGCTCTGGCGGCGGACGGATTCGACTGCCCGCTCCTGGTGATGACTTCAGGGGGCGGTATGACGACGGTGGACACCGCGGTCCGTTTTCCGGTCCGGCTCGTCGAGTCCGGCCCGAGCGGAGGCGCTCTCCTCGCGCGGCGCATCGCGAAGGAGCTCGGGCTCGAGTCCGTGGTCTCATTCGACATGGGCGGCACCACCGCCAAGCTCTGTCTCATCGACGGCGCCCAGCCCCTGACTTCGCGGCACTTCGAGGTGGCGCGGGCCGCCCGCTTCATCCGGGGAAGCGGCATTCCCTTGCGCATCCCGGTGATCGAGATGATCGAGATTGGGGCGGGGGGCGGGTCCATCGCGAGCGTGGACGAGCTCGGGCGCATCGCGGTCGGACCGCAAAGCGCGGGCGCGGATCCCGGACCGGCCTGCTACGCCCGCGGGGGCGATGGGGCGACGGTCACCGATGCCGACAGCCTGCTCGGCTACCTGGATCCGGACGCGTTCGCGGAAGGCCGCCTGCGCCTCGATCCCGAGAGGGCGAAAGCGGTGATCGAGCGGGACGTGGGCCGGCCCCTTGCGCTGCCGGCGCCGGAGGCGGCTCAGGCGATATCGCGGATGGTGGATGAGAACATGGCCAATGCGGCGCGCATCCACGCGGTGGAGCACGGCCGGGAGATCTCCGGACGCACCCTCGTCGCCTTCGGGGGCAACGGCCCGCTGCACGCGACGCGGGTCGCCGACCGGACCGGGATCGAACGCATCGTGGTGCCGCGCGATCCCGGAGTGGGATCTGCGCTCGGATTCCTGAGCGCTCCCGTCTCCTACGAAATCGTGCGAAGCCGCTACACCACGCTCGATGCCTTCGACTTCGATGCCGTCAACCGACTCTTCGAGGAGATGGAGCGCGAGTCGAGTGCGGTGGTGCGCGCGGGCGCGCCCGATGCGGAAATCGATATCGCGCGCACCGCGTTCATGCGCTATCGAGGGCAGGGCCACGAGATCGAAGTGCCGGTGCCCTTGGGCCGGCTCGGCACGGCCGCGGCGGGGCATCTGCGCGCCGCGTACGACGAACGCTACGTGTCGCTCTTCGGGCGGGTGGTGCCGCGCATGGTCGTCGAGATCATGAACTGGTCGGTGCTGGCCTCGGCGGTCCAGGCGGAGCCGGAGCTGCTCCCCGCGGCCGGTGGGCACGGTGGTGCGCCCCGCGCGGCCGGGGTGCGAAGGCTGCTCGTGGACGGAGCAGCGGAGCCGCTCGAGGTGCGCTTCTATCGACGGGACGATCTGACTCCGGGCGACCATATCCTCGGACCGGCTCTGGTCGTCGAGGCACAGACCACGACCTTCGTCTCGGCCGCATTCGAGGCCGTCGTCGACGCGGGATGGAACATCGTGCTGACTCGCGTATCGCAGGCGCGCGCCTCCCCATGAGGGGACCGGGCGGCACTGCGGAATGGAGTTTCCTCTCGAACAGGAGCCGATCATGAAGCAAGCTTCCCGGGTCGAGCTGCAGATCATGTGGAACCGCCTGCTCGCAGTGGTGGAGGAGCAGGCGCAGGTGTTGCTGCACACCGCGTTCAGTCCCATCGTGCGCGAGTGCGGCGATATCTCGGCCGGAATCTTCGACCGGCACGGCCGGATGCTGGCGCAGGCGGTGACCGGCACGCCGGGGCACATCAACACCATGGCGGAGTCGGTGCGCTACTTCATCGACGCCTTCGCGCCCGAGACGATGGCTCCGGGTGACGTGTTCCTCACCAACGATCCGTGGCTTGCCTCCGGTCACCTCAACGACTTCATGCTGGTGGAGCCGGTGTTCCTGGACGATGCCCTGGTCGGCTTCGTGGCCTGCACTTCGCATCTCATCGACCTCGGCGGCCTCGGCATGGGGCCGGAGGGCAGCGACGTATTCGACGAAGGGCTCCTCGTGCCGCCCTGCCGGCTGGTGGCGAAAGGCGAGGCCAACGAGCTCCTCATCGCCCTCATCAAGGCGAACTCCCGGTCTC
Source organism: uncultured Ectothiorhodospiraceae bacterium (assembly GCA_964420925.1). Taxonomy (GTDB): domain Bacteria; phylum Pseudomonadota; class Gammaproteobacteria; order HK1; family HK1; genus JAJEAD01. The sequence continues at coordinate 23,146 of CAYQVB010000011.1, read as the reverse complement.
CGGTGGAGAACGAAGGAGACATCTATGCGCTCATCGCCTGCTGCGACGTAGGGGCGAACCGGCTCTCCTCGATGATGCGCGAGTTCGGCCTGGGCTCGCTCGAAGCGCTCTCCTCGTACGTCATCGATACTTCCCGCCGCGCCACCCACGCCGCCATCGCGCAGGTGCCGAACGGCACCTACCGCAGCCGCATGCACATCGACGGCTACGATTTCCCGATCGAGCTCTCCGCCGCCCTGCACGTCGGCGACCATGACATGCTGCTCGATCTCGACGGGTCCTCCCCGTGTTCGCGATTCGGCATCAACGTGCCGCTGAACTACACCACCGCCTACAGCGTGTTCGGGATCCGGTGCATCGTGTCTCCGGAAGTGCCCAACAACGCGGGCTCCCTCGCCCCCTTCCGGGTAACGGCGCCGCTCGGGTGCATCGTCAACGCACCCCGCCCCGCTCCGGTGGCGATGCGGCACACGATCGGCCAGCTCATGCCGGACCTCGTGCTCGGCTGCCTGCACCAGGCGATCCCCGGTCGGGTGCCGGCGGAAGGCGCTTCCACGATGTGGGATCTGCCGTTGCGCAGCGCATTCGACCTCACCCGGGGGGGCAATACCACGACATTCGCATGTGAGCTGACCCACAACGGTGGCACCGGGGCGCGGCCGGCCGGCGATGGGCTCTCCGCGACCGCCTACCCGAGCGGGGTGTGGGGTTCGCAGGTCGAGATCACGGAGAGCGTCGCGCCCCTTCGGCTGAGGCGCCGGGAGCTGCGGCCGGACTCCGGCGGAGCGGGCAAGTACCGGGGCGGGCTGGGGCAGGTGCTGGAAGTCGAGAGCCGCGAGCACGCGGACTTTCGCTTCCTTCCCTCGGTGGAGCGTATCCGGTTTCCGGCGCGGGGGCGCGAGGGTGGCGCGGACGGCGCGGCGGGGCGCATCACGCTCGAGTCCGGCACGGTCCTGGCCGGAAAAGGGGATCATCTCATCCCGGGCGAGGACTGCATCGTGTTCGAGACCCCGGGAGGAGGGGGCTATGGTCCGCCCACGTCGCGGGATCCGCGGGCGGTGCATCGGGATGTGCGCGACGGGCTCGTGACCCCGGAGCAGGCACGTTCTCTGTACCGGGTGATGATCGACGACGCGGGAGAGCTCGACTCCGCCGCCACCGAGAGCCTGCGGGCGCGGGCCTGAAGGCGTGACGAGTCTGTCCCTGGTCGGGGGCAGGTCTTTCGGAACGACGAAGAATCGTCGTGGCTCGTTGATCCCCGCCTGGATGGAACCCCCCACTCGTTGTACTACGTGGATTCCCGCTCAACAAGGGAATGACGGGAGCAGGCGACTGGAACGCGCGTACTTCCTTTGATGTTCCTTCCGCGGCCGCGGGGCGGTCTGCCGCCGTGGCCGGCATACGCGGGAAGGACCGGAAGTGAATTTCGGTGAGATTTCCGTTACTCCCGCGCAATCGGGAATCCGGAATGGCTGGTTTCGGCCACACCGTGTCGATGCGTGGTTCCGCCGGTATACGGGTAAAGGGAGCGCCTGCGCAGCAGCATCACGTTGATCGCGGCGATCGCGGCGCCCGCGAGCAGGTGCTTCAGGGTGTGGCCGCCCACGAGACCGGCGCTCAGCTCGAAGATCGCGGCGTCCGCGAACTCGGCGAGCTTCGCCGCGCCGTAGCAGACGAGCCCGACGAGCAGCCAGGCGCGGTGGCTGTACCGGGCAGGGAAGAGGGCGATCAGGGCCGGAATCGCGAGCAGCGGGGCGAGCTGTACCCAGACGTATAGGCGCAGATCGTCGCTCGAGTGCCAGTAGACGACGGCGCTCGGCCCCAGCAGCAGCGCCGGCGCCAGGCCCCAGCGCTGGATGCACGGAGCCACGTTCTCCGAGAGCACTGCGATGAGGAGGGCGGCACAGACGAAGCTGATCGCCAAGCGGTCCCAGACCAGCGTGTCGTTGTCGGGAGAGAGGTGGTACCAGACGGAGCCGAAGCAGAGGAGCATCATAGCCGCGAACAGGATCCGCCACGAGAGGCGGGCCTCGTCCGCCTTCCAGCGCGCGGCGTTGGCGAGGCCCCACAGCCCCACCGCGAGAAAGACGAGGTTCGAGACGACGTCGGCGAAGTTCGGGATGCCGAAGAGCGCGCGCCGGTCGGCGAAGTCGTGGTAGGCGCTGCTCTGCGGGATGGGATCGAGCCACAGCAGCACCGCGAGGGGAGCGATCAGCACGAAAGCGAGTGCTCCGCGCCGTGAAGTGTGCTTCACGTGACCGACGCGGGCGGAGAGGCGTGTTCCTGCAAGGTGCTGCCGATGAGGGCGGCCAGGCTTTGGCACCAGCCTGCGCGGCGCATGTGGCCGGTGTGCGGGCTGGCGATGTCCATGAGGTCGCGCGCCACATCCTGGACCGGGAAGCCGTTGCGCAGCATGCGGCTGGCGAGAAGCGACACCGCGGCCAGGTACTCGTACATCTCGAGGTGAGTGCAGTTGAATAAGACCTCGAAGGGGCGCTCGTCGCGATAGGAAATGGTGACGTAGATGACGAGCTCGCCCGTGCGATAGGGCATGGTGAGACGCCGCGTCAGGGAAGGGAGGCGCTGGGGCCGTTCGTCGGCGACCGGCGGGCGGCCGTCTTCGACCACCTCGACCACGCCGCGGAACAGGGGCATCTGCGGTGATCTGGGCATCTCCACAGGATATCAGTTCCGGGGCTCTCGTCTCACCGAAGCCCCGGTAACGCGGCCCGCCTCGACAATGTGCTCAGACCGGTGCAGGGTCGAAGAGGCTGCGTTGCCGGGAAGCGAGGCCCGGCGCTACGAAGCGGCTGCAGTCGGAGGACGGGAGCCTCCGGTCGAATCCGAGGCGCCGGCGCGCAGTGGCGAAGCGTCGTGCGATGAGATCCGCGTAGACGCCGGTGCCTCGCATGCGGTGGCCGAAGCGAGGGTCGTTGTCGCGTCCGCCGCGGCACTGGCGGATGATGCTCATGACGTGGGCGGCCCGTTCCGGAAAATGGGAATCCAGCCATTCCCGGAACAGGTCCTTCAGCTCATGGGGGAGCCGGATGAGGGTGTGGTGCGCGACCGCCGCGCCCGCTTCGCGGCTCGCCGCGAGGATGTCCTCGATTTCGGCGTCGTTGATGCAGGGGATGACGGGTGCGACGAGAACCCCGACCGGAACCCCCGCCTCGTTCAAGGCGCGCACCGCCTCGAGCCGGCGGCGGGGCGACGAGGTGCGCGGCTCGAGGATGCGCTTCAGTCCGGCGTCCAGGGTGGTGACGCTGACGATCGCGCTCGCGAGACCGCGCTTCGCCATGGAAGCGAGCAGATCGAGATCGCGCTCGATCAAGGCGCTCTTGGTGACGATGCCCACCGGGTGATGACAGCGATCGAGCACTTCGAGGATGCTTCGGGTGACCCGGAGCCTGCGTTCGACCGGCTGATAGGGATCGGTGTTGGAGCCGAGCGCAATGGAGCTCGGCCGGTATCCGGGACGGGAGAGCTCCTTTTCGAGCAGCGCGGCGGCGTTCTCCTTGAAGAACAGCTTGGTCTCGAAGTCGAGTCCGGGGGAGAGGTCCAGCCAGGCGTGGCTCGGGCGGGCGTAGCAGTAGACGCACCCGTGCTCACATCCCCGGTAAGGGTTGATGGACTGATCGAAGTTGATGTCCGGCGAGCGGTTGCGGGCGATGATGCTGCGTGCCGGGTCCGCACGCACCTCCGTTGCTAGGCGGGGCAGGGGCTCCTCCTCGCGCTCCCAACCGTCATCGAAGGCGCTCACCATCTGCGAATGGAAGCGCACGGCGGGGTTGGACAAGGCGCCTCGACCCTTTCGCGGGGCGGGCCGATTCCCTGCCGACATGCTCCCTCCTGTATTTACATCCAGCATTTGCCGGAAAAGCATACTCAATGAGAGTCGGCGGGGGAAGTCCGGCGCAACGGGCCGTGGGCTTCGACGCCCGGGCTCCGCTTCGGGCCGCGGGGGGCAGGCGCCGGCACGACGCCTCGGGGTGACGGGAACGCCGTGCCGTCGCCCCTGCGACGGACCGGGCGGGGACACCGGCGGTCGGTGCCCCGATGCTTTCGGTCGTGGCCTCGCGGCGCCGGCTTCAGCGGGGACGGGCGACGTTCACGACCAGGCGTCGTCCTCCCAGGTCCTGGCCGTTCAACTGGGTAGCGGCTTCGGCGCCCTCGGAACTGTCGAAGGTGACGAAGGCGAAGCCGCGGGACCGGCCCGTCTCGCGATCGGTGATGATCTTGACTTCCCGGAGAGAGCCGTAGGGGGCGAAGGTCGCCTGCAACTCGTCCTCGGTGGTGGAGTACGGAATGTTGCCCACGTAGAGCTTGTTCTGGTTCACGGCCTTTCTCGCTTCAACGCTTCCTGCGGACCCAGCCCGCCGCCCGCTTGGCGCGTCCGTCCTTGGCGTTGAGCTGGTTCACGTAGTTGCGCACGTATCGGGTCACCGCACGCTTCGATCCTCGGGCACAGCCGTCAATCACGGTGTATTCGTTCTCGATGACGTAGCGGTGCCAGCATCCACTCCCGCCTTCCGGCGCGTCGGTTCTGTCTATGGAGACGAGCTTGAACGTACGGTCCATCGACTTTCCTTTATTGGTTCTTGGAATGGGTGAACGGGACCCGCGTCGGTCACCGCCGCCGCAGCCCGCACGTTCAGCAAAGCAGGACCACCCCCGCGCTCGTCCGGATGACCCATTCCCGGGTCGCTCGGCTCACGGTCGCTTCAGGCCGGGGATTGAATCGAGACGCGTGTTCGTGAGCGCGGGGTCCGGTGTGGCAGTGACGGATTCGGGTACCCGAATGGGCATCGAATTGTTGGTATGGAATCTATCCGACCGCGAACGATACCAGCTTCGCTCCCGGAAAGCCACCGGGGACTGGGCGGTGCGGGCGGAGGGCGCCTGCCGCCCGCACTGGTCCGCTCGTTCCCCTGATGGGGCACAATGCCGCGAAGTCAGGCCGACCGGCCGAGTGCGGCCCGGCGTCTCCATGTTTCGTCCGATCCCAAGGACTCGCCGGTGAGCGATCGCGACACCTTTCTGCTCAGACACAAGGACGACTTCGACCAAGTCTACGATCTGGACGATCCACGCCCTTACTACCAGGGTCTTCGCCCCGGTGATTACCGAATGCCGGGCGTGGTGGCAGCATGGCTTCGCGCCAAGGCTCCCCTCATCGCGACCACCCGCGGCCGCTCGGGACCGCTGCGCATTCTGGATTTTGCGTGTGGGTATGGCGCAGTCGGGGCGCTCCTGCGCCACGACATCACCATGGACGGCCTGTATCGCCACTACGCCGGCGGATGGCGCCGGGCCGAAGGGAGAGCCAACTGGGAGCGGGATTGCGCCGCCTTCGCGCGGCGGAGGCGCGTGGATCAACGCCATGAGATTGGCGGGCTCGACATTGCGCCGGTCGCGGTGGAGTACGCCCGCTACATGGGATTCATCGACGCCGGGTTCAGTGAAGACCTCAGCAAAGGCCCGCCCGGACCGGAGCTCCGGCACTTTCTCTCCGGCGCCGATATCGTCGTCGAGTGCGGGGCGCTCGGCCCCTTGCTCACGGGTGCGGTGGAGCGCATGGTGCACGCTACTCGGGATACCGGCCGACCCTGGTTTCTCTACTGCCCTCGGCCCGATGTCGACTGGTCGGGACTCCATGCCCTGTGGGCGGAGGCCGGGTACGAGGCGGCGGTCTGCGTGCGCGCCCCGGTGCGTTACCGAAAGCCGCTCGGCGACTACGAGCGCGACCAGATGCTGAAGCTGTCCGCGCAATTCGGCTATCGGGCGGCGGAGGTGATGGAGTCGGGGTATCTCCTGGTGGAGATGACCCTTGCGCGTCCCCGCGCCGACGGCGGGCGAACGATCATGGAGCAACTCCTCTTCCGCGACGATGCGCGGTGAGGGCGACCGCCGCTCAGTGCGCCATCACGACCGGGAGCTCGGCGTGCGAAAGGACGTGTCGCGTGATGCCTCCGAACACGAGCTGGCGCAGCCGGCCGCGGGTGTATGCGCCCTTGACCATCAGGTCGGCCCCGACGTTCTTCGCGGCTTCGAGCAGGGCTTCTCCGGCGCTCTGCCCGCTCGCTTCCACGGTGCGGCTTTCGGCGCTGATGCCGCTGCGCACGAGGTTGGCAACCGCGTCCTCCGCGCTCGGCCCCGGCACCTCCGCTCCCGCCACCGTGACCATGAAGACCCGGTCCGCCTCTCTCAGGAAGGGCATGCCCGCGGCAATGGTCCGAGCCGCTTCGTGGCTGGCGTTCCAATGGATGACGACATTGCGCCCCAGCTCTTGGGGGGTCTCGGGAGCAGCGAGCAGAACCGGCCGGCCGCTCTCGAAGAACACGGACTCGCACATCGCTTCCCAGTCGGTGATCGCTTGATCCGAGGTGCGCGCGATGACGGTGATGTCGAAGAGCCGCGCCCGGTCGCCGACGATCTGCGCCTCGAAGCCCTCGACCGATTCGAAGCTGGCGGACGGGCCGGAACCGGCCTCGGTGAGGGGGCGCATGGGCACGCCCCGTTCCGCCATGAGGGTGCTGAAACGTTCCCGCGCCGCGTCGGTGTGGGCCGCGTCCTCGTCCTTCATGCAGGCGATGTAGGCGCCGGCCCCGGCGAGCGCGATGCCGTCCACCGGCAGGATCTGCGGCCGGCGCGCGAAGTGGAGCCCCTCGATGTGGCTGTCGAAACGATGGGCGATGAGGCAGGCCTGTTCGAGGGCCGTCAATCCCTGCGCTTCGTCGTTGAACGGCAGCAGGATGGTCTTGATGTCCGTACCCTCCCGCGCGGACTGCGCGCTGAAGCCGGTACCTTGCATACGGCGATCCCGTGTCCTAGCGTAGACAAAGTGGCCGGCGCTGGCAAACCGACCCGATTTGCGGCCCGGACGCCGCGTGCAGAGCCGGCCCCGTCGGCGAAGGGGCGGGCGGTGCGCCCGCAAGGTCGAGAGCGAGATGGCGGATCCGGCAAGATCGGCCCAATGGAGGAGATTTCGCGGTGTTGACAACGACGATAGGGGCCTACCCCAAGCCTGACGATCTGCCCTTGCCGGACTGGTTCCGGGCTCCGAGCGGCCCGGATACCGACGAACCCACCCACGGGTGGAGCCAGGCGATGGAGGCGCTCGGTCCCGATGCCGAGGCGGCAATCAATCGCGCCACCCGGTCCGTCATTCAGGACCAGGTGGACGCCGGCGTCGACATTCCGACCGACGGCGAAGTCCGCCGGGAGAACTACATTCACTATCACTGCCGGCACCTCGACGGGTTCGACTTCGAGCGCCTGGTGGAACGGGACCTGCGGGGAGGCGCCTACCGCGCCCGCCTGCCCGCCATTGTCGGGCCCATCGCCGCGCGCGAGCGCTTCCTGCCCGCGGAGTGGCGCCTTGCCCAGTCCTTCACGGATCGCCCGCTCAAGGTGACGATGCCGGGGCCGATGACGATCGCGGACACCACCGCCGATCTGCACTACTCCGACCCGAAGCGGCTGGGCGCGGACCTCGCCCGCGCCCTGAATCTCGAAGTGCGGGCGCTCGCCGACGCAGGCTGCCTTCACATTCAGGTCGACGAGCCCGTCTTCGCCCGCAAGCCCGATGAAGCCCTCGACTACGGCATGGAGAACCTGGAACGGGTCTTGCACGGCTGTCCCGAGCGGGTCACTCGCACCGTGCACATGTGCTGCGGCTATCCCGATCGCCTCGACAACCCGGACTACCCGAAAGCCTCGCCCGACAGCTATACCCGTCTCGCGGGGGCGGTGGACGGCTCGCCGGTCATCGATTCGGTGTCCATCGAGGACGCGCACCGCCACAACGACCTGTCGCTGCTCGAGGCGTTTCCCGCCACCACCGTCATCTTCGGCGTGGTGGCGGTCGCAAAGAGCCGGCTGGAGTCGGTGGAGGAGATTTGCGAACGGCTGCGCGCCGCGCTGGAACACATCGACCCGCACCGCCTGATCGCTGCTCCCGACTGCGGACTGGGACTGCTCGGACGCGACCTCGCGCGGGCTAAGCTGCGCCACATGTGCGAGGCGGCGCACAGCCTGTAGCAGTCCGCTGGATGCGAGTGCCCGAGGACCGAGCGCCACGCGCGCCGGCGCTGTTCGAGCCCAAGTGGCGAGGCCGGGAGCGGGTCAGGCGGAGGCGGCCCGGGCGGCTCCACCTTCCTGTTGCGTCCCCATGGCGCTGAGCGCGTGCAGCAAACGTTCCGCCCGCCGGCGCTTTTCCTCGTCGGGGTCGCGCTGCACGATGCGCAGCAGCGCGTCGCGAGCCGTCATGTCTCCCCGTTCGGCTATGGCGAAGGCCATCCGGTCGCGGCGCTCATAGTATTGCCGGTCGAGAGGCACGACACTCGGGGAGAGGGCGTGCCAGTAGTACTTGTCATCGTCGGAGGACCATCCCGCATAGACCTCCTCCCAGGTTCCGCAGCCGGAGTAGGGATGCATGTTGATGTCGGCGATGGGTTGAGTCGCGGGCTGGTAGCGGGCATCGAAGGACTGACGGATTTCGGCTGAGCGGTTCGGCAACGCTTGGTGCACGGTGGTGTCCGCGAACACGAGTGCGTCGCCCGCCTCGAAGGAACCGGTGACCCATTCGCCGGGGATCGGCACGCTGATATCCATGCCGCCGGCGCCTCCCCCGACCTTGGTGTCGAGCACGCCGGCGCGATGCGAGCCGGCCGCCACTGCCAGCGCCCCTTTCTCCCGCGGGCAGTCGCCGAGCGGAACCCACATCGCGTAGCTGGTCGCACCACCGATGTGGACCCTGTCCTGATGGGCGCCGGTGGTGAAATCGAAGCGCTCGCTCCGAGGGAAGATGTTTCGCAGGACGAACATGGGATGCGCCAGCGCCGTCTCGCCGAAGATCCGCTCGAACAGCGTCAGCGCTTGGGGATGGGTCCGGAGGCGGTGCAGCGCCTCGTCGGCCCACATGCCGCGAAACACTCTCATGTAGCGTTCTTCCGGATCTTTGCAGGCCGCAGCGGGGTCGGCGATGCCCTCGTCGACAGGATGAGCCGGGTCCAGCCAGCCGCCCGCCGCCGCTTTCTCCAGGAGTCGGCGACGGACCCGGAGCACCGTTCCCCGAGGCAGAAGGCCCCGAAGGAACAGATAGCCATCGCGTGCGAGTCGCTCGGCGAGTGCTGGACCCTTCTCCATGAGGTGGGTCGAATCGAGAAAGTTCGGCATGCGGCCCATGCCCCTCCTCCCAATACGCGCCATGCGTAGGTTGCGAGAGCTTGGCATTCGGCGTCAAGGCGCCTCGGAGAACGGTCGTGTCTCAGCTTGAAACTGGTGCAACAATGGCCAAGCCCGAGGTCTCAGTTCGGGTCACCCGTCGCGCACGACACGCGTCTCGAATGTCCTGTCGTCCCCGTGCAGCCACCGGTCCAGCTTCAGTACAGTCTGGAGTTCCCATTGCCTTCGCAGAGCGCACTCCCACACGATCGCCACTCGCCATCCGGATTCGAGCAGTGGGTGCCGGTTGTGCCGGTCCCGGCTCACGTTGGAATGGAATTTGGCCTGCCAGAACTCCTGCCGTGTGGCTGGGGTGGTCGTGTACGGACACCCGACGTGACGGTGCCATTTGAGCCCAAGCGGAGATGCGGCTTCAGGTTTTTCGAGAGAAGGCGAAGGCCATGGCATGTGTATGATGCGAGGCGCAGCGGCATTGGATCGCTCAGCATGGAGGTAGCGCGCATGAAAGGTCTCTTCCTCGCCGCGGTCGCGGCGCTCCTGACTTCGTGCGCCGCGGTCGCGGCCGAGGTCAAGCCGGCGGTCGTCTACGACCTCGGCGGCAAGTTCGACAAGTCCTTCAACGAAGGCGTGTACGACGGCGCCGCGAAGTTCTTGGCCGACACCGGAATCGAATTCCGAGAGTTCGAGGTGCAGAACGATTCCCAGCGTGTGCAGGCGCTGCGCAACTTCGCCCGCCGCGGGCAGGATCCCATCCTGGCGGTGGGCTTCCAGTACGCCTCCGCCCTGGACAAGGTGGCGCCCGAGTTCCCCGAGACCCGCTTCGCCATCATCGACGCGGTGGTCGACCAGCCCAACGTGCAGTCGATCATCTTCCGGGAGCATGAAGGCTCCTTCGTCGTCGGCATCCTGGCCGCGATGGCGGCAGAGGGAGGCAAGATCGGATTCGTCGGCGGCATGGACGTGCCGCTGATCCGAAGGTTCGCCTGCGGCTACTTGCTCGGGGCGCATCACGCCAATCCCGACATCCAGGTGTTCCAGAACATGACGGGCACGACGGGCGCGGCCTGGAACGACCCCGTCAAGGGGGCGGAGCTCGCGAAGTCCCAGTTCGACCGGGGGGCCGAAGTGGTCTTCCAGGCCGCCGGCAGCACCGGGCTCGGCGTGCTCCAGGCGGCGGCGGACGCAGGCCGCCTCGGCATCGGCGTCGATTCCAACCAGAACCACCTCCATCCCGGCAACATGCTCACCTCGATGCTGAAGCGGGTGGACGTGGCCGCCTACGAAGTCTTCGACTCCGCTCACCGGGACGCCTGGGAATCCGGGGTGCGGGTGCTCGGCCTGAAGGAGAAGGGCATCGGCTGGGCGCTCGACGAGCACAACGAAGCGCTGATCACGCCGGCCATGAAGACCGCCGCGGACGAAGCGATCCGGATGATTGTGGCGGGCGAGCTCGAGGTGCACGACTACGTCACCGAGGGCGAGTGCCCCGCGAGCTAGCCGCGGATTCGTCCCGGGGGACGCCGCGGGCCGTGATGCCGGAAAGCGGCGCTCCGGCGGTCGAGCTTTTCGGCGTCGACAAGCGCTTCGGGCGCGTCCACGCCAACCGGGGCGTGAGCCTCTCGGTCGAGCGCGGCTCGATTCACGGGATCGTCGGCGAGAACGGCGCCGGCAAGTCCACCCTGATGAGCATCCTCTACGGCTTCTACCGGGCGGACCGGGGCGAGATCCGGGTCGCGGGGCGGCCGGTGACGATCAGAGACACCAAGGACGCCATCGCCGCCGGCATCGGCATGGTCCACCAGCATGAAGTGCTGGTGGACACCTTCACCGTGGTCGAGAACGTGATCCTCGGAGCGGTGAAGGGTGTGCTGCTCGCCTCCGGAGAGGCGCGGGCGCGCCGAATGCTTGCACAACTCGCCGAGGACTACGCTCTGGAAGTGCCTCCGGATGCGCGGGTAGGGGATCTTCCCGTGGGATTGCAGCAGCGCGTGGAGATCCTCAAGGCGCTCTTCCGCGGCGCCGAGACCCTGATCCTCGACGAGCCTACCGGCGCGCTCACCCCGCAGGAGGCCGATCACCTGTTCCGCATCCTGCGGCGCCTGAAGGAGCAGGGAAAGACGCTCATCCTCATCACCCACAAGCTCCGGGAGGTGATGGCGGTGACCGACCGGGTCTCGGTGATGCGCGACGGCGCGATGGTCGCCCACCGCGACACCGCCGATACCACCATCCCCGAGCTTGCCGAGCTGATGGTGGGGAGGCGGGTGCTGCTCCGGGTCGAGAAGGGCGAGGCCCGGCCCGGCCGGGATCTGCTCGCGGTGGAGGACTTGAGCGTGCGCGACGATCGGGGGACGAGGCGGGTGCGAGAGGTCTCGTTCACGGTGAGGGAAGGCGAAGTCGTCGGCATCGCGGGGGTGGCGGGCAATGGACAGAGTGAGCTCCTGGAGGCGCTGGCCGGACTTCGGCCCGTCTCCGCAGGCCGCATCCTGCTCGGGGGACAGCCGCTGGGCGAGGGCAGCAGGGCCCGGCGCCGCGAGGGACTGGCCCACGTCCCGGAGGACCGCCGCCGCATGGGCCTCGTTCTGCCCTTCGAGGTGCGCGAGTCCGCCATCCTCGGATACCACGACGATCCCGGCTACCGGAGCGCAGGAAGGATCGACTGGATCTCCGTCTCGCGCGACACCGAGGAAAAGATGAAAGCCTTCGACGTGCGGCCCGCGGACCCGCGCCGGATCACCGCCACCCTCTCCGGCGGCAACCAGCAGAAGCTGGTGCTGGCGCGGGAGATCGAGCGCGATCCCCTGGTTCTGGTGGTAGGCCAGCCCACCCGCGGTGTCGATATCGGGGCCATCGAGTTCATCCATCGCCGACTGGTGGCTCTGCGCGACGCCGGCAAGGCGGTCCTGCTGGTCTCGGTCGAGCTGGACGAAATCATGGGCCTTTCCGACCGCATCCTGGTCATGTTCGGCGGAGCCATCGTGGGCGAGTTTCCGGCCGAGCGGGCGACCGAGCGGGAGCTGGGGCTGCTGATGGCCGGCGCCAGCGCGCGAAGCGAGGTCCGCCGCGCGTCGTGACCACGATAGCGACCGGGCCGGCGGCCGGGCTGCCTCGATGGGCGGTCCTCGCCCTGCTGCCGCTGCTCAACCTCCTCGCCGCCTTCGCGGTCTCCGGCCTCGTGGTGTTGCTGATCGGCGAGGACCCCTGGCGCGTGGTGCGGATACTGCTCTGGGGCGCCTTCGGATTCGAGGAGGCGATCGGCTACACCCTGTTCTACGCCACCAACTTCATCTTTACCGGGCTCGCGGTGGCGGTGGCCTTTCACTGCGGCCTGTTCAACATCGGGGGCGAGGGCCAGGCCTACATCGGCGGTCTGGGCGTCGCGCTGGTGTGCCTGCACCTCGACTTCCTCCCCTTCGCCCTGATCGTGCCCGCGGCGGTGGTCGGGGCCGCCCTCTTCGGCGCCGCCTGGGCCTTCGTGCCCGCCTTTCTGCAGGCGTACCGGGGAAGCCACGTCGTCATCACGACCATCATGTTCAACTTCATCGCCGCCGCATTGATGGTCTACCTGCTCGTCAACGTGATGTCCGAGCCCGGCTCCATGCAGCCGGAGACGAGGGCCTTCCCACCGCACGCGCGCCTGCCCTTCGTGCATGAAATCCTCGCCACGCTCGGGATCGAGGTCGCCGCTTCGCCGCTCAACCTCTCCTTTATCTGGGCACTGCTGTGCTCTGCCTTCGTCTGGCTCTTCATCTGGCACACCGGGGCCGGCTATCGCCTGAGAACCGTCGGCTTCAGTCCGCCCGCAGCGCTCTACGGAGGAATCTCTCCCGCCCGCCAGGTTCTGGTCGCGATGCTCGTCTCCGGCGCGCTCGCCGGGTGCATGAGCCTGAACGAGCTCATGGGGGTCCAGCACCGGTTGCTGCTCGAGTTCAGCGCCGGCTACGGCTTCGCGGGCATCGCCGTCGCGTTGATGGGCCGCGGCCATCCCGCGGGCATCGTGCTCGCGTCGCTCCTCTTCGGCGCTCTCTATCAGGGAGGAGCGGAGCTTTCCTTCGAGATTCCCCGAATTACCCGCGACATGGTGGTGGTGATTCAGGGGCTGGTGATCCTGTTCGCGGGCGCGCTCGAGTACCTGTTCGTTCCCGCATTGCGGGCGGCGTTGCTGCGCCGGAGCGCAAGCTGAGATGGAGTCCCTGACCCTGCTCGTGCTGGTGCTGGATTCGACGTTGCGCCTGTCCGCGCCCCTCTTGCTGGCCGCCCTCGCCGGCCTGTTCTCGGAGCGCTCCGGGATCATCGACATCGGGCTCGAAGGCAAGATGCTGGGGGCCGCCTTCGCCGCCGCGGCCACCGCCGCGCTCACCGGGTCGCCCTGGGCGGGACTGGCGGCGGGTATTGCCGCTTCGGTGCTGCTCGCCCTGGTCCACGGCTACGCCTGCATCACCCACCGCGGCAACCAGGTGGTATCGGGCGTGGCGCTCAACATCCTGGTCTCGGGGCTGAGCGCGGTGCTCGGCATCGCGTGGTTCGCTGAAGGCGGCCGCACCCCGCAGCTCTCGGCCGAAGCCCGCTTCCTGCCCCTCGAATGGCCGGGAGCGGCGGCGCTGCGGGAGGTTCCGGTCGTGGGCTCGCTCTACAGCGAGTTGCTGAGCGGCCACAACCTCATCGTATACCTCGCCTTCCTGGCGGTGCCGGCGGTGGTCTTCGTGCTCTACCGCACCCGCTTCGGCCTGCGCCTGCGAGCTGCCGGAGAGAACCCGGAGTCCGTGGATACCGCGGGAATCTCGGTTCCGGGGCTGCGCTATCGGGCGGTCCTGTGTACCGGCGTCGCCTGCGGGCTCGCCGGCACCTACCTCTCGCTCGCCCAGAGCGCCGGCTTCATCCGCGACATGACCGCGGGCAAGGGTTACATCGCGCTCGCCGCCCTGATTTTCGGCAAGTGGCGCCCCGTCCCGGCGATGCTCGCCTGCCTGCTCTTCGGATTCCTGGAGGCGGTGGCCATCCGGCTCCAGGGGGCGGACATGCCCGGTGTCGGGCAAGTGCCGGTGCAGCTCGTGCAGGCGCTGCCCTACATTCTCACCGTGGTCCTGCTCGCCGGCTTCATCGGCCGGGCGATTCCGCCGCGGGCGCTGGGCCTGCCCTACGTCAAGGAGCGCTGAAGACGCGGGAATCCACCGGCTCAGCCGACACGGATGCGGGAGACCAGCGTTCGCAGCGAGCGATCCGCGAAGGTCGGTCAGTGTGCCGTGTCCTCATCGCGCCCGTGGTGCTCGCCACCTCCGTCTTCCGGGTCCAGGAGCAGGTCGACGACGGAGCACTGGAAGCGATGGACATTCGCCTCCCAGAAGGGCGAGAAGCGGGGGCGGATATCGCCGCTCTCCGGGCGCTCGCAGTTGCGCTGCACCCGTTCCACCAGGGGCAGGTCCTGCTCGAAGACGCGTCGCCAGAACGCGACGACCCGGCGGCGCTCGTCAGGGAACGCGCGGGCGGCCTTCCCCTTGTAGTAGAAGCGGAAGTCGAGCCGCGTACGGCGATGGCCGTCGGGCAGGCACAGGAAGTTTGCCAGGTGATCGGGCCGCGTGGTGATGAAGGCGCTCGGGAAGACCCCGATCGCGAAAGTGCGCGGCGGGTGGGCATCGGGCCGGGTGATGCTCGGAAGGCCGGCGCCCAATGCCGCCGACTCCGCCGCCACAAAGGCGCTTTCGAACTCGCGGCGCGACGAATTGGCGAAGAAGCACCGGGGCGCATGGTCGAGCCGGGGATGGCTCTCCACTTCCCCTTCAACCAGCTCGGGGTGTACCAGGGGGAGGTGGTAGTCCTCGATCGCCCCCTCCATGGTGAGCTTCCAGTTGCCGGGATAGGTCATGGTCAGGCGATCGCCGGCTTCGAGTCCGGAAAAGTCGTACTCGTGGAGCAGGTCGCGCAGGGGACGCAGGTGCAGGTCGAGCGCCGGCGCCTCGCCGTCCAGGTTGACGAACACCATGTCGAGCCAGGTGCCGCTGCGAACCGGCTTCAGGTCGAGTCCGCGATCGTCGAATGCGGGATCCCGATGTTCGCGGCGCCCTCCGATGCGCGGGGTCGCGAGCAGGCGGCCCTGGAGATCATAGGTCCAACCGTGCCAGGGACAGCGGAGGCGACGGTGCGCACGACAGGCTTCGGGCACTACCTGCATCTGCCGGTGCCGGCATACGTTGTGAAAGACGCGCACTTCGTCGTCTTCACCACGTACCACCAGCAGGGGCCAGCCCGCGAGCGCCACCGGATGCGCGTCGCCCGTCCCGGGAACGTCGCTCTCGTAGGCGATGGCGCACCAGGTTCGGGGGAAGAGCCGGCGCCTCTCGAGCGCGAAGAACTCCGGTCCGTAGGCAGTCCCGGGAAGGCCGAGCGCGCTTCCCGCATCCCGGCGAAGGCCGGCGATCTGGTCAGCGCTCAGCAGGTCATCCAGCGCCCGATCGGACATGATGTATGCTCCTCCAGCGTGGCGATGCGGCAGTCATTTCCGGACCGGAAAAGGAAAGGAAGGATGGAAATACAGAAAGACCTGGCCTTTCCCATCGAAGAATACCTGACGCGGCTGAGTGCGATCAGATCTCGAATGACCGGGCTGGAGATCGATGCGCTCCTCGTCCCCAGCCCCGAGAACATCTGTTATCTGGCCGGATATCAGACCCCTGGCTACTACTTTCCCCAGACGCTCGTGGTCACGCACAATCGCGATCCGCAGATCGTCATCCGAAGATTCGAGGGGGGCAACGTCGACGCCTTCTCCTGGCTCGACACGTCGAATCTCCGCACCTTCGAGGACAACGAAGCGCCGATGCAGTGCGTGGCGCACGCCCTGCGTGATCTGGGAGTTGCGGAAAGACGGATCGGCGTCGACTTGAAGTCATGGTTTCACACGGTACGGGACCATCAAGAACTCGTCTCCCGGCTGAACGAAGCCACCATCGTCGATGCGTCGGGACTCGTGGAAGCGGAACGGGCGACAAAGTCCGAGCGCGAGCTCGAGTACATCAGAATGGCGGGCCGGATTTCTTCACTCGCGGCCGGTGCCGCGGCTGAGCATCTGTCTCGAGGAATCTGTACAGAGAACGAGCTGGCGGCAAGAGTTCACGAGTCCGTGGTCGGCAACGGAGGAGAGTATCCCGGGTTGCCGGTGTTCGTGTCGTCCGGACACCGGACGATGATTCCCCATGCCGTTTGGAGCGGGAAGGCCATAGAGTCCGGGGAATCGGTGTTCCTGGAAGTCACCGGCGTCGTCCGGCGCTACGCGGCACCCATCTTCCGCACCTACCATGTCGGCAAGCCCACGAAGGGTTTTCTCGATCGGGCAAGAATCGTTCGTGACATGCTGGATGCGACGATCGATGCGATTGGTCCGGGGGTCACGTCGGACTCGGTCAATGAGGCGGCCATGCGGGTGGCGCGAAGACTCGGCGGGGGCGTGACCAAGCGGGCCGGCTACTCGGTGGGGCTCAACTTCCCTCCGGATTGGGGGGAAGGGGTGTTTCTCGACTTGAAGGCGGGCGACGAGACGGTGCTCGAGCCCGGCATGGTCTTCCATATTCCTCAGACCCTCCGGTTGAAGGGAGAGGCGCCGGTCGCCATCAGTGAAACGGTTGTCGTCACCGAGCGGGGGCGAAGCGTCGTGACCGACTATCCGCGTGACCTGACCGTCATCGACCAGCTCTCCGGCCAGTCTGTACATGGTGATCATGCAGCGCGAGCACGCAGGTAACCTGGACGCTGTCGCTGACATGCGCGTATGAACGAAACTTCGGTTGAACTTGGAACTCTGTGTCTGGAGCCTGGGGGAATCTGACATGACCTGGCCGTTCCCACGGGAGAACACCCGACGCGGCTCGACGCGATGACGCCTCCTGCATCACCGGTCAGCTCAGCAATGTCAGCGGCGGATTGACCATGGTCGATTGAGGAAGGGTTCGCCGTGCGCAAACTTCTCGAAGGACTTCGGGTGGTCGATCTCGGCCAGTACATACCGGGTCCTTACGCCACCTTGCTTCTTGCCCAGATGGGGGCCGAGGTGGTCAAGGTTGAACGTCCGGGTGGCGAAGCCATGCGCTCGGTTGGTCCGAAGGATTCGGACGGCGTTTCGGCCTTCTACAAGACCATGAATGGCGACAAATCCATTGTCGAGCTGGATCTCAAGGATCCACGGAACCGCGAGATTTTTGCCACCTTGCTGGAACACGCCGATGTGTTGGTGGAATCTTTCCGGCCCGGAGTCCTCGAGCGTCTGGGATTTGGCTCCGAGCATCTGAGAAAGCGCTACCCTCGATTGATCGTCTGCTCGATCTCCGGATTCGGTCAAAATGGCCCTTATCGGCTTCGTCCTGGTCACGACATCAACTACCTCGCGTTTTCCGGCATGCTGGCCGGGACCGGTACCAGGGAAGCACCCGTCGCCCCCTCTCCGCCGGTATCGGACTACGCCAGCGGCATACAGGCGGCGGCCACCGTCCTCGCGGCCGTGGTCTCGCGCTGCCGGACGAACCAAGGTGTCCATCTCGATGTCGGCATGGCCGACACGGTGCTGGCCTGGCACAGCGCCGCGCTCTCGAATGTCACCCGCGAGGGCTATCCGCTGGAGCGTGGCGAAGGGGTCGAGACCGGCGCGATGGCGGACTACCGGGTTTACCGGACCGCCGACGGACGTTTCATAACCTTGGGGGCGCAGGAGGCTCACTTCTGGGAGAACTTCTGCAACGCGGTCGAGCGCCCGGAGTGGATCGAAAGACACCGGGACCCCGTGCCGCAAAGCGATCTCATCGCCGAGGTGGCGGCCTTGTTTGCCGCCCAGCCACTCTTCCACTGGCGTCGGGTGCTCGATGAGGTGGACTGTTGTTTCGAGCCGGTCCTGGAGCACGCGGAGCTGGCCGATCACCCGCAGGTGACAGCCCGGCAAATGGTTCGTCGTGAAGAGTGGCCGGACGTGTTGATGCAGACCTCGTTCCCCGCCTGGATCGATGGCGAGCCGCCGCCATCTTCGAAGCCGCCGCGGTACACCTCGGGATCCGAGCTCGTCGAGAGATGGAAGGGAGCGCCATAGTCATGCTCATCGATGTCGCCGAAAGAGGGCGGATCTGTCGAACGCGCATCCAGTGGAGCGCTTCACGCGTGACGTCGAGGCGTTCGAGATCTTTGACGGCACCACCCGGATCCGGCAGCTTCTGAGCGGACGCGATCTGCAAGGGGAGTGCATTCCGTATTCTGGGAGAGAACCAATGAGCCAGCTTGTCGAAGTACCGATCGAGAGCCTGACACCCGATTCCTTTGCCGCGTTCGGCGAGGTCATCGACGAGTTGCCTGACTCGGTCCACGCCGAGGGCGGGTTCAAGGCGGCGAGGCGAGTCGGCTTCAGCATCGACGGTGAAGTAGACCTGCGTGTCATTCGCTACGAATTCAAGTCGATGGAGTTCCACCTCATGGAGCGGCATCTCCATGTCACCGAAACGCGGGTTCCGCTGACGCCGGAGCCGGTGGTCCTGGTGGTCGCGCAGTCGACATCCCCCGGCGATCGGACGGCGCTTCCGAACCTCGAGTCCTTTCGCGCCTTTCTCCTCAACGGCCGGCAGGGCGTCCTGCTGGGGACTGGCGCCTGGCACGCCCTGGACTGCTTTCCGGTGCGCTCACGCCATGCCGATTTCGCCTTCCTCTCGGAGCGGGCGACGGAGAAGGAATTGCGGGCAACGCCGGACCTCACCGCGTGCCGTCGCTCTCTCGTGGTCGATCTGCAGAAGGAGCTCGACGTGCGTTTCGCAGTCGTCGATCCTTCAGGACTGGTGTCCAGATCAAGAATCTGTACACACGAGAACGCGGATGCGCACCAACATCGAAATTGATGACGAGGTCATGGCGGAGGCCCGGAAGGCAGGAGGTTTCAAGACCAGGAAGGCGGCAGTGGAGGAACGACTTCGCCTGCTGGTGCGAACGAGGACGCAGGAGAGGAGGCTCCGCGCGCGACGTGGAAAGTTGCGCTGGGAGGGCTCACTCGACGACATGCGGCGCGACCGGTGATTGTCGTCTTCACTCGCTCTGTTCCCCATGCTCCCCGTGACCGCCATGGTCCATTTCCTCGTCCGCGCCGCCATGGGACATGCCGGATCCGTGTCCGTCATGTCCCCCCATTCCGCCGAAATGGAGCTTCTCGACCACGCGGTCTCGATTCGGCCGGGTGAAGTCGAGCTTGAGCGCCCACTCGCCGGTCATTTCGAGCTGAATGCGCGCCCGGTACACGCCGGGCACCCTGTGCGGCTCCGCAGGCACCGGGCGTACGCTGTGAGCGCCGGGCATGGACGGCATGTCGGCGCCGACCATGAACTCGGCATCGGCGATCGGCGTGCCGCTTTTTCTGCCCTTCAGGGTGATCATGCACTCGTAGACCAGCTCCTGCCCTTCCACCGCCTTGCACTCCACCTCGGCCGCCTTTCGCTCGTCCGCGGCGGCGGCCACCGGCAACAGTCCCATTCCGCTGACCGCGATCATCGTGAACAAACGAGTTTTCACCATGAGTGCACCTCCATCAGGCAGGACGGGATGACACGGGAGGGGAAAGACCCAAGTAGTTCGACACCAGCCGACTATCCGACATCAACGCTGCCGCGGGTCCTTCGAGAACGATCCGCCCGCCTTCGAGAACGTAGGCCCGGTCGGCGAGGGTGAGGGTTCGCCGCACGTTCTGCTCGACGAGGAGCATGGTGAGTCCCTGCTCGCGCAGCCGGCGGATCAGGGCGAAAACGCCTTCCGACAGCTTCGGTGAGAGGCCGAGCGAAGGCTCGTCGAGCAGCAGCAGGCGGGGTCCGGACTCGAGCCCGCGGGCGAGCGCCAGCATCTGCGCCTCACCCCCGCTCAGGCTGGCCCCCGGCCGGTCCAGCTTGTCGGCGAGGGCCGGAAAGAGGCGGGGCAGGTTCGGACGATGCCGGCGCCGGAGCAGGAAGCGCCCGCGCGGGTGGCCGCCGACCTCGAGGTTTTCCTCCACGCTCAGGGTTCCGAAGATCAAGCGTCCCTCGGGAACCTGCACGATGCCGCGAGCGACGACGGCGTGCGCGGGGAGGCCGCCGATCGACTCCCCTTCGAAGCGGATCTCGCCCTCGTCCGGCGACAGGATGCCCGAGATGGCATTGAGGATCGAAGTCTTGCCGGCGCCGTTCATGCCGATGATCGACACTATCTCCCCGGGCCATACCTCGAGAGACACCCTGTCGACCGCACGCAGGCCGCCGTAGGAGACGCTCAGGCCTCGCACCTCAAGCATCGGGGGCATCCTCTCCGCCGAGGTAGATCTCCTGGACCTCCGCCCGGCCGAGCACCTCGTCCGGGCGCCCCTCCGCCACCTTGCGGCCGAAGTCGAGCACGCAGAGCCGGGTGCACACGCCGGCGATCAACGCCATCTTGTGCTCGATCACCACGCAGGTGCGGCCCGGCGCGACGATCTCGCGGATGAGTCGCGCCATGTCCTCGGTCTCGGCCGGGGTCATGCCGCCCGCGGGCTCGTCGAGCAGCACCAGGCGGGCATCGGTGGCGAGCAGACGAGCGACTTCGAGGCGCCGGCGCGCCGGCAGGGGGAGATGTCCGGCCAGGACCTCCCGTTCCTCGCGGAGCCCGGTCCGCTCCAGCACCTCTCCGGCTCTTCTCGTCTCGGCATCCCCGCGCGCCGGCCGGCTGCGCAGCAGGCCGGGCAGCCCCCCCGACACCCGGAGGTGCTGCGCAGCCCATACGTTCTGGAAGACGCTCATGGTCGGATACAGGCGGACGTTCTGGAAGGTCCGCGCCACCCCCAGGCCCGCGATCCGGTGCGCTTTCCATCCGGTGATGTCGGTGCCCTCGAAGGAGATGCGTCCCGCGCTCGGCGGGTACACGCCGGTCACCGCGTTGAGGAGCGTGGTCTTGCCCGAGCCGTTGGGTCCGATGACGCCCAGGACCTCTCCTGCGGCCACCTCGAGGTCGAGACCTGCGAGCGCGGCGAGCGCGCCGAAGCGTTTCTCAATGCGCTTCAGCGCGAGCATGACGCCGTCTCGAGAACCACGCCTTCAACCGGTGCACCCGCTCCTCGTCGAGGAGGCCCCGCGGCATGAAGATGAGCAGCACCGCGACCAGGCCGCCGAAGACGATCATCCGGTAGCCCTGGATGAAGCGCACCGCTTCGAGAAAGCCGATGTCGACGGCCACCCCGATCAGGGGTCCGAAAACGGTGCCGAGGCCGCCGATCAGTCCGTAGGCGAGGGCGTGCACGCCGAGCATCACGTTGAAGAACTGCGGCTCCACGTAGGTGGTGAAGTGGGCGTAGAGCGCTCCGCCGATACCCGCGATCGCTCCGGCGATGCCGGCGGCGAGAACACGGTACAGCACGGTGTTCACGCCCTGCATCTCGGCCAGCAGGCCGTCCGAACCGAGCATTCTGAAGACGGAGCCCAGGCGGGAGCGCTCGATGAGCCACAAGGCGATCAGCACCAGCGCGAGCAGTCCGTAGATGAGGAGCATGAACTCCACGAGGCTGATGTCGCGTTCGAACATCCAGCGGATGTCGTGGAATCCGTTCGCCCCGTCCGGGCCCACCCTCTCCCCGTCGACCTCGACCTGCACCTCGACGATCAACAGGATCAGGCGCACCATCTCCGCGAAGGCCAGCGTCGAGATCGAGAAGTACAGCCCGCTGAGCCGCAGCGTCAGCGCGCCCACCAGCGCCGCCATCAGTCCGGCCACGCACGCCCCGATGAGGATCCCCGCCCAGATCGGCAGCAGCAGCATGGCGGTCACGGCGCCGGCCGCGTAGGCGCCGAGGCCGAAGTACGCCTGCTGGCCGAAGGAGATCTCTCCGGTCACCAGCAGCAGGTAGGCCGACAGCGCGAGGAACGAGATCATCCCGATGTTCGAGAGTACGGTGACGACGTAGTCGTCCATCGTTGCGTTCACACCCGCCGGAAGGCGAGCTTCTCGCGGCCGAGGATGCGCTGGCCCATCAGGCCGCCGGGCCGCAGCACCAGCATCGCGAAGAGCAGCAGATAGGCGCTCAGATCCTTGTACTCGTTGCCCAGGTACCACAGGGTATGGGCCTCGACCACGCCGAGCAGCAGGCCGCCCAGGATCGCGCCCGGCAGCGATCCCATGCCCCCCAGCATCATCGCAATCAGCCCCTTGAAGGTGGCCCAGAGACCGAAGTAGGGGGTGATCTGCTCGTCCGTGGCGAGGATCGCGTAGCCCGCGACCCCGCCGACCAGGGATACCAGGGCGAAGGCACACAGCATGATCCATGCCGTGTCGACGCCCATGTAGGCCGCGGCCCGCGGGCTCTCCGACACCGCCCGCAGAGCCAGGCCGAAGCGGGTGCGGTGCAGCAGGAGGTGCAGGACGCCCACCATGAGCGCCGCCAGCACCAGCATCGTGGTCTGTTCCGCCCGGAACAGAAAGGGGCCGAGCTCGAAGGAGCCGGCCACGAAAAGGGAAGGGAAGGGGTAGGTCCGCTCCGGCAGCAGATGGATCGCGGCCTCCTCCAACTGCATCCAGATCACGAAGCTCGACACCATGGACGCGAGCACGGCGTCACGGCGAATGGCCCGGAAGCACAGGCGCTCGACATAGACGCCGGCGAGGACGGTGCAGGTCAGTGTCGTCAACGCGACGACCAGCACGTTGACCTGGTAGTGCACGTGCAGCCACGTGCCGGCGTACGCGCCGAGCATGATGGTGGCGCCGTATGCGAGGTTGATCCGGCGCATCACGCCGAAAACGATCGTGAAGCCGATCGCCAGCAGCGCATAGGACGATCCGAACATCACGCCGTCGATAGTGTTCTGGACGAAATCGCTCACCGCGCGTCTCTCCGGAGCATTTCACGCTTCCAGGGACCTTGCCCTGACTCGTCGTTTTGCGTGGATTCCCATTTTTTCGGGACTTGCGGCAAAAACGAACCACGACTCCCGCCACTCCCCGAAAACTTGGGATC
>CAYQVB010000010.1:0-29216 GCA_964420925.1 uncultured Ectothiorhodospiraceae bacterium | reverse complement strand
CATTTGGGGGTCGCGCAGAACGCCGTCTACTCACCGACCCTCGAACGTGCCATTGCTCTCGCCTTGATTCGCATCGATCACAGCGATCCCGGGCTGGTCGTATCCATGCACACCCCCGACGGGCCGGTCTCGATGGAGACGACCGCGCTACCCTTCATCGCACGTCGCGGATAGTTCATGCGAGACCTCATGGACCGTCAATGCGGAACGGATGGCGACTCCTGGGATGGGCCGCAAGTGCGTAGCGACAGCGGCTCCCAACTGCCTTGCCAGGCGAGACAATGCAAATTGGGCGCCGCTTTACTGTCGCCGACGAGTATTCGCCGGTAGCAAGTCGAGTCGCAACGCGAACTGCCCCGGCGGGAGTGGGTTTGGTTCGGGATGGTTGAGATCTATCCCTCGACCTGTTCTTCGATTCGGAATCGGATGATGCGCAGGACCTGCTCGATGGCGGCCTCCCCTTCGTCGTCGATCGAACGGGGGAGGCGGAGGTCGAAGGCTTCCAGGATCTGCTCCGCGGTGGCGCCCTTGACCGCGAAGATGAAGGGGAAGCCGAAGCGCTCGCGGTAGGCGCGGTTCCGCGACACGAAGCGCGCCCGAGCCGCCGTGTCCAGGCGAGCGAGGCCGGCGCCGGTCTGCTCGCGCCGGGAGTCGGCGCTCAGCGCTCCTAGGCGCGAGGCGAGGTCGGGGTGCGCGCGCAGCAGCGCGAGGCGCGCCTCGCCGGAGGCGCCGCGCACCGCGTCGGCGAAGGCCGCCACCATCGCGTCCCGGGTCGCGAAGGGGCGCCGGCGTGCGGCCTCCGCCGCCACCCAGGGCGAGTCCTCGGCGATGCCGCCAAAGCGCGCGGTGAACGCCACCTCGTCGAGGGCGTTGACGTCGGCGAGGCGGAGCGGCGGAGGGCTCATGGCAGGTGCGGGGCGAGCCAGGCGCCGAGAAGGCGGCGCTCCTCCTCGCTCATGCCGCTCAGGTTGCCGAGCGGCATGACGTGGGTCTTCACCGCGTTCTGCTCCACGAGCGGCGCGTAGCGGCGTACGTCGTCGAGCGTCTCGAGCACCAGGTTCGCCGGCGGGGTGCGGAAGACCTGGCTTGCGGGCGCGCGCGCGTGGCAGGTCGTGCAGTGAGTATGCACGATGTGCAGCACCTCCGCGTCGTCCGTTGCCGACACATCGACGCGGGCCTCGCGCGGCGGGGGCACGGTCATCCACAGCGCGGCGATCAGGCACGCGGCAACGAGGGGCGCCGCCCAGGCGAGCGTGCCGAAGGGCCGCCCGATCTCGATGCGCAGCAGCAGGTGGCGCGCACTCGCGCCCCCCACCAGGATGAGCCCGACGAGCAGCCAGGCCTGGGGGTGGCCGGTGAGCAGCGGATAGTGCCCGCTCACCATGAGCACGAGCACCGGCAGGGTGAGGTAGGTGTTGTGGACCGAGCGCTGCTTGCCGATAGCGCCGTGGCGCGGATCGGGCGTGTCCCCGGCCCGCAGCGCGGCCACGATCTTCCTCTGGTGCGGGATGATCACCGCGAACACGTTGGCGGCCATGATGGTGCCGGCAAGCGCGCCGACGTGGACGAGGGCGCTGCGGGCGCTGAAGACGTGCGTGTAGATCCAGGCCGCGGCGAGGATCAGCACGAACACGATGCCGGCGAGCAGCACCGGGTGCTCGCCCGCGCGGGAGCGGCAGATGCCGTCGTAGGCGAACCATCCGAGGGCGAGGCTCGCGATCGAGATGATGATGGCCTGGGCCGGGTCGAGGGCCATCACCGCGGGGTCGATCAGCCACGCACCGGGGTTCAGGTAGTACTGCACCACGAGCAGCGCGAAGCCGGTGAGCCAGGTGAGGTATGCCTCCCACCGGAACCACACGAGGTGGCGGGGCAGGGCTTCCGGGGCGAGCGCGTACTTCTCGACGTGGTAGAAGCCGCCGCCGTGCACCTGCCAGGCGCTTCCCGCGACTCCCGGTGCAGCACCCGCGCGCCGCTCGAGGGACATGTCGAGGGCGATGAAGTAGAAGGAGGTGCCGATCCAGCCGATGCCGGCGATCAGGTGCGCCCAGCGCAGCAGCAGGTTCAGCCAGTCGGCAACGAAGGCGCTCATGTTTCCAGTAAAGGGCGCCGCCGGCGTCGCCAGGTCGGTATGGGCACCGTGGGCGCGCCGCGGGGGCCGTTCGGGGTCGCCGGCGCGTACCTCATGTCATGGACGGGGATGGGGAGCTCGCTCGCTGCCGCGGATCATACGGCGCTCCCCGCGCGCTTCGCACCGGCAGGTTTGTTTGCCGCCTCCATGTCGCGAGAGTCGGGAGCAACGGACCGCGCTCCGGCGATGTGCGTGGTCGCGCGATCTCGGAGGACGGGATGCGGTGCGCATCGAGCGGGTTCGGTTCCTTGCCGCAACACCGACACCTCACCATAGTCGAGAAAGGAGCCGAGGCCCGAATGGAGGCCAGAGTCGGAAACAAAACCAAGCCCGGAGGCGAGGCCCGAGTCAGGGTCAGGATCAGCGCCGGGGCCGGAGTCGGCAAGCGTTGAAAGATGCGTGCTGGGACCCCTTCGAGGTCGACGCGGCCCCTCCGCAACGGGAAGGGCCGCAGTCCTTGGCCCCGACCCTTCCGGGCCGGGGCGGGACAGACCGGGGATGCCGCGCTACTGCGGCAGCTCGTCGTCGACGCCCTGTACGTACCAGTTCATGCCGAGGAGGGTTCCGATGTCCAGGTGCTCGCCTTCGCCGATCACCATCTCGCCGTCCTGCCGGTGGATGGGGCCGTCGAAGGCGTGCATGGCGCCGGTGCGGATCTTCTCGGCGGTCTCCGTCGCCATCGCGGCCACGTCCTCCGGCATATTGGTGTAAGGGGCCATCACGACCATGCCTTCAGCCATTCCGTCCCAGGTGTCCATGGTTTCCCAGGTCCCGTCGAGAACGGCCTGGGTGCGGGCGACGTAGTAGGGTCCCCAGTTGTCGATGATCGAGGTGAGCTGGGCCTTCGGCGCAAAGTGAATCATGTCCGAGGCCTGGCCAAAGCCGACCACCCCCATCTCCTCCGCGATCTGCAGCGGCGCGGTGGAATCGGTGTGCTGGGTGATGATGTCCGCCCCCTGTCCGATCATCACCTTGGCGGCGTCAGCCTCCTTGCCGGGGTCGAACCACGAGTTCACCCACACCACTTTGATCTTGAAGTCGGGGTTGACGGACTGGGCTCCCAGCATGAAGGCGTTGATGCCGCGGACCACTTCCGGGATGGGGAAGGAGGCGACGTAGCCCGCGACCCCGCTCTTCGACATCTTGGCCGCGATCTGGCCGATCACGTAGCGCCCCTCGTAGAAGCGCGCGATGTAGGTCGACACGTTGTCGGCCTGCTTGTAGCCGGTGGCGTGCTCGAACTTCACGTCCGGGAAGTTCTTGGCGACCTTGATGGTGGGGTCCATGTAGCCGAATGAGGTGGTGAAGATGAGGCCGGCGCCGTCGCGCGCAAGCCGGGTAATGGCGCGTTCCGCATCCGGCCCCTCCGCGACGTTCTCGACGAACACCGTTTCGACCTTGTCCCCGAGCTTGTCCTCGACCATCAGGCGTCCCTGGTCGTGTGTGTAGGTCCATCCGTGATCGCCGATGGGGCCGACGTAGATGAAGCCGACCTTCAGCTTGTCCGCGCCCGAGACTGCGCTCACCGCGAGCGACAGGGCGAGACCGGCGGCCAGTGCGAGCAGTTTCTTCATCTGAGTTTCTCCTCTTGAGTGTCCAATTGCCTGGATATCGCGCCTCCCGCCTCCGCGAGTGGCACTCTCGGGACGGATGCTGCGCCGATTGCTCCGCCCCTCATGATGAACCGAAAGCTCCTCTTTCGCCAAGGTGTCCCGGCGGCGATTACCGTCGCCTTCCCGGACACCGGTAGTGTATTTGAATCAACAATTTGCGTCACAAAGTGGTTGCGGAAAGCGAGAACCTGACCGGGCCTGCGGTCACGTCAGCGGTCGGGGACGAAGGACTGGCCGATACAAGCGGGCGTGTTCACCTTCGTCAGGAGACGGTTGCCGGAGATCACCACCAGCGCGGCGATGGTGACGAGGTAGGGCAGGGACGAGAGCAGTTGCGAGGGGATGGCGACCCCGATGCCCTGCACGTAGAGGCCCATGATCCACACCGTGCCGAAGAGGTAGGCGCCGATCGCGACGCGGCGCGGGGCCCAGGTGGAGAACACGACGAGCGCGAGTGCGATCCAGCCGCGGCCGGCGCTCATGTTCTCGACCCATAGGGGGGTGTAGGCGAGGGAGAGGTATCCTCCCGCGAGCCCCGAGCACATGCCGCCGAACGCGATGCAGGCGTAGCGCACCGCGATCACGCGGTAGCCCAGCGCATGCGCTGAGTGGTGGTTGCCCCCGGTCGCGCGGATCACGAGTCCGAGTCGAGTGCGCGCGAGCACCCAGGCCACGAGCACGGTAAGGGCGATGGAGGCGTAGACGAGCACGTCCTGGCCGAAGAGCACCGGCCCCAGCAGCGGGATATCGGACAGACCCGGAACGTGGATGGCGGCGAGCTTCACTCCCGGCAGCCCGGTGAATCCCTCACCGATCACCCCGGAAAGCCCGAGACCGAAGAGGGTGAGCGCGAGGCCGGTCGCGACTTGGTTGGTCGCGAGCGTCTGGGTGAGGAAGGCGAAGAGCATCGACAGGGCGACTCCCGCGCCGATCGCCGCGATCACTCCGAGGGCGGGAGACCCGGTGGTGTACGCGGCCGCGAAGCCGGCCACCGCGCCCATCACCATCATTCCCTCCACCCCCAGGTTCAGCACGCCCGAGCGCTCCGTGACGAGCTCCCCGATCGCCGCGAGCAACAGGGGCGTCGACGCGGTGATGATGGTCAGCAGGACCGCTTCGAGCCCGCTCATCGCGTCCGCTCCGCGCCCGGTGTGGCGCTGCCGCGCCGGAGGACGCGTATCCGATACCGGATCAGGGTGTCGCAGGCGAGGATGAAGAAGAGCAGCATGCCCTGGAACACCTGCGTGGTCTTGCTGGAGACGCCCAGCACGACCTGGGCCTCCTCCCCCCCGAGGTAGCTGATGCCGAGCACCAGCCCTGCGAGCAGGACCACGATGGGGTTCAGGCGCCCGAGGAAGGCCACGATGATCGCGGTGAACCCGTAGCCCGGGGAGATGGAAGGCTGGAGCTGTCCCACCGGCCCCGCCACCTCGCAGAGTCCAGCGAGGCCCGCGAGCCCCCCCGAGAGCGCGAAGCACAACCATACCGTGCGCGGGCGCGAGAAACCGCCGAAGCTGCCGGCGCGAGGCGCCTCGCCGCTCACCCGGATCTCGAAGCCCTTGAGGGTGCGCGACATGAACACGAAGAGCACCGCGACCGCAATCAGGGCGAGGAGCGCGCCGAGGTGCACCCGCCCCGTCCCGAGGGTGGGCAGGAGGGCCCAGCCCTCGAAGCCGATCGACTCCGGGAAGTTGTAGCCGGCCGGGTCGCGCCACGGGCCGCGCACCAGCCAGTCGAGGAGCAGTTGGGCGACGTAGACCAGCATGAGGCTGGTGAGGATCTCGTTCACCCCGAACCGGTTGCGGAGCAGGGCGGGGACCGCCGCCCACGCCATCCCCCCGAGCACCCCGAGCAGGAGCATCGAGGGAAGCACGAGGAAGGAGTCCCACTCGGGCGCCAGGATCGGAACGGAGGCGCCGGCGATGGCCCCCGCGGTGAGCTGGCCTTCCGCGCCGATGTTCCACAGGTTGGCGCGGAAACACACCGCGAGCCCGACGCCGATGAGCACGAGCGGCGCCGTCTTGACGACCAGCTCCTCGATCGACCACAAGCTGGTGACCGGCTCGACGAAGTAGATGAAGAGGGCTCGTAACGGGTCGAGCCCGCTCGCGGCGAAGATGATGCCCCCCGCGATCACCGTGAGCGCGATGGCGATCAGGGGCGAGACCACGCTCATGGCGCGGCTCTGCTCCGGTCGCAGCTCCAGCCACAGCTTCACGCGGCCGCATCCTCCGCGGTGGCGCGGGTCTCGTGTGCGCCCGCCATCAGCAGGCCGACGCGCTCCCGGTCGATCGCATTGGCCGGGTGCGCCGCGGAGAGCTCGCCGCGCGAGATGACCGCGATCCGGTCCGCGATCTCGAAGATCTCGTCGAGGTCCTGGCTGATCACCAGCACCGCGGCGCCCGCGCGCGCCATGTCGATGAGGGCCTGGCGGATGAGAGCGGCGGCGCCCGCGTCCACCCCCCAGGTGGGCTGATTGATCACCACGATGCGCGGGTTGCGGTCGAGCTCCCGCCCGAGCACGAACTTCTGCAGGTTGCCTCCGGAGAGCGCGCTCGCCTGCGGGTTGGGATGGCTGGTGCGCACGTCGAAGCTCCGCACCACACGCTCGCCCACCTCGCGGGTCCGGGCTCGATCGACGAATCCCCGACGCACCATCTCCTCGTCGGAGGCGTGACGCGTGAGCAGCACGTTGTCCGAGAGCACTAGGCTCGGCAGCGCGCTGTGGCCGAGCCGCTCCTCCGGCACAAAGGCCGCGCCGAGGCGGCGGCGCGCGGTGACGCCCCGTGCGCCGCAGGACACGCCCGCCAGCTCGATGCTCTCCTCGTCCGGGGCGAGGCGTTCGCCGGAGAGCGCATCGAAGAGCTCGGTCTGGCCATTGCCCGCCACCCCGGCGATGGCGACCACCTCACCTGCCCGCACCTGGAGCGATACGTCGTGCAGCCGTACTCCGAAGGGGCCCTCCGCGGGCAAGGTCAGGCCCGAGACCGAGATCATGACCGCGCCGTCGCTCTCGCGTGCTTCGGTGCTGACCTCGTGCACGTCCGCTCCCACCATGAGGCGGGCGAGGGAAGCCGCGGTCTCCTCGGCGGGATCCACGTGTGCGGTCACCTTGCCATGGCGCAGGATGGTCGCGCGGTGACACAGGCGCTTCACCTCCTCCAGCCGGTGCGAGATGTAGAGCACCGCGCAGCCCTCCCCGGCGAGACGGCGCAGCGTCACGAAGAGCTGATCCGCCTCCTGTGGAGTGAGGACGGCGGTCGGCTCGTCCATGATGAGCAGGCGCGGCTCCTGCAGCAGGCAGCGCACGATCTCGATGCGCTGGCGCTCGCCCACCGACAGGTCGGCGACCAGCGCGTCCGGCTCGAGCGGCAGTCCGTACTCCCGCGAGACCTCGGCAATGCGCGATGCGAGCCCTGCCCGATCGAAGGCGCCGGGCAGGGCGAGCGCGATGTTCTCCACTACCGAGAGCGCTTCGAAGAGCGAGAAGTGCTGGAAGACCATGCCGATCCCGAGGCGCCGGGCTGCCGCCGGATTGGCGACGCTCACCCGCCGGCCGCGCCAGCGAAGCTCTCCCGCGCTCGGTTGAAGGGCGCCGTAGATGATCTTGACCAGGGTGGACTTGCCCGCCCCGTTCTCTCCGAGCAGGGCGTGGATCACGCCGGGGCGCAGCGAGAGGGAGACCTCGTCGTTGGCGGTGAAGTCGCCGAAGCGCTTCACGATGCGGATCGCTTCCAGGAGGTAGCCGGAGGATGTCGTCTCTTCGCTCATCGCCCGCTGCGCGTGCGGAGGCCCGGCTCGCAAGCGGCTCCGTTCTGCATCTCCTCGACCTCCGCATCACGCACCGGCAACGACCCCCGGGATCATGCCCAACGGGCGCGAGCGATCAACCTACCGAGCCGATGGACACCCCTGGCGATCCTCGAGGTGCGGTGTCAAGGCCATTTCACGCTGGCCGAACCTGTGCATCCAGCGCGAGCTGCACGGTCTCGGGTGGATTCCCGCTGGTATGGAAGTTCCCTTGCCACCTCGGCTCGGGTGGATTCCCGCTTTCGCGGGAATCCACGTAAAACAACGAGTCAGGGCAAGATCCCTGGAAGCGTGAAGTGGCCCCGGGTGCGGTGCGCGCGGGCGTCGTGCCGAGCGGACTCGTCTGTTACGCTCAAGCGGGAGCGATGCGCCGGAGACGATGCGGTTGCGCCGGCCCGGACACCGCCCGTCGGGAGTGAGCAATGTCGGAACTCATCGGCACAGGCGACGCGGCGATCCGGCTCGGGTTCTTCCTCGGCATCTTCGCCCTCGTCGCGTTATGGGAGCTCGCATGGCCGCGAAGACGGCTCATCCATGCGCGCTGGCTGCGCTGGTACGCCAACCTCGGCGTCGTGGTGCTCAACACGGCGCTGGTGTGGCTCCTCGTTCCGCTGGCCCCCGTCGCAGGGGCGGTGGTGGCCGAGAGCCGCGGGTGGGGGATTCTCAACCTGTTCGCGCTACCGTTCTGGATGGAAGTCCTGCTCGCGCTCGTAGTGCTCGATCTGGTCGTCTATCTTCAGCACGTGATGTTCCACGCACTGCCCGTCCTGTGGCGGGCGCATCGCATGCACCACGCCGATCTCGACTTCGACGTGACGACCGGATCGCGGTTCCATCCGATCGAGATCCTCGTGTCGGTGTCGATCAAGTTGGCTGCGGTGGTCGTCATCGGCCCGCCCGCGGTGGCGGTGCTCGTGTTCGAGGTCCTGTTGAACGGGACCTCGATGTTCAACCACGGCAATGTCCGCCTGCCACCGGGCCTGGACCGGGCGCTGCGCTGGATCGTCGTCACGCCGGACATGCACCGGGTCCACCATTCCGACATTCCCGCCGAGACCAACAGCAATTTCGGTTTCAACCTGCCCTGGTGGGACCGCCTGTTCGGCACCTACCGCGCCCAACCGATTCACGGGCACGAGCACATGACGATCGGCCTCGACGTCTTCCGGGAGCCCCGCGAACTGCATCTGCACCGGATGCTGGCGCAGCCGCTGCGGCGCGGCGCCGGCGACTATGCGATCAACCGCCGCCTGCGAGAACGCGGCGGGCAATCCTGATCCGGTCGAGGCCGGCCGGCCTCGCGCGCAGCGTACAGCGAAGCCGGGAGCTCTCCGGGTACGAGAGGGAGCTTGCCGCGCGCGGACGCGACGATGGGCAGGCCGCCTGCGTCGCCGTGGCCGGCGCGAGTCCCGTTGCCCAGCCCACCATCGGTACGGTCGGGGTCCACGGCGCCCGGCTCGCCGAGCCTTCACTCACGCGTTCAGGCGCCGCAGCCCCGCGTCCAGATCCGCCACCAGGTCGTCCGGATCCTCGAGCCCGACGTGGAGGCGCAGAAGGAAGGGCGACTCCGTCCAGGGTACGACGTCGCGGGGCAGGGGCATGGCGTGCAGCGACACCAGGCTCTCGTAGCCGCCCCAGGAGGAGCCGATGCGAAAGAGCGTGAGGCCGTCGACCATGCGCGCGATCGCTTCCCGGTCCGTGGTGTCGAGCACCACGCCGAACAAGCTCGCGGCGCCCCCGAAGTCCCGTCGCCAGAGAGCGTGGCCGGGGTCGGAGGGCAGGGGAGGGTAGAGCACCCGCCGCACTCCGGGCTGATCGGCGAGCCAGGCGGCGACCGCGAACGCGGAGCGCGCCTGGCGCCGGATGCGCACCGAGAGAGTGCGCAGGCCCCGCAGGGCGAGGTAGCAGTCGTCGGGGCCCGAGACTTCCCCGAAGGCCATCACGGTGTCGGCGAGGCGGCGGTAGAGCGCTTCGTCGGCCGTCGTGACGAGACCGATGACGAGGTCGGAGTGCCCGGCGAAGTACTTGGTGCCGGCCTGGATGGAGAGGTCGACGCCGTGGGCGAGCGGCTTGAAGAAGAGCGGCGTCGCCCAGGTGTTGTCCATCGCGGTGAGGATACCCGCGGCCCGGGCCGCGCGCGCGATGGCGGGGACGTCCTGCATCTCGAAGGTGAGCGAGCCGGGGGCCTCGAGGAAGACCAGGCGCGTGTCGTCCCGGAAGAGCCCGGCGATGTCCGCGCCGGCCGCGGGGTCGTAGAAGGTCGTCTCCACTCCCCAGCGCGCGAGGACCTCGTGGCAGAAGCGTCGGGTGGGACCGTACACGGAGTCGGTCACCAGCACGTGGTCTCCGGCCGACGCGAAGGCGCAGAGCGCCATGGTGATGGCGGAGAGCCCCGAGGCGGTGACCACCGTCCTGGCGCCGCCTTCGAGGGCGCTCACCGCCTCGGCGAGCGCCCGCGCGTTGTGGGTGCCGTTCGCCCCGTAGGTGATTGCCTCGTAGGCCCGGCCGTCCTCGAAGCGCCGGAGGTAGCTGTCGATGTCGGGGGAGAGGATCGTCGACGCCCGGTACACGGGGAGGTTGACGGTGCCCTCGGGTTCGACCCGTCCCCTTCCGGTGGCGACGAGCCGGGTTTCGTCCTTGATTCCTGAAAGAGGATCCATCGCGTTCTCCGGGAGGGGCGGTGCCCGAGGCCCGGATGTTAACCCGCCTCTCTGCCCGAGCCTCGTGATGAGGGTGTGGGGACAGCGCAGTGACGTCGTTCCCTCAGGGGTCGTGAGACCGCAGCCGTCAGTGCCGCGAGGTATCGAGTTTCCGGATTTTCCGGTGCCGAGCCGGGCAGTTGCGGACACCGTCCGTGCCGGAATCGAGGAGCCGGAGTCGTCCTCGCATGTCGAGCTCCGGATACGGCCGGCGGGGGCGGATCGGTTATGCTCGCCGGACCCGGTCGACCCTGCCGGCCGCCTTGGGAACAGTCGATGAGCGCGCTCCCAAACCAGGACCGCAGCCCTTCCATCCGCGTGCGTCCGATGTCGGTGTACATCGGCGCCGAGATCGAGGGTGCCGATCTCACCCGGCCCCTCCCGCCGGACACCGTAGCCGAGATCAGGGCCGCGCTGCTCGAGTGGAAGGTCGTCTTTTTCCGCGGCCAGTCCCTCGACCACGCGCAGCACGTCGCTTTCGCCCGCCACTTCGGCGATCCGACTCCGGGGCACGTGGTGTTCGGAGGAGATTCGGTCTATCCGGAGATCTACTCCGTCGCCAAGCACCGGGTTGCGAACAGCGTGGTGGGCGAGTCCCACATCAGGGCCTGGACGGGCTGGCACACCGACATCACCGCCGCCCTCAACCCGCCCGCCGCATCGATCCTGCGCGGGGTCACCGTGCCGCCCTACGGCGGCGATACCCTGTGGACGAACCTCGCGGCTGCCTACCGGGACCTCTCCGCTCCGATGCAGCGCTTCGTCGAGGGCTTGCGCGGAGCACACCGTTTCGAGGACGAGCGCGACGGGAAGATGAGCCGCGAGTACGAGGAGCGCATTCGCCGATCGCGCCTGGAGAGCGAGCATCCCCTGGTGCGCGTGCACCCCGAGACGGGGGAGAAGGTGCTCTTCGTGAGCCCGGGCTTCCTGCGCTCGATTGTCGGACTCTCGCCGCGCGAGAGTCAGGCGCTGCTCGAGCTGCTCTGGGAGCACATGGTGCGTCCCGAGTTCACGGTGCGCTTCCGGTGGGAGCCGGGCAGCATCGCGTTCTGGGACAATCGCGCCACCGCGCACCTCGCCCCGCGCGACGTCTTCGATACGGACTTCGAGCGGCAGTTCTACCGCGTCACCCTCGTCGGCGACGTGCCGCGGGGCGTCGACGGGCGGGAGTCGACGGCGGTCGAGGGTCCTCCGATCGTGGCCATCTGAGCCGCGGCCCTCCACGGTGGGACGATAGCGAGGTGGCCCGCCGATCGGGCCCAGGCGAGGGGAGTGGAAGCGCAATGATTCTCGACGAGAAGCTCGCCGCCGGGGAGGTGATCGTGCTCGACGGGGCGACCGGTACCGAGATCGCCCGGCTCGGCGGTGCGATGAACCCCGCCGCGTGGTGCGCAGTGGCCAACCGCGATCACCCCGACACGGTGCGGCGGGTACACGAGTCGTATCTCGAAGCGGGCGCCGACGTGGTCACGACCAACACCTTCGCCACCTGCCGGCACGTGCTCGAGGGTGCGGGGCTCGCCGACGAGACAGCGGCCATCAACCGGCGCGCGGTCGAGCTCGCCCGCGAGGCGCGGGACCGGGTGGCGCCGGATCGGCCCGTGGCGGTCGCGGGCTCCATGTCCAACACCGTGGCGTGGCTGCCCGGGACCCTCGGACCCGATCCCGCGTACCTCCCGTCGCCCGAGCAGGAGGCGGCGAACTACCGCGAGATGGCCGGCGTCCTCGCCGATGCAGGCTGCGATCTCCTGGTGATGGAGATGATGATGGACGTGGAGCGCGCCACCCGCGTCACCGAGGCGGCGCTCGCTACCGGGTTGCCGGTCTGGGTCGGCATCAGCACGAGCCAGGGATCCGATGGCGCGATGATCGGATGGGACATCGAGGGCGAGGAGAGCGGCCGCCTGCCGGAAGGCTATACGCCGCCGCCGAGGGAGGCGCTCGAGACGATCGTCGACGCGCTCGTCGCGCTCGGCCCCGAAGTGGTCGGCATCATGCACAGCTCCGTCAAATCCACTTATCCGGGGCTGGATGTCCTCTACGAGCGGTGGGAAGGGCCGGTGATGGCCTATCCCGAGGCTCTGCGTTTCGACTCGGTGAGCCACCTCGCACAGGTTCTTGTGGAGCCCGAGGACTTCGCCTCCCACTGCCGGCGCTGGGTCGAGGGCGGCGTGCAGATCATCGGCGGCTGTTGCGGCACCACCATCTCGCACATTCGCGCCATGGTGGACGCCTTGCCCGCGCGGCCGGGGCCTCGTCCCCACGCCTGATCCGCCGTTCAGTGGCCCCCGCCGTTCGGGGACACGTGAAGACGCGTTCACCCGGGAACGACAGAGGCTGCGTGGTGAGTATTCGTGCCGCCCGGAGCTGCCTACTCGAATTCTCCGTCCGGTGACCCCCGAGCCGCGACTCGGGGTACCCGGGCGAGCTCCCATTCGCCGATAGCCCAGAACCACAGCTCTTCCGGGGGCGCTCCCTCGAGCTCCGCGGGCGGGGCATGGGCGAGAAAGCGGAGCGCGTCGCAGGCCACGAGCGACGCAGGCCGCAACCGGGTGGGCGGGGCGCGGGTCCGCTTGCCGAGCTTCTCGCCCTTGCGGTTCGTGGCCACAGGGACGTGCGCATACTCGGGCGGTCGCCGGGAGAGCAGGTCCTGCAGGTACATCTGCGGCAGCGTCGAAAGCAGCAGGTCGGCCCCTCGGACCACGCGGGTGATTCCCTGTTCAGTGTCGTCGAAGGCGGTGGCCAGGTGGTAGGCGAAGACGCCGTCCGCACGGTAGACGATGAAGTCTCCGATATCCCGATCGAGGTCCTGCCGGCAGGGTCCCTGCACGAGGTCCACTATCCCTATCGATCCGGCGCCCGCCCGCACCCGGACGGAGCGCGCCTTTCTTCCCGCCGGCACGCCATTGCGACAGGTGCCCGGGTACACTCGGCCTCCCACCTCCCGCCGCGTGCAGGCGCAGGGAAAGCAGTGACCACCGGCTTGCAGCGCTTCGAGTGCGGCCGCATAAGGGTCGGTACGCGCGCTCTGGTGGACGATGTCACCGTCCCAGTAAAGCCCCAGACGTTCCAGCTCACGCAGTATGGAGGCGATGGCGCCGGAGGCGACCCGGGGCGCGTCGATGTCGTCGATGCGCACCAGCCACTCGTCGCCCCGGGAGCGCGCGTCCAGGAAGCTCGCCACTGCGGCGACGATCGATCCGAAGTGGAGTTCCCCCGTCGGAGACGGCGCGAAACGACCGCGGCCCGGGGCGTCGCGTTGCCTTGCTTGCATGGATCGTCGACTGTGACCTGCCTGACTTTGGAGTGTAGGTACGAATTCGTGCCTTTCGCACCTTCCCGGGTGATAAATCGCTTAACGCAGGCTGCCAAGCTGTTGTATCATCGGCAAATGTCGATCGACGTGCGTGCAAGCACTTCAGAGTAGATGCGCCTGCGCAAAGTCCGACTGACGGGCTTCAAGTCCTTCGTCGATCCCACCACGATTGCCTTCCCCGGCAACTTGATCGGCATTGTCGGTCCGAACGGATGCGGCAAGTCGAACGTCATCGACGCGGTGCGCTGGGTGATGGGCGAGCTTTCCGCCCGACATCTGCGCGGCGAGTCCATGGCCGATGTCGTCTTCAGCGGATCGAACACCCGCCAGCCGCTCTCGCGGGCATCGGTGGAACTGGTCTTCGACAACAGCCACGGGCGCCTGGGAGGGCGCTACGCCGCATTCCCCGAGATCGCGATAAGGCGCCAGGTTGCTCGCGAGGGCTTCTCCCAGTACTACCTGAACGGAACCCAATGTCGCCGCCGGGACGTGATGGACGTGCTTCTCGGGACCGGCCTCGGACCGCGCAGCTACACCATCATCGAGCAGGGGACGATTTCCCGCCTCATAGAAGCGAAGCCGGAGGAGCTCCGGGTATTCCTCGAGGAAGCGGCGGGGATCGCCAAGTACCGGGAACGGCGTCGCGAGACCGAGAACCGCATCCACCACGCCCGCGAGAACGTGGAACGCCTGAACGATCGGCGCGAAGACCTCGGCCGGCGCCTCGTGCATCTGAAACGCCAGGCGACCGTCGCCGAACGCTACAAGGTCTACCGCGAGGAGCAACGGAGCCTGGAAGCGGAGCTCCTTGCCCAGCGCTGGCGTCGCTACGACGCGGAGGTTTCGGTGCACGAGCACGAGCTCGGGGCCAGGGAACGGGCCCTGGATGCCGCGACGGCCGCGCTGCGGCGGGCGGAGGCGGATCTCGAGCACGCCCGCGCCGCGCACCAGGCCTCGAGCGACCGCTTCAACGAGATGTACCGCCAGGTGCTGGATGCCGGTACGGAGATCGCACGGACCGAGGAGCAGATTCGCGGTCTCCGGCAGCAGCGTGAACGCGCGGCTCTCGCACTCGAGCGCGAACGCGAGGATCTCGAGCGCGGGCGCGCGGAGGCGCGGGGGGAGCGTGAGCGGTTGACGGCGCTGGACGGCGAGTTTCGCCGGGAGCAGCACGCGCTCGAAGGCGCCGAACGCAGTGCCTCCGAGACGCGGGCGAGCCTGCGTCAGAGCGAAGAGGCGATGCGCGCGTGGCAGGCGGAGTGGGAGGCGGTCCGGCAACGGGCCGACGAGGCTTCGCACGCGGCCCGAGCCGAACAGGCGCGGCTCGGGTACTCTGGAGAACGGCTGGCCGCCATGCGCGAACGGGCCGTTCGCCTCGAGGAAGAGCGTACACGCTTTGCCATTGCGCCCCTGCAGCAGGCTTCACAGGAAACCCGGGAACGCCTGAGCGAAGAGCGGGCGTCGCTCGATGCGCTCACCGCCCGGCTCGCAGCGGCCCTCGAAGCGGTCAAGGGGGCCAGGGAAGCGCAGGATTCCCTCGCGCGCGCCCTGCACGAGAAGCGCGCCGCGCTCGAAGCGTCACGCGGCCGGGAGGCGGCGCTCGAGAAGCTGCAGCGAGAGGCGCTCGGAGAAGCCCCGTCGGGGGCGGCGCAGTGGTTGAAGGAACGAGGTCTCGCGGAACGATCGCGCCTGGCCGAGGGGGTGCGAACGGCTCCGGGTTGGGAAGCCGCGGTGGAAGCGGTGCTCGGAACGCGTCTGCAGGCGCGCTGCGTGGACGAGATGTCGGAACACGCTCGCGCAATGGCTTCCCTGCAAGAAGGTCGGGTCATGCTCTTTCGGCCGGGCCCGGCTCCCGAGCAAGGGCGCGAAGACGGTGCTCCCGGAGCGCCGCTTCGTCACCACCTGCGCTCCGAGGATCGCCTGGGCACGCTCCTCCACGGCGTATACGCGGTGGAGAGCCTCGACGAGGCGCTCGAGCTGCGGGAGAAGCTCGGGCCCTCGGAAAGCGTCGTCACGCGCTGCGGAGTATGGATCGGCCCGGACTGGGCACGGCTCGCGCGGGACGCGGAGGAGTCCGGGATGCTGGAGCGCCGGAGGCAGCTCGCAGCGGTGCGCGGGGAGTGCACTGCGCTCGAGGGGCAGGTGGCGAGGCTTCAAGACCATCATCATGCTGCGGCCGAGCGGCTCGCGCGCATGGAGGAGGAACAGGGCGAGGTGCAGCAGCGCCTCTCCGAAGCGCACGAACGCGTCGCCTCCCGGCAGGAGGAGTTGGGAGCCCGGGAAGCGAGGCTCGAGCAGACGAGCCGTCGCCTGGTGGAGTTGGGCACGGAGCAGCGTGAGCTCGCCGCGAAGCTCAAGGATCAGCAGCGGATCGACGAGGGGGCTCGGGAAGGTGCGCAGGCCACCTCCGGAGAGGCCGAGCGACTCGCGCGGGAGCGCAGCGCATGGGAGGAAGGACGCGAGCCGCACCGCCTGCGGCTGGAGCAGGCGAGGGAGCGCTGGAACGCCGCGCGCGATGCCTCCCACGCGGTGGCCCTCCGGATCGAATCCATGCGGGTGCGTCGCGAGAGCCTGCGCGCCGCCATCGAGCAGTCCCGGAAGCGCATCGCGGCCGGGGAGGCACGTTGCCGCGAGCTGGAGCAGGAGCTGCAAGATGGCGCGACCCCCGCCGAAGAGGCGAAGATCCGCTTGCAGTCCGGCCTCGAGCGCAAGAGTGGACTCGAGGCGAACCTGCGCCGCGCTCGAAGCGACGTCGAGAAAGCGGAGGGCCGACTCGCGGACGTCGAGCAAGTCCGGCAGAAGTGTGGGTCCCGGAGCGAGGAGGAGCGGGAGGTCCTGGAGCGCGCGCGGATCGCCGGACAGGAAATGGTGGTCCGCCGCAAGACGCTGGAGGAGCAGCTCGAGGCGGAGGGGCTCGACGCGCAGGACCTGTTGAGCGGCCTTGACCGGCAAGCGAGCGAGGAGGCCTGGGAGGCGAAGCTCGCCGAAGTGTCGCAGCGCATCTCCCGGCTCGGCCCGATCAACCTCGCCGCCATCGGCGAGCACGAGGAGCTCGCGGAGCAGAAGGCATATCTCGACGCGCAGCACGAAGATCTCTCGGAGGCGCTGGATACGCTCAACACCGCAATTCGGAAGATCGACCGGGAAATGCGCGCGCGATTCCGGTCGACCTACGACCAGGTCAATGCCGGACTCGCCCGGATGTTCCCCCGCCTCTTCGGGGGCGGGGAGGCGAGCCTTGCCCTTACCGGTGACGACCTGCTCGATACCGGGGTCGCAGTGATGGCGCGCCCTCCCGGCAAACGCAACTCGAACATCGCCCTGCTTTCCGGCGGCGAAAAGGCCCTGTGCGCGATTGCGCTGGTGTTCGCCATATTCGAGCTCAACCCGGCGCCTTTCTGTCTCCTGGACGAGGTCGACGCGCCGCTCGACGATGCGAACGTGGTGCGATTCTGCGAGTTGATGAAGGAGATGGCGGAGCGTCTCCAGCTCGTGATGGTGACCCACAACAAGATCTCGATGGAGATCGCACAGCAGCTCATCGGGGTCACGATGAACGAGCCCGGCGTGTCCCGCCTGGTGACGGTGGATCTCGACGAGGCGGTGGAGATGGCGGCCCAATAGGCCCCGTCCCGTTCCGGATACTTCGTGAACCCGCGGCTGCGAATCCTGCTCGACAAGGGCCGGGCAGGGCGGGGTGACCCATGAACGATCTCAGGCTCATCCTCCTGGGTGTCGGGGTTGCCCTCATCGCCGCGATCTGGCTCTGGAGCCTGTATGCACGGCGACGCGCCGGGTCCTCGCGCTCGATCTCGCGACGGGGCGGGCAACGCGCTGGCGGGCGCCTCCGTACCCCGGCCCGGGGAGAGGCGACGCGAAAGTCCTCCGGTCCTTCCGATGCCCGCCGGGGAGAAACGCTGGCGCTGGACCTCGCCCTCGATGCCGAATCCGAAGAGCCCGAACTGCCGTCCCATGGGCTCGATGCCCCTCTCGGCGATGGAGAGGCCGGAGGCGAAGCCCCGGACGCCGGTCTCGGCGGGACCCGTGCATCGAGTCGCAAGGGGCGTGGCGCCCGTCGTGGGACGCGGGATCGGGAGTCGGGTTCGGGAGCGGGTCCCCGCCATCAGGGCGTGGCTCGGGAGTGGCGCGCGCGTACGGCGGAAGCTGCCTACTCCGAGGCCCCGGAGGACCCTGAACGCGCGTCACCCATCGCTGATCTTCGGGGCCTGCGCGCCACGCG
Organism: uncultured Ectothiorhodospiraceae bacterium; assembly: GCA_964420925.1. GTDB lineage: Bacteria > Pseudomonadota > Gammaproteobacteria > HK1 > HK1 > JAJEAD01. Next base: position 11,407 of record CAYQVB010000010.1, on the reverse strand, counting down.
CGATGAGCCCGAGCAGATTGAAATGGAGACCTTCGATCTGGACGAGGGCGTCCCGGTTCCGGAGGCGGAAGACGCGAGCGCGGGCGAAGAGGAGGGAGAAGAGGAGCCGAAGCCGGAGACTCTGGTGGTGATCCTCACCGTCCTCGCGCCCAAGGGGGAACGGCTCGAGGGCGCGGCGTTGCGCGCCGCCCTCGAAGCGCAGGGGCTGCGCTACGGCGACGATCGCATCTTTCACCGCTACCCGGACGCCGCCCCGGCCAGCGTGGGTCCGCTCTTCAGCGCCGTCAACATCGTGGAGCCGGGGGTGTTCGAACTCGAGACCATGGACTCGATACGCACGCCGGGAATAGGTCTCTTCATGCGCCTTCCCGGGCCGAAAGACCCCGGGGACGCCTTTGCGAAGATGGTCGAGGCCGCTCGCGAGCTCGAAAAGGCGCTCGGGGCGCAGCTCTGCGACGAGACCCGCAGCAAGCTCACCGTCCAGACCCTCAATCACCTGCGGGAGCAGATCGCCGACTTCGGGCGGAGGCGCCTGCTGCGTGTCTGATTCGCGCCGGCTTCCGGCCGCGTCGAGTGGTGCAACGCGCGGCGCGGGCGAAGTGATCGCTCGTGCCGGCGCACCCGTGGATTCCGTGTTGGAGGCTGCGGCACGCGTTGCCGAGCTCCGCGAGCGCATCGATTACCACAACTACCGTTACCACGCTCTCGACGACCCCGAGATCCCCGACTCCGAGTACGACCGCCTGATGCGGGAGCTCGAGGCGCTCGAGGCCGCGCATCCCGACCTGCAAAGTCCGGATTCACCCACCCGGCGGGTGGGCGCGGAACCCGTGTCCGCCTTTGCGGAGGTGGTGCATGCCACGCCCATGCTCTCTCTCGGCAACGCCTTCGGGGAGGACGAGCTGCGCGATTTCGATCGGCGGGTGCGCGAACGCCTCGAGATCGACGAGGTGGAGTACGCTCTCGAGCCCAAGCTCGACGGGCTCGCGGCGAGTCTCGTGTACGTCGACGGGCGCTTCGAACGGGGCGCGACGCGGGGCGACGGGGAGCGCGGAGAGGATGTGACCGGAAACCTGCGCACCATACCCGGCGTGCCTCTGCGCCTGCGGGGAGACCGGCATCCGCGCATGCTCGAGGTTCGAGGCGAGGTGTACATGACCCGTTCGGGCTTCGAGCGCCTGAACGCGAAGCAGCGGGAGTCGGACGAAAAGATCTACGCGAACCCGCGCAACGCGGCGGCCGGGAGCCTTCGCCAGCTCGATTCCACGATCACCGCGTCGCGTCCCCTGACCATCCTGTTTCACGGTCTCGGACGCATCGAAGGCCACCCCGGGTTCGATACCCACCGGACAATGACGGAAGGACTGCTCGGGTGGGGCTTCCCGGTTTCCCGCGAGCTCGCGGTAGTGCGAGGGGTCGAGGGCTGTCTCTCCTTCTACGAGGAAATCGGCCGCCGCCGCGACCGGCTCGACTTCGACATCGACGGCATCGTGGTGAAGGTCAACCGTCTCGATCAGCAAAGGGCGCTGGGCACCGTGTCGCGGGCGCCGAGATGGGCAGTGGCCTGCAAGTTCCCCGCCCAGGAAGAACTCACCGTGGTGCGTGGAATCGACGTGCAGGTGGGGCGCACCGGCACCCTGACGCCGGTCGCGCGCCTGGAGCCGGTTCGGGTGGCCGGGGTCACCGTGACCAACGTCACCCTGCACAATCAGGACGAGGTCGAGCGCAAGGACGTGCGGGTCGGCGATACCGTGATCGTGCGACGCGCGGGTGACGTCATCCCGGAAGTAGTGCGCGTGCTTCCCGAGCGCCGCCCCGAGGGCACGCAGCCCTTCGCGCTGCCGTGCGAGTGTCCGGTATGCGGGGCTCCGGCCCTGCGATCGGAGGGGGAGAGCGCGGTGCGCTGCGGGGCCGGCCTGTCCTGCCCCGCGCAGCGCAGGCAGGCCATCATCCACTTTGCGAGCCGTCGCGCGCTCGACATCGAAGGGCTCGGGGACAAGCTCGTCGAGCAGCTCGTCGATCTGGGCATGGTGGAGAACGTCGTGGATCTCTATCGCCTCGAGCCCGAAGCGATCGCTGCGCTCGAGCGGATGGCCGAGAAGTCCGCCGCCAACCTCGTCGAAGCCCTCGAGCGGAGCCGGCAGACCACCCTGCCTCGTTTCCTCTACGGACTCGGGATCCGCGACGTGGGCGAGGCGACCGCCGCCGCGCTCGCCCGGCACTTCGGCGATCTGGAACCCCTGCTCGAGGCGAGCGAGGAAGCATTGCAGGAGGTGCCGGACGTGGGTCCGGTGGTCGCCGCCCACATTCGCGCCTTTCTGGACAACCCCGAGAGCCGGGACCTGGTACGGCGCGTGGCCGAGATCCTCTCCTGGCCCGTGGTGTCCGGGCCTGGTCCCTCACCGCTGGCCGGCAAGACCTTCGTGATCACCGGCACCCTCGGCTCGATGGGGCGAAGCGAGGCGAAGGAGCGCCTGCAGGCGCTCGGCGCCAAGGCGGCGGGCACGGTCTCGAAGAAGACCGACTACGTGATCGCGGGCGAGGCCGCGGGCTCCAAGCTCGACAAGGCCGAACGCCTCGGGGTGCCGGTGCTCGGGGAAGAAGACCTGATTCGGCTCCTCGACGATCCTTCGAACCTGCCGGCACCGGGCGAAGCAAAGTGATCCGCCGCCGCGATCATCACCTTCCGGGCCGGGGGCCAACCGGCTCGTCCCGGCACGGTCCGACAGGGTGCGTCATCCTGGACCGATTGTTCGACGAGCTTCTTTCATTCCGGTCCACTCGCCGAGGTCGTTGCTGGCCGTTCTGAACATCGGATAGGCGACCTCGGGCAGTTCGTCGTCCCGAGGAACCGCCGCTTCGGAGTGCCGGAGAGGAGTGGGCCCTGTCGGGTCAGGCGAGGGCCTGTTCGAGGTCCGCGATGAGGTCGTTGGCGCTCTCGATTCCCACGGACAGGCGCAGGAGGTTCGCGGGGGTCGCGCTGTGGGGCCCTTCCACGGTGGCGCGGTGCTCGATCAGGCTCTCGACCCCGCCGAGGGAGGAGGCGGGCACGAAGAGCCTGGTGCGGGTCGCGATGCGCTTTGCGGCGGCCGCATCGCCATCGACGAGCAGGGAGAGCATGGCTCCGAAGCCGCCGCGCATCTGGCGCTTCGCCACTGCGTGGCCGGGATGGGATTCGAGGCCGGGATAGAGCACCGCTTCGAGGCGGGGGTGGCGCTCGAAATGACGCGCGATCGCCAGCGCGTTGGCGGCCTGGCGCGCGTAGCGCAGGTGCAGGGTGCGCATGCCGCGCAGCAGCAGCCAGGCCTCGAAGGCGCCGAGCACGCCCCCCATCCCGGTGCGGGCGCTGTGGATGTCCTCCCAGCGCGCGTCGCGCTCGCGGGTCGCGAGCACTCCGGCGGTGAGGTCGCTGTGGCCGGCGAGATACTTGGTGGCGGAGTGGAAGACGATGTCCGCTCCGAGCCCGAGAGCGCGCAGTGTCACCGGAGGGGTCACGGTGGCATCCACTCCAAGGATCGCCCCGGCCGCGTGCGCCGCCTTCGCGGTGGCGCGCACGTCGATCACGTCCCAGGTCGGATTCACCGAGGGCTCGATCCACACCACGGCGGTGTCGTCCGCACCGAGCACCTCTTCGAGGGAACCGGGCGTGGACGCATCGAAGAAGGCCACGTCGATGCCGCGACGCGCGGCGAGACGGCGCAGCCAGTCCGCGCTGCCGTGATACATGACCCGCGGCGCGACGACGCGCTCGCCCCGGCGCAGCGTTTCGAAGAAGGTGGCGATCCCGGCCATTCCGGAGCCGAAGAGGAGCGCGTCGCCGGCCCCTTCGAGCCTCGCCAGGAGCGCTTCGACGTAGCGGACGGTGGGGTTGGCGGTCCGGCTGTAGACGAAGCCCCGCGTCTCGTAGCGTTCGTCGCGCCCGAAGGTCGAGGAGGGATGGATCGGCGCGACGATCGCGCGGGTCTCGGGATCGATGAAGTGTCCGCCCTGAGCGAGCAGGGTATCAGCGGAGAGGTCGTTTTTCGTCATGCGCGGAATCGCCTTGTTTCTTGGGGGGATGCCGGCCGCTCACGCTGCGCCCGGCCGCGGAAACCCGGTTGCGCCCCTTTCGCTTGGCGCGGTAGAGAGCGGCGTCGGCTCTCGCGAGCAGTTCCGCGGCGCGGTCCCCGGGGACGACGGTCGCGACGCCGAGGCTGACGGTCGGGTGGACGGTCCCCTCGCCGGCCGGAATGCGAAGCGCGTCCACCGCGCTGCGCACCCGCTCGGCGAGGCGCCGGGCGCCGCGTCCGCCGGTGCGTGGGAGCAGCACGCAGAACTCCTCCCCGCCGTAGCGGAACAGGACATCGCTGCTTCGGATGCGCTGCGATATGCACTCGGCGATCGTCACCAGGCAGCGGTCCCCGGCGGGATGGCCGAAGCGGTCATTGATTTCCTTGAAGCGGTCCACGTCGATCATGAGCAGCGCGAGAGCGTCGCCGTGGCGGTGCACGAGCTTCACTTCCCGTTCGAGGGCGTCCTCGAGGAGCGCACGGGTGGCCGCTCCGGTCAGAGGATCCCGGGTCGCGGCTTCCCGGGCCTCCCGGTGTCGCAGCGCATTGTCGAGGGGACGCACGAGGTCGGCGCTCATCGCTTCCAGGGCCTGGACCTCCGCGGCGCGAAAGGCATGGCGTCGGGTGAACCGGAGGGTGCCGAGCAGGCGGTCCTCGAGCCGCAGATCGATATCGTGCCGGCCGGCGCCGGGTCTGCCGCGCCCCTCTGGCGCAGGCGCCGTTCCGGGTGCGATGAAGGCAACGCGCTCGTGGGTCACGATCCGGGCGCAGTGCCGCGCGAAGAGGTCGACCGTGCGTTCGGGGTCCTGGGTGATCTGGAGGGCGTGAGCAAGATCGAGACGCCAGGCGCAGTCGATGCCCGGCACCGGCCTCGTCCGGTTCCGAGCGGCGTGGCCGAGCTTCCGGGACCGCGTGCCGTTGCTTTTCTCCCGGCGGATCGGGACGCCGCCGGGCCCGCCTGAGAGCGCTTGCTTCATGGCGGTCTCAGGTCGAATGCGCCGCTGCCGAGATCGCGGCTGCGCGGCCCGAAGAGGAAGACGAGAGCGGGCGCCCGCTCCGCCGCCGCGGAAGCGCGATCGGGCGATTCCGCGGGATAGGCGAGCGCGCGCAGCGGGGTGCGCATCGGGCCGGGCTCGAGGCAATGCACTCTGGTGCGCGAGTTGCACTCGAGTTCGTCGGCGAGGATGCGGGAGAAGGTTTCCACCGCCGCCTTGGACACGCTGTACGCGCCCCAGTAGGCGCTCCCGCGACGCGCCCGCTCGTCGCCGACGAAGGCGATGACCGGATCCGGCGCGCGTTCGAGCAGGGGCAGGCAGGCGCGGGTGAGGAGGAAGCAGGCGTTCAGGTTGACCTGCACCGCTTCTGCCCATCGTTCCAGCGGGTAGCGTCCGAGTGCGGTGAGCCCGCCGAAGACCGCGGCGGCGTGCAGCAGGCCGTCGAGACGCCCGTACTCGGACTCGACCCTTGCGGCGAGCTCCGTGTAGTCGTCGGGCTGCGCGCCGGCGAGGTTCATCGGGTAGATGACGGCCCGGCCTGCGCCGCGTTCGTCGATCTCGTCGCAGAGTCTCTCCAGGCGGGTGGGGTTGCGACCGAGCAGCACCACGTCGGCTCCGCTGGCGGTCATGGCGCGCGCCGCTTCCCGGCCGAGGCCGCCGGTGGCTCCGGTGATGAGGATCACTCTTCCCGTGAGCTCGTCCCGCTCGGGCGCATAACGTTCGGGGATTGCCCGTGACGCCGGGATGCTCAAGAGTATCGTCGTGCCGCGTGCCACGCGGTCCAGAGCTTGCGCAGTGGCGACGGCCCGGTTTCCCAGCGCCGGTACCCTTCGCGTGCGAGGACGCCGAGCTGGAGGAGAGCGAGCCGGGAGAGCACCAGGCGGCTTCGTTCCGGGGGCGGGGCAACGTCGGCCAGCCGACCCAATCCGTCGCGGAGAAGGCGCTCGCTGCGTTCCCCACGCTCCCGGAGGAGGGCGCGCATGGCGGAATCGATCGGGGGCCGCGAAGCGTTCTCCGGATCTGCTCCCAGGGCCTCGTCGCGATCGAGCGGCACCATGCGCGGTGTGATGTGGCGGTGGCCGGGTGGAGGGCGGGTGAGCTCGAGCATTTCCAATCCCCTCCCCAGCTCGCCGATGACGCCGGGCGCTCCGCGCTGCGGCGTCGCGAGCGCCTCCGCGATCATGCTTTCTCCTTCCGAACCGAGCGCGTCGCAATGCTGCCACAGGTCCTGCTCTTCCATCACCCGGTCTTCGAGCACGAGATGCTGGACCCTTTCCAACATGCGCAGCACGCGCTCGCCCGTTGCGTGGAGCGAAGGGGACTCCCCACCGGCAAGAGCGATGGTGATGGGATGTCGAGGGAGGCCGATCCGCAGGCGCAGCGCTTCCTCATGCCACCAGTCGATGCGCGCGAGTGTCGTGCTGCGTTCCCGTGGCGCGAACGCGAGCAGGCGCGCTTCCCGCTGCCAGGCCGCCACCGCGCTCAGGATGTCGCGCTCGTTCGGAGTGGCGAAGAGCAGGCTGTAGTGGAGATTCGACCCGGGAGGCGCGACCTGGGCGCGGAGGTGGTCGAGCGGGTCCATCACCTACATCGGAAGCACCCGATTCGTCCGGGCGCCGTCCAGCCATCCCAGGAGGTCGACGGGCTGCTCGATGTATCCGTGTGCACCCCAGCGCCTCGCATCCTCTCCCTCCGGCAGGTACCCGTAGAGCGCGACCAGGGTGCGGACTCCGGCTCCCCGGCCCGCGGCCACGTCCCCCGGCGAATCTCCCACGAAGAGGCAACGCGCGGGAAGCGCGCCGAGGATGCGGCAGGCGTGCAGGACGGGCTCCGGGTGTGGCTTTGCGTGGCGAAGCGTGTCGCCGCACACGATACAGGACGCCCGTTTCGCCACGCCGAGTGCATCGATCAGGCGTCGGGTCAGGGTGCAGGGCTTGTTGGTGACGATCCCCCACGCGACCCCGCGCGCTTCGATCTCGTTCAGAACGGTGTCGATGCCGGGAAAGAGTCGGGTGTGCGCCGCAATTCCCTCGGCGTAGCGGGCGAGGAAGGTGCGGCGAATCCCCTGCACCCGTTCCGGGTCGACCTCCGGACCGAGGGCGGTCCGGATCATGGCCAGACTGCCTCCGTTGACCATGCCCCGGTAGCACAGGGGTGCGAGTGGAAGGGCGCCGTGCTCCGATAGCGCGGCGTTCATGGCCGACGCGAGGTCGGGCAGGGTGTCGGCCAGGGTGCCGTCGAGATCGAAGAGCACCGCGTCGACGGCTTGCCGAAGAGGGTGGCCGGAGGGATCGGGCATGGTGGCGGCGCGGCTCAACTCTTCGTGAACCACGCGAGGTAGTTCACTCCCACGTCGGGATGGAGGCGGCCGCGCCGGGTGAAGGGGTTGTAGCGCAGTCCCGCGAGCTCGCGCAGCGTGAGCCCGGCGGCGCGGCCGGCTGCGTCGAGCTCGGAGGGCCGCAGGAAGCGGGCGAAGTCGTGGGTGCCCCGGGGCAGGATCTCGAGGACGTGCTCGGCGGCGACGATGCCGAGGAGGAAGGACTTCGGAGTGCGGTTGAGGGTCGAGAAGAAGAGGCCGGCCCCGGGGCGGGCGAGGTCGGCGCACGCCTGCACGAGCGAGCCCGGGTCGGGGACGTGTTCCAGGAGCTCCATGCACGCGACCGCGTCGTAGTGCTCGGGAGATTCCGACGCGAGCGCTTCCGCGGTGCCCTGCCGGTAGTCGATGCCGAGTCCTGCTTCTTCCCCGTGCATCCGCGCCACATCCAGCGCCCCTTCCGAGGCATCGATTCCCGTGACCTGCGCGCCGCGCCGTGCGAGGGCTTCGGCGAAGATGCCGCCGCCGCATCCGACGTCGAGGACCCGGGCCCCCTCGAGACGGGCGCGCTCCTCGACGAAGCGCAGGCGCACGGGATTGATCTCGTGCAGGGCCCGGAACGCGCCTTCCGGGTCCCACCACCGGGCGGCGAGGGCGTCGAATCGGGCGGTCTCGCCTGGGTCGACGTTGGCCTGCGAAGCGTGCCTCATAGGCCCGCGATGCGCCCTCGCCACTCCCCGGCGCGGGCACTCACCTCGTCGAGGTCGATGGTGAGCAGTCGCCGGTCCTCGAGCACTCTGCGTCCCGCCACCCAGACATCGCTCACCTGCTGCGCCGAGGCCGAGTAGACGATCTGCGAACTCGGGTGGTAGACGGGCCAGGTCTCCGGTGGAGACAGGTCGATCGCCACCACGTCCGCTTCCTTGCCGGGTTCGAGGCTGCCGATCCGGTCCTGCAGCCCCAAGCTGCGTGCGCCGCCCAGGGTCCCCATCTCCAGCGCCTCCGCCGCGTTCACCGCGCTCGCGTCTCCAGCGACGATCTTGCCGAGCAGGCACGCGGTGCGCATTTCTCCGAGCATGCTGAGGTCGTTGTTGCTGGCCGCCCCGTCGGTGCCGATGGCGAGGTGGACTCCGGCGCGCAGGAACTGGTCCACCGGGCAAAGACCGCTCGCGAGCTTGAGGTTCGACTCCGGGCAGTGCACGACGTGGACGCCGCGCTCGGCGAGGCGCGGGAAGTCGCCCGCTTCGAGCTGCGTCATGTGCACCGCGACGAGGCGGGGTCCGAGGAGGCCGAGGCGCTCCAGCCTGTCGATGGGCCGTTCGCCGTTCTCGGCGAGCGCGCTCGTCACCTCGTGCGCGGTCTCGTGCACGTGGATGTGGATCGGTATGTCCAGGTCTTCGGCGAGAGTACGGATCCGCTCCAGAGGACCGTCGGAGACGGTGTAGGGGGAGTGGGGCGCCCATGCGCTGGTCACCAACGGGTCGTCCCGAAAGCGCTCGTGCACCTCGACGCCTTTTTCGAGGTAGCGGTCCGGGCCGTCCGCCCAGCCGGTGGGAAAGTCGAGCGCGATCAGGCCCACGCAGGCCCGCATGCCGGCGTCGGAGGCGACCTGCCCCGCCACCTCGGGGTAGAAGTACATGTCGTTGAAGCAGGTGGTCCCGCCGCGCAGCATTTCCGCTACGGCGAGGCGGGTGCCGTCGCGCACGAAGGCATCGTCGATCCACCGCGTTTCCGCCGGCCAGATATGTTCGTGAAGCCACGTGTGCAGGTCGACATCGTCGGCGAGGCCCCGGAAGAGGGTCATCGCGGCGTGAGTGTGGGCATTGACGAGACCTGGGATGAGCGCGTGGCAGTCGAGCGACACCTCCTCCGACGCCCGATACCGGGCCGTCGCCTCCTCGCGCGGCAGGAGGTCGGCTATCTTTCCCTCCACCACGACCAGGGCGTGGTCTTCGAGGACTGTTCCGGGGGGCGTCACCGGCACGGTCCACCGGGCGGCGATGAGGGTGTCGGCGGGCTGCATGCAGTCGGGTCGGGGGAGGAGGGAAGCGATGATAGCCCAGCGCCGGGTGCGCGGGGGCAAAGCCCTGGCGCCGTTCTCGAGCAGATCCGTGACACGTCGTGGCATTGCGACGTGCTCCGGGGGGCGAGCGCGCGGGCGCGAGGATGAATGCCTCCGCGCAGGGGCCGAAGGGCGGTGCGCCCTGGGCGTTCCGCCCGGCCACGACCGCAGGTGCGGCGGCGCCGGTCGCAAGGCTAACGGCAACCGCCGCGGACACCGTGCAGTGCGGCACTGGTACCTTGTCCGTGAAGTCTCACGCAAAATGACGAAGACTGTTCGGAACTCCCCGAGTCCGGTTCCGGTTGCGCCGGATCGGGATGAATGAGGATCCTCGATTGTGCGCTGACGCCGAGACCCTCCGCCCTTGCCGCTGGACCGGCGATTCGCTCGCGCTGCTCGACCAGCGCGCGCTGCCGGGACGGGAGCGGTGGCTCGAGTGCGCCAGCGCCGACGAGGTCGCGCGGGCGATACGGGAGATGGTGGTGCGCGGAGCGCCCGCTATCGGGATCAGCGCGGCGTACGGAGTGGTGCTTGCCGCACGCCGCGCCTTCAGGGAGCAGCCGGGGCGCTGGCGGGAGGCGATGGAGGACGATCTGACGGTGCTCGCCGCGGCGCGGCCCACCGCGGTCAACCTCGGGTGGGCGCTCGAACGCATGCGTGGGGCCGCAGCGCGCGCCACCGGCAACCCGGAGCGGATGCTGCTCGCGGAGGCGCTCGCGATCCACGAGGAGGACGTCGACGCGAACCGGCGGATGGGCGCCCTCGGTGCGGCGCTGATCGAGGAGCGCTGCGACATTCTCACCCACTGCAACACCGGATCGCTCGCCACCGGAGGGTACGGCACCGCGCTCGGGGTCATTCGCGACGCCTGGCGGCAGGGGAAGATCTCGCGGGTCTACGCGGACGAGACTCGTCCCTGGCTTCAGGGCGCGCGGCTCACGGCCTGGGAGCTGGTGCAGGACGATATCCCGGTGCGCCTCCTCGCGGACGGCGCGGCGAGCTTCCTCCTCGACCGGGGCTCGGTCGCGTGGGTGGTGGTGGGGGCGGACCGGGTCGCCGCGAACGGGGATGTCGCCAACAAGATCGGCACCTACTCGCTCGCGGTCAGCGCGCGCCATCACGGCGTGGGCTTCATGGTGGTCGCCCCGGTCAGCACCATCGACCCGGACTGTCCCGACGGGGCGGCGATCCCGATCGAGGAGCGTTCGGCCGCCGAGTTGCTCCGTCTCGGTGAGCAGGACATCGCGGCGTCCGGGGCCGAGGCCTGGAACCCCGTCTTCGACATCACGCCCGCCGGGCTCGTGGACGTGCTGGTGACGGAGCGGGGCGTCGTGCACCGCCCGGACAGAGTGGGGATCGAGAAGCTTCTGAGGTCCTCGCCGACGGGCGTTCCCACGGTCTGAGCGAAGGCCCGGGAAGCCCCCGCGCACCGGCTTTCTGCGCCGTCCCGAAAGCCCCGGACGCGGCTCTTCGGCCGAGCCCGAGCGTGCATCGAAGGTACTGAATGAGGTAGAATTTTCTACTTTTTTCGCCAATTCATTCGTACACGTACGAGCAGCCCTCTGGACGCCTGCGCGTTCGCGGGGTTCGGGGGCGCTCAACCAGCACGGGGATGCTTCATGGACGGGTTCGCAAGGGAGATTCTCCAGGTCAACATCGAAGAGGAGATGAAGCAGTCCTACCTCGATTACGCGATGAGCGTGATCGTGGGACGGGCGCTTCCCGATGTGCGCGACGGGCTCAAGCCCGTGCACCGCAGAATCCTGTACGCAATGCAGGAGCTGGATCTCCACTGGAACCGTCCCTTCAAGAAGGCCGCGCGGGTGTGTGGCGATACCACCGGCAAGTACCACCCGCACGGCGACCAGGCGGTGTACGAAGCGCTGGTGCGGCTCGCGCAGACCTTCTCCATGCGCAGTGTGCTGGTCGACGGCCAGGGCAACTTCGGCTCGGTGAACGGGTCGGCGGGCATCGCGGTGGGCATGGC
>CAYQVB010000009.1:0-46650 GCA_964420925.1 uncultured Ectothiorhodospiraceae bacterium | reverse complement strand
AACACCATACGGGCCCGCGGCCGAGAAGGGCTGCATCAAGAGGCCGGACATACGACAGTACCTGGCCCACATGCCGCCCTTCGTTCAACGTCGTGCTTGCCACCAGGGGGGCGTCCACATACGGTGCGAGGGGCGCACCTTTCTATTGGGGAGCGGATCGGATGGGATGACCTGTTTTCGGCGAAGGGGGTCATCCGATGGGAGATTCTGCACGAGGTTCCGGTGCCGATCGGGAGCGCCCGAGCGTAGAGGTGTCGGGAGGGTCTGCGAAGCGACGTTCGCGCCGGCGCTGGAGCGCCGAGGAGAAGGCGCGGATCGTTCGCGAGAGTTTCTGGCCTGGGAAGCGTGTGGAGGATGTCGCGGAGCGTTATGGGCTGTCGCGCAAACAGTTGTCGGCATGGCGCAGCCTCGCGCGCCAGGGCAAGCTCCCGGTGGCGTCATCGGCGCAGCCCGAGCCCGAGCCGGTCGTTGACGGCTCGGAGCGGGAACCGGCCTTCGCCACGCTTGAGGTAGACAGCGCGCTGGCCCCCGCTTCGATGGGGTCGGTCTCGATCGAGACACGCGGAGTGACGGTACGCCTCGATGGTGACATTGGGGCGGGCCGGATCGCGGAGATCGCATCGGCGTTGCGAGCACTGCGATGATCGTCGCGGGCTCGGCACTGAAGGTGGTGGTGGCGACGCGGGCGGTGGACTTCCGCAAAGGCCATGACGGGCTGGTGGCGGTGGTCGAGCACGAGCTCGGTTTGGACCCGTATTGCGGCATCGTCTTCGTGTTCCGCCCCAAGCGCGCCGACAGAATCAAGGTGCTTTGGTGGGACGGAACGGGGCTGGTGCTCGCATCGAAGCGTCTGGAGCAGGGTCGATTCGCCTGGCCGGCGGTTCGCGACGGGGTGATACGCTTGTCGCGGGCACAGTTCGAGGCGCTGTTTGAGGGTCTGGACTGGCGCCGGGTATGGGGGCCGCGGGTACGCCGGCCGCTCGCGGCGGCATGATGTCCGGGGGGCTGTCCAGCGCCCTTTTTCTCTCTCCTGTTTTTCACTAAGTGCTTGATTCCATGATAGTATTCTGTCATGGAACCGATCCCCGGCACGGTCGATCTCGCATCGCTTGCGCCGCCCCTGCGAGCGCTGTTCCAGGCGCAGCAAGCGGCCCTCGAGACGCTTCGCGCCGAGAATAGCGCGCTTTGCACTCGCAACCGCCGGCTCGAAGAGCAAGGCCCCGAAGCGCTCGTTGAAGACCTGCACGCCCAGGTCGTCTCGCTCACCGACCGCAACCGTCATCTCGAAGAGCGCAACCGCCGGCTCGAGCACTTGGTGCACGAGTTGCGCCGGGCGATGTTCGGGAAAAAGTCCGAGAAGCTCCATCCCGACCAACTCCTGCTCGCCTTCGAGGAGCTCGAAGGCGCGCTCGCCGAGGCCGACGTCGCGGCGAGCACGACGCCACGCGCGAAGCGCCCGGCCGCGCAGCGCAACATCGGTCATCTGCCGGCGCACCTGCCTCGGGTCTTTGACGTAATCGAGCCCCAGAGCACGCTGTGCCCCTGCGGTTGCGGCGAGATGACGAAGATTGGCGAGGACCGCACCGAGCGCCTTCACGTCGTTCCGGCGAAGCTTCAGATCATCGTCACGGTGCGTCCGAAGTACGCCTGCCGCCAGTGCGAGGAAGGCGTCACCCAGGCGCCGGCGCCGGCGCACCTCATCGAGGGAGCGCTGCCCACCGAAGGCCTGCTCGCCCACGTGCTGGTATCGAAGTTCGCCGACCACCTTCCCCTGTACCGCCAAGTGCAGATCTACGCCCGTTCGGGGATCGAGCTGCACCGCTCGACACTGGCCGACTGGGTCGGCAAGGCGGCGTTCCATCTCCGGGCTGTGTTCGAGTGCCTGAAGGCGGAGCTGAAGACGTCGAGCCACCTCGGGCTGGACGAGACTACGGTCCGGGTGCTCGACCCGGGCCGGGGCAAGACCAAGACCGGCTACATGTGGACGATGACGCGCGACGAGCGGGCGTGGTGCGGGGCGGACCCGCCGGGGTGCGTCTATGAGTATGCGCCCGGCCGTAGCGGCAAGCATGGTGAGAATCTGCTCGAGGGCTTCCAGGGGACAGTGCAAGTCGACGGCTATTCCGGCCACAACCGGCTGCGCCGAGCGGACCGGCCGGGCGGGGCGCTGAGGCTGGCTGCATGCTGGGCCCATGCCAGGCGCGGCCTCAAGGAGATGTTCGACAGCAACGCCTCGCCCATCGCGAAGGCTGGCCTGAAGCGCATCGCGCAGCTCTACAGGATCGAAGACAAGATCCGGAGTGAGCCGCCGGCGACGCGCCAGTTCGTGCGTTGGACCGAGTCGGCCCCGCTGGTGAACGCCTTCGGCGTGTGGCTCGACGAGCAGCGCTCGCGGGTCTCGCCGCGCTCGCGCCTCGGCGAGAAGCTCACCTACATCGCCAACCAGTGGAACGGGTTGCTGGTGTTTCTCTACGACGGGCGCGTCGAGATGGACTCGAACTTCGTCGAGAACCGAATCCGCCCGATCAAACTCACGGCGAAAAACGCGCTGTTCGCCGGTCACGATGAAGGTGCCGCCGCCTGGGGCCGGGTCGCCTCACTCATCGAGACCTGCAAGATGAACGGCGTCGAACCCTACGCCTGGCTCAAGAGCACCCTGGAGAACATCGCCGCCGGTCATCCTCAATCCCGGATCCACGAACTCCTGCCCTGGAACTTCGACCCAGCGTCAAACTGAAAACCAAGGTGGGGCGCGCGCACCGTATGTGGACGCCCCCCTGGTGGCAAGCACGACGTTGAACGAAGGGCGGCATGTGGGCCAGGTACTGTCGTATGTCCGGCCTCTTGATGCAGCCCTTCTCGGCCGCGGGCCCGTATGGTGTTGGTGAGACCGGAGCCAAATCGCTTACTCGTGCTCGAAGGCACATCGGTGCGGACTGGTTTGTCCGATCCCGTCTCACTGACCGTTTACCCCTACCTTGTTCGCCGTCCTGCCTGCACTCTGCTGGGGCCAGTCGCGGCTCGTGCCCATCCGAGCGCTCGTGCCCCGAGGTCCCGTGTTCCCGCTTCCGGTCCTATCCGGCGACGGGGCCCATCACCATCGGCCGACGATAGCTCTCCTTCTTCACCATCAGCGCCCAGATCGTGCGGGCCATCTTGTTTGCAAGCGCCACCGCCACCAGCTTGGCCGGCTTCTCCGCCAGCATCCTGCAAAGCCACGGGTCTGTGATCTCCTTGCGACGACGCGCGTGGCGGATCACCGCCATCGCCCCCAGAACGAGCAGGCGGCGCAGGTCGCGCTGCCCCATCTTGGTAATCCGCCCCAACTGCTGACGCCCGCCCGTCGACACCTCGCGCGGGGTCAGCCCGATCCACGCCGCGAAGTCCCGTCCCCGGGCGAAGCTCTCCATCGGCGGCGCGAACGCATGCACCGCCATCGCGCTGACCTCTCCCACCCCCGGAATCGTCATCAGGCGCCGCAAGTCATCTTGCTCCCTGACCAGGGCCTGCATCTGCTTGTCGAGCTCACCGATCTGCGCGCTCAACTCCGCAACCCGGTCGAACAGCAACCCCGCGGTCGGCACGACCAGCTCGGGCAGCGTCTCCGCGCACTCACCAAACGCCTGCCACAGGTGCTCGACATTCGCCACGCCGCGAGCCGCGACCAGACCGAACTCCGCGAGGTGACCGCGCAACGCGTTGACCGTTTGCGTGCGCTGCTGCACCAGCAGGGCACGGGTGCGGTACAACATCGAGTGCGCCTGGGCCTGCTGCGTCTTGACCGACACGAAACGCATCGTCGGCCGCTGGGCCGCCTCAACGATCGCCGCTGCATCCCTCGCGTCGCTCTTCTGCCGCCTCTTCACGAACGGCTTCACGTACACCGGCGCGATCAACCGCACCTCGTGGCCGAGCTGCTGAATCTCTCGGCCCCAGTGATGAGCGCCTCCACAGGTCTCCATCACCACCAGGCACGGCGCCTGCGAGGCGAGAAACTCAAGAACCTTCCCTCGTGAAAGCTTCCTGCGCACCACCGGCGCTCCCTCAGCCGTGGCTCCATGAAGTTGGAAGCTTCTCTTCGAAATGTCGATGCCGATGATGCTAACGTTGTTCATGGACGCTCCCCTTATCCCCTGAATGCACACCGCGTGCGATTCTTCCTTGGCGCATCGTGACGCCGTGGGAAAGGGGGCGTCCACTCCATCGCTTACCCTGCAACGACTGCGGCGCGCGGAGGTTCGCCTGCTGATCGATGTACGTCAGCGCCGCGGGGTTCGCGGCCCGGAGTACGCCTGGGCGAACTCACGCCGGCTGCAGGCGGCACTCGCTCGTGCTCGAATCGCGTACGAGCACCGCCCTGAGCTCGCCCCAACGACCGAGCTACGCCAGCTCCAGTACGCCGAGGATGACCGCCGCGGGGTCGGCAAGCGATCGCGCCGCGAACTCGCTGTCGAGTACGCCCGCCGCTACACCACCGAGATCCTCGACCGTGTCGACCTCGCGCCGATCGTGTCGGCACTGTCGATTCGTGGGACCGCAGCGCTGTTCTGTGTCGAGCGCGACCCAAAGGCCTGCCACCGCTCGTTGATCGCCCAGCGGCTGGCCGATCAGTACCGCGTCACAATTGAGCATCTGCGGCCCTTGTGAGGCGTGAGTTTGGCGCGACTTCACCACCGCGGAGGTGGCGCTGCTGCGCGCGCTCATCGCCGCCTCTCCGCCGCCCAACCGCCATGCCCTGTCGAGAGAGCTCTGCCGGCGCATTGGTTGGTTCAAGCCCGACGGCGGGCTCAAGGCGCTACGCTCGCGGCGCACGGTCAGGCGCCGTTCGGCCGATTCGCCGCTAATCTCGCGTTCGGTGTCGAACAGCGCGTCGACGCGCTTGACCACCTCGAGTGCGGCCGGAGAGATCGGCGCCGCGCCCTTGCCACGCCTCTTGCCGGCCGCGATGTCGACGAGTTCATAGAACTTCCTCCGCCCGTGGCTCCAGCAGAGCGCCTCGATCACCGGCACCGGCACCCGCCCCGGCGCATACAGCGGATTGAATCCGGCATAAGCGTCGGCCTGAAGGAGTCCGGCGCACCGCTCGCTTGCCCAGCACCGGCCCTGGGGGCCTCCATCCCCATCATCGAATCTCTCCTGGCTCTCATCGCCAATTACCTCCACCGCCCTCCACTAATTCCAGAGGGCGCCGGTGTCTCGGTCATATTGGCAGAGAGGGCCGGCCGAACTCCTCGCTCGACCAGCGCTCCCAGTTCCGTTCGCCGACCTGTTCGGGCATGTACCACATGGTGTGGATTGCAGGCTCCGGGTCGACGTACCAACGGGCAAAGTGCCGACCTTTCTTGATGCGGAACCTGACGCGAGTGGATCCCGCAGCGTTTTGCGGGCCGCTCAGGGGGCGCCCAGAGTGTCGGGCGACCGCCGCCATGGTGCACATCCACCCGCTGTTGGCGTCCGCGGGCAGGACATGGCGCTCAGTAACGGAGAGAATCGGATCACTCGACAGGAAGCTCCCGGGGCTTCCGTCGCCGTTGCCGACCACCAGGAGGAAACGAGACTTGAGCACCAGGCACGACCGAATCAAGGTGGGGTTGGACCTGCCGACGAGCGACCGCACGGGTCTCGGCTGGTCGGAACTCCGAGACATCGCAATGCTGGCCGAGGACGTCGGCTTCGATTCGATCTGGCTCGACGACCATCTTCTCTACCACATGAGAGGCGCGGCCGAGCCCAACGGCAACTGGGAATCCTGGTCGATGCTGTCGGCCCTGGCCGCCTGCACCAAGAGGATCGAGCTCGGAAACCTCGTGCTGGGCATGGGTTTCCGGAACCCGGCGCTGCTCGCCAAGATGGCCGACACCGTCGACGAGATTAGCGGCGGGCGCCTGATTCTGGGGGTGGGCACGGGATATCACGAGGTGGAATACAACGCATTCGGCTATCCCTTCGACCACCGCTACGGCCGCTTCGAGGAAGCGATCCAGATCGTCTCTGCTCTATTGAAGACTGGAGAGGTCGACTTTGACGGTCGTTACTACAAGGCACGCGAATGCATGCTCAAGCCGCGCGGTCCCCGGACTGCGGGCCCGCCCATCATGGTCGGCACGAAAGGCCACAAGATGCTCAGGCTGACCGCCCGCTATGCCGACATGTGGAACGTCTACTGGACGTCGACCAACAACCGCCCCGACGGCGTGCCGCCCTTGCGCGAGCGAGTCGACGA
Source organism: uncultured Ectothiorhodospiraceae bacterium (assembly GCA_964420925.1). Classification (GTDB taxonomy): domain Bacteria; phylum Pseudomonadota; class Gammaproteobacteria; order HK1; family HK1; genus JAJEAD01. The sequence goes on along the minus strand of CAYQVB010000009.1, from coordinate 40,427 downwards.
GGCCTGCGTAGAAGTCGGGCGCGACCCGGCGACGTTGGAGAGGACGGTTTCGGTGTTGACGGCGGAACCCGGCGCCGATCCGTGGTGGAATGCGCTGCCGACCGGCCACAACTACAAGCCCCTCGTGCCCTTGATGGGCGAGCCGGCCGAGATTGCCGAACAGCTCTGTGCATACTGCGGCCAGGGCATCTCCCACCTGCAGGTCAGCGTAGACAGAATTTCGACCGGCGCCATCGAGCGATTCGCGCCCGCGCTCGAATTGGTCGGAAAGGGAGTGTAGGTGCAGGTGCTGCGAGTCAGCGGGAAAGCGCTGCGTCACCCTGGCGCCGCGAGAGCCTCGAGCATGACCGCCGGCTGCGAGCGCAAGCGCCCCGGGACCGAGACCGCACCACGCCTGTGAGGCTCGACAAACATGGATAGAGGACGACTCGACGCCGCGCTCAATCTGGCTCTGGGTGACAAGCTCACCTTGGTGAACAAGGGTTTTGTACAGTCGCTTTGCCTGAGGTTTCGTGGTGCGAGTAGAAGCGCGGAACTCGCCTACGCTGACGACGTGGCGGAGACCCGACGGGTCATGCAGCTCATCCGGGAGATGCAGCGCCTGGGGGTTCCGCTCGACCCGGATGGTGCCGCCGCGAGCCCGGACCGTGGCAAGCCCGACATCCAGGCGCACGAGAACTCGCTCTGGCGGTCGGACCTGAACTTGGCGGCCCGGAATCTGGAGTCGCTCCGGCAGGCAAGAAGCGCACTGGAAAGGTCGGAGTCCAGTCACGAAGCGTCCCCGGGGCTTGACGGCCTCATCGAGGAAGGCGCCGCCTACGTTACCGAGCTGCATGCCCGGGCGGAAGGTGCCGGCAACCTCGAGATGCCCAACCTCAGCCGACCGTCATCCGACGCGGAGGGCCATTCGCTCGAGGATTTTCTCCGGTCTCTGAAGGACACCGATGAGAGATTCCTGGCCGGCGAGCCCGAAGCGGCCCTGCCGCAGAACGCGCCCCTGTTTTCTGTGCTGAACACCGTCCTCGGCAATCACTTCCTGGCGATCGAGCAGTTCTTCCTGCAGGGCTTCTCGTTGGAGAATTGCAACGAGAAGGGGCTCGGCGAGGAAAGGATCAAGCACTCCATCGACGAGATGACCCGAGCGTTTCGGATCGCGCAACGAATCATTCTTCTGGGTTCTGCGCCGCAACCGGATTTCCTCCAGGACATCCAATTGCCCTACCACGTGAGAGTCAGCTCCGATGCGCTGGCGGCAATCCGTAATGACCTCGAACTCACGGAGAACCTCATCGCCACGCTCGAAGGTGCGATGACTTCGCCGGGAGTAGCGTCGGAAGCCCAGACGGTCGACATGCTGTCTCTCTGCCTCGAAATGGAGAGGGACGCGCAAAGGCGCCTGTCCGGTCAGCTCGAAAGACTTGTAAAGGGTGAAACGGCGCCCGAAGCGAGCGGTCGTTTCGAAACGATGCTCTCGCGTTATGCGATCACCGTCGACTCGATGTCGGTGTGAACGCGATGAACCGCGTGGCGGTGGATGAAGGGCAGCGAGGCGGGCAATGAAGTCCATCGGGTCGAGCACAACATGAGTCGTCCCGGCGAGGCTCTCATCCCTTGGAGCAAGGAGGGAGAAAGGAGGCCGCCAGCCTTCGTCCCATCGGGGTCAGGGAGCCACCTTCCAGAAAGCGAGCAGCGGTGGCCATTTCTCCATCGATGGTCCCGATGCGCATCCTCGCAAAAGAGGGATCAGGGAGGATCGAGGCAGCCAGCCTCCAGAAACATCTAAGGTTGCCGAACACGTAAACCGCGTGGACAAGACCCTGCACCGTTCGTCCTTCACCCTTCCATGGTGAGAACACCGGCTTCTCGTGCCGGGCGGGCTGAATCAGAGGTTCGACGAGCTCCACGAGGGAGAGTTGCAGGTGCAGCGCTTCGTGCATGAGGTTCTCCGCCAGCCGTTCCACGTGGTGTCGTTCCGTGGGTAGAGGGCAGGACACGAACACCGAACACGGCAGGGTCGGATCGCTGTAGCTCACGTCCAGATCGTTCCGTGGAGCCAACAGCGGATGAATCGAACGGCACAGACCGGCAACGGTCCCCCGAAGCGGAGGCACCAGTCGAATGACATCGAGCGACTTCGCCAGCATGCCGATGAAGTCCCTTTCGTTCACGTCGGCTTCAGTCGCGAATCGAAGCCCGATGCAGCGCCATCTGTCAGTACGCGCCGCTGGTAACAGCTCGACAATGAAGCCAGCGCCGTCGGAAGACTCGGATTCCCTGACGACGTGCAGCACATACGGGTCCGAGCCATCGAGCCACTGCGAGGTCGAGTAGGATTGCCACCCGAAGTCGTTGCCGAGCGCCTGTCGCCTTAACCTCCCAGGCGCCAGCCGATCCCATCCGCAAGGCGTGTCGATGAACTCGCCGATCCTCATCTGGGACCGGAATGGAACGAGTAGACGATGGTGAAACGTTCTCCCCCATGCACGGTACTGACGGCGTGATAAGACCGAGGGGAGATGGCGAACGCCTGCACCGAGCCGTTTCTCGGCTCGATCACTTTGCAAACCGTCTCCGGCTCCGGACCACTGAAAAACATCAGGTAACCCCCGTGCTCCGGCCCCCATGCCCGATTGAGCTGCAACAGGAGCCGATGGCTTTCGCCTCCGGAGATGTAGTCGTTGTGGATGCGGATGGTCTGTCCCGGCACGAGCTTGTGCGCGGTCACGTCCACGCGTGCGGATAGCGCCCGCCGAAAGCACCCGGACATCAGATCTTTCAGGCTCCGCAAGGTCTCCGGACAGATCAGGAGCCGGACGGCCGGAGCCAGTGTGGCGTGCAGCAGACTGAATTCATACTGGTCGTAGAAGTCCGTAGAGGTCGGCTCCCAAGGTGCGTCCGTCTCCAGCCACTCGATCCATTCCGAGCGAGCGGTAGACGGTCCACCATGCCCGGTAAAGTGCTCGAAGGGCAACGCTTCGAACTCGATGGAGCCCACTTCAAGAGACATCGCCCAATGCGAGGTCCGGAACGAGCCGATCGCCCCACCCCAGTCTGTGCAGTCGACTGACGGCATGCCGTATGACCGCCGCGTGATCGCGACAGTACACCGATGGGTTGTCATAGCCCCGGGTGGCACTCCAACGATACAGGGGCATTCCCCCTCCGCACACAGAGAGCAGACTGCAACCCCGGCATTCGGTGCACGTTACCGACTGCATGCCGGTATAGGCAACATACTCCGGAGACGCCAACACGTCCGCCAAGGAGGTATCGGCCACATTCCAACGCACGCTGAACCGGTCGGCGCCCTCGAAAGAGGCTCGAAGCGTATCGTTCTTGCGGATCTCGCCGTCGGTCTCGATGATCAGAATCCCATGCTGCTCTTTTCCCTGTCCTTCCTTCCGATTCATGCCCCCGAGGCACAGCATAATCATGTCGTCGAAGATACGGACTGGAACCGGAACCGGGTCTGCGAGGTACGAGTCGAGCAACCCAATCAGCCAGACGCCGTATTCCGTGCTATCGAAACTTGCCTTTCCAGGGGGCAGCCGATCGTGATTTCCATCCTGGAGAAGAAAGTCCATGCTCGGAGTACGGACCTTCTTGAGGAAGCGATACACGCGTTCCGGAGCAACTGACGGCTGTATGACCGAGAGGGTACCCGCAAACAGAAACTCGTGCTCGGAGTGAGAGGCCAGGAGGTGGAGGCCCCGCATCGTGGATGCATACGTGCTCCTGCCCCGGTGGTCCAGCCGGGCAAGGTCGTTCGCTTCCGGCGGCCCGTCGATGCTGACGGACACGCTGGTCCGCGTCTCTGCCATCAGATCGAGCAGCGTATCCGAGAGGAGCGCCCCATTGGTCTGGATGCTGATGGGATAGCGTTCGGGGGGGAGCTCGGTCCGGAGACCTTCGAGTAGCGCGGCCAGCCCGTGGAATCCAAGCAACAACGGCTCTCCACCGTGGAGGACAATCGCGAACCCCGCCTCCTGGCGTCCGGCCTGCTCTACAATCCGCTCCCGGACGGCATTCACCACATCTCTGGGCATGCGCTTTTGCTGAAGGCGCCATGTGGTGTCCGGCCCTCGGTACACGTAGCAGTAGGAGCAATCGAAATTACACCGACTTGCGGTCTTGACGAGTACCGTGTCCAGTCGCCTTGGGGCGTTCATGCGGAGCCCGCTCGCCGAGGATCATTGGCCCCGATTGTGCCTGTTATGAACCCGATCGTAGGCGGATTCGACGCCACGCTCGTTTCGGACCTCCTCCATCAGGCGGGAGAGGACGGGGTGCCGAGCCGCCGGGGTCGAAGCCTCCTCGCCCGGCTTCTCCTGGCGGGAAGGCGTGTTCGAAGCCAAAAGGGGTCGTGCGACGAGTTCTTCCATGGATGGCCTCCGGCAATCGCGTGTGGTGGTCTGGGACGCACTCTGTTCAGTACGTCCTGGCAGCATAGACCGCCAACGACGATGGATGCAAGTCACTCCACAACCTATTGAATGAAAAGGATATCTAAAGAGCACTCTATCTTATCCAATTGATATTAAAGAAGTTTATGTTCCATCTTAGAGACAGCCGTCAAAACGATGACGTACACGCACCGGGGTACGCCGAAGGATGGCGGACGGCCCTAGGTAACCGCGCTCGCACACGCCCTCTCCTCACGCCATTCTCGACAGGCATGCGGCGGGTGGCAGATGATGCTGCCATAGCCGATCCGGAAGGGTGAGAACAGATGACCGATCCAGCCCGTCAGTCGCCTGTCTACTTGAGCTACCTGGACTTGGAGAACGTTCGCTGTTTCGGCAAACGTCAACGGCTACGCCTCACGGATGAGGACAGCCGCCCCGCCCGGTGGATTTTGCTCCTCGGTGACAACGGGGTCGGCAAGACGACACTGTTGCAGTGTCTGGCATGGATGAGACCTGACTTGGCGCCGAGATCGGATCAAACGGCACCGCGACCGCATGAAAAGATGGCCGCCGTCGAGCCGGCTTTGAACAGCGAGGAGGAAAACAATGCGCTGAATTCGTTGATCCGGGTCGCGACTGACGGTGGCTCGACTGTCGAGGCGGCGCTTGAAGCGGGCTTCAGTGTCGGTAAGAGATTGAGTGGCGACGAGCCGGATGAAGAGAAGCAGATCGACACGATCATTACCGGTATCAGCCTGCGGGGCGAGAACGGAAAACTCAAGGACCGGAAGCTTGAGGAAAATGTTCCCCCGAAAAGCCGGGATGTTCTTGAATTCGAGCTTCCCATGTTCGCCTACGGTGCCACGCGCCGCACCGGCACGCTGAAGCTAGATCGGCAGGAGGTCGGAACTGGGCTTTCCGATCCGCTCGCATCCCTCTTCGTGAATTCGACGGAGCTCTACGACGCCGAGGACATTCTGCTGAATCTGGATTATCGAGCAAGAGTGAGCGGTAAGGAGCAAGACAAGTATCGTGTGCAACGCATCATCCGGATTCTCGCCTCCGTGCTCCCTCGCATCGAATGCGACGAAGACGTAGAGATTCTGGGGCCGGCCGTATTCGGTTCCGAACCCAGCGGCGTACGGTTCAGGACGCCCTACGGTCCCGTGCCGCTGTCCGGCCTCAGCTTGGGCTACCAGACTACCCTTACATGGATCGTCGACCTTGCCCTACGGCTCTACGAACGGTATCCCGAGAACAACGATCCACTGTCCGCACCCGGCATCGTCCTCATCGACAACATCGACCTCCATCTGCATCCTCGCTGGCAGCGCCAGTTGATGGACGATCTCTCGCGTTTCTTTCCTGCGATCCAGTTCGTTGCAAGTGCCCACAGTCCGCTGATCGTGCAGGCCGCCCAACACGCGAATCTGGTGATTCTGCGCGAGACCGAGGGACAGGTGGTCATAGAAGACGGGCCGCGGTCCGTGAACGCATGGAGGGCCGACCAGATTCTTGCCAGCGACCTCTTTGGCATTCCCGTACGTAGCCGCTTCATCGACGATTTGAAGAGAGCACGAAACCATCTGCTGAACAAACTGGATCGCAGTCAGAGCGAGGAAGAACATCTCCAGTCGATCGAAAAGCGACTGGAAACGCTCCCGACGGCCGAAGATCCGCGCGATCAAGCTGCAATGGATCTGATCCGGCGAGTCGCTGAGCGCTTGAACGAACACGAACACCGGCAATGATCCGGGTAGAGCGGCCGCAGGAGCCGCCGGAAGTCTTACAGGATGCCGGCGCACGGGAGACCCGGAAGATGTGCAATGCCTACGATCTGCATCCCGAAGAGTATCGTAGTGGAGCGAAAAAGTTCACGTTCAACGATGGCATCTACAATCACCGATCCGTCAAGGACGGGTTGGTGGACATGCAACATCGCAAGTGTTGTTACTGCGAGTCAAGATTCCTCGATACATCTTGGGGAACGGTGGATCATTTTCGGCCCAAGACAGCCATACGGCATGGGCCGGGGAAAGCGCTCGAGTATCCCGGCTACTACTGGCTCGCATTCCACTGGGATAATCTCCTCGTCAGTTGCGAGAAGTGCAATACACTCAAGGGTTCCTCGTTTCCGCTTTATGATCCGGGATCGCGCGCCCGGTGCCATCACGACGAGTCAACTGACGAAGAACCGCTTCTCGTCGATCCCGCAGGGGAAGATCCCCGACAGCACGTCCGCTTTCGCGCTGCTGCAGTCGAACCCCTGACGCATAGGGCGCAAGAGACGATCAAAGGCATGGGTCTGGAGAGGGAGGACCTGGAGGAGGAGCGTAGGCGGAAGCTGGAGATCGTCAGAACCCATCGTGACATCCTCCGGTGCGAAGGCAGGATCGATGGTATTGGGGAAGAGCTGGTGGCAGATGCTCGCACGTATCTTCGGGACGCAGTTCTCCCACAAGCCCAGTACAGCGCAATGGTCCGGGATTTTCTCGATTCTTGCCGCGGTGTCGACGTCAATAACGAAACCTGACGAGCGACCGAGTTCGGCCCCGTGTCGGAGAATGCAGTGTGGTCGGCGCCACATGTCGACTCCGTTTCTCGACCGGTCTATAGCATCGGGCGAACCCTTCGTGCATCCGGTACCCGCCTCCGGCACCTCGACACCCGCCCATTCGCGGGCTTATGGGGTCTGCCGGCGAGTGCACCGGCCTGCGCCGCTCCGTCTCGCCGCTCCGTCTCGCCGCTCCGGCGTAGTGTAGGCTATGAGTGCATTCGTCCTTCCCTCCGTGCGCCCGGTTGCTGCTGAGCCCGAGTGATCCCGCGGCGGCTATCGACGAGAAATCCCGACAACGCTCGCACCATGCACTGCCCTTTCTGCCAGGCGAAGGAGACCCGGGTCATCGACTCGCGGCTGGTCGGCGGAGGCGCCCAGGTGCGAAGGCGCCGCGTGTGCGGCGGGTGCGGGGAACGCTTCACGACCTACGAGAACGTGGAGCTCCATCTGCCCCGGGTGGTCAAGCGCGACGGGACCCGGGAGCCCTTCGACGAGGAGAAGCTTCGTGCGGGCATGCTGCGCGCGCTCGAGCAACGCCCGGTGTCGAGTGACGACTTCGAAGCGGCGCTTTCCCGGCTGAAGCGCGATCTCTCCGCCGGCGGAGAGCGGGAGGTGTCCTCGCGCGTCATCGGCGAGCACGCGATGTCGGCGCTTCGCGCGCTCGATTCGGTCGCCTTCGTGCGATTCGCTTCCGTGTACCGGCGTTTCCAGGACGTGGGCGACTTCCGAGAGGAGATCGAACGACTGGAATCGGAACCGACTCCGGAGGCGAGGCGCAGCCAACTGCCCCTGCTTCCCGATGAGTAGCTCAGGCTCGCCCGACCGGCACGACCATGCCCACATGGACCGGGCGATCGCACTCGCCCGGGAGGGTCTCTTCACCGCCGACCCCAACCCGCGGGTGGGCTGCGTCATCGCCCAGGGTCCCGAGGTGGTCGGCGAAGGCTGGCACGTGCGTGCGGGCGGGCCCCACGCCGAAATCAACGCCTTGCGTGATGCGGGCACGCGAGCGCGCGGCGCCACCGCCTACGTGAGCCTGGAACCCTGCTCCCACACCGGACGCACCGGGCCCTGCGCCGACGCCTTGATGGAAGCGGGCATCGCGAGGGTGGTGGCGGCAATGGTCGACCCCAATCCGGCAGTGTCGGGCCAGGGGCTGGCACGCCTCCGCGATGCGGGTATCCGGACCCGAATCGGGGTGCGCGAGGCGGAGGCCGAGGCCCTCAATCCCGGCTACGTGATGCGCATGCGGCGAGGCCGCCCCTGGGTGCGAGTCAAGATGGCGATGAGCCTGGACGGGCGCACCGCGCTCGCCTCGGGGGAAAGTCGCTGGATCACCGGCCGGGAGGCCCGTCACGACGTGCATCGCCTGCGGGCGCGCAGCTCCGCGATGCTGACCGGCATCGGCACGGTGCTCGCGGACGATCCCGCGCTCACCGCGCGCCTGCACGATTTCGGCGAGACCCGCGAGGTCGAGGCGCCGCTCAAGGTGGTGCTCGACTCCACCCTTCGCACCCCTCCCGGGGCCCGCCTGCTCGCCCCTCCGGGACGCTGTCTGATCGTGTACCGGGAGGCACGTCCTTCCCGCACGGCGGCGCTCGAGCGTGAAGGCACGGAGCTTCTCCGCCTGCCGGACACGCAACGCGGGATCGATCTGTGCGCCTTGCTCTCGGCGCTCGGGGAGCGCGGGATCAACGAAGCGACGGCAGAGTGCGGACCGACCCTCGCCGGCGCCCTGGTCGCGTCGAACCGGGTCGACGAGCTCGTCGTCTACTTCGCCCCTCTCCTGCTCGGCGATGCCGCCCGCGGACTCTTCACTCTGCCCGCCATCGCCCGCATGGCCGAGAGGATTCCGCTCGAGATCACGGCGGTGGAGCCGGTGGGTCGGGACTGGCGCGTGACCGCGAGACCCGCATCCTGAACACCCCGGACGCGGAAGGAACCCAGGGAGGACCGTCGCTACCCATGTTCACCGGAATCGTGCAGTGCATCGGAAAGGTGCGCGAGGTGGAGTCCTTCGGCGGCGAGCACGGCGATCGCCGGATCACGATCACTTGTCCGGGCATCGCTCCGGAACGCCGTGCCCTCGGTGATTCGGTCTCGGTGAGCGGCGTGTGCCTGAGCGTGGCCACCGAGACCGACGACGGATTCGAAGCGGACGTCTCGGCCGAAACCCTGGCCCTGACGACCCTCGGCGGGTTCGTCGCGGGATCCGCCGTCAACCTCGAGCCGGCACTCCGCCTGGACAGCGGGCTCGGCGGGCACTTGGTGTCGGGCCACGTCGACGGACTCGCCCGACTCGAAGAACGCCGGGAAGAGGCCCGCAGCACCCGCATGCGCTTCTCCTACCCCCCCGCCCTCGCGGGCTTCATTGCGGTCAAGGGCTCGGTGTGCGTGGACGGCGTGAGCCTCACCGTGAACGACGTGAACGCGTCGGACTTCGGTGTGAACCTCATTCCTCACACCTTGGAAGTAACGACCCTGGGGCCACTCCGGCGCGACAGCCCCGTCAATCTCGAAGTGGATCTCGTGGCGCGCTACCTCGACCGCCTGCTGCACGAACGACGCACGTAGACCGGTACTGGTTCCCTCGCGTCTGCGTTCTGGTGAGCGGGCGGGGCTGGCATCATAATCCGCCCCCCGAGACCCTTCGAGCTGGCTCGCGCGATGCATCACCACACGACAGAGGAGATCATCTCCGACTTCGCCGCGGGAAAGCTCGTCGTGCTCATGGACGACGAGAGCCGCGAGAACGAAGGCGACCTCATCATGCCGGCGGAGAAGGCCACTCCCGAGGCGATCAACTTCATGGCCCGCTACGGGCGGGGCCTGATCTGCATGCCGATCACGCGCGAGCGTTGCGCGCAGCTCGGCCTCAAGCTCATGGTGACGGAGAACCGCGAGGCCCACCGCACCCAGTTCACGACCTCCATCGACGCCGCATCGGGAGTGAGCACCGGCATCTCGGCCGCGGATCGGGCCACGACCGTCCTCGCCGCGGTACACCCCGACGCGAAGCCCTCCGACCTGGTGCAGCCGGGACACGTCTTCCCTCTCATGGCGGAGCCCGGCGGGGTGCTCACGCGCGCCGGCCACACCGAGGCGGGCTGTGATCTCGCCCGGCTCGCGGGACTGGAGCCGGCCGCGGTGCTGGTGGAGATCCTCAACGAAGACGGCACGATGGCGAGGCGTCCCGAGCTCGAAGCCTTCGCTCTCGAGCACGGGCTCAAGCTCGGGACCATCGCCGACCTCATAGGCTACCGGATGATGACCGAGAAGACGGTGCGCCGCGTGGGGGAATGCGAGCTGCCCACCCGCCACGGGCATTTTCGACTCGTCGCCTACCAGGACACCGTGGAAGAACGAGTGCACTTCGCGCTCGTCGCCGGAGAGCCCGACCGGGACGAGCGCCCTGCGCTCATCCGGGTTCACGTCAGCGACTCCCTCAACGACCTCACCGGGAGCCGCCGCGACGAGCACCTCTGGAGCATCGGGGGCGCGCTTCAGAGGATCGCGAGCGAGGGCGCGGGAGCGCTCATCATCCTGCGCAGCCACGAAACGGAGCAGGACATCCTCTCCCACGTGCACACCTATGAGCAGCAGGACCGCGGGGTGGTGCTGCCGAGCATCGAACGTGGCCACGATCTGCGTACCTTCGGACTCGGCACCCAGATCCTGCTCGACCTCGGCCTCGCCCGGGTCCGGGTGCTGGGCACGCCGCGGCGATTGCTCGGCGTATCCGGATTCGGGCTCGAGATCGTCGACCACGTGGAAACCTGAAGCGAGACGGGCGAGGCGCATGGCCAGGTTCGATATCGAGCCCGCGGACTACGATGTCGGGGACGCACGATTCGCCGTCGTCGTCGCCCGTTTCAACCGCGACATCACCGATGCCCTCCTCGAAGGCGCGCTCGACGCTTTCTCGCAGCATGGCGTGCCATCCGAGCGGGTCAGCGTGGTGCGGGTACCGGGGGCCTTCGAGCTGCCGCTCGCCGCGAAACGCCTGGTCGAGGACGGCCGCTACGCCGCCCTCGTCACCCTCGGCGCCGTGATCCGGGGCGAGACGCCCCACTTCGACTACGTCGCGGGCGAATGTGCACGCGGCATTGCCCGAGTGTCGCTCGACTCCGGAGTGCCGGTGATATTCGGCGTGCTCACTACCGACGACCAGCCCCAAGCAGAAGCCCGGGCTGGCGGCGCGGCGGGCAACAAGGGGGCCGAAGCGGCGATGGCCGCGCTCGAGATGGCCACCCTGCTGCGAGCGCTCGATCGATGACGAGGGGGGCGCGAGTGAGGGCGAGGCGCGCAGCGGTCCAGGCCCTCTACCAGTGGCAGATCACCCGGCAGTCCCCGCGCGAGGTCGCCGCCCAGTTCCGGGAAGCGGGTCGCCTCGACAACCTCGACGAAGATCTCTTCCTGGCGCTGGTCGACGGAGTCCCTGCCAACCTCGCGGGCCTGGATGCGTCCCTGGAACCCCTGCTGGACCGCCCCCTCGCCCAGGTGGATCCCGTCGAGCGGGCCATCCTGCGCTTGTGCGCCCACGAGCTGGCCCATGCGAACGATGTCCCGTGGCGAGTCATCGTGAGCCAGGGCGTGGAGCTCGCCCACACCTTCGGAGCGGAGCAAAGCCACCGCTACGTGAACGGCGTGCTCGATCGCCTCGCGAGGGCCACCCGCCCCGCCGAGACGCAGTGCAGGTAGCGATCGCCGAGGACGAGCAGATCGCGGTCGCCGTCGACACCCTGGTGGACGGCGTGCACTTTCCGTCCGACACCGATCCCGCGGATGTCGGCTACAAGGCGGTGGCGGTCAACCTGAGCGACCTCGCCGCGATGGGCGCCCGGCCCCTCGCGCTCTCCGGTGCGTTGCTCACGGAGGGGGACGACGAGGTGCGCGTCGCCGCGGTGCGCCAGGGCATGGAAGAGGCCTGCCGGCCCCATCGCCTCGAGGCGCCCCGGCCGCGGGTCGGAAGGGGACATTTCACGGTGTGCGTCTCGGTGCTGGGCGTGTTGCCGCGAGCCTCGGCGCTCACCCGCGCCGGCGCGCGCGTTGGCGATCGCATCTACGTCACCGGTGAGCTCGGAGATGCGGGCCTTGCGTTGCGCGAGCACTACGGCCACTTGCGCCTGGCCCCGGAGGTCCGGCGCCGGGCATGGTCTCGACTGCACCGCCCGAGCGCGCGGGTCGCGGCCGGCATCGCGTTGCGCGGCATCGCCTCCGCCGCCATCGACGTGTCCGACGGCCTGGTCGCGGATCTCGGACACCTGTGCCGTGCGAGCCGGGTGGGGGCACGCCTCCGCCCCGACGATCTTCCCCGCTCGGAAGCGCTGCGCGACAGCGTGGGAGACGAGGAAGGCCGGCGGCTCGCAGCAACCAGCGGAGACGATTACGAGCTGTGCTTCACCGTTCCGCCCGCGCGGGTGGCGCGGCTCGAGGCGTGCGCCCCGGACTTCGCCTGTCGAATCACGGAGATCGGGAGCATCGAAAGGGGCGCCGGGGTGGTGTGCGTCCTTTCCGACGGCAAAACCTGGGAACCCACGGACGAAAGCGGCTACCGGCACTTCGGGCCGCGAACCCGGACGGAGCAAGAGCCATCGCGCCGGAACGCCTGAACGACCCGGCCGCCCGCGCTCGCCCCCTGCTGCGCTGGTGGCTGCATCCCCGACGCCTGCTCGCCTGCGGTCTTGGCCTCGGGCTCGTGCCGCGGGCGCCCGGCACCTGCGGCACCCTCCTCGGAGTGCTCCTCTACCTTCCGATGGCGAGCCTGCCGCTGCCCCTCTATCTCCTCTCCCTCGCCGCCCTCGCCGGCTTCGGGGTATGGATCTGCGGGCGCACCGCAGAGGAGCTCGCCGATCATGACCCCTCCGCCATCGTCTGGGACGAGGTGGTCGGCTTCCTGATCGCCATGATTGCAGCGCCGGCGGGCTGGACCTGGCTGGTGGCCGGATTCGCGCTGTTTCGCTTCTTCGACATCGTGAAGCCCTGGCCGGTACGGGCGGCGGAGCGCGTCCCGGGCGGCCTCGGCATCATGCTCGACGATCTCGTGGCAGGCATTCTCAGCCTGGCGGTGCTGCAGCTCGTGGCCTTTGCATTCGATTGGATCGCCTGAGAGGCCGGGGAGGCCATTTCGGGCACCCATCCGCGCATCGCCATGCGCGCCGGTGCCCGCTCGCTATACTCGACCCCATGCGCGCTGGCGAGCATCGATGCCTCGAGTGAATCCATCGATGGCAGACGAATTCGAGCTCATAGAGCGGTACTTCCGGACACCGGGCGCGCCCGGTGACGGCGTGTGGCTCGGAATCGGCGACGACGCCGCGGTGCTCGAGGTCCCGTCCGACTGCACCGTGATCGACGAAATGACCATGCACCCCATTCCGGAAGGAGAAGACGGATTCGCCTTCGGCTCCTTCGCGCTCCACGACGCCATCGAGCGTTCGCGCGCCACGGGAGGGACGCCGCGCTGGCTTACCCTCGCTCTGACCCTTCCTGAAGCCGACGAGGAGTGGCTGGAAGGATTCGCGCGCGCAATCCGCAACGCCGAATGCCGCCACCGCATGCGCCTGGTGGGCGGGGACACTACCCAGGGACCGGGCGCGCTCGCCATCTGCGTGTTCGCGGTGCTTGCCGAAGGCGCTCAGAGTGAGGGCAATATCGCCAGCGGCTCGCCTCTTGGCGGTCGGAAGGAAGAATGAGCACTCTGCTGCCGGGCCGCCCCACCCCTCCCCGAAGCGAGGAGGAGCTCATGGCGCGAGCCAAGGCCCTCGCCGGCTTCACGCTGGGCGAGATCGCAGCGGAACGCGGATGGCCGATCCCCGACAGCTCCCGTTCCGGCAAGGGATGGCCCGGACAGCTCATGGAAGACGCGCTGGGCGCGAGCGCAGCGTCCCTGCCGGAACCCGACTTCCAGCTCATCGGCGTCGAGCTGAAGACGATTCCCATCGACGCCCGCGGACGCCCCCGGGAGTCGACCTACGTATGCAGCGTGCCCCTCGACGACGCGTCGACCTCGACCTGGGAGGAGTCCAACGTGAGGCGCAAGCTCGCACGAGTGCTGTGGATTCCCCTCCTCTGCGGCGATGCCCTTCCCATCGGCGAGCGGCGCGCGGGTTCGCCCCTGCTGTGGAGCCCCGACCCGGAGCAGGAATCGATTCTGCGTGCAGATTGGGAGGAGTTCATGGAGCTGATCTGCGTCGGGCGAGTCGACGACATCAGCGCACACTTCGGCACCTGTCTGCAAATCCGGCCCAAGGCCGCGAGTGCTCGCAGCCGGCGCTGGGCCGTAGGGGCTGACGGCAGTCCGGCACCCACTCTCCCCCGGGGCTTCTATCTGCGCACGGGGTTCACCGCCGCGATCCTCGAGTCAGGTTACCTCGTGACGAGTTGAATCCGCCTGATGCATTCCTTCCGCAACGAGTGGCTGATCGGTACTTCCGGCGACCATGCCGAAGACGTGGCGCCTGTGTGGCTGGCCGAGGCCGACCGCGCGATCGAGCGCATCGAAGTGGCCGGCACCCGCGCCACCGGGCGCATGCGCTTCACCGATCCGTCCACGTAGCGGCGGGGATCAGTCGCCTCAGAACAGTCGGCGCAACGCGGCAATGTGGTCCGGCGTCGTGGCGCAGCAGCCGCCGATGATCTGCGCGCCGAGGTCGAGCCACTGCCGGCCGAATCCTGCGAAGCGTTCCGGTGGATACTCGGGCGCCTCGAGCACGTGCCAGGGCTGCCCCGGCCGGCGCTGCTCCTCGGGCACCGCGTCGTAGCCGATGTGCGCATAGGCGCCGGCCGGGCCATCGAACGCATTGCGGAGCTTCGCGAGCGCCACTGTGGTCGGCTCCGGCATCGAGCACATCACCAGGATCGCATCCACCCGCCGATCGCTGATGGCCTCGACCAGTTGCTCGAAGGTCTCGCCGAACTGCATGTCGCCCTCGGCGGTGACGTGCCGCACCCCGAGGAACACCGGCAGGCCGGTGGGCTCGACTGCCGCACATTGACCGGCAGCGGCGGCGCCGCAAGAATTGCCGGGTCGAAACCAGTCCCTTCCGGAGGTCAGTATGAACACGAACAGGAACCCTTCTCTCAATCGCCGAGACTTTCTCATCGGTTCGAGCGCACTCGGCGTCGCGGCCGCCGCAGGTCCGAGGCTCGCGTGGGGCGCCGAAGGGAGCGTGCTGCGGATACGCTCCTACGCCGACCTTCAGATCCTCGATCCCGGCTACACCCTGTCGGAGCCGGAGTCCGACATTCAGGGCGCCATCTTCAGCCGGCTCATCGAGTACGGACCGGGCGACGTCTGGGAGTGGAGGCTGGACGCGGCGAGCGCGATCGAGCAGGTGGACGACCACCACATCTCGTTCACCCTGCGCCCGGGCATCATGTGGACGGGGGGCTTCGGCGAGATGACCGCTGAAGACGTCAAGTACTCCTTCGAGCGAGTTGCGGACCCCGCGATGGAGTCGCCCTACGCGGAGGACTGGGTCACGCTGGAGCGGGTGGACGTCACGGACAAGTACTCCGGGGTCATCGTCCTCAAGGAGCCTTCGCCGATGGTGTGGACGACGACGCTGGTCGGCCAGGGCGGCACCATCGTCTGCAAGGCGGCGGTGGAGGCACTGCCGGAGAAGAAGTTCACCACCGAGCCGCCCACATCCTCCGGCCCCTACTACATCGAGGAGTGGGTCCCCAAGCAAAGGACGGTGCTCGCCCGCAACCCGGACTGGAACGGACCGCAGCCGGACTTCGACCGGATCGAGATCTATCCCATCGAGGACGAGAAGACCGCCGAGCTCGGTTTCGAAGCCGGGGACCTGGACTACACCCGGATCAGCCTGAGCTCGCTGACGGAGTATCGGCAGTCACTGCCGGCGGGAGGCAAGCTGCTCGAGAAGCCCTCGCTCAAGTACGTGTGGCTGGGGATGAACATCGATCATCCCCAGTTCCAGGATATCCGGGTTCGCAAGGCCATCCAGAAGGTGGTGGACGTCGACGCGATCCTGGAGGCAGCCTACTTCGGAGTCGCCGATGCCGCGACCGGCATCGTTGCGCCGGGACTCGTCGGAAACCGCGGATACAACCTGACGGAGCGCGACCCGGAAGCCGCCCGGGAGCTGCTCGCCGAGGCCGGTTACGGCGGGGGCTTCAAGACGAAGCTGAACGTGCTCAACAAGGCCACCTTCGTGACGATGGCGCAGGTGGTCCAGGCGAACCTCGCCGAGATCGGAATCGAGGTCGAAATCAATCAGCTTGACTCCGGCACCTGGTGGACGATGGGCATGGAATCGGAAGGAGAGGCGTGGAAGGACGTGCAGCTCTTCCTGCAGCGCTTCTCGACCCTGCCCGATCCAGGATGGACGACCATGTGGTTCACCTGCGATCAGGTCGGGGTGTGGAACTGGGAACGCTGGTGCGACGAGGAGTTCACCGACCTGCACCGCAAGGCCATGGTCGAGCTCGACCCCGCGAAGCGCGACGTCATGTACAAGCGCATGCAGGACCTGATGGAAGAGTCGGGCGCCTACCGATTCATCACCCACGAGGCCACCCCGGCCCTGTACCGCGACACCATCATTCCAGCGGTGCAGCCGGACGGGGGAGTTTCTCTACGGGACTTCAAGAAAGCCTGACTCGGGCAGGGCGGCCGATTCAGGGGGCGTTCCATCGTCCGCCACCCGGGGGTTCGGAGAAGGCTGATACGATTGGAAGTAGAGTGAGGTACCTGCTCGTACCTCGTCCTCCGGCATGAATCAGGTCGGTGGATTCCCTGAATTAGAGGGAATCCACCGGCTCATTCCGGCAAGAGTGTCGACGTACGCGCAACGCTACTGGTCGGGCAAGACGATCGGCGTCCTTGTCAAGGCTCGCTCTCGATGATCTCACGGATCTTGGCGTTCACCACCTCGGGCTTGTGGCCACAAAGCGAGAGGTGCCCGAGCCCCTCGAGCAGGTGAAAGTGGCCGTTGCCCGCAAGCGTCGCCGCCTTCATGCCGAATGCGGGCGGCGCCTGCATGTCCTCGCTGAAGCCGATGACGTGCATCGGCACCCGGCAGGCGGGCAAGCGGTCGCGGGTGTCGAAATCGCAGCAGGCCTGCCACTGCGCGTCGAGCAGCGCGCCGTCACGGTGTTCGTAGGCGTCGGAGGTGACTTCCTTCAGCTCGTTCCAGAGCTTCGGATCGCCGAGCACCTCCGAGGGGTACATGAACGCGCCGTAGTGGGTCAGCGCGAAATCGGGCGGCAGGTCCCCGTGTTCGCGCCGATAGCGGATCTCCGATTCCATCCACTCGCGAGGATAGCCTTCCGCGTACGCCTCGGTACCCATGGGAATCGCGACACGCACCAGGCCGGGCCAGTTGATCGCCACTTCCTGGACGATCAGGGAACCCATGGAAAGCCCGGCGAGCACGACGGGCGGCGCGCAAACCGCCTCGATGAGCTCGGCGCAGTCGCGCGCCATGTCCAGAATCGACCAGGGCGGCGGATCCACGATCCCGGTCTCCCCCACCCCGCGCGGGTCCATGGTGGTGTTGCGGAAATCGGGAAAGCCTTCGACCTGCCAGCGCATGTCGCGGCCGCGCTGATCGCCGCCGGGCAGCCACACGATGTCCTCGCCGTCCCCGATCTGCTCGTAGTACAGGTTGGCGCCGGAAGTTCGAAAGTGAGGCATGTTCGGACTCCTCTGGTGGTCACTGCGCTGCTCGGGGGCCGGACAACTCAGCTTCGCGCCCGTCGGCCCCGCTTCCGGCGCCGGTCACCGGGGAGGCCAGCTCAGGCCACCTCGCCCCTCGAGCTCCCTGCGATGGTACTCCGGTCCGGCCGAGTCGCTGCCGAGCATCGCACGCTTGGGCATGTCGGGCGAGCGGCGGCTCGCCGGGACCTCATGGACAACCCTGGAGCGCAGGCCGCGTCGGCGTGCAGGCCCAGTCGTGAGCACCGAGTGTCTCCCGCTGGTGGCGTGAGCGCTGAATCCGTGCAACATTCGATCGTTGACTTCATCGATCCGAGCACCCGCCACATGGAAATGACCCGCATCGGAGCCCCTCTCGAGCTCGACATGCCGATCGGCGAGGCGATGTTCACCCAGCGCGCCATCCGCCGTCTGGACCCCGACCGTCCGATCTCCGACACCCACCTGAAGATCGTCCTCGACGCCGCTTCCAAGGCGCCGAGCGGCGGAAACTCCCAACCCGCACGCTTCCTGGTAGTTCGGGATCGGGACCGGGTTCGGAAGTTCGGGAAGCTCTACCACGAAGCGTGGTGGGCAAAGCGCAGGGACGAGCTGGGATGGACGAGCAAGGCCGACATTCCCCCGGACTCGGTCTATCGCATGGCGTCGCGACTCGCCGACGAGATGGAAAGCGCTCCGGTGGTGATCCTCGCGCTGGCGGTGGGCGGAAGGCACCTGGCTCACTCGGTGTATCCCTCCGTCCAGAATCTGCTCCTCGCGGCGCGCGCACTCGGCATCGGCACGGTGTTGACGACCCTGCATCCGCAGGTGATGGAGCGCGTGTACGCGATGTTCGAGATCCCCGCAGACGTGGAGTTTCACTGCTGCATCCCCTTGGGATATCCCAGGGGAAGATTTGGTCCTACAAAGAGGTTCCCGACTTCGGAGACGACGAGCTGGGAGCTCTGGAACGCGAAGCCGCCGTGGGCGTGACGGCGAGTTTCGGCGAAGACGGGCGTTCGGCGGCGCGACCTGGCGAGAAGAACCCGCCGGGTCAGGGAGCGGGCACGGCCTCGATCTCGAAAAGACGCGGCCAGCCCTTGCCGGTCACGAAGAGGCGTCCGGTCCGCGGGTCGTAGGCGATGCCGTTCAGCACTTCTTCGCGGTTACGCCGAAAGGCCAAGGGGAGAATCCCACCGAGATCGATCCACGCTTCGACATCTCCGCTTTCCGGGGAAATGACGGCGATGCGCTCGTCGAACCACACATTGGCGTAGATCCGGCCCTCGACGTACTCGAGCTCGTTCAGCCGCTCCACCGGTGTTCCTTGCTCCCGCACTTCGAGACGGCGCACTTCAGCGAAGTCGGGCAGGCTGATAAATCGCAGGGCGGCGCTGCCGTCGCTCATGACGAGGTGTTCGCCGTCGAAGGTGAGGCCCCATCCCTCTCCCTGGTATTCAATGCTTCCCGTGAAGTCCAGGGTCTCTGCGTCGTACAGCAAAGCCCGGCCTGCGCGCCAGGTGAGCTGGACAAGAGTGTTGCCGGCTCGCGCGAGTCCCTCACCAAACAGACTGGAAGGCAACCTGCGCTCCTCCATCACCCGGCCCGTCTCCAACTCGATTCGGCGCAGTGTCGAGCGGCCGTAACCGCCGGTGCTCTCTAACAGGGTGCCCCCGTCGAACACCAGCCCCTGGGTGAATGCCCCGCGGTCGTGGGGGTAGACGTTCACCACGCGGTAGGTATGGACGGCGGGCGCCGAGGGTGCGCCCTGGGCCGGCGGCCAGAGACCTGCGAGCAGGCAGAGCGGCAGCAGCGCGAGGACTGCCGTCGGCACCCCGCGTTCAGTCCTCATCCGGCCAGGTCGACGGCGCCAGCTCCTTGCCGAGGCTGACGCGCTCTTCGACCTCGTAGCCCAGCGACCGGTAGAAACCCACCACCGCCTCGTTGCCCGCTCTCACCTGGAGATTGACCTTGCCGCAACCGAGGGCGGCAAGTGCGGATTCCGCTCGCCGCACCAGGCGTCCAGCGATGCCCTTGCCCCGCTGCTCGGGCGAGACCGCGAGCCGGTAGACCCAGCCTCGATGTCCGTCGTAGCCCGCCATCACGGTGCCGACGACGCGGTCCCCGAGCACCGCGACGAAGAAGAGGCCGTCCTCGAGCCGTGCCTTCTCGTCGACAACCTTCATCGGAGCGTTTCTCGGCGGACCACCGGGGAAGACCCGCTCCCACAAGGCCGCCACTTCCGGCCGATCGCAGCCCCGGTAGGCGCGGATCACGGTGTCGCCCGTGCCCGTCGGTTCACCCTCCAACGCACGCCCCGCATCTTTCGGGCACCCGGGCTACTCGTCGGTCACGCAGCCCTCGGAGGCGTCCTTCACGTTCTTGATGTACTTGTAGAGGGTGCCGCGGGTCTCCTTGTAGGGCGGCATCTCCCACGCCGCGCGCCGCTTCGCCAGCTCCTCGTCGTCGAGTTCGACGCGGAGCTGGTTCGCCTCCGCATCGATGATGATACGGTCGCCGGTTCGCACCAGCGCAATGGGGCCGCCTTCCTGCGCCTCCGGCACCACGTGCCCGATGATGAATCCGTGCGAGCCGCCCGAGAAGCGCCCGTCCGTGATCATCGCCACGTCGGAACCGAGTCCGGCGCCCATGAGCGCGGAAGTCGGGGTCAGCATCTCGGGCATGCCCGGGCCGCCCTTCGGACCTTCGTAGCGGATGATGATGACCTGCCCCTTCTCGATCTCGCCACGCTCGAGCGCCGCGAGCATGTCCTCCTCCGCGTCGAACACGTTGGCCGTCCCGGAGAAGGTCATCCCCTCCTTGCCCGTGATCTTGGCCACCGCCCCGCCGGGCGCGAGATTTCCCCGGAGGATGCGAATGTGGCCGGTCTCCTTTATGGGCCGCTCGAGGGGATGGATGATGTCCTGGTCCGCGTCCAGCCCCGGCAGCGGCTCGAGGTTCTCCGCGATGGTCCGGCCGGTGACGCTCAGGCAGTCACCGTGGATGAGGCCTTCCGCGAGGAGGTACTTCATCACTCCCGGCACTCCGCCGACCGCGTGCAGGTCCTCCATGACGTACTTGCCGCTCGGCTTCAGATCCGCGATGAAGGGCACCCGGTCGCTCACCTCCTGGAAGTCGTCGATCCCGAGCGGCACCCCGGCCGCCCGCGCCATCGCGATGAGGTGCAGCACCGCGTTGGTGGAGCCGCCGAGCACCATCACCATCACCATCGCGTTCTCGAACGCCTCGCGGGTCATGATCCGGCTCGGCCGCAGATCCATCTCCAGCAGCCGCCGCACCGCGGCGCCCGCCCGCCGGCACTCCTCGCGCTTGTCGGGGTCCGTCGCCGGCGTGCACGAGCTGTAGGGCAGCGACATGCCCATCGCCTCGATCGCCGAGGACATGGTGTTCGCGGTGTACATGCCCCCGCAGGCCCCGGCGCCCGGACAGGCGTTGCGCACGATGTCTCCGAGCTCGTCCCGGTCTATGCTGCCGGCGATGTACTGGCCGTAGCTCTGGAAGGCGGAGACGATATCCACCACCTCGCCGCGCCGGGTACGTCCCGCCCTGATGGTGCCCCCGTAGACCATGAGCGAGGGCCGGTCCACCCTCGCGAGCGCCATCATCACCCCCGGCATGTTCTTGTCGCAGCCGGGGATGACGATCGCGCCGTCGTACCACTGGCCGCGCGTCACGGTTTCGATGGAATCCGCGATGAGGTCCCGGGACTGAAGCGAGAAGGACATGCCCTCGGTGCCCATCGACATGCCGTCGCTCACCCCGACGGTGTTGTAGCGCATGCCCTTGAGACCGGCTTCTTCCACCCCCTCCTTCACCCAGGCCGCGAGGTCCAGCAGGTGCATGTTGCAACTGTTGCCCTCGAACCAGACGCTCCCGATCCCGATCTGGGCCTTGTCGAAATCCGCATCCGTAAAGCCGGTGGCGAAGAGCTGCGCCTGGGAGGCGGGCTGGGAAAGGGTTTGCGTGATGCGGCGGCTGTGCCGGTTGAGCGCTTCGGGCATGACGTGGTCTCGAGGTTCGGGTTGGCGACGAGATTTGCCGATTGGCTCCTTGGCGTCAAGAACGGGGCGGATGTGTGGAAAAAGCAACGTCGCCGGGCTATCGTCCCCCCGCCATGAACCTCCTGCCGACCATCGGCGTGTCCGCGTGCCGCAAGATCATCCCTCCCCACCCCTTTCATGCGGTGGGAGAAAAGTACCTCGCCGCGGTCTCGCTCGCGTCGCGGGGAGTGCCCTTGATGATTCCCGCCCTGGGCGATGCGGTGGGAGTCGACGATCTGCTGTCGCGAATCGACGGGCTCTTCCTCACTGGCAGCCCTTCCAACGTCGAGCCCCACCACTATGCGGCGGCGAGGATCGACCCGGAGATCGAGCACGATCCCCACCGGGATTCCACCACCCTGCCGCTCATTCGGCGCGCGGTGGAACGTGAGGTGCCGCTCCTGGCGATTTGCCGGGGCTACCAGGAGATGAACGTCGCCTTCGGCGGCACCCTGCACCAGAAGGTGCAGGAGGTGGAGGGGCTGATGGATCACCGCGAGGACAAGTCGCAGCCCCTGGACTCGCAGTACGCCCCGGTGCACGCGGTGCGTCTCGAACCTGGCGGATTCCTCGCCCGGCTCGCGGGGCGAAAGGAGCTCGAGGTCAACTCCCTCCACGCGCAGGGCGTTGCGCGCCTTGGAGCGGGGCTGCGGGTGGAAGCGTGTGCCCCCGACGGGCTGATCGAAGCGTTTCGGGTGGAAGGCGCTTCCACCTTCGCCTGCGGCGTGCAATGGCATCCCGAGTGGAAGGTGCAGGACAACCCCTTCTCGCGGGCGCTCTTCGAGGCCTTCGGCGACGCCTGCCGCGAGCGGGCGGCGGCCCGGAGGAACCGTGTCCTCCATACCGCAATGGTGTGACGAGCACGACATCGAGGAGGTCGAGGCGTTCATGCCCGACATCTGCGGTGTCGCACGCGGCAAGATAATGCCGGCGGAGAAGTACTGCGAAGACCTGGGCATCCATCTTCCGGAACAGACCATCCTCCAGACGGTGACCGGCGACTACCCCGCCGATCAGCGCGCGGTGCGTCCCAACGACGGGGACATGGTGCTGCGGGCCGACCCGGACACCATCCGTCTCGTGCCCTGGGCGGCGGAACCCACCGCGCAGGTCATTCACGACTGCTACTTCCCGAACGGCGAGCCGGTCGACATGACGCCGCGCTACGTGCTGCGCCGGGTGCTGGGTCTCTACGAGGCACGGGGGTGGCGGCCGGTCGTGGCTCCGGAGCTCGAGTTCTATCTCGTGCGGCCGAACCCCGACTCGGACTATGCGCTGGAGCCGCCCATCGGCCGCTCCGGGCGCGCCGAGGTTGGGCGGCAGTCCTACTCCATCGATGCCCTGAACGAGTACGACCCTCTCATCGAAGACATCTACCGGTACTGCGAGGAGCAGAGCATCGAGCTCGACACGCTCATCCACGAGGCCGGACCCTGTCAGCTCGAGGTGAACCTGATCCACGGCGATCCCCTGGAGCTCGCCGACCAGGCCTTTCTCTTCAAGCGCACGGTGCGCGAAGCGGCCCTTCGCCACGAGATGTACGCGACCTTCATGGCCCGGCCGATGGAGAACGAGCCGGGGAGCGCGATGCACCTGCATCAAAGCGTGGTCGGCGCGGAGACGGACACCAATCTCTTCGCCGATCCCGACGGCTCCCATTCGGAGCTCTTCTTCGGCCACGTCGCCGGGTTGCAGCGCTATCTCCCGGCCGCGATGTCGATCTTCGCCCCGAACGTCAATTCGTACCGGCGCATCACGCGCCACAGCTCCGCCCCCATCAACGTGCAGTGGGGCTACGACAACCGCACCGCGGGCCTGCGCATTCCGGATGCAGAGCCCGAGGCGACCCGGGTCGAGAACCGGGTGGGCGGGGCCGACGCCAACCCCTACCTCGCAATGGCGGCCTCCCTCGCCTGCGGCTATCTCGGCATGGTGGGCGGACTCGAACCCGGCGAGCCCATCGAGGGAAGCGCCTACGAGCTGCCCTACGCCCTGCCGCGCAACCTCGAGGATGCGCTGCAGCGCCTCGGGGAATGCGACGCGCTCCTCGACGTGCTCGGGCGCCGCTTCGCGATCGCCTACAACGCGGTCAAGGAGTGCGAGTTCGACGCCTACCAGCAGGTCATCAGCTCCTGGGAACGGGAACACCTGCTCCTGAATGTCTGAGGCGCCCCTGCTCCCGCACCAGTGCAAGGGGATGTAATTCCCAAAAAAAGCCGGCCACGCGACTCATGACCCTTCCGGATCGAAGAGCGGAATGTCCATCGCACGGGCGACATTGTTCATCCGCCGGTCGTAGCTCGCGAGTTCTACATCCTGGCCCTGATCGGCCAGATATGCGCACGACGCCAGATGCAGGGCGTCGAGGGTCCGCAGCGGCCCCGGACCGGGAAAGGCGTCGAGCGCCCGCGCCAGAACCCGCGGGCTAAGCTCCAGCAGCGCGACCCGTCCGACCAGCCCGCGCGCCGCCTCGCCGTGCGTGTCTGCAAGCCCGCGCGCGTGTAGCGCCGTCCATATCTCGTATTCAAGGAGCCGGCTCGACACCAGCGTCCCGTCCCAGAGGGACGCCGGGGGCCGGCGGTCCTCGGTCAGCAGCCAGGCCAGCGCGACGGACGTGTCGAGATATATCACCGGTCGCGCCGGCTCTCGTCGAGCTCGGCCAGAACCTCGTCCAGACTGGCGACCGGGGCGGGCCTGGGCGGCGGTCCCGAGCCCGCCAGCGCCGGCGGCGAGAGGACGCCGGACCGCACCGCCTCAGCAAGGAAGGCATCGGCGAGGACCGGGCTCCGGCTCTCCCTGAGCGGGCCGAGCTCCGCCACGACGCGGTCCCGATCCGTCACCAGGATGGTCTCGCCCGACGCCGCGAGCCGGACATACTCGCTCAGCCGGTTGTTCAGCGCCTTGATCCCGACCGATCTCATTCCTCCAAGGTAGCTACCGCGCCCCACCTCGTCAACCGGTGACGAAATCGTTTCCACCGAACCTCGAACGCCCCCGGGATCCGCCACGTTCGGATCCCAAGCCTCCATTTTCCCGGAGCGTCACCTTGCGCGACTTGCGATCGACGCCAATGACGCGCAGTTCGTCGCAGTCTAGGGGGCCGTTCCAGAGCGCCCTTTCGACGGCGCGACCACGCAACGGGACGATGCCGCCGCTACGCCGCAATAGCCCCTGTGGTAGTCCCGGCCAACATCGTCGGCAAGGTCGAGTGTAAGCCCGGGCGATGCATTGGTGCGCGTGCCGGGAAAGCGCCGCGTCAATAACCGATGCAATTTCACCACCGTCGCGTCTGCGGCCAGCACGTCTCGGAAACTCTCCAACACCCCACTGTAGTGCACATCACTCGATGCGAGTTTGCTCATCAACTGCGCGAGCACCGCTCTAAACATCCGGGCGAGTTCGGGAGTGAAACGGAACACGCGGTCAATCTTCTTGTCGAAGCTCGCGATTCGTCGATCCAGGTCCCGGAACAGGTCATGAAGTTCCGCGATCGCCTCGCGGGCCAAGTCCGTCAGCTCGTTACCCACGTCTTCGAGGATGCCCGGAATCATCCGGCGCGCTCGAGTGATGCTCTTGGGGAAGGCAATGCCTCGGTCGAGCAACAGTCCGCGGATCTGATTGACCACGGCCGTACGGTGACCGACCAGGCGCTGCCGAGCTCGGTGCAGCGCCTGGATATCTTGCCTTGGCACGAGATTTGGCCGCGGGGGTTCTCGTAGATATCGAACTCATGTTTGTCGGCCGGAATCTCAATGCCGGTTTGGTCATAGATCCATTCACCAATTTCGGAAAACACGTCCTGCAAGAAGTTGGCGTCGAGATGTTGCGGCTCGCGGAGCGTGAAGTCGAGATCCTCCGAGAATCGATAGGTCTCGAAGAAGCATTTCTTCAGGCACGTGCCGCCTTTGAATATCCAATTCTCCGCGAGACCCTCGAGCCCATAGATGCCAGCTAGCATCCAGCCGAGAACATAATCCTTCTCCACAACGTGGGGCGTGAGCGACGTCTGCTGGGCAATCGCGAGGATTTCGCGCTTATCGATCATGGCGTTGCCTCGCGAGCACAGCGCTCCGGCACGCGCAGGCGCCATTTTGTCACGACGAGCGGCCCATCCTGGGCAGGATCGGGCTTCGCATGACCGCCACTCTGATGCTGCTCGCAAAGAGAGCCCAGTTCAGCACCGCCGGGAAGGCGCTCGGCGAGAAACCCGAGGCGCTGGAAGACTGCACCGTTGCCGAGGCGCACCGCGTGATCGACGAGCTTTTCGTCGTCGCGATCATCGCGTCGCAGATAGGCTGGGAGGCAGTCGGCTACATGCTGGATGCCGCCACCGATCGACGGGTCGTCGAGCATGTCGATGATCGTTCGATGCACGTCCGAGACGGGAACTCGCGTTTGATGACGCCAGACATTCTTCGTGCCGATCAACAGTGAGGCGGCGCATGCGTCGCCTACAGACGCCCCGTTGATGATTACAGAATGCTTTTGATTCGCCCCGTTATCATACTGTAGGTGTCGTCAGCCTACCTGAGGCGCCGCATGTCGCAGCGGCCTTGATCCTCATAACCTGAAGGTTACAGGTTCAAATCCTGCCCCCGCTACCACCGAGACCGACATTCCTGCAAATGGACCGTGCATTGAGTACCGTGGATCGCCGAACCTTTCTACGCGCCACCGGCAGCGCGGCCGCGGTGAGCCTGAGTGGCCGGCTGGGCCTGGCGCAGACGCTTCCCGAGGTTGGCGCCCTGCATCGCCTCCTGGAAGAAACACCCCATGAGCGCGTCGCCGCCGAGCTTGCGGACCTGATCAGGGAGGGTCTCGATCACCGCAGGACCCTCGCCGCGCTGGCCGTCGCGACCTCACGCCGTGTCCAGCCCTTCCCCCATGTCGGCTTCAAGTACCACACGGTGCTGGCGCTGCAATCTGTCCACCTGACGGCGCTCAACCTGGCGGACAAGGAGCGTTGGCTGCCGGTATTCTGGGCGCTCGACTATTTCAAAGGCGCCCAGGAAACGGAGCGCCGCCAGAGCGGCTGGACGATGAGTCCGCAGCCGGATCCCGTGGCCAGGACGTTGGAGGCGGCCCGCGAACGCATGATCGATGCCTTGGATCGCTGGGATCTCGAGGCTGTCGATCCCGCTATCCTCGATTTCGCCCGACTCGCGACGCCGGGGCAGCTCTCCGAACTCCTCTTCAGATACGGTACCCGCAATATTCCATCTAATGGCCACAAAGCCATCGCGGGGCAGAACGTGCACCGTCTCCTGCCGATCGACGTGCCCGAACACGCACCTCCCGTGCTTCGCTCGCTCGCCGCGGTGCTCCAGAATCACGGCAACGACCCGAATCCCGCGGCAAGCGACCTGCCTTCCGATCGAACCTGGCGGGAGTTCCGGGCGATGCTCGGAGACATCCCGAAGACCTGGAAACAGGGCGGTCGGGACGACGCCGCACGCAATGAACTCGTCCGCACGCTTCGCGAGGTCTCGGAGCTCGACGCAGGCCGGGCGGTGATCGACCTCCTGAAACACGGTGTGTCCACCGACTCCATATGGGAAGGTCTCTTCGCCACCGCCGCGGAGCTGGTGTTGAGACGGCCGACAGTGGTCCCGGTGCACGCTCAGACATCCGCCAACGCATTTCACCATGCGTTCCGGCACGCGAGAGCCGAAACCACGCAGATCCTTGCGCTGTTGCAGTCGGCGGCCTTCATGCCGGCCTTCCGGCGCGGTATCGGCAACACGCGAGCCGATTTGCGCATCGACGAGCTGGAACCTCTCGCGGTCCCCGGCAACGACACGGAAGCGTTGCACGAAGCATTCTCCGATTTGCCGCACAATCGCACCTCCGGTGCGCGCAAAGCCTTGCACTACCTGCAACATGGCGGCTCCGCGGACAGGTTCGTTGCCCGCGCGCGCCGGCAACTGGCCCGCAATGGCCGGCGGTCCCACGAATACAAGTTCACCGAGGCTGCCCTGGAGAACTACCGGGAAATGTCGCCCAGCGCGTTGCGGGACCGAGTCCTGTCTGCCTCGATGGCATACTTCACAGGGTCCGCAACGGCGCCGAGTCCCGTTGCGCAAGAGGCGCTGCAGTTGCTTGGTTGACTGAGATTGCACGGTCGATTCGCAGCACTCTCGCCCGGTTCGGGATCGAGGTCGGAATCGTGACGCGGAAAGTCGGATGGCGTGACGAAACAGGCCTCATCGGTGGTGGTCTCCAATCCTTGCGTATAATCGCGCGCTCCCTGCCTTAGCGGTTCGCCACATGACCAGACCGCTTCAAGACCCACGCACTTTCGTGCAGTGGTTTCGCAACTCGGCCCCCTACATCAACGCGCACCGGGGTCGAACCTTCGTGGTGCATTTCGGCGGCGAAGCGATCGAAGGCGGCGCCTTTGCCACGCTCATCCACGATTTCACGCTCCTCGATTCCCTCGGCATCCGCCTGGTGCTGGTGCACGGCGCCCGGCCGCAGATCGATGCCCGCCTCTCGGAATCGGGCCTCGAGTCCTCGTTCTCGAACGGAACACGCATCACCGGCACGCGGGCGCTCCGATGCGTGGTGGAAGCAAATGCAACGGCGCGCACTCGAGTGGAAACTCTGCTGTCCATGGGCCTTCCCAACTCGCCGATGGCGGGGGCCGACATTCGCGTGAGCTCCGGGAACTTCCTCGTCGCCCGCCCGCTCGGGGTCCGCAACGGGGTTGACTTCCAACACACTGGAGAGTTGCGCCGGGTCCACACCGAAGCGATTCGCACTCACCTCGACCAGGGCTCCATCGTCCTCATCTCGCCGCTCGGCTATTCCCCCGTCGGCGAGGTGTTCAACCTGCGTTCGGAGGAGGTCGCCCGCGACGTGGCCGCCGAAGTGCGCGCGGCGAAGCTCGTGTACCTGAGCGAGGCCGCGCCGCTCCGCGACGCCGCGCAGTCGCCGATCCGGGAGCTGACCCTGAACGAAGCACGGGCCCTGCTCGAGAGACGGGGTCGAGCCGGCAGCGACACCCTTCTCCTCGCGGCCGCGGTCCGTGCGTGCATCAACGGCGTTCAGCGCGTCCACCTGCTCGATCGCGGCAGCGACGGAGCCCTACTCCTCGAGCTGTTCACGCGCGACGGCATCGGCACCATGGTGAACGCCGATGCCTACGACGCCACCCGCCGGGCCACCCTCGCCGACATCGGCGGTATCCTGGAGCTCATCGCCCCCCTGCAGGCCGAAGGCTGGCTCGCGGCGCGCTCCCGCGAGAACCTGGAGAGCGAGATCGACCACTACGTCGTGGTGGAGCGGGACGGCGCGGTGATCGGCTGCGCCGCCCTCTTCTCGTATCCCGAGTCGGGCATGGCCGAGCTCGCCTGCCTCGCGGTCGACGAAGGCTATCGCAACGCCGGCCGCGGGGACGTGCTGCTCGAAGCGATCGAGCACGAAGCGAACGTTGCCGGGGCTTCACGTCTCTTCGTGCTCACCACTCGCGCGAGCCACTGGTTCAAGGAGCGCGGGTTTCGAGACGCAGGCGTCGACGAGCTCCCGCCCGCGCGCCGGCACGCCTACGACGAGGCGCGGCGCTCCAAGGTGATGTTCAAATCTCTGGCGGAGAGCCCCGGCGGCGGTGTCGGAGCGTCGAAGGCGGCGGCTCCGATATCGTGACGCCCTGACACCGGGCCTCGTGTCGGGACGCGGCTCGTCCGGGCGCCACCCGGACGCCTGTCCAGAAGACCTCGTCAGGGCATCTCGAACTCGAGCACCCGCTTCGCGATCGTCTGCATCAGCGCCCCTTCGAAGACGTCGAGCGGCATGGTCTCCTGCGCCTTCACGCCGTAGCGGCGCAGCGTCACGGTGCCCGCAGCCGCTTCGCGTTCGCCCACGATGAGCAGGTTCGGGATCTTGCGCGTCGTGCCATCGCGGATCTTCTTCGACACAGTGTCGCTCTCAGACGCGAGCTCGGCGCGCACGAACTTCTCACGAAGCCGGGTGACGATACCCTGGGCGTACTCGTGGAATTGCTCGGAGACGGTGATCACCTGCACCTGCACCGGTGCGAGCCAGGTGGGAAAGGCGCCCCCGAAATGTTCGAGCAGCAGCGCCACGAAGCGTTCGTGGGTGCTGAAGGGCGCCCGGTGCACGCAGTACGGAACGTGCTCGGCGCCGTCGGCGCCGATGTAGGAGAGCCCCACGCGCGGGGGCACCGCGAAGTCGAGCTGCACCGTGGACAGCGACTCGTCGCGTCCGGTCACGGTCCGGAACTGCACGTCGATCTTCGGCCCGTAGAAGGCGGCCTCTCCCGGCGCGTCGACGTAGTCCACGCCCATCTCGTCGAGAAGGTCGGCGATGATCCGTTCCGTGCGCATCCAGTCCTCGGGCGCGTCGACGTACTTCTCCCGACCCTTGGGATCCTCCGGATCCCAGCGCGAGAGCCGGATGTAGTAGTTGCTGAGTCCCAGGATGCGGTAGGCCTCGTCGTACTGTGAAATCACCTCCCGGAACACGTCCCGCGTCTGTTCCTCGGTACAGTAGATGTGGGCGTCGTTCATGGAGAGCATCCGCACCCGCAGCAGCCCCGACACCGCGCCCGAGGCCTCCCACCGGTAGACCTCGCCGTACTCCGCGAGGCGGAGCGGCAGCTCCCGGTAGCTGCGCAGCCGCGCGGCGTAGATCTTGTGGTGGTGGGGACAGTTCATGGGCTTGAGCATGTAGCTCTCCCGGACCGTTTCCCCCTCCGGGGTCTCTTCCAGCACCTCCATGGGCGGATACATGCTCTCCCGGTAGTGGGCGAGGTGCCCGGTCTGGTCGTAGAGACTGCTCTTCGCGATGTGGGGCGTGGCGACACGCTGATAGCCGGCCTTGAACTCGAGCTCCACCGCGAGCTTTTCGATCTCGTCTCGGATGATCGTGCCGTTCGGCATCCACAGGGGCAGGCCGCGGCCGACGCTGTCGTCGAAGGTGAAGAGGTCGAGCTCCCGGCCGAGCTTCTTGTGGTCGCGTTCCTGGGCGAGCTCGAAAGCCTGCACCGCCTCGTCGAGGGCCGCCTTGTCCGCGAAGGCCCAGGCGTAGACGCGCGTCATCATCACGTTGCCGGCGTCGCCCCGCCAGTAGGCGCCGGCAACGCTGCGAAGCTTGAACGCATTGCGAGGAATGTCGGCAGAGGTTTCGACGTGGGGCCCGTCGCACATGTCGAGGAAGGGGCCGTTGCGATAGAAGGTGAGCCGCTCGAGTCCGCCGTTCGCCACCAGCTCCTCGGCGTACTCCCGCTTGTAGGGCTCTCCCATTTCGTCGAGCCGCCGGTACGCCTCCCCGACCGGCACTTCTTCCCGATAGAAGCGCTGCCCCTTCTTCAGAATGCGGCGCATGCGTCGCTCGAGCTCCGGGAAGTCCTTTTCGGTGAGCGGCTCGCTGAGGATGAAGTCGTAGTAGAACCCATCCGCGATGGGAGGACCGAATCCCAGCGTGGAGCCTTCGCGCATGTCCAGCACCGCCTGCGCCATCACGTGGGCGAGGCTGTGCCGGATGCGGTAAAGGTCGTCCGCGGCTTTTTCTGCTTCACTCATTGCTCGTCTCCGCTTCCCGAAATGCAAAACCCCGGTTGGCCGTCGCCTTCCGGGGTTTCGAGAAGCGGCGGCCTCGATGGGGCCGCCGGAGTCCTCTAAAGCGACGAGGCGGCCCCACGACACGTGGTGGTCGTGGTAGTGAACCTGGTCGTTCGTCCGGCTGGATTCATGACGGCGTGCATGATAAGCGCCGTCATCGCGATTGCAAGGTCGATTGCCCCCAGGGTCACTTCACGCCTCGAGGGAGCTTGCCCTGCCTCGTCGTGTTGTGTGGTTTCCCGCGAATCAAGGGAATGACGGAAACCACTTCTCGTCATTCCCGCGCAAGCTGGCCAAGGCCAGGGGACCTGTCCCCGCGGTCGCGAAGGGAACATCGAGGCAGCACGCACGTTCGAGTCGTCTGTTTCCGTCATTCCCGCGCAAGCGGGAATCCACCCGACGCCATGCAGCTCGCGTTGAAAGCACGAGTTCGGGCAGCGTGAAACAGCCCCGCGATTGCTGCGAACGCGCAGCCGGTGGGGCCGCAGCGGCCGGCCTTCACGCCGCCCCGTTCAACTCCTGGATCGGCTTGATCATGTTCCAGTGCTTGCAGCTCGGGCAGCGCCAGTGCAGCGACTTGGCGCGAAACCCGCAGTGGCCACACTGATACAGGGAGCGATCATCGAGCAGGGCCACCGTCAACGCTCTCTGGAGCTCGAGGTGACCCGGGGCCCGCGTCCCCTGCTTCCGCAGCTCCAGATCGAGCAGGTAGTCGAGCCCGCGGATGGACACCCTCTGCTCGAGCTGCCCCGTCACGAACTCGGCGGCCGCATCGAGGCCTTGCTTCTCCCGGATCAGGTCGGCCAGCGCCAGAGTGGCTGCGACGGACCCGTAGGCGTCGATGAGATGCCGAAGGTACTTCCACAACTCGTCCCGCCGGTCGAGCGCCTCGAAGCATTCACGCACGCTGGGCAGCACTTCGGGCAGGTAGTTGGGGTCCTGTCTTTCGACATCGAGGTAGGCATCGAGCGCGAGCTGATGTTCGCCGCGCATGCGACGCATGTCCCCTTCGAGGAGACGCGCACGCACGCAGCCGCGATGAAGTGCGAGCGCCCTCCCGACCGCCGCCAGCGCGCCTTCGCGCTCGTCCTCGGAAATCAGTCCCTCGGCCTTCTCGCAGCAGTAGTGGGCGATGACCGGGCCCAGCTCACCCTGGGTGGCCGCCTCCAGGCGTTTCGCGCTGGCGATGGCCTGGTCCCAGTCCTGCTCCTGCTCGTAGATGTCGATGAGCTGGCGCAACGCCTGGACGCCGTGCACGGGGTGCTCGGCCAGGGATTGGAACACGTCTTCGGCGCGATCGAGGAGCCCTGCGCTCAGGTAGTCCTGGCCGAGCTCGAGAAGCGCCTCGCTCCTCTCTTCGGCGCCGAGAGACCGGCCCTCGATCAGATTGTGGTGGATGCGGATCGCGCGATCGACTTCACCCCGCCGCCGATACAGGTTGCCGAGCGCGAGGTGAGTGTCGACCGTCTCACTGTCGACCTCGAGCATTCGGATGAAGAGCTCGATCGCCTTGTCCGGCTGCTCGTTCAGCAGGTAATTGACTCCCCGGAAGTAGTGGTTGCGCAGCTCGGTCTGGGCGGACGAGCGCCTTTCGCCGGGCCTGCGACGCTTCGCGGCATACCAGCCGGACGTGGCGGCGACCGGCAGCAGGAGCCAGAGCCAATCCAGGGCAACCAGATTCACCACTGTTGATCATCCGCCTCCGCCCGCCCCGACTGCCAGGAGCGGCAAGGCGTCACTCGAGGGGCGGGGAGGATGCGCGGGGACCGGTGAGCACCGCAGGGCCGCTCTGCGGCTCCCCATCGCCACCTCCTGCCTTGGCGCTTCCCTCGCGCCGCCGTCCGTCCACGCGCTCGCGCAACTCCTTGCCCGGCTTGAAGTGCGGCACGTGCTTCGCGGGCAGCGACACCGGTGCGCCGGTCTTGGGATTCCTCCCCACCCGACCCGGGCGATAGTGCAACGAGAAGCTGCCGAAGCCACGAATCTCGATTCTTTCGCCGCCCGCCAGGCGCTCCGCCATGTGTTCCAGAATCATCTTGACCGCAAGCTCGACATCCCGGTGGGCGAGCTGCGCCTGTTTCTGCGCAATGCGTTCGATGAGTTCCGACTTGGTCATGGTCGAGTACGCGACCAGCTCTCCACAGGCCAATCTCGAGTCGAGTTATCCGAAGTTCTCCTTAGCGCTTCGCGCCGAAGTATCCCCGGCGCCCACGCCCCTATCGGGTTTCCATCTGCTCCTTCAAGAGATCGCCCAGGGTAGCGCCGGTGCCGGTCGCACTGGACCGGTACTCCTGCACCGCGGCTGCTTCCTCGTCCGACTCTTTCGCCTTCACGGAAAGGGAGACGGCGCGCCGCTTGCGGTCGAGGCCAACGAACTTCGCCTCGATCTCGTCTCCGGCCTTGAGCACGGTGCGTGCATCCTCGACCCGGTCCCGGGCCAGCTCGGACGCGCGCACATGGCCTTCGACCCCGCCCACGAGCTCGACCACTGCGCCCTTCGCATCGACCTCGAGGACCGTGCCCTGAACCACGCTGCCCTTGGGGTGCTGGGCAAGGAACGCGGAGAAGGGATCCTTGTCGAGCTGCTTGATGCCGAGCGAAATGCGTTCGCGCTCCGCATCCACCGACAGCACCACCGTCTCGATCTCGTCGCCCTTCTTGAAGCTCCGGATGGCCTCCTCCCCGGGCTGTTGCCAGGAGATGTCGGAGAGGTGCACCAGACCGTCGATGTTGCCGTCGAGGCCCACGAACACCCCGAAATCCGTAATGGACTTGATCTTGCCGACGACGTGGTCGCCCTTGTTGTGGTTGACCGCGAAGTCGTCCCAGGGGTTCGGCTGACATTGCTTGATGCCGAGCGAGATGCGCCGGCGCTCCTGATCGATGTCGAGCACCATCACCTCGACCTCGTCGTTGAGCGCCACCACCCGGCTCGGATGGACGTTCTTGTTGGTCCAGTCCATCTCCGATACGTGCACCAGACCCTCGACCCCCTCCTCGATCTCCACGAAGCAGCCGTAGTCGGCGATGTTGGTGACGATTCCGAAGAGCCGCGTGCTCTCCGGGTAGCGACGCTCGATGTCGACCCAGGGATCGGCTCCGAGCTGCTTCAGTCCCAGCGACACCCGGTTGCGGTCACGGTCGAACTTGAGCACCTTTACCTGAAGCTCGTCTCCCACGTTGACCACCTCCGTGGGATGCCTCACGCGCTTCCACGCCATGTCGGTGATGTGCAGGAGACCGTCGATGCCCCCGAGGTCGACGAATGCGCCGTACTCGGTCAGGTTCTTGACCACACCAGCGAGGACCGCCCCCTCCTGCAGGCTTTCGAGCAACGCCTCGCGCTCGGCCGAGTTCTCCTCCTCCACCACCGCCCGGCGCGAGACCACGACATTGTTGCGGCGGCGGTCGAGCTTGATGACCTTGAACTCGAGCGGCTTTCCCTCGAGGTAAGAGGTGTCGCGAACCGGTCGCACATCGACGAGCGAGCCCGGCAGGAAGGCACGGATATCGTCGATATCCACGGTGAATCCGCCCTTGACCTTGCCGTTGATGTACCCGGTGACCGTCACCGCTTCCTCGAAGGAAGACTCCAGGCGCGCCCATGCCCGCGCCCGCTTGGCCTTCTCCCGGGACAGGCGCGTCGCCCCGAATCCGTCTTCCACCGTATCGAGGGCGACTTCGACGCTGTCGCCAATCATCACCTCGATCGCGCCGGACTCTCCCCTGAACTGCTCCAGGGGAATGATCGATTCGGACTTGAGTCCCGCATGCACGGTGACGTACTCCGTCCCGACATCGACCACCGTTCCGGTGAGGATGGCGCCTGGGCGCATCCTCTTTTCCACTTCGCTCTGTGCCAGCAGCTCCGCAAAACTTTCCATCATGTAAAGGCTCATGCGCGGCTAGTCGCCGCATCGTTTCCCGTTTGCGGACGCGCCCTCATCCTCGAACGCGCCCTTGACCATTGCCGATTGGAGATCCTGCCGGCACCCCCGATTCCGGTGCAGGCCCCTGGCCTCGACCGCATTCATCACCATTTCCACCACGGCCTCGATGCCGTGTGGCGTGGTATCGATGACGATTGCGTCTTTGGCCGGCCGCAGCGGGGCGACGGGTCGTTCCTGATCCCGCTTGTCGCGCAGGCTGATCTCCCCCAGAAGGTGTGGGAGGCTAACACCAAATCCCTTGGCAACCAACTGTTTATGTCGCCTGCGGGCGCGTTCCTCGATGCTCGCGGTGAGATAGACCTTGAGGGACGCATCCGGAAACACGACCGTGCCCATGTCGCGGCCGTCGGCGACGAGACCGGGAGGCCGCCGGAACGCGCGCTGCCTCTCGAGCACCGCTTCGCGGACCGCCGGGTCGGCGGAAAGCTGCGACGAACGCTGCCCGCAACCTTCGTCTCGAATCAGTGTGCTCACCTCCTGCCCTTCGAAAAGCACTTCGAGCCACTCCCCGCCCGGATGGCGCTCGAAACGCACGTCCAGTCCGCGCGCGAGCCCGAGCAGCTCATCCCGAGCTTCGAAAGAGAGTCCCCTGCGCACCGAAGCCAGGGCGAGCACCCGGTAGATTGCACCGCTATCGAGGAGATGGAACCCGAGGCGCTCTGCTACCTGTCCGCTCACCGTCCCCTTGCCCGCGCCGACCGGACCGTCCACTGCGATGACCGGAACGGCGTCGCTCACGGGTGCATCTCGGAAATTCGCAGGCCCAGGGCCGCCGCGACATCGACGAACCCGGGAAACGAAGTGTCGACATTGCGGCAATCCTCGACCCTAACCCGCTCGCGGGCGCGAAGCCCCGCCATCGCGAACGCCATTGCGACGCGGTGGTCGCCATGTGAGTTCACGGTGCCGCCGGAGAGCTCTCCGCCGTAGATGTCCATTCCATCGCTCACGCTGCGCACCCTCACGCCGAGCGCCCGCAGGCCCTCCGCCATCGCTTCCAGGCGATCGCTTTCCTTCACCCGAAGCTCCGCGGCGCCCCGCACCCGGGTGACGCCGCGCGCGCAGGCCGCCGCGACGCACAGGACGGGGAACTCGTCGATGGCCAGGGGAACCTGCTCCGGAGCGATGTCGATACCCCGAAGCTCGCTCGATCGCAATTCGAGGTCCGCGGTCGGCTCCTCCGTGGAGATCCCTCCCGGCGTCGCGCAAATCTCGATGCACCCGCCCATCGCCCGCAGGATGTCGATGACACCGGTGCGGGTCGGATTCATCCCGACCCCTTCCAGGCGAAGCACGGAACCGGGCGCGATCAGCGCCCCCACCGTGAGGAAAGCGGCGGACGAGAGATCCCCGGGGACCCGGATCGATCGTGCCCGGAGGACGCCGCCTCCCGTCAGGGTCACGCTTCGTCCGCTGCGCTCCACCGGGCAGCCGAAGGTGGCGAGCATGCGCTCGGTGTGGTCCCGGGACGGAGCGGGTTCCCTCACCCGGGTCGTGCCCCGGGCGTAGAGCCCGGCGATCAGCAGGCAGGATTTCACCTGCGCGCTCGCCACCGGCATCGCGTAGTCGATGCCCCGCAGCGCCGTCCCGCCGCCGCCGACCTCGAGCGGCGGCACGCCCCCCGCGCCGGTGCGGATACGGGCGCCCATCTGCAAGAGCGGATCGCGGATCCGGGCCATCGGCCGCCGCGACAGGGACGCATCGCCCACCAGTCGGGACGAGAAATCCTGTCCCGCGAGCAGGCCCGCGGCGAGCCGCATCCCGGTGCCCGAGTTGCCGAAGTCCAGCGGAGCCGCGGGACGGCGCAGGCCATCGCGGCCCACTCCGTGTATCCGGAGCGACGTGCCCGACCCTTCCACCCTCACTCCGAGGGCGCGGATGGCGCCGAGAGTGGCGAGCGTATCCTCGGCGTCGAGAAAGCCCTCTACACGCGTCTCGCCGTCCGCTATCGCGCCGAGGATGAGAGCACGGTGCGAGATGGACTTGTCGCCCGGCACTGCGGTGGAACCATGCAGCGCCCCGCCCGGGGCAATCGAGAAGCGAAGCCGGTCAGGGGTTCCTTCCACGCGCTCCTCGCACTTCCGCCTCCAGGATGTAGGTGTCGCGCAATCGCCTGGCGCGCGAGAAGAGCGCGTGCAGGGCCTGACCGTCCTGCGCCCGAACCGCCTCGGTCAGAGTGCCGAGCTCCCGGCGGAAGCGCTCGAGCACCTCGAGCAAGGGCTCCCGGTTGGCGATGCAGGTATCGTGCCACATCTGCGGATCGCTCGACGCGATGCGCGTGAAGTCGCGCAGTCCCCCCGCCGCGTAGCGAAAGATCTCGACTCGCTCCGACATGCCTCCGAGCAGGTCCATCAGCGCGTAGGCCAGCATGTGGGGAAGGTGGCTGGTGGCGGCGAGCACCTCGTCATGGTGCGCAGGATCCGTCTCCAGCACCTCCGCCCCCACCGCCTCCCACATCGCCCGGACCCGCGCACAGGGCTCGGGCGCGGTGTCGATGGTCGGGGTGAGGATGACCCGCCGGGCGCGGAAGAGCCCCTCCTGCGAGGCGTCGACCCCGCTGTGCTCGGTCCCCGCGATGGGGTGTCCGGGCACGAAGCGCGTCCACGCCGGACCAAGGTCCCGGGCCGCGTCCGCGACCACGCTCTGCTTGGAGCTGCCGACATCGGTGACGATCGCGTCCGCTTCGAGGTGATCGCGGATCCTTCCGAACACCGCCGACATCGCGCCCAGGGGCACCGCGACCAGCACCAGATCCGCACCTCGCACCGCACGGGCGCTGTCGACATCGTACCGGTCGATCACACCCAGGGCGCGGGCGCGTTCGAGGTTCTCTTCCCGGCGGCTCGATCCCACGACCTCCCCCACGAGGTCGAGCGCCTTGAGGTCCCGGGCGAGCGAGCCCCCGATGAGCCCGACCCCCACGATGCAGAGGCGCTCGATCAGCCGTCCCGGTCCGCGATGTGCAATCCGAGGGCCGTCATCATCCCCCGCGCTCATTTGACCTCGTCTTCGTAGCCGTTGCCGCCGACGTCCTCGATGACCCGCTCCACTCCCGCGAGCCGTTCTCCCGAAACGAGGCGGATGAGCTTCACTCCCTGGGTGTTGCGCCCGAGCACGCTGACCTCGGCAACCCGGGTGCGTACCAGCTTGCCGCCGTCGGTCATGAGCATGATCTCGTCGTTCGGTCCGACCGCGAGCGCAGCGGTGACCGCGCCGTTGCGCTCGCCGGTGCGAATGGAGATGACGCCCTTGGCGCCGCGCCCCTTGCGTGGATACTCGTCCATCCGGGTGCACTTGCCGTAGCCGTTCTCGGTAGCGGTGAGCACCATGCCCTCGCCGGCGACGATGAGGGAGATGATCCGCTCCCGTTCGGAGATCCGCATGCCGATGACCCCGCGGGCGTTGCGGCCCATGGAACGCACCTGGCGCTCGTGGAAACGACAGATGCGCCCCCCGCTGCTCGCGAGCATGACCTCGCGCTCGCCGTCGGTGATCGCGACCCCGATGAGGCGGTCGGCGGGCAGCAGGTCGATGGCGATGATCCCGTTGGAGCGCGGCCGCGAAAACTCCGATAGCAGGGTCTTCTTGATGAGACCACGCTCAGTCGCCATGAGCACATAGCCCGACCCGTTGAAGTCCTTGACCGGCAGGACCGCACTGATGCGTTCGTCGCTCTGGAGCGCCGGAAGCAGGTTGATGACGGGGCTCCCCCGCGCGGTCCGTCCTCCCGGCGGAAGTTCGTATACCCGCAGCCAGTACACCTTGCCGCGATTGGAGAAGCACAGGAGCTGGTCGTGGGTGTTGGCGACGAAGAGGCGGTCGATGAAGTCCGCCTCCTTCATGGTGGTGGCGGTCTTGCCCTTCCCTCCCCGCTTCTGCGCCGCGTAGACGTCGATCGGCTGCCACTTGACGTAGCCCCAGTGCGAGAAGGTCACCACCGCCTCGCCCGGACTCACGAGGTCCGCGGGATCGAACTCCATCTCGTCGCGGACGATCTCGGTGCGGCGCGGATCGGCGTACTGCTCCTTGATCTCGACGAGCTCGTCGCGAACCACCGCCTTCATGCGTTCGGGATCCTCCAGAATCTCCAGGAGATCCGCGATGCGGCGCAGAATCTCGTCGTACTCGTGGAGGATCTTGTCCTGTTCCAAGCCCGTGAGGCGATGGAGACGGAGATCCAGGATGGCCTGCGCCTGCCGCTCGGAGAGGCGGTAGCCTGCCTCGCCGAGGCCCGAATCCTCAGGCCTGCCTTCCCCGGGCGAAACGAGCGCCCCCGCACGCTCGAGCATGCCCGCCACCGCGCCCGGTGGCCACACCTCGTGCTGAAGCGCCGCCCTGGCCTCCGCGGGGCTCCGCGCGGCCCGAATCAGCGCGATGACACGGTCGATGTTCGCGAGGGCAACCGCGAGACCTTCCAGCACATGGGCGCGCTCCCTCGCCTTTCGCAGGTCGAAAATCGTGCGCCGCGTCACCACCTCGCGGCGGTGGCGCATGAAGGCCTCGATCATCTGCTTGAGGGTCAGCAGACGGGGCTGGGAGTCGACCAGGGCCACCAGGTTGATGCCGAACACGCTCTGCATCTGGGTGTGCCGGTAGAGATGGTTGAGCACCACGTCCGGCACCGCTCCCCGGCGCAGCTCGATGACCATGCGCATGCCGTCCTTGTCGGACTCGTCGCGCAGCTCGGCAATGCCCTCGATGCGCTTCTCCTTCACGAGCTCGGCTATCTTCTCGAGCAGCCGTGCCTTGTTCACCTGGTAGGGCAGCTCGGTGACCGCAATGCGCTGGCGGGCGCCGTGCTCGCCTTCCTCGACGTGAGCCCGGGCGCGCACGTAGATGCGTCCCCGGCCGGTCTGATAGGCCTCGCGGATCCCCCTCGATCCGTTGATGACGCCCGCGGTCGGGAAGTCCGGACCGGGCAGCAGCGCCATCAGCTCCGGCAGCCCGATCTCGGGGGTCTCGATGTAGGCTACGCAGGCGTCGATGACCTCTCCCAGGTTGTGGGGAGGAATGTTGGTGGCCATGCCCACCGCGATGCCCGCCGACCCGTTCACCAGCAGGTTCGGCAGGCGCGTCGGGAAGACCGCAGGTTCGTGCTCCGAGTCGTCGTAGTTCGGCACGAAGTCGACGGTGTCCCGGTCGAGGTCGGCGAGCATTTCGTGCGCGATGCGTGCGAGGCGTACCTCGGTGTAGCGCATCGCCGCCGGCG
>CAYQVB010000008.1:0-28638 GCA_964420925.1 uncultured Ectothiorhodospiraceae bacterium | reverse complement strand
CCGTGACCGCACGCAGATCAATCGACGAATCCGAAGCCGCCAGCGTCCCCATGGCCGGCACACTGCCACAGGGAGAACAAAATGGCCAGCCCCGAGATCAGCTCACCCTGCTACCCGGCAGACAAAAAACGAGCCCTGCGCGTGTGGGCGTGAGCGTTGCAAGTGTCCGCCCAACTATGGGACACTGGCCGCAACTCCCCCCGCGGCTTCGACTGCGGGGCGCAGGGCCTCTTCGGAGGCCCTAGCTTTTTCTGGGGCCGGAGTATGCGCACGAACGCCTATATCGACGGCTTCAACCTGTACTACGGAGCGATCAAGGGTACGCCCTTCAAATGGCTCGATCTCGGAGTACTCATCCGACTGGTGCTCGGCCCCGAGCACGATATCGCCTGCATCAAGTATTTCACCACGAAAGTCGAAGTGTCCGAAATAGACCCGGACCAACGGGAGCGCCAGGAAACGTATCTGCGCGCATTGCGCGAACGGCGGCCTAACTCCCCTCCAGTCGAGACCTACTTTGGACACTTCCAGCGGCGCCCGAGACGCATGCCTCGTTCACCTTTCGGAACGGGCTGGGTGGAGGTGATCAGAACGGAGGAAAAGGGCTCAGACGTAAATCTAGCCGTTCACCTCCTCAACGACGCTTGGCTCGATGCCTACGAGTGTGCAGTAGTGGTCTCGAATGATAGTGATCTCGCCGAGGCGATGCGCTTGGCTAGAGATCGTGGAAAGCCAATCGGACTCGTTCCGCCCGTGATGAAGACGGGCCGCAAGATCTCACAGGTGCTGCTCCGACATTCCGACTTCGTGCGCCCGATTCGACGTCACCACCTGGAACGTGCCCAGATGCCCTCCCCCATCCCGGGGACCAATCTTCGCAAGCCCGCGAGCTGGTAGAAGATTGGGCTGCCGAAGGCGCCCGTCGCGCACTCAGCAACTCGTCGTACCCCCTTTCCGGGCGGGAGATTGCCGGCCCTGGGCGATATGGTGTCGCGGCAATCAGACCCCTCGCACAGCGCCCCCCCCAACCTTACGATGGCCGTCATCGACACCACCGCCATCTACGCCACGGAGCGCGACCTCCGGGCGGAGGGTTACGAGGGTTTCCGGCTCGGCTGATGGGGGACCGCCCGTAGCCGCCGGGATACCTCACACATCGTAGGCGGTGGACGAGACCGCGCCGCCGCTCTCCGTCCAGTCGGTGTGAAACCTCTCCCCGCGCGGGCGGTCTACCCGTTCGTAGGTGTGGGCGCCGAAGTAGTCGCGCTGGGCCTGCAGCAGATTGGCCGGCAGCCGGGGGCTGCGGTAGGCGTCGTAGTAGGAAAGCGCGGAGGCGATGGCCGGCACCGGTATCGCGAGATCGACGCCGAGACGCACGGCGTGACGCCAGCCGGGCTCGGCCTCGGCCAGACTCCGGGCGAAGAAGTCGTCCAGCATCAGGTTCCCGAGATCGGGCGTCGCCTCGAACGCGTCCCGGATGTTGTCGAGGAAGCGGCTTCGAATGATGCAGCCTCCCCGCCACATCAGGGCGACGTCGGCATGGCGGATGTTCCACCGATGCTCGGACGCCGCCGCACGCATCAGGGCGAATCCCTGCGCGTAGGAGACGATCTTGGCGGCGTAGAGGGCATCGTGAACGTGACGAATCCACGTCTCCCGGTCGCCCTCGAAGGGCCGGCGCTCGACCCCGAGGCGCGCCGCGGCACGGACCCGCTCTTCCTTCATCGCGGAGATGCAGCGCGAAAACACCGCTTCGCCGATGAGCGTGAGCGGGGTCCCCAGCTCCAGCGCGTCGATGACGGTCCACTTTCCGGTGCCTTTCTGGCCGGCGGCGTCCAGGATCTTGTCGACGAGCGGCGACCCGTCATCGTCCTTCCGGGCGAGGATGTCGGCGGTGATCTCGACGAGGTAGGAGTCGAGCACGCCACGCTTCCATTCGGCGAAGACACCGGCGACCTCGTCCGCGTCCATGCCCATCCCCTCCCGCAGGAGGTGACAGGCCTCGCAGATGAGCTGCATGTCCCCGTACTCGATGCCGTTGTGCACCATCTTCACGTAGTGGCCGGACCCGGCATCGCCCACCCACCGGCAGCAGGGCTCGCCGTCGACCTTCGCGCTGATCGCCTGGAAGATGTCGCGGACCCGGGGCCAGGCGGTGGGATTGCCCCCCGGCATGATCGATGGCCCGTGGCGCGCGCCCTCCTCGCCGCCGGAGATCCCGGCCCCGATGAATGCGATGCCCCGGCGCGCGAGCGCCTCCGCCCGGCGAGTGCTGTCCGTGTAGCGCGAGTTGCCGCCGTCGACGACCACATCACCCTCCTCGAGGTGCGGCGCCAGGCTCTCGATGAACTGGTCGACCACGTCTCCCGCCCTCACCATCAGCACGATCGCGCGCGGGCGTCGAAGGGCGCCATCCAGCTCCTCCAGACTGTGCGCGCCGACGATGGTCGTTCCCCGTGCCGCCCCGGCGAGGAATTCGTCGACCCGGGACACGGTGCGGTTGAAGACCGCGACCCGGAAGCCGTGATCGTTCATGTTGAGCGCGAGGTTCTGCCCCATCACCGCGAGGCCGATCAATCCGATGTCCGCTGCCGCCATCGCCGCTCGAGTCCTCCTGTCGCATTGCCTCGCGCCCCGGGGCGCCGCGTATTTGTAGCAGCTTTGGCGAGTCGGGAGGGGGTTCGGGGCTCCGGAAGCACGGGACCGTTTCCGGTGCGCGCCGCGGTCAAGGCGCCCCGGATCTCCATATCAGTTTCGACCGGAGCGCTTCCATCGATTAAAGATGTGGCCGCAACCGCCACACCTTCGGTAGCATTCGAGCCTGCGCTCGGACGGGCTCACCGTCGGGGGTGACCGGGACGGGTTCCGGACGAGCCGCGCACCAACAACGAAACGCACGCGCCCTCCTCGATGACGAGCACGACGGAACGCCGCTCCGTTCCCCGGGCCTTCCTAGCTTCGGTCCGAGGCAAGCTCACGGTCTTCGTCACGCTGCTGCTCGCGGTGGCCACCATTTCCCTGACCTTCGCGGGCTACTCCTTCGTGCGGGACATGCTGCGCGACGAGCTGCGGGAGGAGCTCAACCTCCGCGGCGCGGGGTTGCGCGAAGTGATGCTCTCCTACGTCGCGCAACAGCACGAACGCGTTTCGCTGGTGGCGAGCCGCACCCGCCTGCGCCAGCTTCTGCGCGCGCGGCTCGACGGCGAAGTGGAGTCGGAACCCTTCCTCTCACAGACTCGCCGTATTCTGCTCGACGCGAGGCAGAGCACTCGGGACTTCCTGGACATTCGCATCGCCGGGCTCGACGGCCGAATCGTCACCGCGACCGACGACGCGTCCCTGGGAACGGACGTATCGCGCGACCCCGCCTTCCTCGAAGGACGCTCCCGGGCGACGCTCGGCCTGCCGCAACCCGC
Source organism: uncultured Ectothiorhodospiraceae bacterium (assembly GCA_964420925.1). GTDB lineage: Bacteria > Pseudomonadota > Gammaproteobacteria > HK1 > HK1 > JAJEAD01. The sequence goes on along the minus strand of CAYQVB010000008.1, from coordinate 25,222 downwards.
GGAGACGGGGCACCAGGCGATGCTGAGCGCTCCCGCACGTACCAACGAGGGACGCGAGCTCGGAGTCGTCATGGTGGAGCTGGACGTCCGCCCCATGCTCGGCCTCCTCGAGGCCATTCGCAGCGGCCACGAGACCGCGCGAGTACGCCTCGCAACGCGACTCGGAGAGCGTATTCGCTACATCTTTCCGATCCCGGGCGAGCCCCCCGTCCTCGAGGTCGAGACGGCCGCCGACGTGGCCATGGCGCGCGCGCTCGCGGGTGAGAGCGGCTTTCTCGACACGCACCCCTTCCGGGGCCGGGACGTCGTGGCGGCGTACCGGCCCACCGGGTACCGGGACTGGGCGCTCGTGACCCAGGTGGACGCGGCGGAGGCCTATGCGCCGGTGGAGAGGCTGCGTCAGCTCGCGCTGCTCGCCTCGTTCTTCGTGCTCGTCATCGCGGCGTACGGCGCCTTTCGCATCGCCACCGGGTTCACCCGACCGCTCCTCTCTTTGTCGCGGGCCGCGAAGGCAATCGAAGAGGGCGATCTCGACGTGAGCGCTCCTGTGGTATCGCAGGACGAAGTGGGGGAGCTGAGCCTCGCGTTCAACCGCATGGCGGAAGGGCTCAAACGCCACCGAGACCACCTGGAGGACCTGGTACGAGAGCGCACCAACGATCTCGAAGCACGAGGCGAAGAGCTCGAACACTCTCGCGACCAGCTCGAGGCGCTGGTGCACCTCCTGGAGCACCAGGCCGACGTCGCTCAGCGCGACCTCCACCGGGCCGAGATCATCCAGCGCTCGCTTCTGCCCCACTCCCCCCCTCCGCTTCCCGACTTCACGGTGCAAACCCTGTACCGTCCGGGACGCAGTGTGGGCGGAGATCTCTACGACGTGGTCGGAGTCGGGGACCGTCACGTGGTGCTCGTCATCGCGGACGCCTCCGGACACGGCGTCAGCGCCGCCATGCTCTCCGTGCTCTTCAAGCACCGGCTGCGAGTGATCGACGAGGCGTCGGGCCGTCCCTGCCGGCCCACCGAAGCCCTCAGGGCGCTCAACACTTCCCTGCGAAGGGACATCACCGCGCCGGGACTCTTCATCACCGCCGCCTACTGCCTCCTCGATACCGAAAGCCGCGAGCTGGTGGTGAGCTCGGCCGGGCATCCGCCGCTGATCTGGGTCCGGGCGAACGGAGAGACTCGCACCATCGACGCGACGGGGCCGGCGCTGGGGCTCTACGCCGACGCCGCATTCGCCGAGCACCGCTGCCGTCTCGGGCAGGGTGACCAGATGCTGCTCTATACCGACGGACTGCTCGACCCCGAGCGAGAACATCCTTCCGGCACGGAGCGGATCGCCGGCTCCCTGCGCTCGCTCGAAAGCGACCGGGCACCGCTTCGCAAGCTCTTCGACGAGCTTACCCGCGGCGTGTCGTGGGAGGATCGCGACGACGCGACGATCGTCCTGCTCGAAGCGAGGCCGGGCGAGAGCAGCTTCGACGAGCCGGCCCGCGACGAATCCCTGGAGCGGGGTGCGGCCTCACCGCTCGAGCTCACCTACGCGGAGTTCGACGATGCGACCTTGATCGCGGCACGAGGTCGCGCCACGTGGTCACACGCCGAGACCTTCTTCGAGGCGACAGAAGCCGTGATCGAGGAAAAGCGTTCGCTGATCCTGGATCTGTCGGGGTGCGATTATCTCGACAGCACCTTCCTCGGCACTCTCTTTCAGGTCGCGAGCGAGGCCGAGGTGGAGTCGGTGCCGCTGCGCATTCAGGGAGTGCTGCCATCAGTACGCGCACGGCTCGAAGAACTGAGCATGCACTCCGTTCTCGCCCGCCTGACCGAGCAGGCGGTGGAGTTCCCCCGCCACATGCAGAAGCTCACCGAGGCGAGAAGCGACAGCGCACACGAACGGCTCCGGCTGCTGCGCGCCCACGAGCTGCTGGCGCGTCTGAGCGACGCCAACCGCGAGAAGTTCCAGGAAGTGGTCGACACGCTGCGCTCGGAAATCGGCAAGACCGGTCTCGGCCGCCAGTCGGGCCGCGAGCCCCGAGCGAGATCATCTGGTGCCGGCTGAGGGATTCGAACCCACGACCTGATGCTTACAAGGCAACTGCTCTACCTGCTGAGCTAAGCCGGCAAGGGTTGCATGGCGTCCGCGCAGAGGCGCACGGACACTCCAGACGGTTCAGGGTACCATCGGAGGAACCGCGAGGGGATCACGTCGGCGCCGCCGGCGAGCTTCAAGACCATCTCCAAACTCCTCGGTCCACATGGAGAGAACGGCAATGGGAGCAACCCACGTCACCGTTACCATTCGAAACCCCGCGGATCCCGAGCGGACCTGGGACGGACTCTTCCTGGTCGACACGGGCGCAACCGACTCTCTCGTACCCAGGCCGCATCTCGAAGCCATTGGCCTGGAGCCCAAGGGCCGCCGCGTCTATGAGCTGGCTGACGGCAGCGAGATTGTAATGGACATCACGGTCGGTGAAATCGAGTTCATGGGGGAGATAGTAGGAGGAACGATCCTGTTCGGAGACGCGGGCGCCGAGCCGCTGCTAGGGGTGACCGCCCTGGAATCGGTGGGTATCGAGGTGGACCCGAACAGTCAGCGGCTGAAGAGATTACCCGCGGTGCGACTGAAGGGAGTCCGGGCGCGAACCCGCTGAGAACGGGGGGAGTGCACGCCCGATCCGTAGGTCCCTCCAGACTCTCAACCGGACATTCAGGCTCGTTGCCCTCGTACAACGGTCGGCGCTTGTAGCGCCTGCCACACCCGGCTAGGCTCGCGCGCGCCACCCCAAAGCGGAGACCCTCCCGATGCTCGCCGGACAGGAACCAAGGGAACGCACTCACAACCCCCACGTGCAGCAACTGCGCGTGCCGAACCTCACCGAGATCGACTTCGCGCAACTGCGCACCGGGCGCCTGGAGCGTCTGCAGCGGATGATGCGGGCGCACGACATGCCGGTGGCCATCTTCTACAACCCGGCCAACATCCGCTACGCCACCGGCACCGAGGTGATGGGGGTGTGGACCGGTACGACGTTTGCGCGCTATTGCCTCGTGCCGGCGGAAGGAGAGCCGGTGCTCTTCGAGTACGCGAACTCGATGCACGTCTCCCAGAAGATTCTGCGCGACGTGCGCCCAGCGCTCGGTTGGCAGTTCCGAGGCGTGGAGGGATTCGATCCGGCCCGGCGCTGGGCGGCCTCGGTCGCCGACACCATGCGCGAGCTCGGGGTCGAGGGAGAACGCCTCGCGGTGGACCGCCTCGACGGCTACGGGTTCATGGCGCTCGCCGATGCGGGGATCGAGATCACCGACGCGAGCCCGGCGACGGTGGACGCCCGGGAAGTCAAGACGCCCGAAGAGATCCAGATCATGACCCTCAACGGCGGCATCGGGGACGCGATGCTCGCGGACTTCGAGGCCGCCATCCGTCCGGGCGTTCGCGAGTACGAGCTGATGGCGGTGGTCAACGAAACGCTCTACCGCTACCACGGGGAGTTCATGTTCACTCGCCTCATCGCGTCCGGACCGAACACCAACCCCTGGATGTCGGAGGCGCATGACAAGATCGTCCAGCCCGGCGACCTGGTGGGCATCGACACCGACGCGAACACCTACGAGGGCTACGTGGTCGACATATCGCGCACCTTCCTGTGCGGCGACAACGCGCATCCGGGCCAGAAGGAGGCGTACCGCATCGCCTACGACTGCGTGAACGGCATGCGCGAGCTCCTGAAGCCGGGAATGAGCTTCACCGAGTTCGCAGAGCAGGCCCCGCGGCTGCCGGAGGGGTATCTCACCGGACGCTACGGTGGCATGGCGCACCAGGCCGGGCTCGAAGACGAAGGGCCGGGGATTCCCTATCCGGACACCGTGGACTCGGAGGGCGGGATAGTGGACCGCGAGATCCAGGAGAACATGGTCTTCTGCCTGGAGTGCTACGCGGGCAAGGACGGCGCCCCCTACGGCGTCAAGCTCGAGGACCAGGTGCTGGTGACGAAGGGCGGGGCCTTCGCGTTGAGCACCTACCCCTTCGAAGCCAAGCTGCTGTAGGGCGACGGCGCGGAAAGACCCCCGGCGGCGCCGCGGGCGTTGCGCGGGCACACGGCAGCGCGAGACAGGGAGAACGCTTCAGTCGAGGGTGTCGAACCAGTCGCCGAGCGCGGCCGCGATCTCGGCCGGGGAGTCCTCCTGGATGAAATGGCTGCCCGCGACCGTCACCTCGACCTGGTTCCGGAAGCGACGACAGAACTCGCGCTGCGGGCCGACGAGGATCGCGCCGGGCTCGGCGTTGATGAAGAGCTTCGGCACCTCGCATTGCAGGAGCCACTCGGCGTAATCGGCGGCGATCGCGCTCACGTCCGCGGGCTCTCCGTCGATCGGAATCTGCCGCGGCCACGCCAGGGTGGGACGCCGGTCCTCGCCGGGCTCCCGAAAGGGCCGGCGGTAGACCGCCATCTCGCTCTCCCCGAGTCCGCGCAGCACCGAGCCGGGGAGCACCCGCTCGACGAACAGGTTCTTCTCGAGCACCAGAGACTCTCCGGCGGGTGAACGAAAGCCCTGGAAGATGCTGCGCGAGGGCGCCGGCCACTCCTCCCAGGTCAAGGGGCGGACCAGCGCCTCCATGTAGGCGATGCCGCGCACCGCGGCCCGGTGACGATTGGCCCAATCGAAGACGAGGGCGGATCCCCAGTCGTGCCCGACCAGAGTCACGTCGTCATTCACCCCGAGCGCCTCGAGCGCGCGATCGAAGTAGCGCCGGTGCTCCACGAATCGATACCTCTCGGGGCCGGAGTCGGGCAGCTTCTCGGAGTCGCCCATGCCGATGAGATCGAGCGCGATGCAACGCGCCCGCTCCTCGAGCGCCGGCATGATGTTGCGCCACAGGTACGAAGAAGTCGGGTTGCCGTGCTGGAAGACCACCGGCGCCCCTTCCCCGATATCCACGCAGGCCATCCGGCGCCCGAGCACTTCAATGGTCTTCTTCGGATGCTCCTCCACCCCGATCACCGGCAAGTCCTCCAGGCCGAATCGTGTTCCAAAGCATACCCTCCCCGTGTTATGTGTGAGCATGAGACTGCCCGACCGAAACGTGGAGGTGCTCGATGCGTTGCCGCGAGATTCTGGCCCGACCGGGAATGGTGCTGACCGAAGCGCAGCGGCAGCGATACTTCGAGGAGGGGTACCTCCAGCTTCCGGGCTTCATCGGCATGGACTGGATCGAGCGCCTGCGCGCGGCCGCGGACGAGTTCGTCGAGCAGAGCCGGCAGCTCACCGAGTCGAGCGATGCGCTCTTCCTGGAGCCCGGACATCTTCCCGAGCGCCCGCGCCCGCTGCGCCTCAACCAGGCGGTCGACCACCACCCCGTGTTCTGGGAGTTCGCGACCGAGTCGGTTCTGCCCGACCTCGCCGAGGATCTCGTCGGACCGAACGTGAAGTTCCGGGAATCGACGATCAACTTCAAGTGGGCCGAGGGCGGGGCACCGGTCGCCTGGCACCAGGACGTGCCCTTCTTTCCCCACACCAACCTGGACCTCTTCGTCGCCATCACCGCTCTGGAGGAGGTCCGCCCCGACCAGGCCCCTCTCAAGGTCCTTCCGGGCAGCCACCGCCGGGAGATCTTCAACCACCGCGATCGCGACGGGAACTGGATCGGACGGATCTCGGACGAGGAGCTCGCCCGGCTGCCGCTCGACGACGCCGTGCCCCTGACCGGCCCCGCCGGCACCGTCTCGGTAATCCACACCGCGCTCGTGCATGGCTCGGAGAGCAACCTATCGGAGCACAACCGCCCGGTCCTGATCCTCGGCTACCACGCCGCGGACTCCTTCGGCTACACGCCCTTCCCCCGGCCCACGCGCTACACGAACCTGCTCCTGCGCGGCGAAGCGCCCCGCTACGCCTACCACGAGCCGGTGGACATGCCGATTCCGCCGGACTGGTCAGAGGGCTTCACGTCGATATTCGAGAACCAGGAGCAGTCGACGTTCACGGATCAGGAGCACGGCTGAACGCGCACTGAATCGTGGTGAAGCACGGTGTGGACGGGAGGAGACCCGCGCAAGGCGCCGTGTTGCTCGCCTTCCCGCGGGAGCCTGTCCAATCCTGATACGAACCCGCGTACTTCGCCCCTGGCCAAAGCGTCGCTTTGGCACGGAATCCGACGCTCCGCCCAGGACCCTTGAGGCACCAGGGGATGGCCGCTTCGGAGCGAGTTTCGGCGCAACAGAAGGTCGCGGGCAATTTCATGCTGGCGATCGGGACCTCGGTGTGGGCCACCCACTTTCTGGTCACCGACTCCCTGCTTCAGACCTGGGATCCCTATTTCGTCACCGCCGGCCGACTGCTCTCGGCCACCTTTTTCCTGATGACGGCCTACGCGATTCAGACGCGGGGGCGGCCGCTGCGGCGCATCCCCTGGCGGCCGGCGCTCATTCTCGGCACCGCGGGAATCTCGATTTCGACGGTATGCCTGACCCTCGGCGTCAAGCATGCCGGCCCGGTGTCGGCCGCGATTGTCGCGGCGGCGGCGCCGATCGTGGCCGCGTTCGTGGCGCGCGTGGTCTTCGGCGCACGGCTGGGCCTCGCCGTCTTGTTCGGTGCGGTGGTGGCGGTAGCCGGGGGAATCGTGGCCGCGCTCGGCACCCGCGTGGAAGGAAGCGAGGAACTGCGCGGCGGCGAATGGTTCATCCTGGCGGCGGTCACGCTGTTCACCTGGTACTCGATTGGTGCGCAACGCTGGCTGTCCGGGATCACGCAGCTCGGCATCTCCGCGATCACGATCATGGTCGGGGCGCTGACGATTCTGGCCGCCCTTCCGATCCTGGTCGGACTGGGCATTGCCGAGGCACGGCTCGAGCTCGATGGTCGTTCGGTGCTCGGCGTGCTCTACCTCGGCGCAGGGCCGGCCTCCTTCGCGCTCTTCACCTGGCACTGGGGCATCAGCCGAGTCGGCGTGACCATCGCCTCCATCTATTCCAACCTCGCCCCCGTGGTGGTGGTCCTCATCCGCATGATCCAGGGCGAGCCGCCCACTTCGTTCCACCTGATCGGAGGAGCCCTGATCATCGCCGGAGTCCTCGTCGCCCAGCTTCTTCCCCCGGGCGGGAAGCGCCGGGCGGAAGCGTGAGCTGAACATGGACGCGGCGCTTGCGCACCGGAAGCGCCGAGATGTGAGCGCGCGCGGGGCGGAAACTCAACGGGTAGTATGGCGACGGCGGAACCGGGGTCGGTTCCCGCATCGTCCAAGTCGGGGAGGGATCATGGGAACCAGTACCGCCCGCCGGCCGAACGTGCTCCGGGTCGACCTCGGCGCCATCGCCCGAAACCTCGCCGAGGTACGCCGGGTTGCCGGGGCGGGGGTGGGGATCGTCGCCGCGCTCAAGGCGGACGCCTACGGATTCGGGCTCGAACGGGTGGCGGAGACGGTGGTCGCGGGCGGTGCGGACACGATCGCGGTCGCGGACATCGCGGACGCGGTGCGGCTGCGCGATCACGGGAACGAGGCGCCGGTGCTGCTCTACGCGGGCAACCTGGCGGATCGAGCGGCGGTCGAGGCGGTGGAATCGCATCGCCTGATGCCGACCATCCTGGACCGCGAGTCGGCAGAGTTCTACGCCGCCCACGCCCAAGGACCGATCCGGGTGTTCATCAAGATCGACGTGGGGCTCGAGCGCCTCGGGGTGCTGCCCGGGCGGGCGGCGGCGCTCGCGCGGCAGGTGCGCGCGCTGCCCCACCTGGAGCTCCACGGCGTGTACACCCACGTGGACGTGCCCGGAGACCCGAAGGCGGAGGAGTACGTCGCGTGGCAGATCGAACGCTACCGCGCGGCGTGCGCGGAGATCGAGGCCAAGGGTGGCGCCATTCCCGTCAAGATGGCGGCGAGCAGCGCGGTGCTGCGCTGCGATCCGGATGCGGCCTTCGACGCCGTCGACCCCGGCCACATGCTCTTCGGACTGACCCCGCCCGGTCCTCTCAACGTCGACGCCGATCTCCGACCCGCCTTCCACTCCCTCACCAGCCGCATCATCCACGCCCGCGGCATCGAGCGCGATCACTTCCTCGACCTCGCCCCCTTTCCCCTGCGCACGGGCATGCGCTTCGGGGTGATTCCGATCGGACTGCGCGACGGGATGGCCGCGCTCCACTGCGGAGCGGTGCTCGTGGGCGGGCGGCGGCTAGCCATCCTCGGGCCCCTCTCGCTCGAGCACACCCGGGTGGACCTGAGCGATGCGCCGGAGGCAAAGGTGGGCGACGAGGTGGTGATCATCGGGCGCCAGGGCGAGGCCGCGATCGAGCCGGAAGATGTCGTCGCGCACCAGGGATTCGGAGTGAAGGCCGCGCTCGCCCTCGCCGCGGGCAGCTCCATCCCGCGGGAGTACGTGTGAGGACCGGGAATCGGCGAACTCCGGTTCCGGTTTCGCCGAGTTAGAAGGGCCGGGGAGTGCTCGCGCTACGGATGATCGGGCGGCGTGCGGCGCTGTCGCTGATCTCGCTCTTCCTCGTCTCCCTGTTCATTTTCGTGATGGTCGAGGCGCTCCCGGGGGACGCGGCCACGCGCTACCTCGGCCGCATGGCCACCGAGGAGCAGAAGGCGCTCCTGCGCACCCGGCTCAACCTCGACACCCCGGCGCCGCAGCGCTACGCGCAGTGGCTCGCCGGCGTCGTCCGCCTCGACTTCGGCAACACGATGGTCGTGAGCCGCCCCATCAGGGACGTGCTCGCGCCGAAGATCGCGAACACTCTGATCCTCGCCGGCGCCGCCTTCCTGCTCTACCTGCCGCTCTCCCTCATCCCCGCCGCGATCCAGGCGCTCAACCGGGACCGCGGAATCGATCATGCCTTCTCCGTGATCACGCTGGTGCTGCTCTCCACCCCGGACTTTCTGCTCGGGACCCTGCTCCTGCTCCTCTTCGTGGTGACCTTCCCCCTGCTGCCCGCGATGTCGGTGGTCGACGACGCCACCACCTTCACGGAGTTCGTGCGCGCCCTGGTCCTCCCCGCGCTCACGCTGGGCCTCGTGATGTCGGTGTACGCGGTGCGCTTTCTCCGCGATGGGCTGATCGAAGTGCTGGACTCGGAGTACATCCGCATGGCGGAGCTCAACGGCCTGCCACGGCGCACCATCCTGATTCGCCATGCGCTGCCGAACGCCATGATCCCCACCCTCAACGTCACCGCGCTGAACATCGCCTACATGATGGGCGGCGTGGTGATCGTGGAACGGGTGTTCGGCTTTCCCGGCTTCGGCAGCCTCACCGTGGACGCGATGCTGACCCTCGATGTGCCCCTCATCGAGGCGACGGTGCTCATCGCGGCCGCGGTGTACATCGGCGCAAACCTGCTCGCGGACATCGGGGCGGTGCTGCTCAACCCGCGCCTTCGGACACTGTCGGAATGAGCGCTGCGCCATACCGACCGGGGTTCGGGGCGCGCGTCAAGCGCTGGGTGCGGCTCTGGCCCACCACGCCGCGCAGCTTCCGGATCGGCTCGGTGATCCTCGCCTTCTGGCTGGCGGTGGCGCTCGCCGGTCCCTTCCTTGCGCCCTACGGCCACGCTCAGATGCTCACGGGCACCCCGCTGTCGGGCATGTCGTGGGCGCATCCCTTCGGCGTGGACCAGCTCGGCCGGGACGTGTTCAGCCGCGTCGTGCACGGCGCCCACCTCGTCCTGCTGCTCTCGATCTCCGCCACTCTGACGGGGCTGGTCATCGGCTCGTTTCTCGGCCTGCTGAGCGGCTACATCGGAGGCTGGTTCGACGAGGTGATGATGCGCCTGACCGAGGCGCTGATCAGCGTGCCCTTCCTCATCCTCGCGATGCTGATCGTGGCGGTGGCAGGGCCCGGGCTTTCCGGAGATCCCCTCCTGGTGGTGGTGGCGGTGGCGGCGGTGTACATCCCCAGGGTCACGCGCATGGCCCGTTCCGCGGCGCTCGACATCGTCACCAAGGACTACATCACCATCACGCGCCTGCGCGGCGAGCGAGCCGCGTCGGTGGTGCGCCGGGAAATGCTTCCGAACGCGACCGGCGTCCTCCTGGTGGAGTTCGCGACCCGGGCGGGCTTCGCACCGGTGCTCATCGGCTCGCTCGGCTTCCTCGGCTTCGGGATGCGCCCGCCGACCCCGGAGTGGGGACTGATGATCAGCGAGTACCGGGGCCTCATCTTCCTGTCCCCCGCCACCGTCGCCGGGCCCGGGCTCGCTCTCGCCTCGCTCGTGGTCGGGCTCAACCTGTGCACCGAGGGCGCGGCGCGCATCCTGGGGCGCACGTCGCAGCCTGCGAGCCCATGAGCACGCCGGACACACCGAGGGCACCGGACGGGCGGGGTGCGGAGCAAGCGGCCGGCGCGCACGTCCGCGTTCGCGACCTCAGTGTCTCCTACCGCGACGGCGAAGAGTGGCTGGAAGCGCTGCGCGAGGTCTCGCTCGAGGTGGCCGAAGGAGAGGTCTTCGGACTGGTCGGTGAATCCGGCTGCGGCAAGAGCTCGCTCGCCCTCACGCTGCTCGGATACCGGCATCCCCGGGCGAGGGTTGCGAGCGGCGAGATCCGGGTCGAAGGCCGAATCCTGTTCGCCCTTCCCCCGGGCGCCCTCACCGCGATTCGCGGCCGGCGCATCAGCTTCGTCCCCCAGAATCCGACCACCGCGCTCAACCCCGCCCGCCGCATCGGCGACCTCATGATTGAACTTCTGACGAAGCACGGGACTGCGGCCTCCGGGGAGACGGCGCGGCGCCGGGCGCGGGAGCTGCTCGCGCAGGTCGGCTTGCCCGAGCCCGAACGCATGCTGAAGCGATACCCGCACCAGCTATCCGGCGGCCAGCAGCAGCGCGTGTGCATCGCGATGGCGCTGGGCAGCGACCCCGCCCTGGTGGTGCTGGACGAGCCGACCACCGGGCTCGACGTCACCACCCAGGAACAGATCATCGAGCTGCTCGCGACTCTGCGCCGCCGCCTGCGCATGACCATGGTGTACGTCACCCACGACCTCGCGGTGCTGGCCCAGATCGCGGACCGTGTCGGAGTGATGTACGCGGGCCGCATGGTGGAGGTCGCCCCGGTCGACACCCTCTTCCGCGAGCCCCGCCACCCCTACACCCGCGGCCTGATCGCCTCGGTCCCGCGTCTCGACGAAGACGACGGCGTGCCCTTCGCCGCCCCGCTACGGGGACTGCTCCGCCGCGGAGAGCTGGGCTCGGGCTGCGCCTTTGCGCGCCGTTGCGACTACGCGAAGCCCGCCTGCGAGGCCCGGGCGCCTTCGCTCGAGCCCGTCGACAACGGCCACGATGTCGCGTGCTTCCGCTGGCGCGAGATCGTCCCCGCACCACCGCTTGCCGGAGGCGCCGGCAACGAAGCGATCCACGAGCCCGCGACGCTCCCGGTGCTCGAACTCGATGCCGTCTCGCTGGCGTACGGTCCCGCCCCCGTGGGACTTGCCGGCGCCTTTCGCCGCGCATCGCCCCTGGTGGTGCACGACGTCTCGATCCGGATCGCGGAGGGCGAGACCTTCGCCCTGGTCGGAGAGTCCGGCAGCGGCAAGTCCACCATCGCGCGCGCGGTGAGCGGACTGCTCGCGCCCCGGACCGGAAAGATCCTGTTCCGTGGCGAGCCGGCGCCGGACCGAGTCGCGGCACGCCCGCAGGAACTCCGGCGCCTCATTCAGTACGTGTTCCAGAACCCGGATGCGTCGCTCAATCCGCGAATGCGGATTCGGAACATTCTCGCCCGCCCCCTGGAGCTGCTGGGAAACGTCGCCGCTTCGGAGCTGGACGCGCGGGTGGCCGCCGCCCTCGATGACGTGCGCCTGGACGCGGACTACGCGGACCGCTTTCCCGACCAGCTCTCGGGGGGCGAACGCCAGCGCATCGCCATCGCCCGCGCCCTCGTCGTAGACCCCGCCCTACTGCTCTGCGACGAAATCCTGTCCGCGCTCGACGTCTCGGTGCAGGCCAACATCCTGGACTTGCTGCGCCGGCTGCGCGCCCGCCACCGGGTCTCGATGCTCTTCATCTCGCACGACCTCGCGGTAGTGCGGACACTCGCCGATCGCATCGGAGTGATGTACCGCGGCCGCCTGTTGGAGACGGGCACGAACGACGAGGTGTTCGCGCCGCCCCATCACCCCTACACCCGCCTGCTGCTGCATGCGGTCCCCGGGATGAGCAAGCGGCAGCGAAGCGACGAGGCGGGGCTTGCGAGCGACAAGGCACCGACGCCAGCAGCGGCCCCCCCCTTCGCGGGTACCGAAGGCTGCGTGTTCGCCGGGCGCTGCGCCCGGCAGATCGAGGGTCTCTGCGAGACGACCCCTCCGCCCTTGCGCCGGGCGGGCGGGACCCTGCGCCTTCGCTGTCACCGCGAGGTCAGCGAGCTATAGCATCGAGCGCGCGACCCGCTCCGCGATCTGGATTGAGTGCCGCGCCGCTCGCGCAGGGGAATGGGCAGCGAGGAACCGATCCAGGTCGTCCTGCCCGACACCGGGAAGCACCCGGCTCCGATCCGCGACGTGCAGGCCCCCGCCCCGGTCTCCAATCGACAACCGATCTGCAGGACGTAGAAGCAAGGAGGCCGGAACGACGCCCCTCGCCTACTGCGCGGCGGCGGACACGGCGCGTGGTGCGGCCTTGCGGAAAGAGCGTCCGTACGCGGGCATCTGCAAATCAAAGATGGTGCGTGCCTCGGCGTCGGCGGAGGGCAGCGGAATGCGTACCGGCAGGCTCTCCATGCGTGGCTCGAAGGTTGCGTTCCCGCGTACCGTAGTGGCGTGAAAGCCCTCGATACCCGGTTCGTGCATCGCGAGGATCGTGTCCAGCCCGAGCAGGGGCCAGGTCGCGGTCGTCGCGTAGTTCATGTTGAGCAGCCGGCGCTGGCGTCCCGAGATGCTGTCCGCGGAACCGTGCACGGTGCGCACGTGGTGTATCGCCACCGAGCCCGCCGGCCCCACCAGGGCGAGCGCGCTCGACTCGTCGAAATCGGCGGTGGCGGGATCGATGGCGCCGATGAAACGGCCTTCAAAGTGGTGGTCCCAGGTCGGTCCCTGGTGCGAGCCCGGAATCACCAACAGCGGTCCGTTCTCGAGATCGCAATCGTCCAGCATCAGGCTGAGGGCGAGCATGCTGTCGTTGGTCTGGGGATAGAAGGCCCAGTCCTGGTGCCACTCGATCGGGACCCCGCCCGCCGGCGGCTTGCAGTTGAGCTTCGAGTGATCGAAGCGGATGTCCGGGCCGAGCAGATCGCAGACCACGTCCAGGACTTCCGGCATCCGGGTCGCCGCCTCGTACACCGGATGATGCCGGTCGGGATCGATGATCCGGCGCACCTGGGGTCGCTCCCGGGCATGGTCGGGCGAGAGGTCGATCGGCCCCTCCGAGGCATCGAGCTCCCGGGCTCGGTCAAAGAACTCGTCCGTCACCGTGCGGAGCTCGTCGAGGGCGGCTCCGGTAACCACCCCTTCCACCACGAGGTAGCCTTCCCGGTGGAAGTGTTCCACTTCGGCTGCGCTCAGCGCGAGTCGCCCGGCCTGCGCGGCTCCCGCTTCCTCGCCGTTGGCTTCGTGCGTGGACCTCTCGGTCATCATCGCGGTAGCGCTCATACTGCACCTCCTGCCCGCGGATCGGCGTTGCGATTATGCACCAATCGAGGGCGGCAAGGGTCTTGTCCGCTGTTTCGAAACTTTCCGGATCGGGCGTGGATTGCCTTTGCGCCGGTACCCGGCTGGCCGTAGAGTCGTGCGTGACTCCACCCGGACCGGCCTCGAGCTCTCGGGCCGATAACTTGCCATGAGCGTTTCGATGACTTCGCCGCCACCCCCGACCCCGATCGACTCCCATCCGGACTTCTCCCCCGCCGAGTGGCGGGCCCGGATCGAGCTGGCCGCTTGCTTCCGCCTCCTCGCCAGGTTCAGGATGACCGACCTCACCGCGACTCACGCCACGGTGCGGATACCGGACACCGAAGACCACATTCTCATCAACCCCTATGGCCTGCTCTTCGAGGAGATCACCGCCTCCTGCCTCGTGAAGATGGACCTCGAAGGCAACATCCTCAGCAACACCGAGCACCCGCCCGTCTCCGCCGGGTTCGCCATCCACGGCGCGGTGCACCGCGCCCGCCCCGACGCGGCGTGCACCGTGCACACCCATACCCGGGCGGGCACCGGTGTCGCCGCGCTCGCCTGCGGCCTGCTGCCGGTGAACCAGATATCCCTCGTCTTCTACGACCGGGTCGCCTACAACGACTACGCTTTCCTGATGGAGATCGAGGAGTGCAGCCAGCTCGTTGAGGATCTCGGCGACAAGAACGTGATGATCATGCGCAACCACGGCCTGCTCACCGCGGGCGGCTCGGTCGGCGAAGCCTTCATGCGCATGTACTACCTGGACAAGGCCTGCGAAATCCAGCTCGATGCAATGGCCACCGGCCGCGAGCTCGAGTTGCCGCCTCACGACATCTGCGAGGAAGCGGCGCAACGCTCCATGGTCATCGACGGCCACCCCTTCGGCGAGGTGGAGTGGACCGCTCTCGTCCGCCAGCTCGATCGCGAGAATCCCGCCTACCGCACCTGAATGGGTCGCACCGCCGCAACGGGTTGGCGGCTGCTCAGGGCCAGAGGTCGCGGAGGCTGAAGGTGATCGCGTCGAAGGGAACGCACCTTTTTTCTCCTCATGGATCAAACGCCCCTACCGAACCCTATCGCCAGACCTCCCGCGCCACCCGCAGGAAGTTGCGTCCCAGGATGTCGCGCACATCCTCCTCGCCGTAACCGTGGTCGAGCATCAGATGCGTAAGCTCGGGGAGCTGCTCGGGGCCCGCATCCCTGGCGTCGATGCTCGCTTCGCTCGGCGGCCAGGCATCGGGATCCACCTTGTCCCAGGTCCAGTCCGGATCGGGCAGCGTGTAGTCCAGGGCAATCCCCACGTGCTTCGGGCCCACCAGGTTCACCATGTAGTCCACGTGTCGGAAGATGGCCTCGGTGCTCGCCTCGACGTCGCCCAGAAAACAGCCGCAGCCGTTGATCCCGATGACGCCGTTGGTCTCCGCGCACGTCTTGATCTGGTCGTCGCGGATGTTCCGGTAGTGGGGATGCAGGGCATGCGCGTTGGCATGTGAGAACACGAAGGGCGCGCTCGAGACCTCCATCGCATGCAGCGTGGTCCGGTGCCCGCTGTGGCTGCCATCGACCATCATCCCCACGCGGTTCATCTCCTTGACCACGCTCACCCCGAAGCGGCTCAGGGCCGCGTCGGTCGCCTCCGCGCACCCATCCCCGACCCGGTTCTTCTGGTTGTAGGCGAGCAGCATGTGGCGGACTCCGAGCTGGTAGTAGAGCTCGATCATTCCGAGCGAGCCTTCCAGGGGGTTCGTTTCCTGGAAGTGGAACCCGACCGCGAGCTTCCCCTCCGCCTTCGCCGCTTCGATGTCGTCCACTGTCTCCGCGAGAGTCAACGTTTCGCTGCGATCGCGGATCCCTTGCCGGACGCTCGCGAGATGGAGAAGGGTACCGGCCAGCGGGTTGGCGAAATCGTTGACGGTGAGCGAGACGAAATCGGCGCCGCTCGCCCGATACCGATCGAGCAGCGCGAAGTCTGCGTACCGCGGCTGGAAGGGCAGCGTCATGTCCCAGACCAGCGCGTCGTCGTGCAGGTCGGTTGCGCTTTCTCGCGCGGACCTGCCAGTGGATGACGAGACGGTATCAATCATGCGTGGCCCGCTCCTCTTTCCTGGACGAACTCAATCTAGCATGGCTCCGGCTCCCTGACGCCGGCAGGTGGCATTTGGGGTACGTCGACGGGCCGGCCACGGCTCGGCGACAGCAAACGCGCGCTCAAGCGGATTCCGGAGCGCGCCCGCGAAGTCAGCGAGGCCGGTTCCATTCGTCGTAGAGGGCCTCTCGGACGACGCGCAGGAAGTCCTGAAACCAGCGCCCGCGCCCCGCCCCGAGCGCCAGGATCAGCAGACCGGCGAAGCCGAGCAGCAGAACCAAGTCCTTGGGTAGCGGCATGATCAGGGTATCAGCGTCCGCGGAGTCAGCCGCTCGAGCGTGTGCCTACTTGTCCCGGCGGGAGTGCGAGCGCGCGCGATGCTCCGGGCTCGCGGCGTCAATCACCGCCGCGCGGCGTCGCGAGGCTTCAGCGTGAACCGCTACCGCGGCGGGATCGAGGCTGGCGCATGGCCGGGCGTTCAGATCGAAGTGACGATAACGGTCGCGTCCCCGCACCAGGGTCGCAGTGTCGCGGCCCTTGGTGGAGCGGACTTCCGGTCGGACGAAGGTCATGGTCATGCCGATACGTGCGCTCGTGCTCCGATTCGGATTCGAGCTGTGCACCGTCAAGCCATGATGCAGCGAGAACTCGCCGGGCCGCAGCACCAAGTCCACTGCCTTCGCCTCCGCTTCCGGGACGTCGACCTCCTGTCCCCGTGACAGCATGTTGTCCTTGGCAAAGGTCTCGGTGACCGGCAGCAATCCACGGCGGTGCGTGCCCGGAACGCAACGCAGGCAGCCATTCTCGACCGTACTCTCGGTAAAGGCGAGCCATGCGGTCACCGCCTCCTGCGGCTCGAGACCCCAGTACAGCAGATCCTGATGCCACGAGGCGAAGTAGCCACTCCCTGGTGGCTTGATCACGAAGCCGCTGTTCCACAGGAGGAGGTCGTGGCCGAGGAGCCGGCTCACAGCCGCGAGGATCGGCTCGTGACGCACCACCGCGTCGAGCCACGGAAAGAGGAGGTGGGTCTGGAATGTGTAGTCGGTCTCCTGCGTCGGATCGCCCCACAACTGGAGGAGTTCCGTCTCGGTGCGACGCCGCAGGCGATCGATGTCCACCGCCGCAAACGCACGAAGGGGAAAGGCAAAGCCGTCTCGATCGAATGCTTCGACCAGGGAATCCGAGGCGGGGCCGATCTCGAGCGTCTTCGCCTGACTGCGCGGCATCGCCATCAGACCTCACCTCGGTCGCATGTGCACACTTCGATGCGAGCGGCGGGCAAGGTATCAGGAGCCTGGACCCGCAGCAACGCGACACACCTGCCGCGCCCCCGCCGGCGCCTACGCCTCGTCCATGTCCTGGGCGATGATCGCGACGTTGTCGCCACGGCGGACGATGCCGGGGGGGCGCTTGGAGAGCAGCGTGCCGCCGCGGGTGGCGAGCACCTTCCAGGGAAGCTTCTCGATGTGATGGGGATAGTGCACCTGTCCGATCTCGTCGCCTTCCTTGCAGGGGTCTCCGAGCTCGAAGAAGGGCTCGAAGAGGCCGTCGTCGGGAGCCATCACGTAGCATGACTGGTCGCTGAAGGTCATGAGGCGCGTCGGCGGGCGCCCTTCGTCCTCGGGACGGAGGATGTCGCCCTCGATGAGGCCGAAGTGCTTGAGCAGGTTGCGGGCGCCGTTGTAGGCGTAGCCGACATTGGTCTTCGACACCGTGCCGCCGCCGCCGAGCTCGCTCTGAATGGTCATCACCCCGAGCTCTTCACACATCGTCTCCAGGTTGCCGGCCGGGTCGAGCTCGGTAGTGAGGAGCGCGACCGGTGCCCCGAATGTCTTGATCGCCTCCAGGGTGCGGCGCTGGAGGTCTTCGTCGCGGCTGCGGATCATCTGCACGTAGGGGATGAAGGTGAGGGTGTTGCCGCCGGAGTGCAGATCGACCTGCACGTCGCAGAGCGGCAGCAGCACGGTGGTGACGTAGTGCGCGATGACGTGGGTAGCGCTCCCGGCGGGGTCTCCCGGAAAGACCCGGTTGAGGTTCAGCCCGTCGATGGGTGAGCAGCGCTTGCCGGCGAGGACCGCGGGCAGGTTGAGGCAGGGGGTGATGATGATCCGCCCTTGCACCTCAGCCGGTTCGAGCTCCCGGGCGAGCTTCATCAGGGCGACCGGCCCTTCGAACTCGTCTCCGTGCACGCCGCCAGAGAAGTAGATAGTGGGCCCGGAACCGTGCTTGATCACCGTGATCGGGACCGTCACCGTGCCGTAGGCCGATTCGTCGGTGGATATGGGCACCCCGAGGAAGGAGACCTGCTTGCCCTCCTGGTCGTAGTCGATGGTGGTGGCAACGCGCGATGTTTCAGCGCGGGCGGGATCGCTGGTCATGTCAAACCTCCCGTCATTCGAGCAATCTCATAGTGCCGACAACGGCAGACACGATCATCGCCGCTGCCGCCCCTGCCTCCGGCGAAAGGCGGCAGCGGCGCCGGGCGTCATTCGCAGTAGATCTTGGCGAAGTCGAAGCGGTTGAGGTCGACCTGCGGCTGGTAGTGGCATCCCTTGCGCACCGCCGCGACCACCGCCGAGAAGGCGGGCGTCATGAGGCCGCCCTCCTCCGCCAACATGCGTTGCGCGTCCTTGTAGAGCTCACGCCGCGCGTCGGGGTCCACGGTCGCGAATGCCTTGGCGATCAGCGCGTCGAAGTCGTCCCGGTACCAGTGGGTCTCCGGCCACGAGGAGGACGTGAGGTAGAAGGGGAACACCAGCGCGGGCGGACGGTAGAACCAGTACGAGGCCCCGAAAGGCTTCACGAGCGAGATCTCGTCGTAGTAGCTCGCGGAGGGAGAGGTCACGATGTTGATGGTGATCCCCGCCGCGGACGCCATCTCCTTGTAGGCCTGGACCATCGCGTTGAGGCCGGGGTAGAGGTCGGTGGCCCCGGTGTAGAGGTCCAGGGTGATGCCGTCCGGGTAGCCCGCTTCCGCCAGCAGCATCTTCGCCTTCTCGATGTCCTGCGGAATTGGATCGGAGCGGTAGGCGTTGGGCGAAGTGGGCCGGATGGGATTGTCGTTCATCGGAATCCCGTAGCCGAGCAGCGCGAGGTCGACGATCGCCTGGCGGTCCTGCACCAGCTTGAGGGCCTGACGCAACTGGAGATTGTCGAAGGGCGGGGTGTCGACCATCATCCACAGGATGAGATAGACGCCCGCGTTGGTCTGCACCAGCTCGACGTCGGGGTTGCCGCCCAGCATCGCGAGAGTGCCCGCATCGGCGACGATGACCACGTCGGCCTGTCCGCTCGTGATGGCGGCGGAACGGGTGATCGGGTCGTCGATCCCCTGGAGCTCGATGCAATCCGAGATCGGCAGCCCCTCGCGCCAGTAGTTGGGGTTCCGGCGCAGGAAAGTGCGGGGCGAGTCGGGAGAGTAATTCTCGATGGTGTAGGGACCGGTGCCGTAGGAGCCGCTGTCGAGCTGCTCGGTGGTCACGCCCTCCGGCACCATGAGCGAGTACTCGCCCGAGATGAGCAGGGGCAGCTCCGCGTTCGGCTGCTTCAGGGTGAACTGCACGGTATGGGTGTCGATGGCCTGGACGCCCTCGTTCTCGAACACCTCGAGCTGACCGGTGCCCGGCGATCCGGTCGCGGGGTCCTTGATTCTCCGGTAGGTGTAGACCACGTCGGTCGCGTCGAAGTCGCTGCCGTCGTGGAACTTCACTCCCTGGCGCAGGTGGAAGGTCCACACCGTGCCGTCCTCGTTCGCCTCCCACGACTCGGCGAGCCAGGGCAGAAGGTTGTAGTCGGGATCGATCCAGATCAGGGGCTCGTAGACGCCCCAGATGTGGAGGCTGTCCGCCTGCGAGTCCGCGTTGGCGGGATCGATCTTGTGGGGAATGCTCCAGTCGAAGCCGACCACCCTCGGGCATTCGGCGGCGAAGGCGGATACCGAGTACAGGCCGGCGATAGCGGCGCCGGCAAGAATTGCGATCGCTCGTTTCATGGTTTTCACTCTCTCTCGGATGGGACCCAAGCGCTGCGCACTCTAGCTCACCGGCCGCGCTTCTTGCCATCACGGGCGGCGCGCTTCGCTCCGGCATCCTGCCAGGGTGGGAGGAAGCCCCGGCCACTCCTGTCATGCACGATGATGTCCTCTTCTACAAGTGCGTCGCCTACGACGACTACGCGTTCCTCATGGAGATTGAGGAATGCGACCCGCTCGTGCGCGACCTTGGCGACGAGAACGTGATGACTATTGGAAACCACAAGCTCCTCACCGCAGGCGGCTCGGCCGGCGAGATCCAGCTCGACGACGAAACCTGTCCTACCGAACTTGATTTCCCAACTCAGGTGAGAGGCGCGCTCAGCGGAACCTGTCAACGACATTGAGACAGCGGGGATCAGGATTTACTGAGCAGGCGACGAGGTGGTCGCCGAGTCCGGTGGGTTGATCCAGACCACTTTGGGAAGAGGCTGGGGCTTGGGGGCTCCGTGAACGAACCGTTCCGGGTGCTGCGACCATGCCATGCGAAGGGTACGTTGGCGATGCTCGAGAATGCGCGGGGCGTGGCCGTGATGGACATCCTCGGGGGTGAGCATCGCGATTCCGCCATGACGGTGCTCGGTGTTGTACCAGGGGAAGAAGGACCGGCGGAACGCGATCGCGGCGGTGAGGTCTGCGAAGCGCCCGGGGAAGCCGGGGTGGTACTTCAGGGTCTTGAACTGTGCCTCGGAGAAGGGGTTGTCGTCGCTGACCTGGGGGCGGCTGAGAGAGCGGGTGACGCCGAGGTCGGCGAGCAGTTGCGCGGTGCACTTGCTGGTCATGGGTGCGCCGCGGTCGGAGTGCAGGGTGAGGGCTTTGGGCGCGATGCCCTGCTTGAGACAGGTCTGCTCGATGAGCCGGGTGGCCAGTGCGGCGCTCTCTCGCTCGGCGACCATCCACCCCACAACGTATCGGCTGAAGAGGTCGAGCACGACGTAGAGGTAGAAGTACGTCCAGCGCTTCGGCCCAAGCAGCCGGGTGATGTCCCACGACCAAGTTTGATTCGGCGCGGTGGCGACGAGCTCGGGCTTGGCATAGTGCGGATGGGCGAGCTGATTGCGCCGCTCTCGCACCGGCTGCTCGGCGGCCAGGATGCGATACATCGTGCGCTCCGAGCACAGGTATTGCCCTTCGTCGAGGAGTGTGGCGACGACCTCGCCGGGCGAGCGGTCGACGAAGCGTGGGCAGGCGTTCGGCCTCATCCAGTGCCCGGGCGGGCCTCTTTCGGGGCTGCTGGCGCCCGGGAGTGGGCCTGCGACGGCGGTACCAGGTCGCCCGGGACACCCCCAGCGCTCGGCACGCCGGCGCGACGCCGACGTGCGCTGCGAGCGAGGTGGCGGCCATCAGCAGTCCTTCCCGTCGTTGAGGCTGAATCCCAGCAGCCCGGCAACTTTTCCCTGTACCTCCAGAATCGTGTGCGCGGTGGCGAGCTCCTTCTCCAGCCGCGCCACCTTCGCTTCGAGCTGGCGGACTTTGGGGCTGAGGGGGTTGGACTGCGCAGGCTTCGCACCGCGCTTCTTCGGCGCCAGGCCCTGCAGCGAGCCGTTGCGTCGCGCCTTGCGCCACGCCGACAGATGCGAGCTGTACAGACCCTCCCGGCGAAGCAGCCGTCCCACCTCGCCGGGTCGGGTGCAGCGCTCCGCCTCCTCGAGGATCCGCAGCCGATACTCGGCGCTGAACTGGCGCCGGGCCGGCTTGGCCACCACCTCCGGGTCCGGTGCCCGACTCGCTTGTCCGGCCCCGTCCCTGGGGGCCTCGTCGCTACGCTCCTCGCCCCCCAGGGACGGCGCGTGCGCCTCCCTCCCCGTCATCGAATCTCCCCCTGCTCTCATCGTCATTCACCTCCACCGCCCTCCACTAATTCCAAGGGTAGCCGGTGTCTCAACGATGTTGGCAGAGAGGGGTTCTCCCGCTCCAGAACAGGAACCGCAGGATGTTGCGCACGTAGGGAAGACGCCAACCAGCCCTTCCGGCGTAACCGTCCAGGAAGGCGAAGACGGCTTCGGGCGTGATGGCGGCCGGGTCCTCCGCCGTGCCGGCGGCAGTGCAGCAGAACCCCGTGATGCGCTGCATCACGTTCCGGTAGACTCGCAGCCGATTCCCGAACATCCCCTGGTGGCTCCGGATCCGGTGGTCCAGTTCGGCGCAGAGCTGTTCCGGGGAACCGAGTGGCGGCGGTGTTGGCGTCGCCGGAGGGATCACGCCGACACCAACGAGGTAGGCAGTGAAGCGACGCATAGCCATGGCAAGCTCGCGCTCCATGTACGACGTGCCGGTCCTCGTGCACCTCCTCGGTACCCATCAAACCGGACATCTCACGTGCTACTACACCGGACAGACCATTTGCTCCTGACACTGCCTTGCAACTGCTGTTGCGATGGCTCGGACTGCTCACCTAACATCGTATAGGTTGACATTTTCGTCTTGCTGTATAGCATTGCCGACATCCGCCCCTCGGCAGTACGCCTCGTTTCCGCCCTGGCTCTCAGGGTCGGCGACCATAAACGAGGCCGATCCCGGGGGTTTTTTTTGCACACCTCCAAGGGCTCATGGCTAAAGCGGCGATCCTCATTGATGGTGGCTACTACCTAAAACGGCTACCGGCAGTACGACGGGACATCGACCCAAGCGATCCCGAGGCAGTAGCTGCATCGGTAAGACAGTTGGTTTGGAACCACCTGGATCAACTGAACGAGGTATACCAGGTTCCGCATCCCCACGAGCTCCTGTACCGCACCTTCTACTACGACGCTCGACCATACAACAGGAAGGCACATAGGCCCATCAGTGCTCGTGCAATTGACTACGCAAGAACGGCTGAGGCTCTCTTTCGCGAGCAACTGTTCACCGCTCTACGCGGCTCACGGAATCTCGCTGTAAGGCTTGGGGAAGTCTGGAAAGACGTCGATCGCTCCTGGATTCTGAAAGCCGCTCCACAGAAAGAACTTCTCAATGGACGCCTTAGGGTCGAGGACCTCTCCGATGGTGACTTCGTGCCTGCCTTCCGGCAGAAAGGAGTCGATATGCGGATCGGATTGGATATTGCGTCGCTCACGCTCAAACGTCATGTAGACACCATCATTCTTGTTTCCGGTGATGCGGACTTTGTTCCGGCAGCGAAATTGGCACGCCGGGAAGGCATACAGTTCATACTCGATCCTCTTTGGCAGGATATCCCTCCCGATTTGTTCGAGCATATCGATGGCTTGACGAGCGGTTTCTCCCGACCGCGGCGCAATGCCGCACGACCAGACAATGCATAAACTCCATATTCGCCCCGCCTCGCTCTCATTAGGTTGGCATAAGGCTACCAAGGGTAGAATTCCGTGAGCGCCGGCAGAGGCACGCCCTCATCAAAGGCGTAGCGCAGCAACTGCTCACGGTGTTGGCTGAGCTCCGTACCGGTGCGCTTCACTTCAATCCGAACGAGAGCATCCCTCGCCCCCTGAGGACAGTAGTCGACCTTGCCGTCTCGAACCGGGTGCTGCGAGCGACCTCACCGAAATTGAAGGTGCCCCAGCATAGGGCGCCGATAACGAGGTTGACCGGTCGGCAGAGTCGTTTCCCGGGTGACCGAAGGAAGTGGCGGGAAGCGCCCTTCAGGACCACTTCACACCGTGGTGCGGGACCTGCATCCGGAGTTCCGCCCGCCCTCGTCACAAGGCCCCCCGCGCGAGCCTCGAGTGGGCT
Source organism: uncultured Ectothiorhodospiraceae bacterium (assembly GCA_964420925.1). Lineage (GTDB taxonomy): Bacteria > Pseudomonadota > Gammaproteobacteria > HK1 > HK1 > JAJEAD01. The sequence continues at coordinate 1,806 of CAYQVB010000008.1, read as the reverse complement.
CCCGTTGCGCCATCGCCCCTCCATCGGGCGCGAGGGACGCCTCGCGCAGGTCCTCGAGCCGGGTGACCACGATCCGGCGCTTGCCGAGCTCGATAAGGCCGGCCTGCTTGATGTGGTTCAGCGCGCCGTTGACGAACTGCCGCGACACGCCGACCATCGATGCGAGGTCTTCGTGCGTGAGGCTCAGGTCGATGAGCCACCCCTCCTCGTGCTCCACGCCGAAGCTCTCGACCAGCGCCAGCAGGACGCCGCGCACGCGCTCCTCGGTGGAGTGGGTGCCGAGGCTGAGTGCGAGGTGGGCCACCCAGCGCAGGCGCACGGACATGGCCCGCACGATCTGCGGCGCCACTTCGGGGAAGCGTTGCAGGATGTCGTAGAAGCGCTCGAGCGGCAGCGTGTACACCGTCGAGGCGTCGAGAAAGCGCACCGTCATCTGGCGGGTCTCGAAGCCGCCGAGATCTGCCGCTCCGAGAATGTCGCCGGACGACCAGAACCCGGTGACCCCCGTCTTGCCGCGGGGACTGTGGTAGGTGGACATCGCCTTGCCCTGCACCAGGAAGGCGACGAATCCCGCCTCGTCGCCCTGGTTCCACAAGGTGGCGCCACGAGGAAACGCCTCCTTCCTGCACTGTGCGAGCACCGCGTCTCGATACTGCTCGGGGATCGACCCGAGAACATCCAGGTGCCCGCCCGAGGGCCGCGAATGCATCATGCCCGTTCCCCGTCCCGACGCCCCGGCGGCAAGGCACCGCCACCCCTGACCTGTCGCCGCTCCGCGGCGGAAGCCTGCCATGGCCAGGGGATCTGTCCCCGCTGTCGCGAAGGGAACATCGAGGGAGCACGCGCGTTCGCGTCGCTGGTCAGCGTCATTCCCGCGCACGCGGGAATCCATGAAAAACAACGAGTTCGAGGATTCTCCAGGAAAGCGCAAAAGTCGAAGGTTTGCACCGTGCTCCGAATCTCTGCCCGCGCGCTCCAGCGTTGGGGCGACGCGCTCAGATCAAGTAGAACACGCCGATGCAGATCAACACCACGGCGACCACCAGGCGCAGCACGCGCTCGTCGATACGCCGGTTGATGACGGGGCCGAGCAGCGAGCCGAGCGCGATGCCCGGCATCTCTATCGCCATCAGTGTCCAGTCCACGCCGGCGCTCAACAGGAGGTAGGTGGAGACGCTCACCACGAGCGGAAGCATCAACGCCACCAGGGCGGTACCCGCGACGAAGAACATCGGAAAGAGCAGCACGCTCGCCATGAAGGGCGTGGCCAGGAATCCCCCTCCGACGCCCAGCATCGCCGCGGCGAAGGAGATGCCGAATCCGCCCGCCGCGCTCACCAGGGGATTGAATGCAAAGGATTCGCCGCCGAGATCGATCCGGATGCGAGTGAGGCCGAGGCGGACGCTGCGAGGCGCCCCCGGCGCGCCCGGGGAGGGACCGCCCTGCCCGTGTCGGGCAAGATGGGAAACCTCGAAGGCTCTTTGCAGACCACGGCTTCGCCGTGCCGGGCCGATCATCGCCTCGTACAGCATGCGGGCGGCCACCCCCAGCACCAGCAGGGCGAACACGAAGCGGTAGCTCGCCATGTCGACGAGTACGACGCTCGATACCCATGAGCCGGCCGCCGCGCCGAAGGGCGCCCCCACGCCATAGGACAGCGCGAGCGGCCAGAGCACCCGCCCCTGCCGCAGGTAGACCGGCACCGAGAACACCCGGCTCGTCAGCTCCAGCAACTGGTTGGCCACCTTGATCGCGTTCGGATCGCCCATCCCGAGGACCGAGATGTGCCCCACCCCGGCGAGGATC
>CAYQVB010000007.1:0-8125 GCA_964420925.1 uncultured Ectothiorhodospiraceae bacterium | reverse complement strand
AGGGACGCCTTGGCCGTCGTTCCGCCCATGTCGAAGGAGAGGAGGTCGTCGTGGCCGATGGCGCGGCCGACGAGCGCGCTCGCCTGCGCGCCTCCGGCCGGGCCGGATTCGAGGAACCGGATCGGCAGCCGCTCGGCGGTCTCGGGCGCGGTCAGACCGCCGGAGGACTGGATGAGGTGGAAGCGCCCGCGAAAGCCCCGTTCGCGCAGCACCCGGTCGAGCCTGCGGACGTAGGCCGACATGAGCGGCTGCACGTAGGCGTTGGCGGCGGTGGTCGACGAGCGTTCGTACTCGTTGATCTGCGGGTGCACGTCGCTCGAGATCGACACCGGCAGGACCGGGAACTCGGACCGCACGAGATCGCGGACCAGCCGCTCGTGGACCGGGTTCTTGTAGGCGTGCAGGAAGCAGACCGCGAGCGCCTCCACGCCATCGGCGATCAGCTCTGCGACCTCCCTGCGGACCGCATCCGGATCGATCGCCTCGAGCACGGCGCCGTCCCGGCTTACCCGCTCGGTGATTTCCCGCCGGTCGCGGCGCGCGGCCAGGGGCTCGGGGAACGTCAGGAAGAGGTCGTGGATGTCGTAGCGCTGCTCCGTGCCCATCTCCAGGATGTCCCGGAAGCCGCGTGTGGTGAGCAGTCCGAGGCGGGCTCCGCTGCGTTCGATGATCGAGTTGGTGACCAGCGTCGTGCCGTGCACGACCTGGCCGACGTCCGCAAGGTCGACTCCGGCCGCGCGGAGCAGGTCGGTCATGCCCTCGAGCGCCCCGATGGACGGATCCTCGGGTGTCGTCAGGCACTTGTGCAGGTGCAGTCTTCCCGTCGTCTCGTCGACCAGGATGAAGTCCGTGAACGTCCCGCCGATGTCGAAGCCGATACGGCGCGGTGCTGGTGATTCGCTCGTCTGCATGGGTGGGTGCTCTTCCTCTTGTTCGTCCTGTGCGTGCGCCGCCGGGCACCGGCGCCCTCCGGAATTTCCGGCAACCGGGCGCCGAGCTGCGCGCGCGCGCTCGAATCACGATTGTCGGAGCCAACGGCCCGTATCGCAATCACTCCCGCCCGATTCGGTCGTCGTTCCTGCGCCGTCCGGCTCTCGTACCGACGAACCGCTGCGCTCTCTCGGCCCGGTGTTCGCCCGAGAGGAAGGTTCCCGCCCCACGGTCTCCTGCCTCGCGATTCTCGCGGGTGAGAACGGTCAATCAGGGCGCTGTACGCACGCCGCTCAGGGCCAGAGGTCGCCGAGGCTGAAGGTGATCGCATCGAACGGGCGGATGCTCACCGGGTCGTCGTCCTTCGCTGTCGCAATCAGCACCCACTCGCCGTCGCGGAGCTCGAACGCCTCGAGCGTGCGGTCCGTGGGGTCGACGAGCCACAGGTGGGGGACGCCCGCGAGGGCGTAGATGGGCCGTTTCTCGTGCAGGTCGACCTTGCGGGTCGGCGCGGAGAGCACCTCGCACACCCAGTCCGGGGCGAGAGTGAAGTACGCGGTGTCGGGATACTCCGGCATGCGCTCTCGGCGCCAGCCCGCGAGATCGGGCACCACGATCTCTTCGTCGAAGTGCAACTCGGGCTCGAAGATAATCCACCACCCACCCGGACCGTCGGGGTCGTTGTCGAAGGGCACGCCGATCTTCCGATCGAGCACGGAGCTTGCGCGTGCGTGACGGGAGGCCGGCCGCGGGTGGGTGTGGAGCGTACCGTTGATGATCTCGGCGACCAGGTGCGCGGGCGCGTCGAGCACGTCCTGGTAGGTGGCCCGGCGGGGAGACTCGTGCTTGGGCGCGGCGGATTGGGCCATCGAGGTCCTCCGTGGGGTTCAGGGTACCGGAGGCACCGGCTGCGCAACAGCCGCGAGAGCACGTTTCTGCTGGCGTTGCTTGCAGGTCCGGGCGCCTGCTCGCAGGTGCGCGATGTCCGTCCGGCACACCAGGCATCGTCGGATGAGAGCCGGCGCGATCTCGATCGGGCGGGCGTCGTCCTCGATGGCCTGAGCGCACGGGGTGCACACCGACCAGGCCTGACCGCGCTTTCGCGCGTTCTCGGCGATGAAGCTCCGGCAGCGCCGGCATCGGCGGCGGCGTCCCGTGGTGCGTTCGAGCAGCTTCAATGCCAGCCGCATTGGGCGGGGGTCAGCGGCGGCTCTCGCAGATGGTTGCGGACCGGGGATGGCCGTGAACGGTATCACGGCTTATTGAACCATGACACGGTTACGGTCCGATGTGACCGTATGGAGATTCGGTAACGGGGTCTTGCGGATCGACGGTGCACTCTGCCCGGGCGAGCGTCGTTGCTCGCCCGGGCAGAGTGTCCGCGTGTCGTCCAGCACCGGTGTGGTGAACGATAACGGCTATCCGTCCCCGCATCTTCTGTGTGCCTCGCGGCTCTCTCGCACGTATCGGGCTGGATGGTCGAGGCGTGCATTGGCCCTGTTCGAGTAGCTGGTGGCCGTGTTCAGTGCTTGGGCGAGGTCCTCGTGCACCTTGCGCGAGAGCTGGCTTGCACCGGTGTGCAGCGAATTTTCCCGGGCCTTGATCGGCGGATAGCCTTCCTGCGTCCACATCAGGTTTTGTCGGGCCTCCTGGAGGGCGATCGCCTGCGCTTTGCGCGTGATCTCGGCGTGGCCCAGTTCATGGTGCATCGTGAAGTTCCGTTGGCAGCGATTGCGGCGCAGCTTTTCGTGGAGCCTGATGACGCTGGGTGTGAAGCCGATCGAGGCGGTGATTTCGGTGAGGCACGTTCTGCACATGTTCACGAAGCACCAGGTTTCGAACTCGGTCTGTACCTCCAGGACAGAGTTGCTCTCGTGCTCTCCGGTTTGCATCCACCGCTCGTGCGGTCCTCCGTACCGCTCCCATTCCTCGCCAAGTCCGCTTTCGAACTTGGTCACGTATCGCGGTTCGCCTGGCGGTGCCCACGGCCCTGTCAGTGCGAGGGTAGCGGCGCTGCAGGGCTCTCCGAAGGGGTGGTGCGTGTAAGTGTGGCTCAGAAGTTCCCGGCCATGGTCGGCGAGCTCCGCGATCGCCTGCCCGACCTTTCCGTGGCGGACGTTGGCGATGATCTGCCCGCTTCGTCCAAGCGAGCTTGCGATTGCTCCGTCCGGTTGCACACTGGCGACGTAGATGACCGATGCGATTGATGCGCTGGTTGTCAGCGATACCGCGACGACCAGCCAGGCCCATCTGGGCGTTGGCGCGTGCTGTTTGGTTCCCGGTTTCCTTGCTGCGCGATTATTCATTCTCGGAGAATCTCGTCAGGCATTACGCACTCCATGGGATCCGAAGGTTTCCGGGCCGGGATAGTACCGTTCACCGAATACCTGGTGGCGGTGTACTCGGCGGGCAGCAGGACGGTCGTATGAGCCGGATCGTGAATACTGCCTCACCGGCCGTCGCGCCCTGACATCCGGCCGATCGGCCCGGTGTTCGCCCGAGGGGATGGTTCCCGCCCCACGGTCTCCCGCTTCGCGATCCTCGCGGGTGAGAACGGTCAATCAGGGCGCTGTACGCACGCCGCTCAGGGCCAGAGGTCGCCCAGGCTGAAGGTGATCGCGTCGAACGGGCGGATGCTCACCGGTTCGTCGTCCTTCGCCGTCGCGATCAGCACCCACTCGCCGTCGCGGAGCTCGAACGCCTCGAGCGTGCGGTCCGTGGGGTCGACGAGCCACAGGTTGGGGACGCCCGCGAGGGCGTAGATGGGCCGTTTCTCGTGCAGGTCGACCTTGCGCGTGGAGGCTGAGAGCACCTCGCACACCCAGTCCGGGGCGAGAGTGAAGTACGCGGTGTCGGGATACTCCGGCATCCGCTCTCGGCGCCAGCCCGCGAGGTCGGGGACGACGATCTCGTCGTCGAGGTGCAGCTCCGGCTCGTCGATGATCCACCACCCGCCCGGACCGCCACGGCCCTTGCCGAAGGGACTGACGAGTTCGTCGCCGAGATTCGAGGTCGCGAGCGCGTGCCGCGACGCCGGCCGCGGGTGGGTGTGGAGTGTCCCGTTGATGATCTCGGCGACCAGGTGCGCGGGGGCGTCGAGCACGTCCTGGTAGGTGGCCCGGCGGGGAGACTCGTGCTTGGGCGCGGCGGATTGGGCCATCGAGGTCCTCCTTGGGGTTCAGGGTACCGGACGGCACCGGCTGCGCAACAGCCGCGAGAGCACATTTCTGCTGGCGTTGCTGCCGGTCCGGGCGCCCGCTCGCAGGTGCGCGATGTCTGTCCGGCACACCAGGCATCGCCGGATGAGAGCCGGCGCGATCTCGATCCGGCCGGCGTCGTCCTCGATGGCCTGAGCGCATGGGGTGCACACCGACCGGGCCTGACCGCGCTCTCGCGCGTTCTCGGCGATGACGCTTCGGCAACGCCGGCATCGGCGGCGGCGTCCCGCGGTGCGTTCGAGCAGCTCCAGCGCCAGCCGCACCGTGCCGGGATCGTCGGTTCCCGCGGATGGTCGGGGATCGGGCATGGCGGTGAAACGGTATCACGAACCCACAAACCATGACACGGTTACGGCCTGATGCGGGGTTGCCGGGAGAATCGGCGGTCGAGGAGGAGGCCGACCTGATGGGTGAGTGCGCGCATGGAGACGGCGGCAAGTGAGGATCCGCCGCACGTCGCTGGCCATGCGGGAGCGGCGAGCCGTACCATCATCTGCGGGAGGTCGCATCGGCCGGGCTTCCGGGATGCCTGGAGGGGGACGGACCCTCCGTTGCCATGGGGCATCGTCTGCCCGGGCGGTTGTCGATGCGCAATTTCGCACTGAAGGAGGCGCCGCATGCTCGAAAGACGGCAGTTCGGCCGCACGGGACACTCGAGCGCGGTGACGATATTCGGGGCGGCGGCGCTGAGGGACGCTACCCGGCGTGAAGCGGATCACACTCTCGATCTTCTGCTCGAGTACGGGGTGAACCACATCGACACCGCGCCACGCTACGGCGATGCGGAGCTGCGAATCGGCCCGTGGATGCGCATGCATCGCGGCGACTTCTTCCTGGCGACGAAAGTCGACAAGCGCACCCGCGCGGCGGCGCGCGAGCAGATTCGGCGCTCGCTCGACCGCCTTCGCGTGGACTCCGTGGATCTGCTCCAGCTCCACTCGCTGTCCCACCCGGCTGAATGGGAGACGGCGATGGGCGACGACGGCGCGCTCGAGGCGGCGGTCGAGGCCCGCGAGGAGGGTCTGACCCGTTTCATCGGCGTGACCGGACACGGGTGGACCATCGCTTCGATGCACCGCAGGAGTCTCGAGCGGTTCGACTTCGACTCCGTCCTGATGCCCTGGAACTTCGTCATGTACGAGAACGAGCGGTACCGCAGGGATTTCGAGGAAGTGTGCGCGCTGTGCGACGAGCGCGGCGCGGCGGTGCAGACCATCAAGTCGGTCGCGCGAGGTCCCTGGGCCACGACGAGGCCGAACCGGACCACCTGGTATCAGCCGCTCGAGGATCCGGCCGACATCGAGAGAGCCGTGCACTGGGTACTGGCAAGACCGCGAATCTTCCTCAACACGCTCGGAGACCTGGCGTTGCTTCCGCTGGTGCTCGATGCCGCGAGCCGGTTCGAGCGCTCGCCGGGCGACGACGCGATGCGCGGGGTCGTCGAATCGAGCCGCGCGACGTCGCTGTTCGGAATCGGGGCGTGATGCGGTCCCGCTGATTCCCGCTTCGGTTCGCGGGAGCGATGTCAACCGCTCCCGTCTTCTTCGTCCCGCGTCCCGTGCGGAACCGGATCAGTCGGCGGCGCGAGCGCCCGCGATGGCGGCCAGCCAGTCGAGAAGGGCGTCGACGTCCGGTACCCGCCAGTCGGCCCGGCTCTCGCCCTCCCCCACCTTGACACTGACGCCGCCGAGGCGGTTCACGGCCGCGAATCCGTCCTCGTCCGTCAGGTCGTCGCCGGCGAAGATCGGTCTGCGTCCGGCGAACGGAGACGACTCCAGGAAACGACCGACGGCATCGCCCTTGTTGATTCGCGCGGGCTTTACCTCGACGATCATCTTCCCGTGCAGCACGTGGTGGCCCCGATACCGGTCGGCTGCATCCGAGACGAGCGCGCGCAGCTCGCTCTCGCGCTCCGGAGCGCGGCGGTAGTGCAGGGCAAGCGACGACTTCTTGTCCTCCAGCACGAGCCGGTCATCCTCCCGCGCCAGCGAAAGCAGGCGTGTGCGCAGGTCGGCGAGATCCGATGCCCCGGAGTCGGCGTGCTCGACGTTCCCATCCGGCATCCGCACCTCGAGACCGTGCAGCCCGGCAGAAGGCAGTCGCAGGGGAGCGAGCAGTGCGTCGAGCGTCGCGATCGGCCGGCCGCTCACGACCGCCACCGCTCCGTCGAGCGCGTCGGCGCATGCGGAGAGCATCGAGTGCACCTTCCGGGGAACCACCACGGCGTCCGGGGTCGCCGCGAACTCGACCAGGGTGCCGTCGAAGTCGAGGAAGAGCGCCCACTCGCCGGCGCCCGAGGGAGTCGGCGGCGCGGGGCCGGCAGCGTGCGGGCGTGGGGGACTGAACAGTGTGTCCACGTGGGTGGCGCGGGCGGAGAACGAGGCTGCGACGGATCGAGATGCGCATTGTCCAACGATGACGGAGCGACCACAATCTCAAGCCGTCCCCATCGGCCTGCGGCGCTGCGCCATCGGTACGGGAGAGCCAGGGGCGCCACACCCGGCTCCGTCCGAGCGCGGTCTACCGGAGTATTCCACATCGACTCACTTCGGAATTGGTGCGGCCATTGCCCGAAAAGCATTCCGGAAATACCGAAAACTCGGCGAGTTGTTGTTGTCGACATCCATTCTGGGCGAAATGTCTTCAGCCCATTTCGACTTCTCCTTTCCGACGGCCTGCCAGCCCTTTCCCGCCAACGCGACCGCACCACCCGGGTAGACGGCGTCGGCGAGTTTCTCCCATGTCCCGCAAATCGAGTCATTCACGTAGCTGTCGAGAATATCCCGTCGGGCTCCCGGATACGCCTGAAGCACCGCTTGTCGATCACCAAGCAACCACGCCTCGCCTTCTTCAATGGCAAGGCAAAAACACGTCCTCGGACGCGGATACACCGCCTGCAACAACCCAAGCAAATCGCTTCGAAACGCCTTCAGGCACCTGTCATCGAGATCGCATACGACGATAACGGCCGCTTCGTATCCTGCGGGGTAGTTCGCATGTGTACGCCCATATCCTCGCAGTAGCCGCGGAAGTTGATCCAGCAGAATCCGCTTTTTCGGATCCGCCTTTCCAGAGAGACTTGGTGGAATTCTTCCCAGTCCCTTGTAGGACTTGACACCGAACGTATCTGCTGCGCCTACCAGCTTCGGAACTACGATGTCCAGAGCCCTCTTTCCGGATTGATCCTCGACCAGGATCTCGAAGTGCATCCTATTCCTCTCCATCCAGGTAATCGCTAGACCATAGTCCGCCCAAGGGAAGCCCTTCATCCACCAGATTGGTTGTCAATGTATTGTCGCTTGCACGCCTCACTCGGGCAAAGCCGTCCTCTCCCTTTTCGAGTAGCCAGACCTCATCCGGTTCAAGGGCGTCCACAAAATACGGTTGGTGTGTCGTGACAAATATCTGCGAACCACCGCTTCGGCCGGTCGCGTGGCTACGGAATTCCGAAGCCAGCGTACCCAGAAGTTTGTGATAGAGACCGTTTTCGGGTTCCTCGATAAACAGGAACGGTGGTGGCGATGGGTCCTCCAGCAACAGCAGATAGGCAAACACCTTGAGCGTACCATCCGACATCTGCTGAGCGTAGAACGGATCGGTGAACCCGCGATCATTGAAGCGAAGCAATAGACGTCCGTCAGCAGTACGTTCGGTATCGATGTGCCGCACTCCAGGAATTTTCTCCGCAATATTCGACAAGATTGCCCGAAAGCGCCGCGGGTGTTCACGTTCCATGAACTGCACGACATTGCCGAGGTTGTCGCCGTGGACGTTGAGGTGTTGTTGAGGACCAGCCATCGGCAGGCTGCGCGCCGCGTCCGGCGTGAAGTAGCTGAGATACCATCCCTCGATGAAGCGGCGGAAACCCGAAATGCGCGGGTGCTGTCTCAAGGCGCCCAGCGTGACTATGCCCAGCCTGCGCCGGTCCTCCAACTCGATGACCTCGGTCTTGCCCGATTCCGCCACTGTGACCACCC
>CAYQVB010000006.1:0-32119 GCA_964420925.1 uncultured Ectothiorhodospiraceae bacterium | reverse complement strand
GCAAGGATGCCCGCGGTGCCCGTGCCCAGCTTCTTGACGAAATCCCGGCGGTTGCCGCTTGCCGGCCTGTTGGACCTGGTCTTGCCTGTCATTGCATGACTCCTCTGTGGTCGGGGTTGAAGGATCGGCCCCGGGGCCGTGTGTGATCACCGGGCATAGACCTCTCCCGGCAGCCACAATGCGATCTGCGGAAACACCATGACCAGCACCAATGCGAGAATCATCACCAGCACGAACGGAGAGATGGAGCGGTAGATGTCCATCAGGGTGATTTCCGGCGGTGCCATTGCCCGCATCAGGAACAGGTTGTAGCCGAATGGTGGCGTCATGTAGGCAATCTGGCAGGTGATGGTGTACAGCACACCGTACCAGACGGGGTCAAAGCCGAGGATCTTCACCAGCGGCACATACAGCGGCGCCACAATCACGAGCATCGCGGTATCGTCCAGGAACATGCCCATGAACAGATAGGAGAGCTGCATCATGATCAGCACTTCCCAAGGCGTCAGGTTCCAGTTGGTGATGAACAGGGTCTCGATGGCCCGGGCGGCGCCGATACCGTCGAACACGGCCCCGAAGCAGAGCGCCGCCAGGATGATCCACATGAACATGCAGGAGATCCCCAGGGTCTTGCGGATGGTCTCCTCCATGACCTTGCGGTTGAGCCGGCGCTTGGCCAGGGCCGCCAGGGTGGCCGCGGTGGCGCCCACGGCGGAGCTTTCCACCAGGCTCGTGATGCCCATGACGAAGAGTCCCGTCATGAAAAAGAAAATGAGGAAGGGGATGATGCCGGCCCGAAGCAACCGGAGCTTCTCCCTCATGGGCAGGTTCCGGTCCGCCTCGCTGACCGTGGGCCCGAGATGGGGCTGTACGCGGCACCGGATCACGATATAGATGATGAACAGGGCCGCCATCATGAGGCCTGGCAGTGCTCCGGCCAGCCACAGCTTGCCCACCGACTCCCGCGCGATCATGCCGTACAGCACCAGCACCACGCTGGGCGGAACGAGAATCCCCAGGGAACTGCCCGCCTGCACCACGCCGGTGATCATGATCTTGTCATAGCCCCGCCGCAGCATTTCCGGCAGTGCGATGGTGGCGCCGATGGCCATGCCCGCCACGCTGAGCCCGTTCATCGCGGAGATCACCACCATGAGGCCGATGGTGCCCACCGCAAGCCCCCCCTTGAGGCCGCCGAACCAGACATGGAACATCCGGTACAGGTCGTCGGCGATGCCGGACTCGGACAGGATGTAGCCCATGTAGATGAACAGGGGCAGGGTCAGCAGCGGATACCACTTGAACAGCTTGAATGCGGCGGTGAACGGCATTTCCACGCCGCCCTCCCCCCAGAGCAGCAGGGCGGCGACGGTGGAGACGATGCCGATGGCGGCGAACACCCGCTGGCCCGTCAGCAGCATCAGCAGCATGGAGCCGAACATGATGATGGCAATGGCTTCGTAGCTCATGACAGCTCGAGGCCCCGCGACTTGGCCAGATCCTTGAAGAAGGTGGAAATGGCCTGCAGCAGCATGAGAAAGATGCCCAGGACCATGATGGCCTTGATCGGTATCACGGACGGGTTCCACATGGAGAACAGTCTCTGGTTGGTCTCGATGGCGTAGATCGTGCTGGATATGGAGCCGAAGAGCAGCACCGCCAGGTAGACCACCAGGAAGATGGCGGTGAAGCTGTCCATCCTCGCCTTGTTCCTGGGCGACAGGCGGTCATACACCAGGTCCATCCGAACGTGGGTTTCCAGTTGCATGGAGTAGGCTCCGCCCATGATGTAGTAGGCCGCCAGGGTGAACTGGGCCAGCTCCACGCACCAGAACAACGGGATGTTGAGCACGTTGCGGGTGACGGCATCCAGCAGCAAGGTACCGATCATGAGGAAGATCAGGTACATCGCGGTGCGACCGAAGCGTGTGGACAGGTAGTCCACCACCCGGACATATTTGACGATGATTGAGGGCATCTGGATGCTTCGTTGCCGGGGAAAATGGCGTCTCGATCATCCCCTTTCAGCAGATGATCTCAACCCGTTCCCGAGCCATGAGCGCCGCCAGTTGCCGGTCCGGCGCCTCGTCGCAGACCATGCAGTCGATGGAGTCGAATCCGGCAACGGTGAAGGGCGCCAGCTTGCCGAACTTCGAGGAATCCACCAGCACGGTGACCGAACGAGCGAAGCGAATCATCGCGCGGGCCATTTCCGCCTCGTCGGGGTTGTAGTCCATGACCCCGGTCGTTGCCTCCACGGCACCCACGGTCAGCATGGCGCGGTCCGCGCGGAAGCGTCCCAGTTGTTCAATGGCGATGGGGCCACAGGTCTCCCGGTTGTCCCCGTCGTAGGCGCCGCCAAGCAGGTAGAGCCGGCAGGTCGGGTTTCCGGATGACAGGACCCGCGCAAGCTCGGCGGAATTGGTGATCACGGTCAAATCGTCCTGCCTGACCAGTTCGTCGGCGAACAGCATGGTGGTCGAGCCCGTGTTGATGAACAGGGTCTCCCCGGAAGAAATCAGCGGAAAGGCGCTGGCGGCAATCCGTCTCTTTTCCGCCACGTTGTGCCGCATGCGATCGGCGAAGGGGCCCTCCTCCGCCATCCTCGGCAGCACGGCGCCACCGTGGACCTTCTGTATCTTTCCGTTTCGCGCCAGGACGGCGAGATCCCGCCGGATGGTTTCCGGGGACGTGGAGAACATGGCCGCCAATGAATCCACGGACACCCGGTTACGCTGCAACACCACATCGGCAATGGCCGTTTGTCTCTCCATGGGCCGCATGACCGAAGCCTAGCACGACTTTGACTGATTGGTCAGGCCATACACTATTCCCCCACAAGTCACTCCTGGAAGCCCGGAAAATGACCTTCTCGGTCAGCAGAATTGACTACTCGGTCACCGGCCTCCATGCTGGGAAACGCGTCTCCCGATCGCACCCTGCAAAGACCGCACCCCACGCCGTGAACACGAAGCCCCCGCCACAGGACCGGGCCTGCGACGTGCTCGTGGTGGGCGCGGGCGTCGTGGGCTGCGCCGTCACGCGCAGGCTTGCCCTGGAGGGCGCCCGGGTCGTGCTGGCGGAAAAGGCAGGGGACATCCTGGATGGCGCCAGCAAGGGCAACAGCGCCATACTCCATACCGGCTTCGACGCAGCGCCGGGTTCCATCGAACAGGTCTGCATCAGCGAAGGGTACCGGGAGTTCCGGGAGATCCACGGCCGCCTGGGCCTGCCGCTGGTGGAAAGCGGAGCCCTGGTACTGGCGTGGGACGACACTCAGGCCGAAAGGCTGCCGGACATCGTTCTGCGGGCGCATGCCAACGGCGTGACCAATGTCGAGCACATCGGTGCCGCCGCCGCCGCCGCCCTGGTCCCCGGCCTCGGGCCGGGCCTCAGGTCGGCGGTGCGTGTTCCCGGGGAATGCCTGGTGGATCCCTGGTCCACCCCACTCGCCTACCTGCTCCAGGCCCAGGCCCATGGCGCCGAGTTTCTCAATCACTGCGAGGTCCGGGAAGGGCATTTCGAGGGCGACCGGTGGCGCCTGCCCACTTCCCGGGGAGAGCTTCGGGCGCGCTGGCTGGTCAACTGCGCCGGCCTGTACGGCGACATCCTGCACCGCCGCCTGACCGGAAAAACGCCGTTCAGGATCCGTCCGCGCAAGGGACAGTTCGTGATCTACGACAAGTCCGCCGGGCGGATGACCGGCACCATCCTGCTGCCGGTTCCCTCGGAAACCACCAAGGGCATCGTGGTATGCCCCACGGTGTTCGGCAACCTTCTGGTAGGGCCCAGTTCGGAGGAACAGGACAGCCGCGACGATACCGAGGTCGACACGGAGGTCCTGAAGACACTGAGGTCGGTGGGAGAAAGCGTTCTGCCCGGACTGAACAGTCATGGCGTCACCGCCGTCTATGCGGGCATCCGCCCCGCCTCCGAGTCGAGGGACTACCAGATACTCACGGATCGGGAGCGACAGTATCTCTGCCTGGGCGGCATCCGCTCCACAGGGCTGAGCGCGGCGCTGGGCATCGCCCGACAGGCTTGCCGGACGATCTGCGCCAACGGACACGAGTACTCCCCGCCTGAACGCATCCGATGGCCCCGGGCGCCTCAGATCAGCGAGGCCGGGGAAAGGGACTGGATGCGTCCCGGCAATGGCGGCATCGTCTGCCACTGCGAACTGGTCACCCGGCGAGAAATCGAACACGCGCTGAAGGGCCCGCTGCCGGTCTGTTCCCTGGCCGGTCTCAAGCGCCGGACCCGGGTCACCATGGGTCGCTGCCAGGGGTTTTACTGCAGCGCGGAGCTCGGCGAGCTCACCGCGGGCTTCCTGGAACCGCCCATGGACGCGGTCATACGGCAACCGGCGTCATGAACGACCGGGTCATCCGGTGCGATGTGGCCATCGTGGGCGGCGGCCCGGCAGGGCTCGGTGCCGCCACGCGACTGAAAGGTCTCGGGGTTGGGCACGTTGCCGTTCTCGAACGGGAGGCCGCGGCCGGGGGCGCGCCCCGTCACTGCGGCCATCCGCCCTTCGGCCTCCGGGAGTTCCGCCGCATTCTCAAGGGTCCCGATTATGCCGCGCGGTTGCGGGAGGCCGCCGAAGCCGCCGGCGTGGAGATCCATCCCCATACCACGGTGACCGCGATAGAGCGCGGCCCCGTGCTGCGGGTGTCGACCCCGGACGGCCTGGCGCGGGTCGAGCCGGAGCGGGTTCTCCTGGCCACGGGGGTCCGGGAAACCCCGCGATCGGCCCGCCTGGTTTCCGGCGCCAGGCCCATGGGCGTGCTGACCACCGGGGCGCTGCAGTCCATGGTGTACCTGAAGTCACGCACGCCATTTGCCCGACCGGTGATCGTGGGCACGGAGCTGGTCTCGTTTTCGGCGCTGTTGACCTGTCGCCACGCCGGTATCAGGCCGGTGGCCATGGTGGAGGCGTGCAGCCGCCCGACTGCCTGGCGGGTCGCGACCCTGCTTCCGCGGATACGGGGTATCCGTGTGCTCATGGATACCGAGCTGACACGCATCGAGGGCACCGACCGCATCAGCGGCGTCATATTGCGACACGTTTCCGGGCGCGAGGAACGCCTGACCTGCGACGGCATCGTGTTTTCCGGGCGCTTCGTCTCCGAGGCCACCCTGGCCCGCATGGGCCACATCGAGCTGGACCCGGCCAGCGGCGGTCCGGTGGCCGACCAGTTCGGCCGCTGCTCCGACCCGTGTTACTTCTCCGCGGGCAACATGCTGCATCCCGCCGACTCCGCGGGCCGCTGCTGGCAGGAAGGAGTGGAAACGGCGGAGCAGATCGCACGCTCCCTGGAAGGCGACCTGCCGGTTCCGGATTCCGCTACAACGATCCGACCGGCCGCGCCGCTGATCCGCTACGCCGTACCCCAACGGCTCGTGCCCGACAACCGGCCGGTGGCGGAGGTCCCCGTCCGTGTGCGATTTCGCGGGGCGGCTCGGGGAACCCTGCTGTTGCGCGATGGAGAAAGCGGCATTCTGTCGCAGGACACCAGAGCGTTGCCCGAAAAACAGGTAATCCTGCGGATACCGCAACGCATGCTTCGGCCGGGCAGGGATACCCTCAATCTGGGGTTTCGGGAAAGCTAGACGTCATCTCCACTTTCGCCCCCGATGAAGTGCTGGCCTGTGTCGATTCACTGTAACGTTCAGCGCGAACAGTCATGACCCGGTGGAGCCAGCCGCGATGACCATACTCGCCGTTGACCAGGGAACCACCAGTACCCGGGCGCTTGCCGTGGGCAACGATGGAAGCGCCACCATTGCCCGGGTGACGCGGCACAAGCAGTTCTATCCCCAACCCGGCTGGGTGGAACATGATCCGGCGGAACTGATCCGGAACCTCGAGACCTCCCTGGATGCCGTGGAGGAGGTTGCCGCCGTGGGGATCGACAACCAGGGGGAGAGCTGTCTTGCCTGGCATGCGGATACCCGGGAGCCGGTCACGAACGTGATCGTCTGGCAGGACAACCGCACCGTCTCCGAGGTGGAAGCGCTGAAGCGAGACGGCGCCGAGGCGGAAGTGATGGGACGTTGCGGGCTACCCCTGGACTCCTACTTCTCCGCAAGCAAGCTCGCCTGGATCGTGGATCACGTGCCCGAGGCCCGGCGGCTGCTGAAACGCGGCAGGCTCAGGCTCGGCACCACCGACGCGTTTTTCCTGGACTGCCTGGCCGGTGAATGCATCACCGATATCACCACGGCATCCCGAACCTCGCTGATGAATCTCGCAACGGGCCAGTGGGACGAGGAGCTCTGCCGGCTCTTCGGCGTGCCGATGGAGGCGCTGCCCAGGATCGTTCCTACCACGGGAAACCTGGGAGAGGTGGCGAGCCAGGGCCGCAGGGTGCCGGTCACGGCCAGCGTGGTGGACCAGCAGGCCTCGCTCTACGGTCATGGCTGCCGCAGGGTGGGCGACGCAAAGATCACCTTCGGCACCGGGGCCTTCGCGCTGCTGGTAACGGGGGAAAGGGCGATGCGGTCCCCCGACCGGGGACTTCTGCCCACCGTCGCCTGGCAGTACGACGGCGGCACCCCCGAATACGCTCTGGACGGAGGCGTGTACTGCGCCGGTTCGGCCATCGAATGGGCCCGCGGACTCGGGCTCTTCACGGACCATGCCTCCCTCAACAGCTTCGCCCGGCCGGCGGCGGTCGACCGGGATCTGCTCTTCGTGCCGGCCCTGTCCGGTCTGGGCTGCCCGCACTGGGACCGCCGCGCCGCGGGGCTCTGGATCGGGCTGTCCCTGGACACCGACCCCCGGGACATGATGCAGTCGCTGCTCGAGGGCATCGCGTTGCGCACCGCCGAGGTGATCCGGGCCATGTCCTCGCTCGCCGAGATCGGCGACGAGGTCTCCGTCGACGGCGGCGTGTCGGTCAACCCGTACTTCTGCCAGTTCCTCGCAGACGTCCTCGGAAAGTGCGTGGCGGTCAAGACATTCCCGGAAATCACCGCCATCGGCACGGCCCAGCTCGCGGGCGCCGGCAACGTCCACTGCGGGGACGGCGCGACCCCGGTGCAGCGCTATCTTCCCGGAACGAGCCGGCAGAGCCGGGAGAGCCGGGCGGCGAGGTTCTCCGAGGCGGTGTCGAGATCCGGGCAGTGGCGAAAGCCCCCGACCGGCGCTTGAACGTTTACCTTGGCCCTACCGCGGTCAACAGCGCCATTGCGTTTCGGTCCCCTCGTCATCGACGTTCCACGGCGTCAGCGAAACCGCGATCTCACCGTTGCGCGAGCGGGCCCCGACCGGGCAGGGTGCGGAGAGCAGGATCCGGGCCTGGGCCCTTACCAGAGCCGAAGTGCTTACCTCGATGTTCCCGAGGCTGGGTGTGGCGAGCGCCTGCAGATCGGCCCGTATCCGCACCCCCGGCTGCTCACTGGGGACCGATTGCACGACGCTGAGCGTCAGGGTGGAACGGGAGGGGTAGAGTCCGGGCTGCGGCAGCGTGTAGTCACCGCTGCTGTCGTCATCGATGAGCGTCGCGCCGCCGAGCTCGGTGTGGCGCATCCTGAATCCCGAGAGGTTCTCGCGGCGAATCGTGCCGTCGAGGGAGCTTCGCAGGGCGGCCTTCATGCGTCCCTCGCCGTAGCCGCCGAACCCGTACTGGATTTCCAGGGTTACGGTCAGGGGCATCCGACCCTGCCACTCACCGATGATCCTGACGCTCTGGAGAATGAGCGCGGTCGCCTCGCGGCCGATATAGCCGACGTCGCGGATCCCGCCTCCCGCCGCGCCTACGCCGATTCGGGGGTCGGAGAGCGCCGCTTCCGCAGCGGAGAAGGCGGACATCAGCCCTCCCTGCGGGTCGGTGAGCATGTCGGACTCGGAGCACTGGAGCGCGGCCTCGGTGACCGAGAGCTGGAACAGGCCGCGGCAGGTGACGCGCAGCAGATCCTCGTCTGCCGCCGCTTGCCGGATCCCGAGTGTGGCCGACGCAACGAGGAGAACGGCGTTCAGCGTGGCGCGCCGCGGCAGCCATCCGAAGCACGGGCGCTTCGACCCACCCCGGCGGGTTTTCGGAGAGAGAGACATCTCGATCATGCATCCGAGCGGGGGGCCTCTCCGCGAGAATCGCTCTCCGCGGAAGGGCGGCGGCGCGCGTCCCGCAGCTCAGGCCACACCAACAGTACCACCCCCAGGACGACCAGGCCCTCGATCGCGGTCATCGCGACCGCATGGGGAGCGCCGATCCACTCCGCGAGCAGGCCGATGTGCAGCAGTCCGATGGGACCGGCTCCGATGCACAGGGTCAGCACGCCCATCAGGAGGGGACGCTTCTCGCTCGGGGTGTGGCTGAGCAGGATCGCGCTCTGCATCGCGGCGAAGCCCGAGAAGCCGAGCCCGGCCGTGAGCATGATCGCGAGCGAAAGCCAGAAGTGCGCGGACAGGCCGAGAGCGAGGATCATCGCGAGCAGAAGCGCCGAACCGATCGCGTAGATGCGAGTGTACAGGGACGGACGCACCAGCACCGCGATCAGCATCGTGCCGGCGAGGGCGCCGACGCCGTCCATCGCGATCAGCACTCCGATCGCGGCAGGACCGAGATGCAGCCTGGTCTCGCCGATCACCGGTATCATCGAGAGGCAGGGAAAGGCGAAGAGGTTGAGGGTCACGGTCACCGCGAGGGTCCCGGCGATGAGCCGGTGGCGACGCACCTGGCCGAAGCCTTCCCGCAGGCTGTGCAGCCACGAAGCGCCCGCCGCGACCGGGCGCTTCGCCGCGGGCGCGAGTCCCAGGACGCTGACGAAGGCGACGGCGTAGAGCACGGTACTGATGACATACGTGCCCGGAAGGCCCAGGGTGGAGTAGAGGACGCCGCCGCTCAAGGGACCGACGAGCCTGGTGAAGTGGTGGGTCGCGGAGTCGATGGCGGTCGCGTTGCCCATGCGCGCAACACCGGCGACGTCGGCGACGAGGGTGCGCCGTACCGAGTACTCCATGCACCAGAACACTCCGCTCAAGGCGGCGCCGGCCGCGACGTGCCAGAGCGAGAGGACGCCGGCGAGCCCGAAGGCGGCGAGCAGGGCCGCGTTGATGCACATGGCGGCGAGCCCGATGGCCATCAGGGTGCGACGCTCGAAGCGCTCCGCGACCACTCCCGTGAGCCCGCCGAGCAGGACCGTGGGCAGCGTGCGGGCGAACATCATCGAGGCGACGACGAAGGCGGAGCCGCTCACCTCCAGCGCGTACAGGGCGATCGAGAGGATCTCGAGCCAGCGGACCATCCAGCCGAGCCCGCCGGTGATCCACAGTCGGCGGAAGCGGGCCTCCCGAAAGAGGCTCAGGCTCCGGCGCGCGCTGCTCGGTGCTTCGCGTTTCATCGTGAACGATTTCCGGGCGGCCACCTGTCCCCGCCGGCGCCGGCTCCTATTTCAGCGCCTTCACCGTGCGCACCGGCACGCGAAGGCTCAACTGAACCAGCAGCACCGCTCCGATTACCAGCCCGCCACCGAAGAGCTGCACCGGGCTGAGACGCTCGCCGAGGAGCAGCGTGGCAAGGAGGATGGCCCACACCGGTGCGCTGTTGTCGATGATCGCCGTGCGCAGCGCGCCGATCATCTTCACCGCGGTGAAGAGCAGGATGGTCGCGAGCACGTAGAACCCCGTCGAAGCGGCGAGCGCCATCCAGCCTTCGCCGCTCCGAGGCCACTCGAGGTCCACCAGCGTGAGCGACGCCGCTCCCACCACCACCGCCGTGGTGCCGGTGAGGTAGAGCATCATGACCCAGCGGTCGATTCCGCGCATCGTGCGTCCGCTCACGATGAGCACGGCCGCAAAGCTCCCCGCGGTGAAAGCGGCCCACGCCACACCGCGCCAGTCTATCTGGTCTCCCGGGGCGTGGAGCGCGAGAACGAGGCCCGCGAAGGCGGCGAGAATCGCGAGCAGACGATCCACGGTGAAGGACTCGGCGCCGCTCAGCCAACCGGCGACCGCGACCAGCAGCGGGTAGGTGTACATGATGAGCACCGCGAGACCCACCGGTATGTACTGGATGGAGGCCACCAGCCCGTAGAGCTCGCCGCAGAAGAGCAGCCCCACCAGCGTGCACTGCATCGTCGCGCGCGGGGGCAGGGCGGGCGAGACGCGGCGGAGCGCCAGGATAAACGCCACCACGCCCGCGAAGGCGAGCGCCCGCGCCAGGTTGACCGCGTGCACGTTGGCGCCCGCCTCGTAGATGAGCGCCACCAGCGTGATGCTGGTCGCGAATGTGATCGCCGAAGCGAAGGCGACGGCGTTGCCGGCTCCCAAGGTCCCGGCGGCCGGCTACGGAGGCGCCCAGGCGAGGTCGAGCGCGCGCAGCAGGTTTTCCCCCGGAAAGCCCCTGAGCTCGGCCTCGCTGCCTGCCTCCAGTGTTTCCGTGCTTCCGTCGCCCATGAACACCAGTCCGTCGACGATCAGGGCGTCGCGGTGCACCTGCAGCGCTGTCGGACTCATGGCGATTCGGGCATGTGGACGGTGTCGGCGGCCGGCAACTTCCGGATCCCGGGCCGCTCGGCCGCGGACCGGGTCGTGGGGCCGGGGCGAAGTCTATCCCAGTCCCGCTCGACCCCCACGCCCCCGGGAACATCGCCGGCCCGAAGTTCCGGAGTTCCGCCGCTACGAACTCCCGGAGACTCATGCACCTTCCGGCGCGGGATCCGCTTCCCGGCGCCCGCGTGCGCCGGGATAGAATGCCGCGTCGCGGGCGCTTAGCCGACCCCGCGTGGGGTTCAGTCGTGCAGCCATTCGCGAACCACGGTCAGCGCCGGCGCGCGCAGCGCGATTCTCCGTGAAGTCGCTGGATGTCCTGATGGCGCTGGGGGTCGCCGTCATCTTCGGCACCGGAGTGGTCTTCGCCAAGGCCGCGATCGACCACTTTCCGCCCATTCTCCTGATGTCGATCCGATTCTCGGTGGCCGCGGTGGTGCTGTTGTGGTTCGTGCGTCCGCCCTGGCACCTGATGGGAAAGATTTTCTACGCCTCGCTGGTGGGGGCCGCCATCCAGTACAGCCTCACCTTCTCCGGCCTCGCCGGCCTCGACGCTTCGATCATGATTCTCGTGGTGCAGCTCGAAGTGCCCTTTGCGGCGCTGCTGGCATGGCTGGTCTTCAAGGACCCTCTCGGCTGGCGAGGCTTTGCCGGGATGGTGATCGCGTTCGCCGGCATCGCCGTGATCTCGGGGTCGCCGGATCAGCGTGGCAACCTGCTGCCGATCCTCCTGGTGGCGGGGGGCTCGCTGGCCTTCGCCGTCGGTCAGATCATGGTAAAGCGCATCGGGCAGATCGGTGGGCTGACGATGATCGCCTGCGTGGCCGCCATGGCGGGGCCCCAGCTCCTGGTGTCTTCGCTGATTTTCGAGCGAGGTCAGTGGGGGGCGATCGTGAGCGCCCCGCCGGTGGTGTGGTGGGCGGTGGCGTACCTCGCCCTGGTGATGACTTCCTTCGGCTACGCGATGTGGTACGACCTGCTCGGGCGCCACGACGTGACGCGGGTGATTCCCTACCTGTTGCTGGTTCCGGTCACCACGGTGCTCGGAGGCGTCCTCTTCCTGGGCGAACCCATGACCCTCGTTCGCTTTGCGGGCGGCGCGCTCGTGATCGCGGGCGTGGCGATCATGAACATGACGCGGAATCCGCTTCGTCGCCGGTCTCTCGTGCCCACCGGCGCTCGAAGGCCCAGACCTCCTCGAAGCCCATGAGCGCGTGCATCTCGGAGAGCGACATGGCCGGGACTCCCGTGTCGGCGGTCGAGCCGTCGCTCAGGAGCCCCTTCATCGCCCGCTGCATGGCGCCGGCGGCGGGCAGCATCCCGATCGTGGGATGGATGGCGACGGCGAAGCCGAGGGATTCGAGCCTCCTCGCGGGCAGAATCGGCGTCTTTCCGCCCTCGACCATGTTGGCGAGCAGCGGCTTGTCGATGGCTTCCCCGATACGTGCCATCTCTTCCTCGCTCTCCGGCGCCTCGATGAAGATGACGTCGGCTCCGGCGTCCGAGTAGGCCCGGCCGCGCTCGATGGCGGCTTGAAGGCCCAGCTCCGTGCGCGCGTCCGTCCTCGCAACGACGAGGAAGTTCGGATCGCTGCGGGCTTCGACCGCCACCTGCACTCTCTCGACCATGTCCCGAACCGGCACGACACGCCGTCCCGGGGTATGCCCGCACTTCTTCGGAATCTCCTGATCCTCGAGCTGGATCGCGGCGCAGCCCGCGTCTTCGTAGCCCCGCACCGTGTGCCGGACGTTGAGCAGTCCGCCGAATCCGGTGTCCGCGTCGCAGATGAGCGGCGTGCATGTGCCGTTCGCAATGGTGCGGACCCGGTTCTCGAGGTCTGCGTAGGTGGCGAGACCGGCGTCCGGCAGACCGAGCAGGGAGGCGGCGACGCCGTAGCCCGTCATGTAGAGCGCCTCGAATCCCATGCGGTCGGCGAGGCGGGCGGAGATCATGTCGTAGACACCGGGGGCGACGACGAAGCGCCCTTCCCGGATCGCGCCGGCCAGCGCGGCGCGCTTTTCTCTCGCGTTCATAGTGGTGTTCCCGTGGGGTTCCAAGTGGTTCTGCCGTGCGGTCCGGCCGCCTGGTGAAGATTCCACGTAGTCGCAGCCGAGCCCGGGCGCTCAAGTGTCGCAGACCAGCGCGACATCCGCGTACGCCTATACCCACGTTGCGGACGAAGGAGGCTTCGATCTCTCGGACTATCCGCGCGTCGGCGACTGGCTGGGCCGCGTGCGGCAGCAGCCCGGGCATGTCCCCATGGAGCCCGCACCGGAGGGGATCATCGTCACAGTCGGCGCCTGAGGAATCGCTCTCAGCCCGCGTTCGGATCCCCCGGAGTCGGGGGTACGCGCGTGTGCCAGTCGGTTTCACGCTGGTACGCGTCGCCGATGCGAAAGAGCATCTCCTCGGCGAAGAGGGAGCCCATGAGCTGGAAGGCGGCGGGCAGGCCGTTCCCGGTGAAGCCGCAGGGGATCACCAAGGCGGGAACCCCCAGGTAGTTCGCGGGGCGCGTGCACCAGCTTATGCCGGCAATGGTGTTCGCCATCGCATCGCCCGCCGCAACATCCGTTTCCGCCCGGGTGGGGACGGGGAAGGGCAGAGCGGGGGTGTGCAGGACGTCGGCACTGGCGAACGCCGCATCCGTGAACTCGCGTAGCGCACCGGCGCGCGCACGCAGGGCCTTGACGTAGCGGGTCGCCGGCAGGTGGAGGCCGGGCTCGTAGCGCTTGCGCACCTGCGCCTGGTAGTCATGCGGGCGCGCGGTGAGCCAGGGCTCGTGGATCGCCGCGGCTTCGCAGGGGAAGATCACGTTGGCCAAGTCGGTGAGCCGCTGCATGTCGGGAAGCGTCAACTCGACCGTGCGGGCTCCTGCCTCCCGGAGCACCTCGAGGCTGTCTTCCATGAGCGTGCGCACCTCGTCCGTGGCGAGGTCGTAGAACCAGTCCCGCGGCACTCCGATCCGGATTCCGTCGAGCGCTTTCCCGAGCCCGGCCTCGTAGTCCAGGGCCGGGCGGCGGACGCTGGCCTTGTCGCGTGGATCGTGCCCGGCCATCACCTGCGTCATCCGCGCCACGTCCCGCACCGTGCGGCAGAGTGGCCCCACCGTGTCCATGGTGCCGGAGAGCTCCATGATGCCGTGCCGGCTGATCAGGCCCTCGCTCGGCTTGAGCCCCACGATGCCGCAGCAGGCCGCGGGCAAACGCACCGAGCCTCCGGTGTCGGAGCCCAGTGCACCGAATGCAATCCTGCCTCCTACTGCCGCCCCGGAGCCGCTCGACGAGCCTCCGGAGATGTGGTCCGGGTTCCACGGGTTTCGGCAGTCGCCCCAGTGCTCGTTGTGGCCGGTCGGACCGGTGGCGAACTCCGCCATGTTGAGCCCACCGAGCGTGATGGCACCGGCCTCCCGGAGTCGGGCGAGGGCGGTGCTGTCATGGTCCGGCACGAAGTCGCGGAGAATCCGGGAGCCGCAGGTCGAGACCCGCCCGGCGCGGAAGAAAATGTCCTTGTGCGCGATCGGCACCCCGTGCAGCGGCCTTGGCGCATCTCCGCGCGCGAGCGCGGCATCCGCGGCGGCGGCCTCGTCGAGCGCGCGCTCGGCTTCGAGCGAGATGAAGCAGTTGAGCACCGGCTGAAGGGCTTCCGCCCGTGCAACGGCGGCTTCCATCACCTCGAGCGCGGAAAGCTCCCGCGCGGCGAGCGCATCCGCGAGGGCAGTGAGGCTCATCGCGTGGATTTCGTCGCTCATGCCGATGTGCTTTGAGTCCCTGTCGGGCGGGGACGGAAGCTGATGCCTCCCGCGCCGAATGCCGACTACCGGAACCGAGTGGACGATGGCAGTATCCGGCTCAGGAACCGGCAACACAATGCGAGGGATACGCGATGGGACACGTCTTCGCCCAGATAGAGCTGAGCAACCCGAGGCGGCAGGATCTGACGCCTCTTGGCGTGAACGCGATGGCCGACACCGGGGCGCTCATGCTGTGCATACCCGAGAAGGTCGCAAGCCGCCTCGATCTGGAGACGGAGTCGATGCGGGACGTGTTGGTGGCGGACGGCAGGAGCCTGCGCGTGCCCTACGTCGGGCCGATCAGGGTCGCCTACGGAAACCGCTTTTGCTTCGTCGGGGCACTCGTGTTCGGCGACCGGGTGCTGCTGGGGGCCGTACCCATGGAGGACATGGACCTGGTGGTCGACCCGAGTCGCAGGAAGCTCACCGTCGACCCGGCCAGCCCCGACATTCCGCGCGCCAGGGCCTGAGGGATCGGCGCCACCACGATGCCGGACCGTTCGCGGAGATACCTCTTCGCAATCGTTCCGCCGCGCAATGTGTCACGCGATTGGATTGCGCCACGTCAAGCCGGAGAAACGAGCGAAATCGCCGTCGTTCGAGTGCAGCTCCGCCTGATGTTCGATGGCGAGCGCCGCAAGGTGTGCATCCGTGACCAGGTTGGGACCCATGGGACCAGCAAGGAGGCTGCTCAGAACGTCCATATGCGTCGGTCCCGGCAGCACGATGCGCACATTCGGTTGCAGGAGCCACAACCGGCATTGCTCCGCGGCCTCTGGAGCCGACATGGGCCTGGCGAGGACGCGCCGATTGGACATGAGTCTCACGAAGCCCAAGATCACCGCCCAGGCGAGTCCCACGGGCTCCGTCTCGGACAGGCATCGTTCCCACCATGCTTTGGCGGAGGTGTGGAACGGCGCGTCTTCGTTGTAGGCGTATACGAGGAGATTGATGTCGGGAAGAATCACGAAGGCTCGTTGCCGCGACCGTGGGGGCGCCCCAGGAACTCGTCCACTTCCAGCTCGTCCACGAGCTGATTGAGCTTCAAGGGATCGATTCCGGGCAGGAACCCACGTCGGACCGACTCGACTCTGAACGGCTCTCGAGCCGGCACCGGCTTCTCTCCGGTCATCAAACCCCTGCGCATCACCTCGTTGACCACGGCCTTGAACGTCTTGCCGCTGTTGCGTGCGAGCGCTTTCAGGGCGGTAGCGACGTCGTCGTCGATGGTCAGTGTGGTGCGCATGGAAGCATCGTAGTGCGCGATATGACGAACATCAATGTGCGTCCGAGATCCGGCCCGCCTCCCCCAGCATCTCCGCCGCGCAGGATCGGAACGCCGCCTCGGATGCGATCTCGAGCTGCGCCCCCAGGGGGAGGCGCCCGTTGCCGTTCGACGCACCGGTGCGCTGCACCCGGGTGCCGTTGGCCCCGAGTTGGGCCACCACCTCGATCCCGCCGCCGTTTCGCTGATGGCGCAGCACGTCGAAGCTCCAGTCATCGCCGAGACGCGCATTGAGCCGCGCCACCAGATCTTCGATGGAGGGCGCGCCGGCGGGAGAGGCGGCCGGGGGCGGGGTCAGTCGCCGCGCGGTGGAATCGCGCGCTGCGGCCGGCCGGCCCTCTCCCGGGCCGGTGGCGCGCGCAGGGTCCGCGGCACTTGCCGTCAGCGCCGCTCGCGGCCCCGGCCGTGCGCCGTCGCCACGCCGGTCTATCGTCGTGGAGATCGAATCCTCGCGTTCCCCACGCCGCGGATCGGCCCGCATCCGCGAGCGCAGCGCCTCGGTGGCCCGCAGGTCGACGCTTTCGGTATCGAGATCCACGACCACCCCGTAGGCCTGCCGGGCGTGTTCCGCCGTGCAGAAGTCGTCGAGCACATCCTCGAGCACTTGCTCGGGCGGGCGCTCCAACGGGTCGCCGTAGCCGCCGCCGCAGGGGCCGTAGAAGGCCATCACGTCGCCTTCGGAGACCCGAAGGCCGGCGAACTTGGCCGGCATGTCCCGGATGTCGTCGGGCCGGGCGGCGTTGTAGATCTGGAGGGCGCCGCACTGCCCGGGCGTGCCGCCGAAGATCCCCCAGGGCACGTCGGTGTGGCGGTCGCACTCGTGGGTGATGAAGCCGCTGGTCAGCACCCGCTGCTTCTTGACCACCCCGATGCCGCCCCGATGGCGGCCCGCTCCCGGCATCACGTCGTCGCGCAGCTCGTAGCGGTCGCAGATCATGGGCAGGTGGATGGCGAGGTCTTCGAGCGGGTTGTTCCGGGTGTTGGCCATCAGGTTGTCGATGCTGTCGGGGCCGTCCGAGGCGGGCCTCCCCCCGTAGGAGCCCTCGTTCACTTCCAGGAATACCCAGTACTCGCCGTTCGGCTTGACGCCGGAGTAGGCGGCGAAGGAGAGCGTCGCGGAGCTGCCGGCGATGATGTCGTTGGGCAGTACCGGCGCGAGCGCCTTGTAGATGAGGTCGATGACGCGATTGATCTGGGAGAAGCGCGCCTCCGCCGCGGCCGGAAACTTCGGGTTGAAGATCGAGCCCTTGGGCGCGATGACCTCGATGGGGCGGAACGAGCCCTGGTTGGACGGCACCTTGATCTCGCTCGTCTCCGCATCGAGCAGCAGGGAGCGGATGGCGCAGAAGCAGGCAACCTTGGTCGAGCCCTCGAAGGGCACGTTGAAACCGGTCTCGACCTGGTCGGCGGAGCCGGTGAGATCGATCTCGATCCCGTCGCCCTTCACCCGCACGCAGACCTTGATGGGCAGGCGCACATCGCGGTTGCGGCCGTCGTCGTCCAGCCACCCCTCGGCACGATACTCGCCGTCCGGGATGGCGGCGATGCGCTGGCGCAGCACGCGTTCGGTGTAGTCCATGAGCTGGTGGGTGGCGGAGAGCACCGTCTCCTTCCCGTAGCGCTCCAGCAGCTCGCCGAAGCGCCGCACCCCGAGGCGGGCCGAAGCGATCTGGGCGTCGAGGTCGTCCTGGAGCTGGCGCGCGGCCCGGCTGTTCCGTCCGATGTACTCCCACAGCGCCTCGTTGCGCACGCCCCGCTCGTAGAGCTTGGTGCCCGCGAAGAGCATGCCCTCCGCATACACGTCGGGGATGTCGATGATGAGGCCCGGGGTCGCCGCCCCGATGTCGAGGTGGTGCGCGGTGTTGGCCGAATAGGCGACGAGCTCGCCCTTGTGGAACGCGGGGATCACGATCGCGATGTCGGGGGAATGGCTGGACCCGTAGTAGGGGTGGTTGTGGATGACCACGTCGCCCTCGTGCCAGACTCCGCCCTGGAGGCTGTCCCGGATCCCTTCGAGGTACCCCGGCAGCGAGCCGATATGCAGCGGTGTCGACTCCGACTCGCACAGGGTGTTGAAATCGGTGTCGAAGAGTCCCGCGCCCAGGTCCTGGGACTCGCGGATGATCGAGGAGAAGGACATCCGGTAGAGGATGTGTCCCATCTCCTCCGCGATGGTGTCGAGCGCCCCGCTGATCACTTGCAGGGTGATGGGGTCGATTTCCTGCCTCGCCATGGCGGACTCTCCCGGCGGCTCAGGCGCCGCGCCGAATGAGGAGATTCCCGTGCGCGCCCACCTCGCACTGGTAACGGGGCGGGACGAGAATCGTGGAGTTGTGCTGGATGAGGAGCGCGGGCCCCGGCACCCGGTGACCGGCCTTGAGCTTCAACCGGTCGTAGCGCGGGGTGGAGACGCTCTCGCCGTCGTCGAAGGTGGTCTCGCGCGAGTACAGGTACGCCTCGTCGATCCCGAGTCCGTTCGCCGCTTCGAGCTTCGCCACCTCGAGCGGGGTCACCTCTTCGGTGCCGATGACCCGGACCGTAATGAGCTCGACCTCTCCGTCGTCGAAGGCGTACCCGTAGTCCAGGCGGTGCTGGGCGTGGAAGCTCGCGACGATCTCGCGCACCGCCGCCGTGCCGACCTCGCCCGCGGGGATCTCCGCGCGCAGCTCGAAGCCCTGGCCGTGGTAGCGGCACTCCGCGATGCGCTGGTAGCGCTGCCGCTCGGGGGGAACGCCGTCGTTCTCCAGATCGCGGCGGCACTCCGCGACCAGCTCCGCGGTCAGCACGTCGATGCGTCGTGCGCCACCCGCGTCCGCGCGGGTGAGCGACATGATGAGGGACCGGGCGTGCTCGTACTGCATGTCGGTCTCGAGCAGGCCCATCGCCGCGGTGATCCCGGGCGCCACCGGAACGATGACGTCCCGCGCCGACACCGCTTCCGCGAGCGCGACCCCGTGCAGCGGGCCGGCGCCTCCGAAGGGCACCAGCGAGAACTCGCGGGGGTCGACGCCCCGGGCGACGGAGTTGGAGCGGATGGCGAGCGCCATGTTGGAGTTGATGACCCGGATGATTCCCAGCGCCGCTTCCCGCCGCGAGAGCCCGAGCGGCTTCGCGATCTTCTCCTCGACCGCACGCTCGGCGAGCGACGGATCGATCGGCAGGTCGCCGCCAAGCAGCTTGTCCGCGTCGAGGCGCCCGAGCGCGACCTGGGCGTCGGTCACCGTCGGCTCCTCGCCGCCCTTGCCGTAGCAGGCGGGTCCGGGGTCGGCGCCGGCGGAACGGGGACCGACGTGGAAGCCGCCCGCGGAGTCGATGTGGGCGATCGATCCGCCGCCCGCGCCGATGGTGACCAGGTCGATCATCGGGACCAGGATCGGATGCCCGCTCACGTAGGAGTCCCGCGGGTTCATGATCTTGATGCGCCCGTCGGGAATGGTGCTGATGTCGGCGGAGGTGCCGCCGATGTCCACGGTGATGAGGTTGTCGCTGCCGCAGAGCATGCCCTCGGAGCGCCCTCCGATGACGCCGCCCGCCGGGCCCGACATCAGGATGCTGACCGCCCGCTTCGAGCAGGCCTCGATGGTGGAGATGCCGCCGTTCGACTGGATGAGGCGAAGCGCCGCGCCGAAGCCGTTGTCGGCGAGCTTCTTCTGGAGCCGGTGGAGGTACACGGTGGTCTTCGGGCCGATGAAGGCGTTCATCGCCGCGGTCGAGAAGCGCTCGAACTCGCGGATCACGTTGGCGACCTCGCACGAGCAGCACACGTAGACGCCGGGCATTTCGCGTTCGACGATCGCCCGCGCCTGGCGCTCGTGGGTGTCGTTGATGAACGAGAACAGGAAGCCGATCACCACCGACTCGACGCCGCGCCGCTTGAACACCGCGATGGCGTCGCGCACTTCGTCCTCGGCGAGCGGAGTCTCGATGCGCCCGTCGGGGGGGAGGATCCGCTCGGTGATCGGAATCCGGTTGCGGCGCTTGACCAGCGGCCGGTTCTGCCACGGCACTTCGAAGTGGAGCGAGAAGTTGTAGGGGCGCTTGTGGCGGCCGATGTGGAGGATGTCGCGGAAGTTCCGGGTGGTGAGCATGCCCACTTCGGCGCCGTTGTGCTCGATGGTGATGTTGGTGGCCACCGTGGTGCCGTGGACGATGAGATCGATGTCGCGGGGCGAGACCCCGGCCATTTCGCACAGCTCCTGCAGTCCCCTGAGCACCCCTTCGGACTGGTCCTGCGGCGTGCTCGGCACCTTGTGCACGTGCACCCCGCGCGCCGACTCCAGCACGAGGTCGGTGTTGGTGCCCCCGACGTCGACGCCGACCCGGTTCATGGGTCCGTGGGACTCCGGTTCTCGAGCAGCAGGTCGCCCAGGTACGAGAGCACGTTGGCCAGCGGCTCGACGTCGCCGAACTTCGCGTCCATGTCGAAGAGATTCCACTCCACCAGCCCCGGCCCCCGGTCGCCCACGCCCTCGCGCACCACGATCGGGCGGAAGCCCTCCGCGATCGCGTCCTCGCAGGTGTTGCGCACGCAGGCCGAGCAGGTCACCCCGGTGAGCAGCACCGTGTCCACGTTGGCGGCGCGCAGGAAGCCCGCGAGGTACGTTCCGTGGAAGGCGCTCGCCCGTTTCTTGACGATCACCTGCTCGTCGGGGAGCGGCGCCACGCGCTCGTCGATGGCGACCGCGTCACTCCCCGCTTCGAGCGCCTCGGTCGGGATCTTGAGGTGCCAGAGCCCGGCGTCGGAGTGCGGACCGGCCACGACGTTGAAAGCGGTGGTCGTGTACACGATGGGAATCCGCTTGGCGCGCGCCGCCTTCAGGAGCTCCTGCACCGCGGGGATGATGGTGTCCATGCCGTCGCAGGAGAAGGCATGGTCGGGCCGGGTCCAGGCGTTGGCGAGGTCGATGTTGATGAGGGCAGGGCGGGCGCCGTAGCCGACTCGGCGCTTGAATCCCCGGCCCGCGTAGATTTCCGAATCCGCCGCGAAGAGCGTCTCGAGGGCGGCTTTCAGATCGTCATTCATGGAGGCCCTCCTGATTCCACGACTTCGAGAGTCGGTCGGGTCCGGCGCGGAACGACAGGGCAAGCCGTGCTCCTTGCCGGACGATATCGAGCGCTTCGCCGATTCTGCTTTCGAATGAAGGATGCATTCTCGACCGCATGCGGATCCGGGGGACGTTCTCAGGTCCGTTCCTAGAGCAGACGGGCGCACGCGGCAAGCGCGGAGTCCACGGCGCGGCGCTCGGCGTCGCGCTCGGCCTCCATCGCTCCCGGCCCGGCCGGCGAGCTCCCGCCACCGAGGCGGAAGGAGATGCCACCCGCAGTACCACCCAATCGAGGTGTCGGGCCGGACGAGGAAGCGGAGCCGTACACGGTGCGGGTGATGCCGCGCTCCGGGGCGTGAATTCGGCAGCGCACCACCATCTCGCCGCCCTCCCGAATCCGCTCCACCACCTCGTGTCGCCATCCCGGGCCGAGCTTCTCGTCCAGGGCGCGCTCGGCCGCGCTCCGGACCGGAGTCGGCGCTCGTGTCTTCTCTCCGACCGGCACGCCGGGGCGCGAAACTTCGCGCGCGCGCTGCGGCCGGTCGACCCGGGAACCCCCCGAGAGCGCGTCCATCTCGCGGCGGCTGCGTTCGAGCATGTCGTCGAACGCGGAGGTGAAGCCGGTCAGTCGACTCGAGGCCACGCCGTCACCTACCGGGCCGCAGCAGCAACGTGCCGCCAACGTCGAATCGCCCAATCGATCATTGAAACACGTCTCTCGCGCGCGCCGGGTCGATACGCCATTGCCCGGAGAGCGCCTTCGAGGCGACGCAAGCCCGCCACACGCCGGTGTGGACCGCGCTCGTCCCCTTGCGCCCGTCGACCCATGAGCGTCACTGCCTGCGCCACCGGATGCCGTCTTGTCCATGCAATCATAGCAGCCGGGAGACGTTCGTAGCCGACCGCGGCGTTGCCCCCCGCCGTGGCCCGGCGCCCCTTCTCCATGGGGATCGGCATCAACCGCTGGTGCGCGTTCGCCATCATCGCCTCCGGTCGCTGATTCGGTATCGTGAGCGTATCCGTATGTGAGGATGCAGAGCATGAACGACTCGATCGAAACGCGTCTCGAGGCGCTTGGACTCACGCTGCCCGCCGCCGCGGGGGAGAGCTACTACGGCGCCGTCTACGGCACCATGAAGCCCTTCCACATCACGGGTTCGGTGCTGCACCTCTCGGGCCACGTGCCGGTCCGCAACGGCGTGCCCCTGCACCCGGGGCGCCTCGGGGAGACGGTGTCCATCGAGCAGGGGATCGAGGCGGCCGAGTTGACCGCAATGAACGCGCTCGCCGGAATGAAGCAGGCGCTTGGGTGTCTGGAACGGGTCGTGAGCCTGATCAAGTCGCTCAACTTCGTCGCTTGCGCGCCGGACTTCACCGACGTGCACCTGGTCTCCACCGCGATGGCGGACCGGCTGGTGGACGTGCTGGGGCCTGAGCGCGGCATCGGGGCTCGCGCCACCGTCGGCGTGCAGTCGCTGGCCGGGAATCATTGCTTCGAGAGCTGGATCGAGGTCGAGATCCGCTGAGAGCACGCCGAGAGGGTCGCCGCCCCGCCGGGCTGTCTTTTCCGCTTCTCTTGTCGCACCGCGCAACTTTGTTGGGACTGACTCATGGTGATTGCGCATAAAAGACTAATGTTGCGCATATAGGTGTATAGTTGCGCGTAGTCACCTCGACGGAGACAGGCGGTGGCGAGACACTTTGAAGATGCGCACTTGCACGCGATTCTGGAGGCTGTGCGGCAGCGGCCGGAGGGCATGACCACACGGCAGATCCACGATGCCTTGGAGTTCCCGCCGCCGCGCCGAACTCTGCAACATCGTGTCAAGTTTCTTGTAGACGGTGGAGTCTTGCTCAAAGAGGGCTCGGGCCGGCGGACACGCTACCGGGTGCCCCGTGAGACCTCCATTACGCATCGTGTCGATGCAGCACCCGTCACATGGAGTTTTCGGGTTGAAATGCTGCCGTTTTCGACGGAAGGAGTGGAGATTCGGGAGATTGTCCGACGCCCGCCCGAAGTGCGCGAGCCGGTCGGCTACGACCGGAGTTTCCCGGATTCCTACCATCCCAATGAGTCTTTCTATCTCACTCAGGCGGAGCGAGCTCTCCTGCACGAGGTCGGCGGGCCGCAAATCGGCGAACAGCCCGCCGGCACCTACGCCCGGCAGATCCTGAACCGGTTGCTGATCGAATTATCGTGGAACTCGAGCCGTCTGGAGGGGAATACCTATTCGTTGCTGGACACTAGGCGTTTGCTCGATGTCGGAGAAGAGGCGGAAGGAAAAGCGCGGCTCGAAGCGCAGATGATCCTCAACCACAAGGACGCGATCGAGTTTCTGGTCGATTCCGCAGAGGATATCGGATTCAACCGCTATACTATTCTCAACCTGCACGCGTTGCTGGCAAACAACCTGCTTGGTGACCCGGAAGCGGCGGGACGGCTCCGGCGCATGCCAGTGGGCATCGCGGGATCGGTCTTCTATCCCTTGGAGGTTCCGCAGCTCATCGAGGAATGCTTCGATCGGATACTCGCCATCGCGTCAGCGATTGCCGATCCCTTCGAACAGGCGTTCTTTGTCATGGTGCAGCTCCCTTATCTGCAACCTTTCGATGACGTCAACAAGCGGGTATCGAGACTGTCCGCAAACATTCCTTTAATCAAGGGAAACCTGTCGCCTCTGTCCTTCGAGGACGTGTCGCGGGACCTTTACACGGAAGCCATGCTCGGTGTGTATGAGCTCAACCGTATTGAGCTGCTGCGAGACGTGTTCCTGTCGGCCTACAAGCGCTCGGCCGCTCGCCATGCCGCGGTGAGGCAGTCGCTGGGCGAGCCCGATCCCTTCCGGATGCGGCACCGGGAGGCGCTGCGCGAGGTCGTCGGCGCGGTCGTTCGGGAGTGCATGGACATGAAGCAGGCAACCGACCACGTCAGCACCTGGACACGGAAGCATGTCGATGGGCACGAAGGTGAGCGCTTTCGCGAGATCGCTGAGAGAGAGCTCCTGGGCTTGCACGAGGGCAACTTCGCGCGATACCGGATACGGCCCTCCGAGTTCGCGGCGTGGCGGGAGGTATGGACTAGGTAACGAGCGCGACCGCGTCGGTCGAGGAGCCGGAGCGGGACAGCGTTCCTGGCGTTGAAAGCACCGGCAGCCGGCGGTGCCAAGCCGGAGCACCGCCTTCGAAGGGGCCTTTACACTGCGACAGTCACCTCAAGTCACTTCCTGTGCTCAGGCCGTCACTGATTTGACACGGCTCGGGGTCGGGCTATGGTGCGGTCATGGCGAGACGCAAGCTGCCCATCGGCATTCAGACCTTCCGCGAGATTCGCGAGGCGGGCTGCTACTACGTAGACAAGACGTCCTACATCCGGCGGCTGGCGGAGGAGGGCAAGCACTACTTCCTGTCGCGCCCGCGGCGTTTCGGCAAGAGTCTGTTCCTCGACACCTGCAAGGAGCTCTTCGAGGGCAACGAGCCGCTGTTCAGGGGCCTGGACATCCACGGCCAATGGGACTGGTCGCTGCGCCATCCCGTGGTGCGCTTGAGCTTCGGCGGCGGCAACTTCAATGAGCCGGGCTACATTCACCAAGACGCGATGGCCCAACTTGACGCTATCGAAGAAGAGGCGTCGGTAACGGGCCGTTACGACACTGCGCCGACGCGCCTGCGCCATCTGATACGAACGCTGCACCGGCGCACCGGGCAGCGCGCGGTGATCCTGGTGGACGAGTACGACAAGCCGATCCTCGACGCGCTGGACGTGCCGGAGACGGCTCGGGCCAACCGCGAGTTCCTGCGCGGCCTGTACGCGATCATCAAGGACTGCGACGCGCACGTCCGTTTCACCTTTCTCACCGGGGTGAGCAAGTTCTCCAAGGTGAGCCTGTTCTCCGGCCTCAACAACCTCCAGGACATCACCCTGGACCCGCGCTACTCGTCCATCTGCGGGTACACCGACCTGGATCTGGACACGGTGTTCGCACCGGAGCTGGCGGGCCTCGACCGGGACGGTGTCCGCGAGTGGTACAACGGCTACAACTGGCTGGGCGAGGAGAAGGTGTACAACCCCTTCGACATCCTTTTGCTCTTCGACCGCCGCAAGTTCGGCGCGTACTGGTTTGAGACCGGCTCCCCGTCGTTTCTCATCGAGACGCTTTCCCGGCGTGCGGTCGCTTCCCCGGCCCTGGACGGGATGGCCGGCAACGAAGACCTGTTGTCCACCTTCGACGTGGACGACATCGCGACAGAAGCACTGCTGTTCCAGACAGGCTATCTAACGATACACGAGGAAGGGCATGCGGGCGGGGACGCGTTCTATCGGCTGGGCTATCCGAACCGGGAAGTACGCCAGAGCCTGAACCGGAGCCTGTTGCGGGCCATGGCGCCGGACCCCTCACGCCAGCTCACCCAGGGCGTGCGGCTTCGCGAGCTACTGGCGGCCAACGACTTTGCGGGGCTGGAGGAGCTGTTCCGGGCCTTCTTCTCCGCCATCCCTCACGACTGGCACCGCCGCAACGAGCTTGCCCGCTATGAGGGCTACTACGCGAGTGTCTTCTACTCCTACTTCGCAGCGGCGGGGCTCGACGTCGTGGTCGAGGACGCCAGCAGCCACGGCCGGGTGGACATGGCGGTGCGCTTCAACCGCCACGTGTATCTGCTGGAGTTCAAAGTGGTCGAGTCGATGCCGGAGGGAGCGGCAATGGCGCAGCTCGAGGACCGGCGCTACGCGGACAAATACCGCGGTCGGGGAGAACCGGTCCACCTCATCGCCGTCGAGTTCAGCCGCAAGACCCGCAACCTGGCGGCATTCGAGGTGGCGAGCGCCTGACCGGGGCATGCCCGTTGGCGCCTCGCCCGGGGCGACACAGGGAGCGCCCCATGCCCCGATTCCCCCGTCTTCCCGAGGCACGTACACTTGGTCCGCATTCTCGGGAGGCCCTTTCATGACCGAACATGTGAGCGCGGAAGGCCCTGGCCGCTTGCCGCCCATGGACCCGCGGTACCGCCGCATGGCGCAGTGGCACCGGCGCCGGCAGGGGGTGCCGGTGAGCGGAGGCACGGGTCCGGCGGGCGCCGCGGGATCGATGAGCGCCAGTGCGACAGGGGTCGCGGGCCGCTATCGCCCGCCGCCCCTGGTGCCGCCCAGGACGGCGCCCGGTGCGGCCGGCGGATCGTCCTCGGTGCACCGCTACGGGGACCGCAAGGAGATCTTCTGCGCCTTCGGGGTGGACGTGGATGCGGTGGCGGGCTGGCTCGGCTCCTACGGCGGCGAGGACTCGCCCTGCGACATCTCCCGGGGCCTCTTCTCCGGCGAGGTCGGCGTTCCCCGGCTGGTCGAGCTCTTTCGCCGCTTCGAAATCCGGACCACGTGGTTCATTCCCGGGCATTCCATCGAGACCTTTCCCGATCAGTGCCGCATGGTCGCCGACGCCGGCCACGAGATCGGCATTCACGGCTACTCCCACGAGAATCCGATCGCGATGACCCGCGAGCAGGAGACGGCGGTGCTCGACAAGTGCATCGACCTCGTCGAACGACTCGCGGGGAGGCGGCCGACCGGCTACGTCGCACCGTGGTGGGAGTTCAGCCCGGTCACCAACGAGCTGCTGCTCGAGCGCGGCATCAAGTACGACCACAGCCTGATGAACGACGACTTCCACCCCTTCTACGTGCGGGTGGGAGACTCCTGGACGAAGATCGACTACTCGCGGGACGCCAGCGAGTGGATGAAGCCGCTGGTGCGGGGCGAGGAGACGGACCTCGTCGACATCCCCGGCAACTGGTATCTCGACGACCTGCCGCCGATGATGTTCATCAAGTCCGCTCCGAACAGCTTCGGCTTCATCAACCCCCGCGACATCGAGGAGCTGTGGCGCGACCAGTTCGACTGGGTCTACCGCGAGTACGACTACGCGGTCTTCACCATGACCATCCACCCCGACGTGTCGGGCCGCCCCCAGGTCCTGCTCATGCTGGAGCGGGTCTACGAGTACCTGAGCTCCCACCCCGGGGTACGCTTCTGCACCTTCGACGAGATCGCCGACGACTTCCGGCGGCGCTGCCCGCGCACATGACATGTGCAGCCTGTGCGGCATCCTCGCGGGCCGGGGGCACTGGACGGAGAGCGCCGCGAACCCGGAGGTGTTCGCCGGGCGGCACCAAGCCCACACCGTGGGCCGCGAGCGCCAGCAGCGCGCCCGCATCCTGAACGCCGTCCTCGCCCACTACGGGCTCTCGGTCTCCGACTGGGCCGGGAGCCGCTACGTCCTTCGCAGCCGCACCGGTCGAAGCGCCCTCGTCGAGAACCTGAACGAGCTGTGGACGGAAGCGGAGCAGTTGCTCGGACGCCCCTGCGACCCCCTCGATCCTTCGCTCCTTTCCGACCTCGATCGTGCTCGGCATTCGTGATTGGTCAAGTCGGTGGATTCCCGCTTTCGCGGGAATGACGGCATTCAATTCCAAATGAAATAAATCTCGCAGTCCACCAGTGGTCAACAGATGTCATCTCTGGCCGGTCGGCACTTCGATTCGTTGACAGATGGGCGCTTTCCTCGTTGGCGAGGCTCCTGGGCCGACAGTACGCGCAGTCAGCCGGGCGCAAGTTTCGCCTTCCCGTCGCATCGTTCGTGGTGCAAGCTTTCTTGCCCAACTGCACTGTTTTCAGCCTGTGTCGTTGAAACTTCGGCGACCCTCCACCATGCCCGCAATCCGTTGCAGGTGAGGTCAGGCAGTGGGTACCAGCCGGGGTTTGTCGCTGGTGCGGTGTTGCGGCCATCGTTCGTTCACACAGATTCTCGCCGCTAAGCCGTGCAGTGGGAGTACTTTGGCCCCGTCGTCGGGGCGCTGGCGTGAGAAGGGAGCAATGGAATGCGGATACGACGCCTCAAGCTCACTAACTTTCGGAGTGTTGCCGCGGGCACCCTCACCTTCCCCGGACACACGGTGATGATCGGCGGGAACAGTGTCGGGAAGTCCACGATGTGCGAGGCGTTGGACCTCCTGCTCGGACCCGATCGTCTTTCGCGGCGTTCGCCGATAGACGAGCACGACTTCTTCGAACGCCGTTATCTGGATGAGGACGGTGTCCCGATCCCAATTCATCTGGAGGTCGTGCTGACCGACCTCACAGATGCTGTGCTGACGAGGTTCCGCACGCACAGGGAATACTGGAACACGGCGACGAACGAGCTGTTGGACGAGACCGCCGCTCCCGAAGACGTTGACGGTGACGACGTGGTGCCCGCTCTGCGGATCAAGTTCGAAGGTGTCTACGACCTCGAAGAGGATGAATTCAGGGCGGAGACCTACTTCGCAAGCCCCCCGCCGGATGACGCGGCGCGCCGTGCCAAGGTGTCACGCACGGCGAAGCGGCAGTTCGGGTTCATCTACCTTCGCGCGCTGCGGACTGGCGCCAGGGCGCTCAGCCTGGAACGCGGCTCCTTGCTCGACATCATTCTGAGGCTGAAGGACGACGACCGGTCCGCAATGTGGGAGCAGACGCTGGAGTCGATGGAGGATCTCGACCCGGCAATCGACGAAATCAGGCAGTTGAAAGAGATTCTCGACGATATCGACACTCGGGTCCGTCGGTTCGTCGGCTTGTCCACCGAAGAGCGCGCGTTTCGCCTCTATCCGTCCGCGCTGACGCGGGAAAGCCTGCGCCGATCCATCACTCTGTTTGGCTCGTCGGAGCGTTCGAATACGCCCGTACCGTACTGGCGGCTGGGTTCCGGGGTCGTCAATTCCATGGTGTTTTCGCTGTTGACGTTCATTGCGGAGCTCAAGCGCAACGTGATTTTCGCCATGGAAGAACCCGAGATCGCGATTCCTCCGCACACCCAACGCCGCATCGTGCAGTTCCTGCGAACGAAAATGGACCAGTCGATCCTGACGACGCATTCTCCTTTCGTTCTCGAGCAATACGATCCCGCGGACGTGGTCCTGCTCGAACGTGGAATCGATGGGGTCATTGCTGGGCGCCGCATCGAGGTTGCCGACATCAAGGCGAAAACCTACAAGGGCAACCTTCGCCGGGTACTCGCTGAAGCGATGCTCGGAAACGGCGTGCTCTGCGTCGAAGGGATCTCGGATGGCGAGGTGCTCCACACCGCTTCGGCCGTCCTGGAGGAAGTTAGTCAGGAGGGAACGTATACGCCGCTCGACTTGTCCGGCGTTACGGTCGTGCAATGCGAAGGCGACGGCGGGCTACTGCGCTACGGCCGGTTCTTCTCGGCGATCGGTCTCAGGACGTACGCCTTCTACGATCGGCAGAGGAATGACGCGATTGCCGATGAGATCGTCGATGTGTTCGACGCGACGTGGGAACTTGAACAGACCGAGATCGAGAATCTACTTGCAGACGAAACGGCAATCGACGTCGTCCACGACTATCTGGCGAAGGCATCGGAGTGGGACGACTATCCGCACGATGCAAGGAGACCGGAGAGGTTCGAATACGATCCGGACGCCGACGATGACGACGTGCGAAGTCTTTGTGCGAGGGTCCTGAAGCGTCGGAAGGGATCTGGTTATGCTCGGAGTCTTGTCGAATTCTGTTCAACTGAAGACCTGCCACCAGTAATCATCACGGCGCTCGAACAAATAAGCGGCGAGTTGCCGAACGAACTCTCGAATGAAGCGGAGGAGGGGTTGAATCTGCTTTGACCACGCTCCAGTCGACTCCCCGAGACCGAAGATGGATAACCCAGAGAAACGGTTCGAGCTCTGCGAAAAGCGGCGCGCGATTCTGGATGGCAGCGGCCACATGCTCGTCGTCGGGGGGCCGGGGTCCGGAAAGACGACGATCGCGCTGTTGAAGGCCCGGCGTACGGTTCTCGAACGCTTGCGGCCGGAGCAGTCGGTGCTCTTTCTCAGTTTCTCGAACGCCGCGATTCGGCGAATTCTTGAGAGCGGTGGAAGCATCCTCACGAACGAGATTGGACGTCAGATAGAGATCAAGACCTACCACTCGTTCGCCTGGGATATTCTCAGGTCCCACGGCTATCTGCTGTCGTCGCAGCGGAATCTCACGGTCATCGGCGCGCACGATGCGGCAGTCCTCCGCGCTGGCGTGGAGGATGCGGACTGGAACCGGGAAGAAGTGCGTCTGTTCGTGGAGGACGGACGTGTGACGTACGATCAATTCGCGCCCCGCGCAGCGGACCTTCTGGAGCGATCCGGCGTCGTCCGGCGATGCTTCAGCCACGCCTATCCACTGATCCTCGTGGACGAGTTCCAGGACACGGACGAAGAGCAGTGGCGACTGATCCGCACATTGGCTGACGACTCGGAGATCGTCGCTCTCGGAGATGCTGAGCAGCGCATTTACGCTTGGCGGAAGGGCGTGAGCACGACGCGCTTGGAGGAGTTCGCCGCCAAGATGGATGCGGTGACGTTCGACTTTCACGACGAGAACAATCGAAGCCCGGCTAGGGGCATCGCTGGATACGCGCGCAGCCTTCTCACTCCGGCCGTACGCGCCGACATACCGGACGACATAGAACTCAAGCGGTGCCCATCCTGGCAATTCGCGGTCGGGTTGCGTTTTGCCCTCATCCGGACATGGAAGGAAACGTTCAAAAGGACCGAGAATCGCGACTTGTCGTTAGCTGTGGCAGCGCGAAGTCGGAGAATGGTCCGCAAGATATCGGACTCATTGGGGAAGGAGCTCGCCATCGGCAGCAAGAAGCACCGACCCGTCCGACACGACGTGATGTTCGACCAGAATCAGATTTATCTGGCAGCGCGGGTCGTCGCGTTCGTCATGGCGTCGCCGGCAGTTCCGCAGAACGAACGGCTCGCCGGCGCTCTGGAGAGGATCGGCGCGGTGTTCCGGACCTCGGAAAGGAAAACGGCGCTCCAGACATCGAATCGGCTGTTGGGATGGGCGGAGAGGTGTCGCAACGACGACGTGCCGAACACGAAATGCATTCGGGCCCTGACAACCGCGTTCGAGGCGGTCGGCGCGGTCGGTTTCGTGGGGTCGCCGACAGAGGACTGGCGTGCGGTTCGTCGAGCGCTTGAGCACAACGACGCCGATGAAACCAAGCGGACGGCAGATCACGCGCGGTTCTTGCGCCTCCTGCGCCGAGGATCTGCGATCGAAGAGCGGCTGGCGGAGCTCTGGAGACAAAAGGGCAACTACGAGGGTGCCGAGACCGCACTGGACGAAGCGATACTCCAGGACCAAATCATCGACAGCCACAGGGAAGCGTCCCATATCAGTGTCATGACGATGCATCAGCTCAAGGGGCGGGAGTACGATTCCGTGCTGCTCGTGGAAGATGAGCATCAGACGTTTCGGGGGAGAGACAACCAGCCGCCTCACATGGAGACCAGGCGGCTCCTCCAAGTGTCGCTTACCAGAGCCCGGCATTTCGCGTGTATCTTGTCAGGGAACAAGAATGCGACGCTGGATGTGCTCTTCGCAGATTGAGATTGACGGTGTGTAGAGCTTGAAGGAATGGCGAATGACAGCGGACCACCTGATCGGCATCGAACAGTTCGAGGCGGACCTCTGGAAGGTTGCGGACAACCTGCGGGCCAACTCGAACCTCGCGTCGAACGAGTACTTCATGCCCATTCTGGGCCTGATCTTCCTGCGGCATGCGACGAACCGCTACTACGCGGCAAAGTCGGCGATCGAGGCGGACAGGGCCGCGGGCAAGATGCCGGACCGTCCCTTGATCGAGGCCGATTTTACCCGGCGCCGCGCCTTGATGCTGCCCGAACCCGCACGCTATGACGTGCTGCTAGAGATGCCAAAGGACGGCAATCTAGGCGCGGCCGTGACCGCCGCCATGGAAGCTGTGGAAGATCACTTCCCGCCGCTCGCCGGCCAGTTGCCGAAGGACTACGAGCGCTTCGAGGACGACGTCCTGGAAGAGATGATGCGGACTTTCGATTCCGAGGCGCTTCGTACCGCCTCGGGCGACGTGTTCGGTCGCATCTACGAATACTTCCTCGCCGAGTTCTCCAAGCAGGGCGCGCACGACAACGGAGAGTTCTTCACGCCGCCCTCGATCGTCCAGACCATCGTGAACGTGATCGAGCCGGATCACGGCGTCGTGCTCGACCCCGCCTGCGGCTCGGGCGGGATGTTCGTGCAGTCGAGCCACTTCATCGAGGATGCGGGCGAGGACACGATGAAACGGGTCACGTTCTACGGCCACGAGAAGAACGAGACCACCGCGAAGCTCGCCCAGATCAACCTCGCCGTGCACGGACTGGAAGGCAGGATCCGCGCCGGCAACGAGGCCATCACCTACTACAAGGACCCGCACGAGCTGGCCGGAAAGTGCGACTTCGTGATGGCCAATCCGCCCTTCAACGTGGACGAAGTGGACGCCGAGAAGGTCAAGGGCGACAAGCGCCTGCCCTTCGGCCTGCCCGGCGTGAACAAGGCGAAGAAGGTCTCGAACGCCAACTACCTCTGGCTCTCCTACTTCTACGGCTACCTGAACGAGAACGGCCGCGCCGGCGTCGTCATGTCCTCGCAGGCGTCG
>CAYQVB010000005.1:0-62686 GCA_964420925.1 uncultured Ectothiorhodospiraceae bacterium | reverse complement strand
GCTTCTGGATGGGGGCGGGGCGCACGTAGGCGCCGTCGAGCTGGTAGTAGTGGCCGTCGAAGGTGGTGGTCTCGTTGCGCAGCAGGCTGTCGACGACCTGCAACGCCTCGCGGAAGCGCCGCACCCGGGCTCCCGGGGGCGGAAGCTCGATGCCGAAGCGTCCGTGCTCGCCGTGGGTGTAGCCGGCGCCGATGCCGAGCTCGAGCCGGCCGTGGGACACGTGGTCGACGGTCATCGCGCACTGCGCGAGCAGGCCGGGATGGCGGAAGGTGTTGCAGCTCACCAGCACCCCGATCCGAATACGCTCGGTCTGGGTGGCGAGCGCCGCGAGCAGGGTCCAGCCCTCGTAGTAGGGGCCGGCCTCGTTGCTGGTCTGGTTGAAGTGATCGCAGTCCCAGACGCTGTCGAATCCGAGCGCCTCGAAGTGCCGCCAGCGCTCCGCCAGGGTGTCGAAGCTCAGGTTCTGGTCGGTGCAGATCCCGAAGCGGATTTCGGTTGCGTTGCCGGTGCTCATGTCCTGTTCTCTCCGATTGGTTCCCAGATCACCCCTGGAGAGCCCGTTGCGTGCCGCGGGCGTCCACCTCAGTGCTTGAAGAGGCCCATGAGGGCGGCCTTCTCCAGGGTGTTGAAGTGCAGCATGAAGCCGACCACCGCGGGCGAGGTGTCGGCCTCGACCGGGAGGGCTTCGGCGCCGACCGCGGACACCGTGAAGAAGTAGCGGTGGGCGTGGTCGCCTTCCGGCGGGCAGGGGCCGCCGTATCCCGGCGCCCCGAAGTCGGTGCGGGTCTGGAGCGCCCCGGCCGGCAGCAGGCCGGACTTGGGGTTCCCCGCATCCAGCGCGAGCTCGTTGACGTCGGCCGGGATGTTGACCACCACCCAGTGCCAGAAGCCGCTGCCGGTGGGTGCGTCGGGGTCGTAGCAGGTCACCGCGAAGCTCTTGGTGCCTTCCGGCGCCCCCGACCATCGCAGATGCGGCGACTTGTTGCCGCCGGCACAACCGAAGCCGTAGTTCTCGGACAGTATGTGGACGGGCTCCAGGAACGCACTGTCTTCGAAGGAGTTGCTGCTGAGCTCGAGCGCCATTCTCTATCTCCTGGGTATGGACGGCGGCGCCGTCACCGAAATCAAAGGGTTCAGCACCGGGGAGAAAAAGGCAAGCCCCGGCCTGATCTATCATCGCCCGGATCGCGCATCGTGACGGAGGAGGCTCCTTGCCCGAATTCCTGACCTACATGGGCAACGTGTTCGAACCCCTCCACTTCCTGATCCTGGTGGCGGGGACGGTGGGCGGCCTGATCATGGGGGCGCTACCCGGCTTGAGCCCCACCATGGCGGTCGCCCTGCTCATCCCCTTCACCTTCCACATGACGCCCGCCGGCGGACTCATCCTGCTCGGCTCGGTGTACACCGCCACCGTTGCGGGCGGTGCGGTGAGCGCCATCCTGCTCAAGATTCCCGGGGCGCCGGCCAACATCGCGACCACCTTCGACGGGCACCGCATGGTGCAGCAGGGGCGCGCCGCGCAGGCCCTGC
Organism: uncultured Ectothiorhodospiraceae bacterium; assembly: GCA_964420925.1. Classification (GTDB taxonomy): domain Bacteria; phylum Pseudomonadota; class Gammaproteobacteria; order HK1; family HK1; genus JAJEAD01. The sequence goes on along the minus strand of CAYQVB010000005.1, from coordinate 61,153 downwards.
AGCTCGCCTTCCTCGCCTCGGGAGTGGGCGGAGTGCTCGGGGTGCTCGTGCTGATCTTCTTCACGCCGGTGCTGGCGCAGTGGGCGCTCGGTTTCGGGCCCTCGCACCTCTTCTGGATGGCGGTGCTCGGAGTGACGGTCATCGCGTCGCTCGCCTCGGGCTCCGTCGTCAAGGGGCTCGCCGCCGGCTGCATGGGCATGTGGATCTCCTCGATCGGTTACGACGGCGTACAGGGAGTGCATCGTTTCGCGTTCACCTCCCACCTCGACGGCGGCATCCACATCATCCCCGCCCTGGTCGGGCTCTTCGCCGTGCCCCAGGTCATCGACATGCTGTCGCGCTCCCCCGGGGGCGGGAGGGCGGCGGAGGTCCAGCGTCATTCGCTGTGGCAGGCGCTGCGACAGGTGGCGCGTGCTCCGCGCACCTTGACCATCGGCTCCATTGCCGGCGTGCTCGTCGGTCTCGTGCCCGGGGCGGGAGGCCAGATCGCGGGGTTGGTGGCCTACGACCAGTCCCGCAAGTTCAGCCGGACTCCGCACACCTACGGCAAGGGCGAACCGGAAGGGCTGATCGCGGCGGAGACCGCCAACAACGCCATGGTCGGCCCCTCGCTGGTGCCTCTGCTGACGCTCAGCATTCCGGGCAGCCCCACCGCTGCGGTGCTGCTCGGCGGCCTGCTCATCCACGGGATCTTTCCCGGTCCCGACCTCTTCACCTCCTACCCCGAAGTGTCGTGGACCTTCATCGACGCCATGCTCGTGGGCCAGATCCTCATGGTGGGGCTGGGCCTCGCCCTGTGCCGCATCGCCGCACGGGTGATCCTGCTGCCCGAGAACTACCTCGCCGCCGCGGTGGTCGTGCTCGCGGTGTTCGGCACCTACAGCGTGCAGCACTCCTACTCCGACGTGCTGATCATGGCGGTGCTCGGCGGAGGCATGTGGGTGCTCGAGAAGTACGGGTTCGGAGCGGGACCGCTCGTGCTCGGCATCGTGCTCGGCCCGATCGCGGAGGAGAACTTCGTGTACGGGCGCACCATCGCGGAGGCGGGCGACGGGGTGCTTCCCTACTTCTTCGGGGGCGCCTTGAACCTCTGCCTGATGTCGCTCATCGTCCTCTCCATCGCGGGCAGCGTGGCCCTCGAAATCAAGGCGCGGCGCCGGGAGCGCGGGCAGGGGAGGGCATCGTGATGAACCGGATGGCGCGCGCGCTCAGTGCATCCGGCGGAGACGTTCTCGCCTTCGCGTTCGCGCTCGTCGCGACGCTCGCCTCCTTTGCCGGCGACGACCCCGCTGCCTACGCGTTTCCGCGACTCGTCGCCGTGCTCATGCTCGTCTTCTGCGGCGTCAACCTCGCGCGCCGCGCGTTGACGGGCTTCGGCGGCGAGCCGGCGCTGACCTGGACGCTGATCCGCAAGATCGCGCCCGGCGTTGCGGTGTTCGTCGTCTACCTGCTCGTCGCCCAGGAGCTCGGCTTCTACCTCGCCGCGCTGCTCGCCTTCTTCGCGATGTCCTTCCTGTACAGTGCGCACCGAAGGCCGGGAAGCATCGGCATCGTAACCGGTGCGGTGATCGCAGTGCTGTACCTGATCTTCTCGGTGGTGCTGAAGGTGCAGGTGCCGAGAGAGTTCTTTCTGTAACCGCAGGCCGTCGACTTCAAAGGAGAAACCCGATGAAAGCTCTACAGATTCTCAGAAGACTTTGCTTCGTGCTGCTCGCCGCGGCGGTGACGCCGTTCGCGGTGGCCGCGGAGTACCCCGACCGGCCGATCGGCGTGATGGTGGCCTACGGCGCCGGGGGCGCGACCGACTTCCAGGCGCGCATCGTGACCATGATGTCGGCGCAGGAGGACTACCTCGGCCAGCCGATCTACATCGTCAACAAGCCCGGTGCGGGCGGGCAGCGGGGCTGGAACGATTTCGTGACCCGCGCCAAGCCGGACGGCTACGAGCTCGCCGCCTACAACGTGCCGCACTTCATCGCGCAGTCCATCGCCTTTCCCGACAAGGTCAAGTACAACATCGACAACCTGGAGCCGATCGCGAACTGGGGCGCGGACCCCGCGGTGCTCATCGTGCCCAAGGACAGCCCCTTCGACAGCGCCGGCGACCTCGTCGAGTACGCCAAGGGCAACCCCGGCAAGCTCACCGTGAACGGCGCCGGCAAGTTCGTCGGGCACCACATCGCCTTCCTCCAGTTCGCCAAGGCGACCGGCGCGGAGATGACCTACGTGCCGCATCCCAAGGGCGGGGCGGGCGCGCTCAAGGACGTGATGGGAGGTCAGGTGAAAGCGGGCTTCAACAACCTCTCCGACGCCTTCCGCTCTCAGGCCAACCTCAAGATCCTCGCGGTCGCCGACCTCGAGCGCCACGAATTCCTGCCCGACGTGCCGACCCTTGCGGAGCAGGGCATCGACGTCGACGACTCGAGCGTGAACTTCCGCGGCATCATGGCGCCCGGCGGCACGCCGCCCGAGATCGTCGCCTTTCTCGCCGAGCGGGTCCCCGAGATGTTCAACAACAAGCGTCGGGTGGCCAAGAAGATGAAGGACGGCGGCTCACCGCTTCGGGTGCTGGGACGTGATGCAGTCGCCGCGATGTGGCAGGAGCGCCAAACCTACCTGACCGAGCTGCTCGCGGGCCTGAGCGAGTAGCTCCCGCTACCCCGTCTCCGGCGGAGGGCGGTAGCCGCCGAGCGCGGACTCGATGCGGCGCGCGAGGGCCAAGGCGACGTCCTCGCGCCAGGGGCGGGCGATCACCTGGACGCCTATCGGCAGACCTTCGTCGCTCGTGCCCGCGCGCACCACCACTCCCGGCCAGCCCGTGAGGTTGTAGGTCATCGCGTGGCTCCAGGCCACGTAGCGTTCCTCGGGCTCGAAGCCGTGCTCGGGCGCACACCACGGTGACACCGGACAGACGATGGCATCGAAGTCGCGCAGGAAGGCGAGCATGCGGGCACGCACCAGATCGAGTTCGATCATCAGGTTGGAGAGCACGTTGCCGGGAGGCGGGACGGGAAAGTCGAGTGCATAGGAGAGGCGGGAGCTCGGGTTCGTGGTGCCGGCAAGATCGAGCGCGTATCGCACCGGAGCGCCGCCTTCCGCCGCCCGGATGCGAGGAAGGAGGTCTACCGCATCGGGGATCGCCTCCGGCACGGCCCGGACTACCTCGACCCCGCTCGCCCCGAGGGCGGCGGCGGCCTCATTCACCGCCCCCGCGATCTCCTCGCTCGGCGCCATGAGTCCGTTGTCGGTGTAGGTCGCGACCCGCAGGCGATCGAGCGCGACCGAGGAGGAGGCCCCCAGCGGCATTGGCACCGCGCTCGGGTCCGCCCAGTCGACGCCGCTCACGATGCCGAGCGCAAGCTCGATGTCCTCCACGCGGCGGGCCATCGGACCGATCTGAGCGAAGGTGTCGAGCGCCCCGTAGCTCGCGGGGATGTGCCCGGTGCCCGGCACGCGTCCGGTGGTCGGCTTGATGCCGGCAATGCCGCAGTAGTGCGCGGGCTCGCGAATGCTGCCGCCCACGTCGCTGCCGAGATCGAGCGCCGCGCCGCCGGCCGCGATGATCGCCGCGGCACCGCCGCTGCTCCCACCCGGAGTGCGGTCCAGGCGGTATGGGTTGCTGGTGCGCCCGAAGATCAGGTTGTCGCTCTCGCCGCCGAGAGTCAGCTCCGGGGTGTTGGTCTTGCCGAGCACGATCGCCCCGGCTTCGCGGAGCCGGGTGACGACCGGCGCATCGCGCTCCGGCACGTGATCGCTAAGCCCGGTGGTGCCGCCGGTGGTGAGAATTCCCGCGGTCTCGATGGAGTCCTTGATGGTGACGGGCACCCCGTGCAGCTTCCCGAGGGGTTCGCCTTTCGCCTGGCGGGCATCCGCGGCCCGCGCCTCGTCCGTCGCCCGGTCCGCGACCAGGGTCACCACCGCGTTCAGGGCCGAATGGGTCGCCTCGATGCGGCGCAGGTGCGTCTCCACGACCTCGAGCGCAGACACTTCCTTCTCGCGCACCGCGCGGGCAATCTCGCATGCGGACTGAAAACAGAGCTCGTTCATTAAGTTCCTCCCCCGAATGCCTACGTCGCGACTCCGCGGCAGGGCCGGAACCGGGCTTCCATCTCGCGGCGTGCCCGCACCGCATGGTCCGACTCGTCGACCCGGACATCCGTCCAGGCGATGATCTCGCCGGTTCGGATCGGTCGCAGCAACTCCGTATCACGTGCGAGACCGATCGGCAGCGCGGCGCACTCGAGCGAGCGCTTCGCCGGCAGCAGCGTGCCGTACACGGTGTAGCCGCCTTCGCCGTCGAGGCGTTCGCCCGCGGCGAGATCGCGCTTTGCGATCGCGACCACGTCGCCCTCGAAGCATCGGGTGGCGCCGGTGGGACGTCCGAGGAAGGCGGCAGAGAGGATCGACACGTTGAGCTCCAGTCCGATCAGGTGGAAGGGCTTGTACATCGCCGAGTAGCGGCCGCTCGCATCGGTGTTCAGTCCGTACTGCCGGAAGCACGCGGCGCTGTAGTGATTGGGAGCCTCGATGACCACGTAGACGCCCCAGCGCAGGTCGCGCGCGACCGGACGCCCGTCCCGCTCGAGCGAGGAGACCACCTCCACCTGGCCCTTGTGGTGGAGAAGACCGCCGTTCTTCCTCGGGCGCAGCACGTGCGCGAGGTCGTCCATCCCGCAGGGCGGAAACTCGAGTCCGCCGGGCGGCGGCGAGAGACCGGTCGCGTTCGCGATCGCCGCCATCTCGATGGCGGACTTGGTCCCGTCGAGGAAGGAGTTGAACATGCGCGCGTTCATTCCCGCCGCCGCCGCCTCGTCTGCGCTCAGCCCGTAGTGGTCCCAGATCGTGTCGGGGGTGGAGGCATGGTAGGCAGGCAGGTACTTGGTGCCCTTGCCCGCGGCCACGACATCGAAGCCGCAACAGCGGGCCCACTCCACCATTTCGCAGGTGAGCGCGGGCTGATCGCCGTAGGCCATCGTGTAGACGACACCCGCGTCCGCCGCTTCGGCGGCAATCAAGGGGCCGGCGAGCACGTCCCCCTCGACGTTGACCATGACGACGTGCTTGCCCGAGGCAATGGCCGCGCGCGCGTGCGCGATGCCGGCGGCGGGATCCCCGGTGGCCTCGACCACCACGTCGACGTCCGCGCGTGCGGCGAGCTCGGTGGCGTCGTCGGTGAACGCGGTCTCCGCGGCGAGCGGTTCGCTCCAACCGACATTGCGGCACGCGCGCCGCGCACCTTCGGGATCGAGATCCGCGATGGCAGAGACCTTCAATCCTTGGGTCGAAGGGACCTGGGCGAGGAACATCGAGCCGAACTTGCCCGCACCGATCAGGCCCACCCGGACCGGGCTTCCCGCCTCGGCCCGCCGCCGCAGCTCCTCGTAGACGTACACGATTCAGCGCAACCAACGTGTCAAGTCGTTGAAAACGATAATCTATGTTTCAGTGTTTTTCACGCCCGGACGGGATGCCGGCGCGTATCCGGCAGGTATCCTTGTCCAACGAGAGATGCCACGATCGACTTTGTAGTCAGAGGCAGGACCCATGCCCATCGGAACCCCCACTCCGGAAGACCGTGAATTCATGCGCCTCGCCTTCGAAGAGGCGCAGGCCGGATTCGACGAAGGCGGCGTGCCGGTCGGTGCGGTCATGGTCGAGAACGGCGAGCTGGTGGCCCGCGGACGCAACCGCCGGGTGCAGGACGAAAACCCCGTCTCGCACGGCGAGACCGACTGCATGAAGAACGCCGGCCGCCGGCCCGACTACTCGAAGATCACCATGTACACCACATTGAGCCCGTGCATGATGTGCACCGGCACGATTCTCCAGTTCGGCATCCGGCGGGTCGTGATCGGAGAGGCGAAGAACTTCGCGGGCAACATCGAGTTCCTGAGTGAGCGGGGCGTCGAGGTGGTGCTCCTGCACGACGAGGCGTGCATCGAGCTGATGTCGCGCTTCATCGATACCCGTCCCGATCTCTGGTTCGAGGACATCGCGGGTAACGAACGCGTTTGAAGGATCCCGGCCCGCGAGGGCCCACGACCGCATCACCCAATTCGCGCCGGCTGTCGCGCGGTGCCCGGAGTCCGCCCGCGCGGGCCCCGCTCATTCGGCCGGCAGCACGTAGGCATCGGCAGCTTCCCACCGCGCCCACATTCGTGCCCCCGCGTCGAGCGCGAGACTGTCGAGCTCGCGCTGCTGCTTCTGGACGCGAAACGCCTCGCCGTTGCCGGCTTCGAGATGCAGGGTGACGACGCTGCCCACGAACTCCTCGCTGATCAGAGTGAGGGCCAGCTCGTTCTGCACCCCGTTCGGATCGCCCGCGAGCACCGCCCGATCGGCGCTCACCACGAAGGTGCACCGCTCACCGCGGGCAACCCTGCGTTCGGGATTCGCCGGAACCGCGAATACGCCGAGCGGGGTCTCGATGGCGAGGCGCTCCTCCTCTACCTTCGCGACCGTTCCCGAGAGCAGGTTGTTGGCGCCGACGAACTCCGCGACGAAGCGGTTTGCCGGATGACGGTAGACGGTCTGGGGCGAGGCGACCTGTTCGACCACTCCACGACTCATGATGACCACGCGGTCGGCCATCGCGAACGCTTCCGACTGGCTGTGGGTCACGTAGACGAAGGTGATGCCGAGCTCGCGCTGGAGTCGCGCCAGCACGCCCTGCATCCGCACCACGAGGTTGGCGTCCAGCGCGCTCATCGGCTCGTCGAGGAGCAGGATCTCGGGCTCGGTCACCAGGGCGCGGGCGAGCGCGACGCGCTGGCGCTGTCCGCCGGAGAGCGTCGCCACGTCGCGCTCCGCGAACTCCGCGATGTCGAGCCGTTCCAGCCAATCGAGCGCCTTCGCCCGGCGCGCCGGCGCGTCCATGCCGCGCATCCGGAGGCCGAACTCCACGTTTCGGCGGACGCTGAGGAAGGGAAAGAGCGCGAGGGTCTGCCACACCATCGGGGTGTCCCGCTCCCAGGGGCTCACCTCGTTCATGCGTCGACCCGTAAATCGGACCTCCCCCTCGTCCGGCGTCTCCAGACCGGCGAGCATGCGCAGCGTGGTGGTCTTGCCGCAGCCGCTCGATCCCATGATGGCGAGGAACTCGCCCTTGTGGATCTCGAGATTCATGCGCTCGACGGCCACCGAGGCGCCGAAGCGCTTGGTCACGTTGTCGAACACCACGAGCGCTTCAGACATGTCGCGGCTCCCGGGTCATGACCAGCACTTGCGCGATGACCACCAGGGTCATCGACGTGACGAACACGAAGGTGCCGATGGCATTGATCTGCGGGTCGACGTTGCCCTGCAGGATCTCGAGGATGATGACCGGCACCGTCTTGTTGAGTCCGGACACGAACCAGGCGACGGCGAACTCGTCGAAGGAGACCGCCGCGGTGAGGCACAGGGCGGAGACGATGGCCGGCCGGGTGAAGGGCAGGATCACCACCGCCATCGCCCGCCACTCGCTCGCACCGAGGTTCCACGCCGCCGCCTCGAGGCTCGGGTCCATCTGGGCGAGACGGAGCCGGATGATGGCCATCGCGAAGGGGGAGCAGAGCACCACGTGGGCGACGATGATCGAGTGGAGCTCTCCCGACATGCCGATCCGGGAGAGCAGGGCGAGCATCGCCAGGCCCATGATGACGAGCGGGATGGTCGGCGGCAGGAGCGCGAGCCCGAGATACGCGCCCTTGCCGAAGAAGCGGTAACGGTAGTCAGTGTAGGCGGTGCAAAAGCCGATGAAAGTCGCGATGACGCTGGTCACGGCGGAGACCGTGAGGCTGTTGCCGAAGGCCTCCCATACGTCGGAATCGCCGAATATGGTCTCATACCAGTGCAGCGTGAAGTGACCGAGCGGAATGGTTGGAAAGCGGTCCGAATTGAAGGAGAAGACGAAGCTCGCGACGATCGGGGCGAACACGAACGCGAACACCACTGCGACGTAGAGGCGCAGAATTCGCGCGATCGTCCGCCGCTCGCTCATGCGCGTTTCCGGTAAGCGAGACTGACCGCGGTGAACGCCACCACGAAGAGGGTGACGATCATCGTGCACGCGACCACCGCAGCGCGCGGCCACTGCTGCCCCGACTTGGTGGTGTCGATGATCAGAATGCTGAGCGTGGGCGGCTTGCTTCCCCCGAGGTAGTAGGGACTCACGAAGTCGCCGAAGGACAGGATGAAGCAGAAGGCTGCGGCGATGATGAGCCCGATCTTCGCGAGCGGAATGACCACGGTGAGAATGGTGCGCATTCGGCCGCATCCGAGATTCCACGCCGCCTCCACGAGGCTCCGGTCGACTGCGGCGAGGCTGAAGAGCTGCAGCACCACGACCAGGGGCAGGGTGAGGGTGAGGTAGCCGACCACCGTTCCGAACGGCGTGTTGAGCATCGGGAAGGGCCCGAGCCCGACGATGGACAGGAGTCCGTTGATGATCCCCTCGTCGCCGAGAAAGATCTGCCAGGTGTAGGCGCGCACGAGGTAGCTCGTGAAGAAGGGGATGATGAGGAAGAAGGCGGCCCAGCGCCGCGCCGCCGGCGAGACGTTGAACGCGAGCGCATAGGCGCAGGGGAAGGCGAGCACGCTAGTGACGGCGGTGGAGGTGAAGGCCATGGCGAAGGTGAAGCCATAGGCGTCCCAGAAATAGCCGCGCGTGTACATCTTCACCCAGTTCACGGTGTCGAAGCCGGGAACCATCCGGTAGTTCTTGACGAGCCAGAAGGTGAGGGCGACGAGAAAGAGCAGCGGGAACACGAAGAAGACGAGCTGCCATATCACCATCGGCAGCGAGAAGGCGAGACCGTAGAGCGAGACGGTCTTCCTGCCGCGGAAGCGGCTCGGGACGGTCATGGCGGAGGACGGGCCCGGGATCGATGGGGCAGCGGACCGCTCATGTCCCGAAGCCTCTCTTGTTTCGGAGTCTGGGCCGGTCGCGGCGTCGCAGCCCGTCGATCCGGCCCGCTCCTCCTCGAGCCGAGGAGGAGCGCAGTGCCGGAGACGGCCCGTGACGAGGCGGAACCCTTCGACGAGGCGGAGGCGTAGTGGCTTAAGCGTTCTTGTACTCGGACCAGAAGTCGTTCCACTCCTCGAGGCTCTGCTGCGCCGGAATCCCGCGGAGGTGGATGCGGCCTTGGCGCAGGAGATCGATCGCGCTGCCCTCGCCCTCGACCATACCCTGGCGTGCGGCCTCCTCCGGGTTGGCCTCCTGAAGCGCCGTCCAGCCGGAGCGGTAGGGCAGCATCGCCGGGTAGGCGGCCATCTGCGCGGACCGGACCTGGCCCGGGCCGGAGGTCATGTAGCGAATGAACTCCTTGACCAGATCCTGCTTGGCGGATCCGATTCCTATCGAGTAGGACTCCGTCCACTGGATTCCGCCCTGCTCGGGAACGACCGAGTCGACCGGGGCGCCGTCCTTCTTCAGGACACCGGTGATCCAGTCGCCGATGCCGCACATTGCGTGCACCTCGCCGTTCTTGAGCGACGAGAAGGTGCCGCCGTAGTCGAAGTAGCCGCCGACCTGGGGCTTGAGCGAGAGGGTGGTCTCCTGGAGCTTCGCCCACTGCTCCGCGTCGATGTCGAAGGGTCCCGGGTCGTCGTTGCCGTCCCGGAGCGAGAGGCAGCCGAGGTTCGGCAGGTGCCAGTCGAAGTGGCCGACCTTCCCGGTGAGCTTGCCGTCCCACAAGATGTTGTAGTCCATCGCCTCCTCGTGGCTCACCACTTCGGTGTTGAACGAGACCCCGAGATAGCCGAAACGCACGATGACCGAGTAGAGAATTCCGTCCATCCAGTGTCCGGGAAAGTTCTGGTACTCGGGAAAGAGATCGTCGAGGTGGTACTCGGAGGGGTCCATCTGCTCGATGTAGCCCGCCGCGTTGAGCTGCTGCACGAACTCCGCGTCGGACAGAATGACGTCGTAGGTGCCCGGTGGGGACTGCGCGATCAGCGCCAGCATGTTGTCCCCGCCCGCGTAGTACTTGGGCTTGAACTTGACGTTGTGCATCTGCTCGAACTCTTCGACGATGTCGGGTTCGGCGTGCCCGTACCACGCGAGCATGTTGATCTCGGTCGGCTCCGCGAATGCCTTGCGGGAAGTGAGGACGAGGGGCGCGGCGGTCGCGGCCGCGATGGCGCCGGAAGTCTTGACGAAGGTGCGACGGGAAAGGGTGCGGGTTTGCGAATGTTCTCGATGATCTGGCATGGGGTTTCTCCTCGGGCCGAAGGCGCCGGTTGGCACTGCCGCCGATGCGCCGGCGAAGCGCTCACGTCGCCGGCGCGAGCGGGGATGGGACGCTCGTCCGATGGTAGCGAGTTGGTCGAAGCGTGCAACACGAAGTGCGCCACGCGGCTGTTTCCTGCCGACCTGTCCCCGGCCGGCGCGATGCGACAGACGGACGGCATCGCTTCCCGGTCGCCTGCGACCGCGCCGCTTGCTTCGCTTGGCGGGCCTGGGGCCGTGGGGCTAAGCTGGATTGACCCGATGCGGCCCGCGGAGACCCCGCCGGATAGTGAACTCCTCCATCGGCATGCAGGACTGCGGACGCTTCCACGATGCAGAGGCGCACTTTGTGCTCAGGGTATCGAGGGGCACGAGTCCGGATTGAAGGGGGGTTCCCGGACACACCCGAGGGCACGGACCGCAAGACGGCCGCATTCGAGGCGGCAACGCGAGGAAAGGGCCATGAACCGAATTCATTTCCGCCGACTCTTCAAGAGCGCGGGACCGGCGGTGTTGCCGGTGATCCACGTGCGCGACGCCGGGCAGGCATGCCGGAACGCCGCGATCGCCATCGAGGCGGGGTCGCAGGGCGTGTTCCTGATCAACCACGACTTCCACCACGAAGCGCTGCTCCCGATTCTCCGCGAGGTGCGTGCCCGATTCCCCTCGCTCTGGCTCGGGGTGAACTTCCTCGCGGTGACCGGCCGGGGCGCCTTTCCCGTGCTCGGTCGGCTCCAGGACGACGGCGTCGAAATCGACGCGTACTGGGCCGACGATGCGTGCATCGACGAACGCGCGGCGGCCGAGGACCAAGCCGAGGCGGCAGCGATCACCGCTGTCCGGCAAGCGAGCGGCTGGCAGGGTCTCTACTTCGGCGGGACCGCGTTCAAGAAGCAGCGACCGGTGGACCCTCGCGACTACGAAAGGGCGGCGCAGGCGGCGGCCGGGTGGATGAATGTCGTCACCACCTCCGGAGTCGCAACAGGCCAGGCGGCGCACCGCGACAAGATCGCCGCCTTTCGGCGCGGCTGCGGGGGTGCTCCGCTTGCGCTCGCCTCGGGAGTGACCCCGGAGAACGCGGCCGACTATGCGCAAGACGTCGATGCGGTGCTGGTGGCGACGGGAATCAATCGCAGCGGTGACTTCTATGAAATCGATCCGGAGAGATTGACGCGGCTTCTCGCGGTCACTCGACGAGCTGGTGCGGACGGTGCCGGCGAAGCGCCGCTTTGCGAACCGCATCCTGATCCGGACTCATCGCGCACCAAACCTGCCCCGGCACGCCAGGACGCGAGCCGAGAGCCTCTTTCCCGCCCGGAAGGCCATTCCTCCGACGAGCGCCACTATCTCGCGGCCATGGCCCCGAACGTGAAGGGCGAACGCTACGCGTGGCTCGACCCCTCCACCTTGTACATCAATGCCGCGATGTTTCAGGTGCTCGTCGACGACCTCGTCGCGCCCTTCGATCCTGCCGACTGCGACGTGGTCGCCGGATTCGACGCCATGGGTTTCGTGCTCGGCACCGCCATCGGGGTGAGACTCGGCAAGGGTTTCCTCACCCTTCGCAAGGCGGGGAAGCTGCCGGTCGAGTCCGACGCGGTCGAATTCGTCAACTACTCCGGACGCCCACAGCGCATGGAGATGCGCACACCGGCCTTCCGTCCCGGAACGCGCGTGCTGCTCGTGGACCAGTGGGTGGAGACCGGAGGCACGATGGATGCCGGCGTCCGTCTCGTCGAACGCCAGGGAGGCGTGGTGGCGGGCATCGCGGCGGTGTGCATCGAGGAGAACGAACGTACACGGACGCTTCGCGAGCGCTACCGGTGCTCGACTGCGGTCCCGGCCGGCAGCGAGTGGCAGCGGCAATGCAACGCACAGTGGCTCGAATCCTTCCGCGACTTCGATCCCGCCGTTTACTTTCCCGATACCGCCTCGGGCGACCTTAGCGCGCCGGATGCGGATGGCATGCGCACGGAGGGAAGCGCCGACTAGACTCGGCGCTCGTTCCGCCCGAACGTCCACCGTGCACCTTCGACATTTTCTGCGCCGACCTCGAGGCACATGATCGATGTCCTCATCGTCGACGATAACCGGAGATTGTGGATTGACGACAAGGGCATCGACCCGGCGCCTTCTCTAAAGCTCCCGCGCGGCGAGCGCCCCCTCCGCCATCGCGACGTCCACTCCTCTCGGCGACACGGCGTCGCCGGCCATGATCACGCGAAGTCCTTCCTCGCGAAGAAGATCGGCGAGCGCGTCGCACGCTTCGGGGGCATCCGACACCACCACGCGCTCAATGCCCGAGATCGTCGACTCGCTACCGGTGTAGACATTCCTCACCACGACTCCTCCCGGGTCGACGCGGGCGACATCCGTGTTCGGCAGCATCGTCACCGAGTGTTCGTACAGGCGGCGGTAGAGGGGCACGCGATTCGTGATGTCCACATCGTCCGCTACCGCCATCGACGGTGTGACGAATACCACCCGGCAACCGGCCACCGCGAGATGCTCGGCCGCGGAGATCGCGGCTCCGCCTCCCGTCCGGTCCCAGACCAGCGAAGGCGCTACCGTCACCGGTTCGGTATCCGGGACTTCGTGAGCGGTACGGAGACTCACGCCGTGCTCCGCCGCGCCGTTCACCGAGACCGGACCGGGACGGGCGCCGGCCGAGAGCACGACCGCATCTGCTCCTTCCAGGTCCGCTGCGGAGCGCACCCGGTGCCCGAGCCGAATGCGCACCTGCAATGCCTCGAGCTGTCGCTGCTGCCACTCGATGATGCCGTGCAGCTCACGCCGGGATCCGAGCCGGGTCCAGGTACGCACTTGCCCCCCGAGCTGCTCCGACTGCTCGTAGAGGGTGACCCGGTGGCCGCGCTGAGCCGCCACCCGCGTCGCCTCGAGACCGGCCGGCCCGCCGCCGACCACCGCCACATCGAGGCTCTTGACGGCCGGGGTGGGCTCGTCCCAGGTCCGCTCCCTCCCCGTCCGCGGGTTGTGGATGCACCCGATGGATTGCCCGGAGAGTCCGTTGCGAATGCACACGTTTGCACCCACGCAGGGCCGGATGTCGTCGATCCGGCCTTCCCGGAGCTTTGCCACCAGGTCCGGATCGGCGATGTGCGCCCGCGTCATGCCCACCATGTCCGCCTCGCCGTTGGCGAGGATCCCTTCCGCCTGCGCCGGATCGGTGATCCGCCCGACCGTGAACACCGGAAGCTCGACGGCGGAACGGATCGCGGCCGCGAGGTGCACGTACAGGCCGTGCGGCGCGGGAGCAGGGGGCCAGTGCTCCGCGCGCTGGATGCGGTCCATGTTGGTGCCGGCGATGACGTTGAGATAGTCCACCTTGCCGTCGCGCTCCATCGCGCGGGCCACCGCCTTCATCTCTTCGAGACCGAGCCCTCCTTCCACCAGCTCGTCGCCGGGAATGCGAAGCCCCACGATGCCGTCTCGTCCCATCGCGTCACGCACCGCCGAGACCACCTCGCGGCAGAAGCGCATGCGGTTCTCGAGGCTGCCTCCGTAGCGATCGGTGCGCCGATTCGCCACCGGGGACAGGAATGCCGCGACCAGGAACCCGAAGGCAGCCAGGATCTCGACCCCGTCCATGCCTCCCTTGTGGCAGCGCTCCGCGGCCCCGCCGAAGGCCCCGACGATCTCCTCGATTTCGCCCAAGCTCATTGCGTGTGCGCGCTGTCCGTGTCGCATCAGGTCGCCGGTCACCGCCGAGGGCGCCCACGCCGGAGCGCCGGGGTCGGTCGAGTGCGTGGTCGCGGCGCTGTGGCCGAGCTGGGCGAGGATGACGCCGCCTTCCTCGTGGACGGCACCGGAGAGCATGCGATAGCCGTCGATGATCGAGTCGTCGACGTTGGCGAGCGTGCCTTCCGACCCGAGACCGCCGGTGTGATGGACGGCGGTGCAGCCCGTGATTTGCAGTCCGGCCCCGCCGCGCGCTCGCGCCCGATGGTAGGCGGCATAGCGCGGGCCGGGGACACCCCCGTCGCCGAGGCGAATCTCGTGCGCGGTGACCAGAACCCGGCAACGGAGTTGCTTGGGGCCAACCTGAATCGGCGAAAGCAGATGAGGAAAACGGGAAGTGCTCATTGATTCGGGGCGGCCTTCGAATGGAGGCGACAAGCGCTGTGGTGCCGACGTTACTTGCTTCGCGCCGACGCTCACCGCCACATCGATGTCCTTCGTGCGGTGCGCGAAGTCTATTGGCCATGCTTGCTCGGGTCCAAGGCAGGACTCTCCTTTACGTCGAAAGGGCACGGTGCGCTTCTCATCCTGCGCGTACCAGGGATGCTGAACCGCTTTGCGGTTACGATCTCTCCACCCATCCCGACCGGAGCCTGTGCGCGAAACCCGCCCGACCATGTCCGAGGAGTCAGGAACGAGTCGAAAGTCCGGAGCGGAGCTGCTGGCGGCCGAAGCGGAAGCGTTGCGCGACGCGGGGGCGCCGGAGGATAGGTGGATACCGCTGGTGGAGCGCGGGCTCGCGCAATGCGCGGAACGCCGCGACACGACATGGGCTCGCCTCACCCTGCTGATGCCTCCACCGATGGAGGAACTCTTCAGCGGCCGGATCTACGCAGGGCGCTGGCTTGGCCCGAATCCGGACGCAGTGCGCATCCTGCGCCGAAGTGGAAGCGAGGAAGATTACGCCCGCACCCTCTGGGTGTACGAACGACGCACCATCGACGAGACGCGCGCGTTGCTCGAACGTGCCCGGAGCTGGGTGAGTCCCGCCGCGGCAATCCGCGGGGTGTCGGTCGCAGCGGAAACGCTGCAGTACTACCACGGCCTCTACCGCGAAGCGCATGCTGCTCTGGAATCATTGCTGAAGATGAGCGAGGGCTACGGCTCGCCAGAGGAGCAGGCCAAGGCGCTGATCCGGCTCGCTCTGGTCAGGATTCCGCTCGGCGAAATCCCGCACGCGCTGGAGACGGCCGCGCGCGCTCGGGCGATGGTGGAGAGTCTGGGCCCCGGGCACATGCTCTATGAGCACGCGGGCACCACCAAGGGCGGAGACATGTATCCGGGCCCGTCCATGGACGCCAACTTCGCCATGTACCTCGAGCGCGACTGGCGAGAAGTGGCCCGGCACTGGGAGGCGGCGGTTGCCATCCGTGAGCCGGGCGGCAGCCCCGTCTACATCATCGAGGCGGGAATGGCCGCTCAGGCGCATGCGCGCGCGGGCGAGCCGGGCCGCTGCCGCGTGCTTCTCGATGCCCTCACCCCGATACTCGAACGCCTGGAGCCGTACGACTGGGCGTACAACGGTGCGGTGGGCCGCGCCGCCCACGCCATCTGGGAACTTGGCGCGGTGGAGTACGCGGCCGCCTACCGCGAGTTTGCGTTGCGCCTCGTGGCGGAATCCGGGGTAGGCGACTGGAACGCATCGTCCAACGAGCTGTCGGTGGCCTGCATGGCGGCGCTGCTCGGTGATGCGTCCGAGGCGCAGGCATACTTCGAGCGTGCCCGCGTCACCCTGCATGCGAGCGGCCAGCTTGCGCTGCGCGTGGCGGTCGATCTCTACGAGGCCCAGGCGCTCGAGCGGGCGGGCAGCACCGAGTCCGGACGCATGCGGGCGCTGCTGGAAGCGGTTATCGGGCGCGCGCGGGAGATGGGCATGGAGGGCTGGGAGGAGCGCGCCCGGGAGACCGCGTCGCGGGCGCGGATATCGCGGCTGCGGGACTGAAGGGCGGAGCGGGCCTGAGCGCCTCGGGCGCCCCGATTCGACGTCGGGGCACCGACTGATGGCGGCACCCCGGCGCCGGGGCAGGCGCTACATGCCCGCCTGCTTCGCCTCCTCGAGCCACGCATCCCAATCGCCCTGGTTGGCCGCGATCCATTCGTCGACGTGGCGCTGGATGTCCTCTTCCGAGTTCTCTCCCTCGTAGACCTTGTGGTTCTGGGCGCTGATGTCGGCGTTGGAAATCTTCACCAGCTCGAACCACTTGTGCGCCGCCGGATTGGCGTCGAGGAAATTGTTGTTGGCGATCACGTGGATGGTGTTGACCGCAAATCCGAGGTTGCCCAGTCCCTCGACAGTGGTTTGCTCCTCGGTTGCGCCCGCCGGATGGTCGGTAAAGGGCACGTTGAGCCAGCTCACCTCGTGACCGGGGCGGAGAATTCCGCTCAACCACATCGGCGTCCAGGTGTAGTAGAGCGTCGGCTTGCCGGCATTGATTCGTTCGATCGCGTCCGGGATGATCGCGAAGTAGCCGCCTTGCCGATGGGATACCGTGTCGCGAAGCCCGTAGGCGGTGAGCTGGTGCTCGATGACGCGCTCGCAGCCCCAGCCCGGCTCGCAACCGTAGAGATCCGCGCTTCCGTCGCCATCGACATCGAAGAGCTGCGCGGTCGCCGGATCCTGTAGCTCGTCGAGTTGCTTGATTCCCTTTTCGTCCGCCGTCTTCTTGTCGATCAGGTAGCCCTGAAGGGCGCCTTCGATCAACACGCCCACCTTGCGCATCGTGGCGTCTCCGCCGCTCTCCTCGTGGAATGCCTTGTGCAGCGGATACCAGTGCGAGGGGTAGTAGTCGGCGTCGTCCTGGCCCACCGCGACCTGAGCAAGCTGCACCTGCGCGAACTGGAGCTCCTGCACGTCGTAGCCGAGTGCCTCGAGCCCGCGGCCGACGATGTAGGTCTGGAACAGCTCCTCCGTGGTGTGGTTGATGATGGGGCGTACCTTGACGCCCTCGCCGGGAAGCTCCGCGCCGGAGGCGGTCGCCGCGAACAGCGCGACTCCCGTCGCGGTCCCGACGGTGACGAGCTTCCGCAGCACGCTGCGGATGTCGAATCGAGTAGTCATCCTCTTCTCCTGGTTGGTTCAGTACATTTCGAGGGGCTGGCTCATCCGGATCCCGACTCCGCACGCGCCTTTCCCTCGACGCTTTCCCGCCACGGCAGCACGCTCGGGCCTGTGATCCAGGATGCCTCGACTCCCTTCTCCCCACCGGAAGTATCGCATTCAATCTCGCTCCTGTCGGTGTTCGCTTTCCCGCGGATGGCTCGGACGGAGTGCCGACCCGAGCGCAGCGCTCGGAGTGAACCTTGAGGATTGCTGGTAGGATGGCGCCGGCGCCTCGCGAAGGGTCCGCCGCCGCGGAGCGCCCGGGACCAGGGAGGCCTCCATTGCCCCGCTCCGAACCCCCTTGTACGAGCGCCGCCGCGGCACCGTCCATAGAGTGCCGCAACCTGTGGAAGATCTTCGGCGAACGCGCCGAAGAGGCGCTCCGCGCGGCGAAGGAGGAAGGCCTCGGCAAGTCCGAGATCCTGAGTCGGCTGAATTGCGTGGTCGGGGTGGCGGACGCCACCTTCAGTGTCGGCGAAGGGGAGATCTTCTGCATCATGGGGTTGTCGGGAAGCGGCAAGTCCACCCTGGTGCGGCACATCAACCGGCTGATCGAGCCCACCGACGGGCGCGTCTTCTTCAAGGGCGGGGACGTGAGCACGCTGGACGAGGACCAGTTGCGGGATCTCCGCTCCACCCGAATCGGGATGGTCTTCCAGCACATGGCGCTGCTCCCGCACCGGAACGTCCGTGATAACGTCGCCTTCGCCCTGGAGTTGCGCAACGTCCAGAGGAAGGTCCGGGCGGAAGTCGCGGAGCGGGCGTTGCAGATGGTGGAGCTCGCCAGCTGGGAGAATCACTACCCCGACGAGCTCTCCGGCGGCATGAAGCAGCGCGTCGGGCTCGCCCGGGCGCTTGCCGCGGACCCCGAGGTGCTGCTGATGGACGAGCCCTTCAGCGCCCTGGATCCGCTCATCCGGCGGCAGCTTCAGGACCAGTTTCTCGAACTCTCGAACCAGATGAAAAAGACGACGGTCTTCATCACCCACGACCTCGACGAGGCGATCCGACTGGGGAACCATATCGCCATCATGAAGGACGGCCGCCTGGTGCAGACGGGCACCCCGGAGGACATAGTCACCAATCCCAAGGACGACTACGTCGCCGATTTCGTGGCCGGAATTTCGCGTCTCAAGCTGGTCTATGCCCACACCGTGATGCAGCCCATCGACGCGTGGCGGGCGAAGGGGGGCGGCGATCTGGACGGTGCGCCGGTGGCGCCGCCGGACGTCGATCTCGACCACCTCGTGAACCTCGCCTGTGACACCGATGAACCCACCGTGATCATGGCGGACGGGAAGGCGATCGGGGTGGTGACCAAGCGAGCCTTGCTGCGCGGCATTCAGGGCCAGAGCGAGGCTTCCGCGCCATGAGCAGGAACGCGACGATTCTCAATCCCTTCGAAGAGACGATCGTTCCGCTCGATCCGTGGGTGGACCAGGGCCTGCGCTGGCTCGTCGACAACTATCGGCCCTTCTTTCAGACCATCAAGTGGCCCGTCGACCAGATGCTCAAGGGCTTCGACTGGGCCCTCAATTCGGTGCCCCCGACGCTCATGATCATCATCTTCGCGCTCATGGCGTGGCAGATCGCGGGCGGGCGCCTCGCGCTGGGGACCGCCGCGTCGCTGGTATGCGTCGGACTCATCGGCGTGTGGTCGCAGACCATGACCACGTTGTCGATCGTCTTCACCGCGCTCGTCATCTGCCTGCTCCTCGGGATCCCCCTCGGGATCTTCGCGGCTCGCAACGACCGCTTTCAGGCCTTCATCCGACCGATCCTGGACGGGATGCAGACCATTCCCGCCTTCGTGTACCTCGTCCCGGTGGTGATGCTCTTCGGCATCGGCAACGTGCCGGGGGTCATCGTCACCATCGTCTTCGCCATACCGCCGGTCATCCGCCTGACCAACCTCGGCATCCGCCAGGTGCCGGCGGATGTGGTGGAGGCGACTCTCGCCTTCGGGGCGAGGCCCGGTCAGCTTCTGCTCAAGGTCCAACTGCCGCTCGCCATGCGCACCATCATGGCGGGAGTCAATCAGACCCTGATGATGTCGCTCTCCATGGTGGTGGTGGCCTCCATGATCGCGGTCGGCGGGCTGGGGCAGATGGTGCTGCGGGGAATCGGGCGTCTCGACATGGGTCTCGCCACGGTCGGCGGGCTCGGCATCGTGATCCTCGCAATCGTGCTCGATCGAATCACTCAGGCGGTGGGGGAGGAAAAGCGGCAACGCGCCCATGTTCCCTGGTACCGGAAGGGGCCGGCCGGCGCGCTCCTCAAGGTGTGCGGCCGGGAGCAGCCGCGACGCCGGATGCCGGGGCCCGGCGCGATGCAGGAGCCGGAGGCCACACGACACCAGTAGAGCGGGACGCGGGGGTCGGGGTCAGGGACGAGGAACGGGCGATGTCGCTGCGGGGCCGCCGCCGGCCGGCACTTTGTAGCCGTTGCTCGAGCTCAAACCTACCGGCCGGCAAGCGCACCCTCCGTCACTGCGATGCTCACTTCTTGCGGCTCCGCGCGGTCGCTGGCCATCACGACGCACAGACCGGTGCGCGAACCCGGATTCCGAGGGGTCGGACGTCGTTGGTTTGATTGGCGGGCGAGCGGTGGTTAGCCTAACCATCCTCCCGTTTATCGATTATCGCGCGGCGTCGGAGGTCATGCCTGGTTGAGACGGCGCCCACAACCCGACGAGGTGAATCGCCATGAAATGCACCGCGAGAATCACTCCCGTTCTTGGGGCTCTCCTTGTTATCGTCGCATCGGGATCGGCCACCGCCGGCGACGGGTGGCGCACGCTCAGTACTCCGCCGCCGCTTCCCGCGGCCGAATCGACCGGCCACGTCGAGGTCAACGGAGCGAGCATCCACTACGCGCTCTACGGCTCCGGCAACGCCGAGGCGGTCCTGCTGCTGCACGGCGGGCTCGGCGCGGCGGAGGATTTCGGAGGGCAGATCGAGGCCCTTGCCGTCGCCTACAAAGTGGTCGCCATCGACAGCCGGGGCCACGGGCGCTCGACCGACGACGATCAGCCCTACGGCTATCACCTGATGGCGAGCGACGTGATGGGCGTGATGGACCACCTCGGCATCGACGAGGCCGCGGTGGTGGGCTGGAGCGACGGCGGCAACATCGGGCTCGACATGGCGATCAACAATCCCGAGCGGCTGACCAGAGTGTTCGCGCTCGGGTCGAACTACAACACCTCTGCCGTCAGGCCTTCCGTCGCCAATGACGCGCTCATCCACGACTTCGTCGGCTATGCGGCCGCACAGTACGCGCGCATCTCGCCGACCCCCGACAACTTCGAGGCGTTCTCCGGCAAGGTCTTCGAGATGTGGGGCAGCCAGCCCGCATTCACCGAAGACCAGTTGAGGGGTATCGGCGTCCCCTTCCTGATCTCGACCGGGGTCTACGAGGAAGCCATCGACGAGAACCATACCCGGCGCATGGCGGAGCTCATCCCGGGCGCCCAGCTCCTGCTGATCGACAACGCCAGCCACTTTGCGCACTGGCAGCAGCCCGACGCGGTGAACGAGGCGATCCTCGCGTTCCTCGCCGCTGAATGAGCCGGGCGGTGGGGACGGACGACGAGTCGTCGGCCCCGCCGCTTGCCCGGCGAGGCTCGAGCCCCGCGGGCGCTCCGAACGCTACGCGGCCGCCGCCCGGGTCCCGGTGCGGGCGGCGGCGAGCTCGTCGAAGCAGTCGTCGGCGAGCGGCTCGATGGGGTCGAAGTCGCGGTGGGCGATCCACTCCGCGCGCCGGAAGCGCCGGATGTGGTTCTCGACGTGACACAGGGAGAGATACACGATGGTGCGCCCGAAGGGGCTGATGTTGGGCGGGCTCGCGTGCACCATCAGCGATGAGAAGAGGAGCACGCACCCGCCCGGACCGGTGGGCGCCACGCAGCCGCCGCGCCCGGCGAGCTCCGTCACCTTCTCGCGGCTCAGGGTCCAGAGCGGGTAGCTCGTGGTCTCCAGATCGTGTCCCGCCTCGACCACCCCGTGGCGGTGGCTGCCGGGAATGAAGAGCAGCGGCCCGTTCGCCGCGCTCACTTCGTCCACAAACACCGCGATGTTCATCGCACGCGGCTCGGGCATCTCGTCGTCGCGGCGCCAGGTGCCGTAGTCCTGGTGCCACTGCCAGACCTCGCCGTCGAAGGCGGCCTTGGCGTTCACCTTGTACTGGTGCATGTACACCGGC
The DNA here is from genome assembly GCA_964420925.1 of uncultured Ectothiorhodospiraceae bacterium. Lineage (GTDB taxonomy): Bacteria > Pseudomonadota > Gammaproteobacteria > HK1 > HK1 > JAJEAD01. The sequence continues at coordinate 39,881 of CAYQVB010000005.1, read as the reverse complement.
CCGTCGAGGAGCTGCATCACGGGTCCGATGAGGCGTGGATGCCGGCCCAGCCGGCGGAACGCCTCGTGGTAGCGATGCGCCGCGAAGGCGGTGCGTGCCACGCCGCTCGACTCTCGCCACACCTCCTCCCGGTCCATGGCGTAGACCTCGTCGGCGGCACGCTTCAGGACTGCAACTTCCTGCGGACTGAACACCGACGGAATGAATAGGTAGCCCTCCTCCTCGAAGCGGGCGAGCTGTTCGGGGCTGAGCTTCATGGGCACTTCTCCTGCCACTGTGGCGCGGACCCGAGGTGCAGACCCGCCGCGAGTACGGCGCGGACGGACGGGAGCGGGTTCGCGCACCGATGAACCGGGATCGTCTGCTGCACGCGGGATTCCAGGGGCGTGGAAAGACCAGAGGCCCAAGGCTACCGAAGCCGCAAGGGATCGCAAGCACCTTTGCCGAAGACGTCCTCGATCATCTCCCAGTAGCGCTGGGCGACGTCGACACCCGGCATGAGCTCCGCTTCCTGCAACAGCCCTACCTGCATGTGTGCCACTCCATGCCACGCTCCGTTTCGCAGACAAAGTGTATAAGGGCGTGTGGTACCTTTCATGGAGGATTCCGGCCTCGGAGTGCGGAACGCGGGACATGGCGGAAACCCTCTATCGCGGCATGGATGCGGACGAGCTCGAGTTCCAGTACGAGCTGCGCAGCAAGGAAGCGGATTTCGACGCGCTGGTGGAACGCTGGTTCAGACGCAGCGCGGAAGTCCGCGACCGGTCGGAGGTCGATCTCGATCTCGCCTATGGCCCGGCGGAGCGGGAGCGGCTCGACCTGTTCCGGGGTGCGCGCGCGGGTCCCGTCCTGCTCTACATCCACGGGGGGTACTGGCAGCGGGGCGACAAGGCGATGTACAGCTTCGTGGCCGAGCCCTTCGCCGCGGCGGGAGTCAACGTGGCCATGGTCAACTACACCCTGACTCCCGCATGCCGAATCGGCGACATCACGACGCAGATGCGACGCGCCGTCGCCTGGCTGTGGCGCAACGCCGAGCGGCTCGAGGTCGACCGCCGACTGCTCTCTGTCGGCGGGCACTCCGCGGGCGGCCACCTCACGGCCATGATGATGGCCACCGACTGGCCGGCGTTCGACGATGCGCTGCCCCGCGATCTCGTGCATTGCGGCATTCCCATCTCCGGCATCTTCGAGCTGGAGCCGCTGATCCACACCTCGATCAACGAAGGCCCGCGCATGGACGTGGAGGAGGCGCGGAGGGAGAGCCCGCTCTTCATGGAGCCGGCCACCGACGCGCCGCAGCTCGTCATCGCGGGCGCGGCGGAGACCGACGAATTCAGACGGCAGTCCGATGCCTACTGCGAACGCTTCCGCAGCGCCCGGCGCTCGATGGAGCGCTACGACGTGCCCGACTCCAACCACTTCGCGGAGCTGGAACGGCTGGCCGAACCCGACAGCGAAGTGTTCCGCCGCGTCATGGCCCTGCTCGAACGCTGACCGGGCGGGCCGGCGCACCAATCGGGGGGACTGTTGTGGAAGACCGGCCGTCCGGGTGACGCCGTCACCGATGCGCGGATGGCTACTCCTGTTACCTCCACACTCGGGCGGGTACCGTGGATCTTGGTGTGTTCGTGACGCAATCTCCGTTCGAGGTACTTGCTCTCTCATGCACAATGAGGCGGAGTCCTTTTGAGCCGGAGAAAGCCTGCACGTGAGCCTCGAGACCGCATTGACCGGAACCCTCTTCGCCGGGGACTACTATCAGGACTCCATTGCCGCGTCGGAGGAATGGGAGGCTTTCGATGATGCCGCACTGGATACGTTCGAAACCTCATTGCAGTCGGTATTTGAACGTTTTCCGGTTCAACAGGGTCCCAACGAAAGTCAGACCGAAGACGATCTGATTTGGCCTGTACTCGGTCTTCTCGGCTGGACGGCGAGCCTGCGGCAGCAGAACTTGAGCTCTCGCGGCCGGGAAGATGTGCCCGACGGACTGCTCTTTGCCGACGAAGCGTCAAAGGCTCGCGCCAATGCCCGCGCGCAGGAGTGGAAGCGATACGCCCACGGTCTCGCCGTCGTCGAATCCAAGCGCTGGTTGCGTCCACTCGACCGTCGTACCGAACACCGGGGCGAGGAGACCGCGCCCTCGACCCAGATGCTGCGCTATCTGCGACGGGTGGACGATTTGAGCACTGGCGGTCTCCGCTGGGGGATTCTCACCAATGGCGCCCACTGGCGGCTCTACTACCAGGGTGCGCGCTCAGTATCGGAGCAGTTCTTCGAGGTCAATCTCGCAGCCGTGTTGGATCTGCCTGGGCACAACGAGGGGCTCTTCGCGCTCTCGGCCCCCGAGCGCCGTCACGGGCTCAAGCTGTTCGCGCTCTTTTTCCGGCGTGAGGCATTCCTGCCTGGTGTCGCCGACCCGCGCACCTTCCATCAGCAGGCTCTCGACGAGGGTCGCTTTCACCAGGAGCGAGTCGCCACCAACCTTTCCGACCTGGTTTTCGGTCAAGTGTTCCCCGAGCTTGCCCGTGCCATTGCTGCCAGCGCGCCGGAGGCTCCGTTGGACGAGGTGCGCGACGCCGCGCTGGTTCTGCTCTATCGCTTGCTGTTCATCCTGTACGCCGAAGATCGCAACCTGCTGCCGGTGCGGGAAGAGCGCTACGACGACTACGGCCTGCGAGACAAGGTGCGTGGCGATGTCGGGCGACGCAAGGATCGGGACGATGTCTTTTCGGATACCGCCGCACGCTACTGGTCGGCTATCGACGACCTCAGCCGAGCCATCGACAGCGGCGACACTTCCATCGGCCTGCCACCGTACAACGGCGGCCTCTTCGACCGTGAACGCACCGCGCTTCTCGGGCGCGTCCGCCTGAATGACCGCGTGATGGCGAATGTCATCGACGCACTATCCTTCGAGGTGACTCCTGATGGCCGGCGCTACATCAACTACCGCGATCTCAGCGTGCAGCAGCTCGGCTCGATCTACGAGCGTCTCCTCGTACACGAGCTCGCTTTCCGTGGCGAGGAGATCGTGATCCGGCTGAATCCCTTCGCGCGCAAGGGCTCGGGCAGCTACTACACCCCGGACGATTTAGTAAGGCTGATTCTCGACGAGACCATTGATCCTCTCGTCCAGTCACGATTGGACGACTTCACTTCCGAAGCGAGAAGACTGCGGAGGAAGCGCGTTTCTCGTGAACTCACGCTCCGGGAGCTCAAGCGCCTGGACCCTGCCGAGAAGTTGCTTGAACTGAAGATCTGCGACCCGGCCATGGGATCAGGCCACTTCCTCGTCGGCCTCGTAGACTATCTGGCAGATCGGGTTATCGCGGCAATGGCTGAGGCGGAAGCGGCGATGGATGGCTACGTATCACCCCTGGCCGATCGAATCGAGGAAGTTCGCCGCACGATCCGGGAAAACGCCGAGGAACGCGGCTGGACGCTGGACGCCCAACACCTCGACGACCGCCGCATCGTCCGGCGCATGGTGCTCAAGCGTTGCGTGTACGGAGTGGACAAGAACCCGATGGCGGTGGAGCTGGCCAAGGTGTCACTGTGGCTTCATACCTTCACCATGGGCGCTCCCCTCAGTTTTCTCGACCATCATCTGTGCTGCGGCGACAGCCTTTTTGGGTGCTGGGTGCGCCAGGGGATCGAACAAGCAGAGGAAGAAGGCGGTCTTTTTCTGCTGGAACCACTCAATCGGGCTACCCGAGCCGCTACTTCAATGGAAACGCTTGAGTGGCTCACCGATGCCGAGATAGACGAAGCCGATCAGTCGGCCGGGATCTTCGCCGAAATTCAGTCGATGACCGCGCCGCTGGATCAATTCCTGTCGTTGATTCATGCCTTCAAGTGGTTGGATTGCAGGAAGCCTCTCGACAAGGCTGCATTCAAATCCTTTCTTGCCGGCGCATTCGGCGACCCCATCGACATTGCGACAGGTGCGGCTCCGGCAGACGGTGAGACGGACGAATTCCGGCACTTTGTTCTCCTATTTGAGCGCGCACGGAGAATTCTCGCCAGCGAACGCTTCCTCAACTGGCAAATCGCTTTCCCCGGCGTCTGGTCGAATTGGGGAGCGGTCGAGCGAAACGGTGGATTTGACGCGGTAATTGGCAATCCGCCCTGGGATCGGATGAAGCTTCAGCAGGTAGAATGGTTCGCGGCCCGCCGTCCCGAGATTGCCCACGCTCAACGTGCGGCCGATCGAAGGCGAATGATCAGGGCTCTGCAAGAGCAAGGCGACCCGCTCGCAACCGAATTCGCTCGAGCCAACGAGCAGACCGACGCCGCACTGCGAGTCGTACGTACCGGTGGCGATTATCCTTGGCTGTCCAGGGGAGATGTGAACATCTATTCACTCTTTGTGGAACGGGCGATGAACTTGGTCCATCCAGAGGGGGTAGTAGGGCTGCTGACGCCCTCAGGTATCGCCTCTGACAAGACTCCGGCGCCGTTCTTCCAGTTCGTAGCCACCGCAGGGAGGTTACGGGCGCTGTACGACTTCGAGAACAAGAAGACGTTCTTCCCTGACGTGCACGCATCTTTCAAGTTCTGCGTGTTCGTTGCAGGTCGATCCCCGACTAATGAACCGACGCAGTGCGCGTTCTTCCTGCGCGGCGTATCGGGACTAGCGAATCACGATCGCAGATTCCCACTGACGGCAGAAGAGTTCGCCAGGGTCAACCCGAACACCGGCACCGCCCCCATCTTCCGAACGCGACGGGATGCCGAGTTGACGACAGCAATCTACCGTCGGCTTCCTGTCCTCGTGGACCGAACCAAGGGCAGAGATATCAAGACCTGGCCGGTTAGGTATGTCCGTATGTTCGACATGACAAACGACTCAGGCCTTTTCCATACCCTGGAGGAGCTGGAGGAACGGGAGAAGGCTTGGTCAATCGGCGGCAATCGACTCGAAAGTGCCGAAGGACAGTGGTTGCCTCTGTATGAGGGAAAGATGGTGCAGGCGTTCGACCACCGCGCTGCAAGCATCGTTGTCAACCCGGAAAACTTGCACCGCCCGGCACAGCCTCTTGCTGCAACCGAGGAGCAACACGGGGATCCGAACTGGCTTCCCGTTCCGCAGTACTGGGTTCAAGAGCGTGAAGTTATCGCGTCATACATGCACACTGATGTAGAAGGAGACGGAGAAGGTAAGGAAAACCTTGAGGACGAAAGAGCACTTCCTCGATGGTGGGTGGGTTGGAAAGACGTTACCGCACCTACGAATGCCCGAACCATCATCGCCTCGGTCATTCCGCGTGCTGGCGTTGGCAATACATTTCCAGTATTTCTTCCAGACGGAGACCCTGAAGCGTTTTCGGTGTTTGGCCCGCTCATCTTGGCGAATCTGAATGCAACGCCGCTCGATTACGTTGCCCGCCAGAAGGTCCAGGGTCAACACTTGAACTGGTACATCGTCGAACAACTCCCCGTTGTTCCACTTACCCTATACAAGACCGTTCGCTTCGGCCCAACGAGTGCGGCCGAAATCGTCAGTGACGCAGTCCTCGAACTTACGTACACCTCCCACGATATGGTCCCTTTTGCACTGGACATGGGCTACATGGACGACCACGGTACTCCGATGCCGCCGTTCCGTTGGGACGAGGAGCGCCGCCTTCGCCTTCGAGCCAAGCTCGACGCCGTGTACTTCCACCTCTACGGCATTACTGACCGCGACGATGTGCGCTACGTGTACTCAGCCTTCCCCATCGTCGAGCGCGAGGAAACTGAGACCTATGGTAGCTACCGCACCAGGAATCTCTGCCTCGCCTGGATGAATGCGCTCTCCGCTGGTCGCCCCGACGCAGATCCCGACGCTTGATTAAGGCATTTGGTTGCCAACTTGGTCCCTTTCGGTTCCGGTTCTCCACATTCAATTGGCGGGAGATTCGTCCTCGACGACCAGTTGCAAGTCGCGTTGTGGGTCTTCCGGTGGCAAGTCGAGTTCCCAGACGAACGTCGTATCAATCGCCGCTCGCCCAGCAATTTTTTCTACGTCCGGATCGCCAGTGATGATTCGTTCGCAGCGTGAAACCTGGGCGATGGCTACAATTTGGCGGTCGATCTTCACCTTCTGCCACGAGCTTCGTACGCCATCTCTTTTATCGCCCTCGGAGATGGCTTGAGCGTCGAGATTCGCGCAATGAACGGCGGCCATCTTGTCGAAGGGCACCACGCGAATCGCCCTACGGCCTTCAAGAGCTCGGAGCATGGCCGCACGCTGAGTCCCGGCTTTGACCAATAGCTCGGCCAGTGCCGGTGTTGGCACGATGACACTTCCCTTCACTTCGTCGATCGTGGCGATCAGGTAGTCCATGCGTTGTTGCATACGATTGACGATTGAGCCATCGGGGGACGGGAACTCGTCGACGCGTGTATCGAGCAGGCACATCAGGGCCGTGGCATCGAGGCAGACGATCATCCATCCTTCCTGAGGTGATGGAGCTGACCGACGGGGTCGTCCACTCGTGCCCAGTCGGTATCAGCGTACAGCTCACGCATTTCACCTACCAGTTCGCCCATTGGGCGTGGATCCAGTGGCTCAAAGTGCTCGATGCGAAACTTGTCGAGCCGCCAGCCCTGCTCGTGGTGTATCCACCTACCTTTTCCGTGGGCTCGAATCGGTACCGAAAGCAAATGGTGTGCGATCGCTATGGCAATGGGCGGCCTCGCTTCGCAGCTCAGCGGATTGCCCGAATCGTCGAGACGCACCGATACCCAATCGGGGTCCAGACGGCGGCCCCCGACTCCGGTAGGGGTGCCGTCCACGGTGCCGGCCTCCCATAGCACCGGAAACCTGTCAACCTCCTCCAGAACTCCGGGTATGTCGACGAGCGTTCGCTGGTCCGTCGCCGATGTTTCAAGGATTGTCCCGCTCGACCCGTCTCGTTTCAGCCGCTGGTTGAGGTTCAGGTAGGCGTTGCGGGCTGCGAGATCTCCGGACTGATGGCTTGCGTCGACTAGCCGATCGATGACGGGCTCAATCGAATGAGAGTCGACCTCGTAGGCAACTTCCACGCTGCCCTCGCGTACCTCCTGAAAGTGTACGGACTCATGGTGACCCAGAAGCTCGGCCAAATCGGCGAGGTAGGCTGCCAAATCTCGCATGGCGATGGTTTCCTTGGACAGTCCCTCAATCCTGAAGATGTGTCTACGACGGCCCTTCACGTCGCCTCCCGTGCTTGCTGAGCGTGGCAATTGCAACCTATACCGACGACCAGCCGGATTCCAGTGGGTGATTCGACCCGGAATACAGGGTTCGGCCGTCCTGTCGATGCGAATTCGATGCCTACCGGGGCTCGTTGCGGAGAAGGGGCGGCGGACGGATGCACACGGCATGCCTCATCTGCTTGGTTTGAAAGCGTTTTTCCCACCTCTGGCGGAATGGATAAGGCCCCGCACAACTACATTGCGGGGCGGTCGCCAGGGGTGTCGAAAGCCGGCCACGCTTGAATCGGGAGCGGCTCTCGACCAGCATCCGCGCGGGCGGAGCGCGTTGGGCGGTCAGCGCCCATGGGAGTCGAGGGGAGGAGGATGTCATGCCGGTAGTGAGAGTGTCGTTCTACGAAGGCCGCAGCCGCGAGCAGAAACGGGAGATCGCGGAGGCGATCACGGAGACCCTGGTGCGGGTGGCGGGGTCGAAGCGCGAGGCGGTCAACGTCCTCTTCGACTGCTTTACCCGGGAAGACTGGGTGATCGGCGGGGCGCCCGAGTACGCCCGGTCCAGCGCGGCCGGGGGCCGGGGCGAGTCGAAGGAGGAAGGGATCGGAGGCTGAGCGCACGGCTGCTGGCGAAGCTTCGAAGATGCGGCCCGACCTCGGAGTCCTGCTCTTCGCCGACTACTCGCTCGACGAGCTGGGGCGCCTCGGCCGGCTCTGCGAGGAGCTCGGGTACCGCAGCCTCTGGTACACGGACGTGCGCTTCGGGCGGGAGTGCTACCTCGGGCTCGCGAGCATCGCCGCCCACACGGAGAGCATCGAGCTGGGTCCCGGCGTCACGGACCCCTACACCCGCCACCCCGCCATCACCGCCGCGGCCATCGCGACCTTCGATGAAATGTGCGGGGGCCGGGCCCGCCTCGGCCTCGGGGTGGGGGGACAGGGGTTCCGGGAGCTCGGCATCGATCGCCCCCGGCCGATCACCGCCCTGCGCGAGACGGTGGCGATGGTGCGCGCGCTGCTTCGCGGCGAGCGGGTGGACCGCGAGGGGAAGATCGCATCCCTCGCCAACGGCAGCCTGACCTTCACGCCACCGCGCGAGCGGATACCGATTTACTTCGCCACCCACGGCGCCCAGGTGTCGGCGCTCGCGGGCGAGATCGCGGACGGTGCGCTCATCGCGAACACCGTGCACCCCGGAATGCTCTCCTTCTACCTCGACCGGGTCGGGAAGGGACTCGCGAAGTCGGGGCGTTCGATGGCCGACTTCGATTTCGGACTGCGGGTGGAGGCGTGCATTTCCGCCGATCGGGAAGCGGCCCTCGCGGTCATGCGCCGGCGCATGGCGGCGCGTCTCATCGGCCAGTATCCGCACTGGGACTACCTCGACACCCTCGGGGTCGAGATGCCCGACGCCTTCCGAAGCATTGCGGAAAGCGGAGACGACACACGGGCGGGGGAGGCGGCGGCCTTCGTGCCGGATGCACTGATCCGCTCCACCGTGCTCGCGGGCGACCCGGAGCGCGTGGCCCGCCAGCTCGCGGGCGTGCTGCGCCCCGAAGTGGGCAGCGTCACCATCCGGCCTCACCGCGTCGAGGGAGAGTCCGTCGAAGACGTGATCCGACTCTTCGCGCAGGAGGTGATGCCGCGGGCCGTGCGCCTCGCGGGCGCTCCGCGGACATGCTGACAGTGCGTGCCTCGCCATGGTCCCCGTGGCGCCCGGCCCTGTTGCGTCCTCGCCGAGCACCGATTCACCTGTGTACGGATCGGGGCTCCAACCTTACTTGACGACACCGTATGGCGGACCCCGCAGGACGCTGCGGGGCGGGGGGAGGCTCGGAGCTACTTCCGCTGCCGATAGAACTCGACGAAAAAGCGCACCGTCCCTTCCGGTTCCACGCGGTGGGGAACTTCCGGGACGATCGTTGCAGGGGAAGAGGAATCAACCCGAAACGAGCGCTCGATCGGCGCGCCGATGTGGTAGTGCAGCGCGCCAGAGAGTACGTGGATCCGCGCCCATACCCCCCGTTTCGTCGCATGATCGGAGCGAAGGCCGGCCGGCACGCTTCGATCATCGAACTCCGGCGTCCGGCGAAGCGACTCCAGGCCTTCCGGCCACTCTATTCGATCGCAGCGCAGGCAATCGAGCTCGCGGCCGAGCATCGCCTTGCGTCCTTCTTCGCTCACCACCCAGGGCCGGACTACAAAGGGGGGCCGGTGGCGGGTGTGCTGGCCGTGGCCGCAGTCGAGGTCCGCGACCCAGTCGCCTTCTTCGTCACGATGAAAGCCCACAATCGTGCGCTTCACCCTTCACCAGCGCTCCCAGCGCACGACGTCTTCCATGTCCCGGCGACCCCCCTTGCGGCCCGGCCGCGGTTCGGCATCTGCCGGCAAGGGATAGCCGAAGGCCACCACCAGGTGCAGGTGCCGGTCACGGGGAAAGCCGAGCAGGCCGCGGGCTTTCTCCAGCTCGTAGACGGTGCCGAGGCAGGACACCACGCCGAGCTCCCATGCAGCGAGCTGCATGCAGGCCGCGGCCTGCCCCGCGTCGAAGAGGATGGTCTGCTTCTGCGAAGGTGGCGGGGTAACCAGCGCCACGCAGAGCGTCGCCCCGGCGACGTACGCGAGGTTCGGGCTGGTGCCGGCCAGCGCCTTCAGCGTGTCGCGTTCCCGTATCACGAGGAAGTGCCAGGGCTGGTCGTTCTTGGCGGACTGGGCGCGCCGACCCGCGTGCAGAATCGTGTGCACGATGTCGTCGGGCAGTGGCTCGTCTCGGTACGTGCGTACCGCGCGCTTGGTGCGAATGGCGTCGATGACGTTCATCCCGGGAATCTCCCTTGGTTGTGGCTCCATGCGTGGCATCAGCGCGGGCGATGGAGGATGCAGGGGAGCGTCCACTACGAGTACGGTTCTTGCAAGGGGGCGCCACTGCCCGGTGTGCCCAGGGTGCGCTCGGGGGATAGGAGTGGTGCTTGCGGAGTGGTACCGCCGGGACGGACGTGGTCCGGGCCTCAGCGGATCCGACCACCAGCTCGGAAGTTCGCGATGACCAGCGCCGTCAAGTCACCGACGAACGAAAATGATCTTTTCTCGAAGCATAAGTACGAGAAAATTTTTGAATGCCTATATTCAGTATCAGGTTACGTGACAGGCTCGATTTCCGCACTGTTGGACTACATTAAAAGGACGGCCAAGTCGCGTCGATAGTACTGGTACGGCAGGAAATCGTTCAGCCCGATCCCGATTCGACGAGGAGACACCGGTGGGGGGCGGTGTCCGATTTGGGGGTGAGCGCCCTGCAACGTTCCGGGTAAGAGCGGGCGCCCCTGGCCTGAGAGGTGCCAGGTTGGAAGGCCTGGTGACGGTGTCCTGTCGACTGGCATCGCCGCGCTCTCGCGGCAAGCGTGGTTGTCTGGAATCTGTGGGGCGGCAATCTTGACAAAGCCGGTTCTTCGTCTCGTCAGGGGTGGGCTCGCAGCGTCCACGACGCCGTCTCGGGCCGAACACGGAACCGGGAAAGGTGCTTGGATCTCGAAAGTCGGGCCGGCCTTTGCTCGCACGCCATGCTCGAATGTTCCCGGTGCGACGGCGATGCGAGCCAGGCCGGGGACACGTGCCGTCGGCGTCATCGTAAACAACGTAAACGATCCCTTCTTTGGCGCCCTGCTCACTTCGTTGGAAGACGCGCTGGCCAGGACCGGCAGATCCGTCCTGCTTTGCAACAGCAACGAGTCGTGTGAACGACAAGCGGGTTTCATTCGCAAGATGGCGGAGTGCGAGGCTGACGGCATCATCGTATCCCCGGCCATCGGTTCCACTACGGAACATTTCTTTCCCCGCCATCCGGCGTGGCCGCCACTGGTGTTCGTGTCGCGTACGCTGTCCGACTCGGAGTTCGACTACGTCAAGAACGACGACCATGAAGCAGGCAGGCTCGCGACCGGGCACCTGCTGAGTCTGGGGCATCGCCGGATTGCCTTTGTCGGGGGAGATCCCAGCGTGAGCTGCTTTGGCGAGCGTCTGCGAGGCCATCGGGATGCGCTCCGGCAGGCGTCGGTGCCCTTCGACCCTTCGCTCGTCCGGCCTTCGCCTCCCGATCTTCGGGAAGGGTATCGAGCCGCCCGCTGGATATCCGGGCTCACTTCTCGTCCGACGGCCGCCAGTTGCTACAACGATCTGATCGCGCTCGGGCTCTGCCACGGCCTGCCGCGGGAGGACCTGTATCCGGGCCGGAACTTCGCGCTCATCGGCCACGAGGACGTTGCCGAGGCAAGTCTCACGAATCCCCCGATGACCGTGACGAGAGTGTCGCGCGGAGAGATGGGCAGACGGGCGGCGATGGCGCTGGTCGAACGAATCGAGAAACCCGATGCCCCACGGCAGCGAATCGTTCTGGAGACGGAGCTCGTCGTCAGGGGCACCTGCGGAGCAGGGGCGATTCCGGAGCCCTGACCGGACACCCCTGCCCTCGCCGGGGCAGGCCCTTGGATCGCTCGGAGCTGCCACCATCGGTCGGCCCGATGGGGCACGAGGCCTTCCCGGGCGGTATTTCCGGATCCGTTGCATTCAGTCATGGTGGAGCCGGTGTCTCGTCACGCGGATGTCTCCACTCCGACCGGCGCGGCGAAGGATAATCCGCAACCCGGACTCCATCCGGTACTCGCGCAAGGTCAGATCTTTCCCGCCCATGTCTCGGACGCAAACCCCGGTTTCGGTCATCACCGGCTTTCTCGGAAGCGGCAAGACCACCCTGCTCAACGCGCTGCTCCGGCACCCGGAAATGCGCGACACCGCGGTGCTCGTGAACGAGTTCGGGGAGATCGGCATCGACCACCTGCTCGTGGAGGAGCTCCTCGACGAGGAGACCGTCCTCCTCAGTTCCGGCTGCCTGTGTTGCACGATCCGCGAGGATCTGGTGAGCAGCCTGGTTTCGCTCGACGAGCGGCGGGCGGCGGGCGCCATCCCTCCCTTCCGGCAGGCGCTCATCGAGACCACCGGGCTCGCGGATCCCGCCCCCATCCTGCACACTCTGCTCGCTCACGAAGCGCTCGAGCCCGCGTTCCGGGTCGATGCCATCATCACCACCGTCGATGCCGTCAACGGCTCCCGGCAGCTCGATCGCCATCCCGAATCGCTGCGCCAGGCCGCGGTCGCGGACCGCCTGGTGCTCACCAAGACCGACCTCGCGCCGCATCCGGACACCGAGTCGCTGCGCCAGCGTCTGCGTCGCATCAACCGTGGCGCTCCCCTGCTGGAAGTGTTGCACGGCGATGTTGCGCCCACCCGGCTCTTCGGAGCCGGCCCCTTCGCACTGCACGGCAAGGATCCGCGGGTCGAAACCTGGCTCAACGAGGCGGCGTACCGGGACGAGGGCCACGCCCACCACGACGTCAATCGGCACGACGACCGCATACGCGCCTGGTGCCTGGAGGCGGAGCGGGCGCTGCCGCTGCCGCGTTTCGTCGCCTGGGTCGAGCGCCTCATCGAGCGTCACGGCGATGCGTTGCTGCGCCTCAAGGGCGTGCTCGACGTGGAAGGGAGCGCGGTGCCGGTGGTCGTCCACGGAGTGCAGCACGTCTTCCATCCCCTCGCCCGGCTCGAGCGCTGGCCGCCGGGCGAACGGCGTTCGCGCATCGTGGTCATCGTCTACGACCTCACGCGGAAAGAGGTGATCGAGGGTATCGAGGACCTGTGCGCCTGAAGGGGGCGCCGGCGCCCCGGCCGGCGCTTGCGGTCTGGCGGGAGAGGGGGCTTGCGCTAGACTGAGGCGCGGCACACGGGCACGGCATATCGGAGGCGACGGTGAGCAGCGAGCTGGTTTCCCTTCAGGCGTACATCGACGGTGAATGGTGCGATGCGGCGAGCGGCCGTCGCATGGTGTCGATCAATCCCGCGACGGAGGAAGCGTGGTGCGACTTCCCCGATTGTCAGGAGGAGGACGTGGACCGGGCGGTGCGCGCCGCGCACCGCGCCTTCACCGAAGGGCCGTGGTCGACGACTACTCCGGTGGAACGCGGCCGAATCCTCAAGGCGATCGCCGCGGCCCTGCCCGAGCACAACGAGCGCCTTGCCCGCCTCGAGGTTTCCGATTCGGGCAAGATTTTCACCGAGTCAACCGGCTTCCAGAAGTTCTGCGCGAATTTCTTCATGTTCTACGGCGAGCTCGCCGACAAGGCGGTCGGACACACCTTCAGCGTGCCCTTTCCCGGAATCCAGTCCTACACCCACCGCGTGCCGATGGGCGTGGTGGCCGCGGTCATTCCGTGGAACAACCCGCTGTGGCTGCTCTCGCTGAAGCTCGGGCCTGCGCTCGCGGCCGGCAACACCATCGTCATCAAGACCTCGGAGCTCTGCTCCGCACCCCTGCTCGAGTTCATGAAGATCGTCGAGGAAGTGGTCGAGATCCCGCCCGGCGTCGTCAACTTCGTCACCGGTACCGGTGAGCCCTGCGGGCGCGTCCTGACCAGCCACCCCCTCGTCTCGAAGATCGCGTTCACCGGCGGACCCGCCACCGCGCGGCGCATCGTCGCCAACTCGGTGGACAACCTCGCCGAGATCTCGCTCGAGCTCGGCGGCAAGTCGCCGGCGCTGGTGTTCCCCGACGCGGACCTCGACAATGCGGTGGCGAGCCTCATGGCCGGGGTGTTCCTCGGCTCGGCCGGCCAGAGCTGCGTGGCGAGCTCCCGCGCCATCGTGCACGAGGACATCTTCGAGGACTTTCTCGCGCGCTTCACCTCCGCCGCAAGCGCGATACGCATGGGCGACCCCATGTCCACGGAGACGCAGATGGGACCACTGGCCACCGAAGGCCAGCGCGCGCGCATCCAGGCCGCGGTCGACGACGCGGTGGCGGCGGGCGCCGAGCTTCTGATCGGCGGCAAGGCGCCCGATTCGCCGGAGCGGGGATGGTTCTTCGAGCCGACGGTGCTGCTGTGCCGGGATCACTCCCTGCCCATCGTCGACACCGAGCTCTTCGGTCCGGTCATCACGGTGACGCCTTTCTCGAGCGAAGCCGAGGCCATCGCCTTGGCGAACGACACCAAGTACGGCCTCGCGGCGGGCATTTTCACCCGCGATCTCGGTACCGCGATGCGCCTCACACGCGCGGTGCGTGCGGGCATCCAGTACGTGAACTGCTACCGGCTCGGCGCTCCGATGGCGCGCATCGGCGGCTTCGGAGACAGCGGCAAGAGCCGCGAGGGGGGGCTCGACGCCATCTACGAGTACACCAAGCCGGCCAACGTATGGATCAACACGGCGGTGTAGCGCTCCCCCCTTCCGAAACGGGTCCCTGAAACTGCATAGCGGAGGGTGGCACCAGCGCCTGCGAATCCTATAACCTGCCCCCGCTCGGGCTAAAGGCCTGCGGCCGGGGGTACGTCCGTGTGGAGAGAGTGATCCACGCCCGCCCGAAAGCCCCGTTGCGCCGGCGGGACATCTTCTTCCACCCCTTTCTGTGGCTCCTGCCGCTGCGCGGGATCACCCTGCTCCTGTTGACGGCGGCCGGCGCCACCGTGGTGATGAGCCTGCGTGTCCACCACGAGGGCATCATCCTCTACGATGCCTGGACGCTCAGGAACTACTCGCGCTTCCTCTTCGATGCCTACTACCTGGGGGTGCTGGGCACGACGACTATCGTCGGCCTCACCGTGGTGCTCCTGACCTTGGTCCTCGGTTACGCCCCCGCCTACTTCATCGCACGGGCGAGACGGGGAAAGGGGCTGCTCCTTGCTCTCACCATCACGCCGATATTCGTGCCGTCCGTGATCCGTGTCTTTTCCTGGACCTACATGCTGGGAGCGAGCGGGCTCGTCAACTCGACCCTGGAGGCGCTCGGCATCATCGACCTGCCGCTTCCTCTCGTCTACAACCGCACCGGGACGATCATCGGCCTCACGCACGTTTTTCTGCCCTTCATGATCATCTCGTTGCTGAGCGCGATGGAGAAGATCGATCCTGCCCTCGAGGAGGCGGCCGAAGGGCTCGGGGCGTCCCGTTGGACGGTGTTGCGCCGGGTCGTGCTGCCGCTGAGCCTGCCCGGCGTCGCAGCGGGTTCCCTGCTCGTGTTCACACTCTGCGTCGCTTCCTACATTACACCGGCGATGCTCGGCAGCCGGCAGGATCCGGTGATCGCGGAGACCATCTTCGATGTCTTCTCGGGGGCGGGCAACTGGCCCTTCGGTACCGCGATCGCGATCCTGGTGCTCATCTATTCGATCATGGCCATCGTTCTCTACCTGCGCCTTCTCCAACGCGAGGAAGCGCTGGCGACACCCCGATGAGCACGGCGTATCGTTCGGGCCGGCTGCCTCGGATCGCGATGTTCGTAGTCGTCGCGATCTTCATCTTCGAGATGCTGCCGATCCTGGTGATCGTTTCGGCTTCGTTCGGGACCGCCGCCTACGTCGAGGTGCCGCCGAGAGGGTTCACCTTCAAGTGGTACCACGAGCTCGTGGAACGTGGAACCTTCGCCGATCCCATCGTCATGAGCATCACGCTCGCCGCTCTGTCGGTGTTCATCAGCGTCCTGCTCGCGACGCCGACCGCCTACGCTCTGGCTCGATTCCGGTTCCGCTTTCGACGCCTCTTCGACGCGGTGACTCTGATGCCCATCATCGTCCCCGAGATCATCCTCGCCATCGCCCTCATCCAGCTCTGGGCGATGTTCGGCGGCAGCCGTTCCTTCGCGCTCTCCCTCGCCGGACACACCTTGATTGTATTTCCCTTCGTGCTTCGCACCACGCTCGCGAGTCTTGCGAGCCTGCCGCCGGAGCAGGAGGAGGCGGCGATCGGTCTCGGCGCCTCGCGCCTGCTCGCGGTGCGCCGGGTGGTGCTGCCCCACGCGCGAATCGGGATCATCGCGGGATCGATACTCGGCGCCATCGTGTCCTTCGATGCTTTCTTCATGACCCTGTTTCTGAACGATCGCGAGTCTCTGCCGATCGCGATCTGGATGATCCTGCGCTACGACTTCAGCCCCGCCATCCTCGCGTTGGCGACGTTGATGATCGTGGTGACAGTGGTTCTCTTCATATCCGTCGAGCGCGTCTTCCAGCTCAAGAACCTGGTAGATCGAGCCCGGGGCTGAGTGACGTGCCGGCGGTTCGTCGTATGCTCGATCAATCGAGGAGAAGAGGCAGATGACCACGAAGCGAAAATTGGCGAGAAGGTCTTTTCTCAAAGGAAGCGCCGGGGTCGGCGGCGGCCTCGTCGCGACCGGACTCGGAGCGCCCATGATCTGGGCGCAGTCCCAGCCCGAGCAGATCAACGTGGGGGCGTGGGGCGGACTCTACGGAGAGATGATCCACGGCTATGTCGGCGAGATGTTCGAGCAGGAGACCGGCGTCAAGATCAACTACGTTCGCGGGGGCGACTCGGCGAAGCTCGCCCAGATGCGCGCGGAGAGGGGACGACAGACGCTGGATGTCGCCTACTGGACTCCGACCGCGGCTTCGATCATGGCGCGTGAGACCGGAGAGGTGGTGCCCATTGCCGAAAAGGCGCACTTGATTCCCAACATGGACGACTTCTCCGACGCGAGCCGGGATCCCGCCATCTGGACGGAGTACAGCTTTCCCCCCTGGACCTACGCGTGGGGGCTCGTCTATCGCACGGACCGCATCGACGAGCCGGCGGCGGCCTCCGTGGACAGTTGGGACGTCGTCCTCGACGAGGCGTACACCCGTCGCATCGGCTGGCCGAACATCAACTGGGGGAATGGCTGGGGGGTATGCACGCTGGCGATGATGCGCGGCAGCGGCACCATCGAGTCGGGCCAGCCGCAAGACATCGAGGCAGGCTGGAATCTGCTCGATAGCTTCAAGTCCCAGGTGCTCAAGTTCTATGACAGCGACGGCGAGGCAGAGCAATTGCTGCGCTCCGGAGATACCTGGATCACCATCCGCTCCACCTTCGAGAACAGCCTCTTCCGCCAGAAAGGCCTGCCGGTCGCCGCCTGGACGGGGGTCAAGGAGGGAATGGCCGCGACCAACGAGGCGATCAGCATCATCCGCACCGGTGACGACCAGCGCGAGGACATGGCGGCGAGATATCTCAACTTCTGCCTGTCCCGGGAAGCGCAGACGAAGCTCGCGACCTTCTTCGCGACGCCGCTCAATCCCATGGCGGAGGTGCCGGCGGAGATCGCGGCCGAGATCCTCACCCCCGAGGAGGTCGACGGACTCAATCACTTCGACTGGATATGGATGGGCACCCAGCTCGACGCCTGGACGGAGAGGTGGAACAAGGCCCTCGCCGCCTGATACGGTCGAAACCGCGCTCGGGTTCGAGCCCTTCGCGCCCCGTCTCCGGACTGGGGCGCGAAGAGCATGACTTCCCCGAGTCTGACCGGTTCACGCGACATTCCGGAACGGACGCGAATCCCGAGACTCGAATGAAGGGTCGGGAGCGTCGAGGAGAACGATGGTGCACATCGAGTCCGCCGAGTACCTGCAACGGGTCTACGAGTCCATCTGGCGTGCCCTCGGGGCGCGCGGCGAGGAGGCCGAGATCTACGCGCGCTGCTTCGTGCGTGCGGATCTCCTGGGCAAGGAGACGCAAGGCATCGCCTGCATCCCACTGGTCTATCCGTGGATCAGGTCGGGCGCGATCCGCTTCGGACGCTCGCTCACCACGGTGCGGGAGGGGCCGAGCTTCGCCCTCGTCGACGGCAATTCCGGTCCCGGCCAGGTATGCGCGACCCGGGCGATGGAAATCGCGCTCGAGAAAGCCTGCAGTAGCACCGTCGGCTGCGTCTGGGTGCGGAACACCAACGACTTCACCATGGCGACGAACTACGCGGAGATGGCGCTCGAGCACGACTGCTTCGGGCTCGCGATGAGCAATGGAGTCCCCCTGGTCGCCGCATGGGGCGGGCGCGAGCCGCTGTTCAACACCAATCCGATGGCCTTCGCGGTGCCCGCGGGAGAGGAGCGGCCCATCATCTACGATGGAGCGACCAGCGCGGTCTCCCACGGCCATGTCGTGCTCGCGGCCCGGGACGGGCGGATCATGGCGGACTCTCCCCTCGTCGCCCAGGATGGGCGTGCGACCGGCGACGCCGCGCCCCTCATCAGCGACCCCTTCGATCGCAACTCCGAGCAGCTCGGGGCGATTCGCCCCCTCGGCGCCAAGGGCTTCGGCTGGCTGATCCTGGTCGAGGTGATGTCGAGCCTGATGGCGGGCGGCGGCCGGGCGCTCGACATCCCCTTCCATCAGAGCGCGGAGGATCCGTGGACGGGGGGCTTCTTCCTCATGGCGGTCGACATCGGCGCTCTCGTCGACCTCGACCGATTCAAGGCGGATGTGGACCGCCTCGTTCGCTCCTGCCGCTCCTCGCAACGGGCGGAAGGATTCAGCGAGATCGTGATGCCCGGCGAGCGGGCACAGCGCGAGGCCGAGCGACGCCGGCGCGAGGGCATCCCCCTGCGCGACGAGGACTGGGGCAACGTCGCGCGCATCGCTGGCGAGGTGGGGGTGGATCTCGAAGCGCTGCGCGGCGGGACATGAACGCCGCCTCCGCGCCCAATTCCGTCCCCGGTCAGGCGGCCATCCGGCTTGAAGGGCTGCGCAAGGTCTACGGCGAGCTCGTAGCGGTCGACGATCTCTCACTCGAGATCGCCGAGGGAGAGTTCCTTACCTTCCTCGGCCCGAGCGGATGCGGCAAGACGACCACGCTTCGAATGATCGCCGGCTTCGTGATCCCCGACCGCGGTCGCGTGCACGTGCACGGTCACGATCTGACCGATGTCGCGCCGAACGCCCGCAACATCGGGATGGTCTACCAGCAATACGCGTTGTTCCCCCACATGAGCGTGTTCGAGAACGTGGCTTTCGGCCTGCGAGTGCGCAAGGTGCCGGCGGCGGAGCTGCGCCGGCGCGTGGGCGCGAGCCTGGAGCTGGTAAGGCTCGCCGAGTTTGCGCAGCGCCTGCCCCGCACCCTCTCCGGCGGCCAGCAGCAGCGCGTCGCGCTCGCTCGGGCACTGGTCATCGAGCCGGAGGTCCTCCTCCTCGACGAGCCGCTCAGCAACCTCGACGCGAAGCTGCGCCGCGATATGCAGCTCGAGCTGCGCCGCCTCCAGGCGCAGCTCGGGATCACCGCTGTCTATGTGACCCACGATCAGAGCGAGGCGCTCGCGATGTCCGACCGCATCGCAGTGATGAACCGTGGCCGGCTGGAGCAGCTCGACACCCCGGCAGAGCTCTACCACCATCCTCGCACCGCCTTCGTCGCCGGATTCATCGGCCAGGCGAACCTGCTCGATGTGATGGTGACCGGCACCCACGCGGGGACGGTGTCGGCGGCCGTCAACGAGGACTGGGGGCTTCGCGCGGCCGGCGACACGCCCATCGAGGCGAGAGAGCGAGCGCTTGCCGTGGTGCGGCCGGAGGCGGTCTTCCTGTTCGACGAATCTGGGAAGGGCCGGGTGCCGGCCGAGGTCCTGGAGGTCGTGTACGGAGGCGCGAGTCTGCTCTATCGGCTGGCGATGCCGGGAGGGACGACGCTCCTCGTGGAGAGCGCCAACCTGCCGATGCGGGTGCCCTACCGGACCGGCATGCGGGTAGCGGTCGAGATTCCCGCGGAAGCAGTCACCCTGCTCCCCGCCTCGAACGCCCCGCGTTGACCTTCGATCTGTTCGAAGATCCCGGCTCCCACCGCGATTTCGGTACAAGAACATGTCAAGGGATCCGATGCGCAAGACCTCGGGCGCGCACCGCGCTTCAGGCGTCAGTCATGCGGTCCGCGAAAGGGAAGGGATGCAATCGGCGGCCCGGCGCTACGCCCCGGCCGCGGAGCGCAACCGCGTTCCCATCCTCGAAGTACTGCGCCGCCATGTTCCGGAGCGGGCGCGGGTGCTCGAGGTGGCGAGCGGGACCGGCCAGCACGCCGCCTTCTTCGCGGCAGCATTGCCCCGGACCCGATGGCTCCCCTCCGAGGCGGATCCGAGCGCGTTTGCGTCGATTGCCGCGTGGGCCGAGTTCGAGGGCGCATCCAACGTGGACGAGGCGGTCCTGCTCGACGTCGCCGCGGAGCGCTGGCCGGTCGGCGTCCTCGACGTCGTCTACTGCGCCAACATGATTCACATTGCGCCCTGGTCCTGTTGCACCGGCCTGCTCCGCGGGACGGGACGGCACCTGGAGCCGGGTGGACTTCTGATCCTCTATGGTCCCTTCAAGTTGGACGGGCACCACACGAGCCCGAGCAACGTGGCCTTCGATCGCAGCTTGCGCGCCCAGGATCCGCGCTGGGGAGTGCGTGACCTGAGAGAGGTTGAAGCGCAGGCATCTGGACAGGGATTTCGGTTCATCGAGAAAGTGGACATGCCCGCGAACAACCTCGTCGTGGTGTTCAGGCGCCTTGGCGATTCCAGTTAGTGCGGCCCCGATCGGCGGACTCGAGTACCTGGAACAGAGCAGATCGGCCCTGCGTATGGCCGGCATTGCGGGCTCCTGTCTGGACGACATGATGAACAGAGTCCACTTTCGTCCGGAGATCGCGCGGTAGACTCTCCTCCGAGGCATGTCATGCAGAACGAAGCTGTCGAGCAGTTTGATGTCGTCGTCATCGGGGCGGGTCTCTCCGGCATCGGCAGCGCCTGGCACCTCATGCACAGGTGTCCCGACCGGAGTTTCGTGATCCTGGAAAGCCGCCATGCCATTGGTGGAACCTGGGATCTGTTCCGCTATCCGGGTGTCCGCTCCGACAGCGACATGCACACGCTGGGGTACGCTTTCAAACCCTGGACCGAAGCCAAGGCCATCGCCGATGGACCGTCCATCCTCCGGTACGTTAACGAGACGGCCGACGAGCATGGAATCCGCGAACACGTGCGCTTCGGGCACCGGGTCAGGAGCGCGGACTGGTCGAGCAACGATGCCACCTGGACCGTGGAGGCGGAACACGAAGGCAGGGTGCTGCGGATCGCGGGCAGGATGCTGCTGCTGTGCGGCGGCTACTACAACTACGAGAACCCGAACCGGCCGACCTGGAACGGCGAGGCCGACTTCAGGGGAAGCGTCGTGCACCCACAGTTCTGGCCGGAGGACCTTGACTACCGGGGCAGGAATGTCGTGGTCATCGGTTCGGGGGCAACCGCCATGACGCTGGTGCCGGCGATGGCGATGAACGGTGCCCGTCAGGTCGTGATGGTGCAGCGCTCGCCCACCTATGTCGTGTCCGGGCCGAGTCAGGACCGAATCGCCAATTTCCTGCGCGCCATCCTGCCGGACCGGCTGGCCTATGCCATCACGCGCTGGAAGAACGTCAAGGGAGACCTCGACTTCTATCGTCGGACGCGGACCGAACCAAAGAAAGTAAAGGCCGAGTTGATCGCGATGGTGCGTCGGGCTCTGGGTCCGGAATACGATGTCGAGAAACACTTCACGCCACGCTACGACCCGTGGGATCAGCGCCTGTGCCTCATTCCGGACGACGATCTCTTCAATGTGATCAACGACGGGACGGCCAGCATCAGGACCGGAGAGATTGACCGTTTCACGGAAGTGGGATTGAGGCTGGTCGACGGCGAGGTGGTCCGGGCCGACATCATCGTGGTCGCTACCGGCCTGCGGCTGCAGTTGCTGAACGGGGTGTCGCTGAGGGTCGATGGAAGGTCGGTCAATCCGCCGGATCACTGGACCTACAAGGGCATGATGCTTTCGGACGTGCCGAACCTGATCCAGACCTTCGGGTACATCAACGCGAGCTGGACCCTGCGCGCGGATCTGACGGCCGAGTTCGCCTGCCGGTTGATCAACGAGCTGGACAGGACCGGCAAGCGTCAGGCGACGCCTCGCCTTTCGGAAGAGGAAAAGAAGTCGATGCCCGCCAGGCCGTGGATAGACGACTTTTCGGCGGGGTACATCCGGCGGGACATGCACCGCTTTCCCAGGCAGGGAGACCGGAATCCCTGGCGCAACACCCAGGACTATGGCGAAGACCGGAAGATCGTGAAACATGCGCCGCTCCACGACGGCGTGCTCGAACTGTCCAATCCACACGGCATGTCGGGCGCCTTTGGCCGCCCGCGCAGCGATCTCGTTCAGACCGCCTGACCATGTCGCGCGGTAGCGACGCCGCGATCCCCCGCGGCCGGATCGGCCCCTTCGCGCCGCTCGACGCCGGCGCCCGGGCGCGGAGTCTGCGCGAGACCCTCGAAGCGGCGCCGGATCGAAGCGACATCTGGGTCTTCGCCTACGCGTCGCTCATCTGGCGGCCCTGCTTCGAATCGGACGCGAAGCGTCGCTTCCACCTGCCCGGTTACCGGCGAACCTTTTGCGTGTGGACGGTGCAGGCACGCGGTCGACCCGAGTGCCCGGGACTCGGCCTCGGGCTGGAGGAGGGCGGTCCCGGTTGCGAAGGGATGGCCTTGCAGCTTCCACTTGCTCGACTGAACGAGTCTCTTCAGGCCTTGTGGTTGCGAGAGATGCTGACCGGCATCTATTCCCCGTGCTGGCTTCGTGGAAGGGAAGAGGGAGGCGGCAGCAGGACCGTCCTCGCTTTCGTCGCCGACCGCCGCCACCCGCAGTATGCGAGCGGCCTCGGCGACGAAGAGCGCGCCGCCTGCATCGCCTCCGCCCGCGGGGAACTCGGATCCTGCCTCGAGTACCTCGAACAGAGCGTATCAGCCCTGCGTGTGGCCGGCATTGCGGACCCCTATCTGGATGACATGATGGACAGGGTACGGGGCGCTCAGGGTCATGGATGTGAGAGAAGAAGATGACCCGGGCGCCTCATAGCCATTTCTTCTTTGACTTTGCCGTGCAGGGGTGCTTTCCTGCCGCCTTTCCGGCGCAGACTGGTGCCGAGATCAGTTGTCCATGCGATCCAGGGAGGATGAAGCCCTGAACGACTGCATACCGCTCGTCTGCGTGCCGGCGAGCCACATCGAGGTTCGGCCCGAGGGCTACCGGGTGCACGGTACCGGTTCGAACTGCGTCGATTCGGTGGAGCGATTCTCGCAGTGCATGCCGATCATTCTTCCTGCGCTGGCCGATCGGATCGATGTCGAAAGCTTCGCCCGCCGCATCGATGGTCTGCTCCTGACCGGCGGACGCGCCAACATCGAACCGCATCACTACGGCGGAGATCCCTTCCCCGAGGACGAGTTCATCGACCCCGGTCGTGACAACACGGTGCTCCCGCTCGTTCGGGCCTGCGTGGAGGCCCGAATCCCGGTGTTCGGGATCTGCCGCGGCATCCAGGAGCTGAATGTTGCGCTCGGCGGCACACTGCACTACCGCGTGCACCAGGTTCCGGGCCTGGACGACCACCGGATGCCCCAGCGCGAGAACCTGACCACGGAAGAGGTCTTCGAGCTGCGCCATCCGGTACAACTCGCGCGCGGCGGAAGCTTCGAAGCGCTCGTGGGACGATCTGAAGTGATGGTGAACTCCTTGCACGGGCAGGGCATCGACCGCCTCGCGGCACACCTCGAGGTGGAAGCCCGCTCCCCGGACGGGGTCATCGAGGGGGTGCGCCTGCGAAACGACTCCACCTTCACGGTGGGGGTGCAGTGGCACGCGGAGTGGAAGCCGGAGGAGCACGAGCTGTCGCGGGCACTGTTCCGCGAGTTCGGCCGCGCCGCCCGGGCCCGGGCGCTACGGCGCAACGGAGCGGGCGAAGCGCTCCTGGCCGCCGCGGCAGAGTGAGGACGAAGCGGGGGAGTCTCGCATCCGCAATCGCTTGCTCGGACGGTATTCCGCTCATCGAGAGAGCCCCCCGCTCCCGCTATGAGCCCGGCGGGCCGCGTGCGATGATCGCGCCGCGATGCCGGACCTGTACATCAGCAGCCTCGAGGAGATGCCGCGCCACGTGCACGCGACGGGGGCGAGCCACCTGCTTTCCCTGGTCATTCCCGAAGACAATCCGGTCACTCCCCCCGAGGTGCAGCCCGAACACCACCTCTTCATCGGCTGTCACGACATCGTCGAACCCTATCCCGGCGCCGTGCTGCCGAACGCCGCCCACGTGCAGCGCATCGTGAACTTCGCCGCCGCGTGGGACGGGAGCGCACCGATGCTCGTGCACTGCTTTGCCGGCGTGAGCCGCTCCACCGCGGCCGCCCTCATCGTCGCTTGCGTGCACGAGAAGGGCCGCGAGCACGAGCTCGCCCGGCGCCTGCGCGTCGCCGCCCCGCACGCGCAGCCGAACCGAAGGATCATCGCCCTCGGGGACGCCGCGCTCGGCTGCGGCGGCGCCCTGATTTCGGCCGTCGAGTCCATGGGAATCGGGGCGTGGCTGGATCGCGCGCCCCTCGCCCGGCTCACCTTCGCTTCGCGCCGGGCGGAGTCGCCCGCCTTGCGCGGCGCCTGAGGAGCGGACCTTGCCGGATTTCGACGGCGCGGCGCTCCTTCGCATCCTCCAGTCGCCGCGGCCGGATTTCTCGGCCGCGGACGCCGAAGAGCTGGCGGAGCGCGCGTTCGGGGTGCGGGGTCGGGCGAGCGCCCTGGGAGGCGAGCGGGACGCCAATTTTCACCTCCGCGCCCCGGAAGGGGGCCGGCTGCTGAAGATCGCCAACGCCGCCGAGCCGGACGAGCTTCTGGATTTCCAGAGCGCGGCGCTCGAGCACATCGCACTCCGTGACCCCGAGCTGCCCGTCCCGCGGGTGGTGCGTACGCTCGCCGGAGAGCGGTGGACACGCTGCGAAGACCGGGACGGGTCGCGTTTTCGCGTGCGGATGACGAGCTACCTGCCGGGAGAGTCGCTGGACCGCGCGCCCAGCGACACCCGTCTCTTTCGGGACAGCGGCGTGTTCGCGGCCCGCCTCGACCGTGCTCTGCGCGGCTTCTTCCATCGCGCCGCGGATCACCCCCTGTGCTGGGACTTGAAGCGCGCCGGGCGCCTGGCGGGGCTCTGCGAGCACATCGCGGATCCCACCCGGCGCGAGTACGCAGAACGGGCCTTCGATCGCTTCCAACGAGACGTGGAACCGGAGTTGGCGGGGCTGCGCGCCCAGGTCATCCACAACGACATCTCCTACCACAACGCCACTGTGGACCCCGCCGAACCATGGCGCGTTGCGGGCGTGTTCGATTTCGGAGACTTGGTCCACGCGCCGCTGGTGCAGGAGCTCGCGGTGCCGGTCGCCGACATTCCCTTCGAGCGTCCGGACCCGCTCGCCCGGGGGGCCGAGATCGTGGCCGGCTACCACTCCGTCACCCCCCTGGAGCCGGCCGAGATCGCGGTGATCGCGGACCTCGCCATCATGCGCCTCGCGCTGTCCCTGGCGCTGGCGGCATGGCGTCCCTATGCCGAGGAGCGTCCCCAGTTCGAGAACCTGCGCGAGGAGACGTGGCGCATGTGGCAGCAGCTCGAGGAGGGGCGGAACGGGCTCGAGGCCATGTATCGCTCGGCCTGCGGCCTGCGCCCGGTCCGGGTCGCCGGCGGCGGCGAGGTGCCCGCGTCATCGAGCGAGGCGCTCATCGAGCGGCGGCGTGCACGTCTTTCACCCAGCCTCGAGCTCAGCTACGACCTTCCTGTGCACGTGGTGCGGGGAGAGGGGGTCTGGCTCTACGGGCCGGACGGGGAGAGCTGGCTCGACGCGTACAACAACGTGCCCCAGGTCGGCCACTGCCACCCTCGGGTAGTGGACGCGATCGCCCGGCAGGTGGCCACCCTCAATGCCAACACGCGCTACCTCTACGAGTCGCTGGTGGAGTACACCGAACGCCTCACCGCCACCATGCCGCCGGAGCTCGACACCTGCTTCATGGTCTCTTCCGGCAGCGAGGCGAACGACCTCGCGTGGCGCATCGCGAAAACCTGCACGGGCAACGAGGGCGCGCTGGTCATGGAGCGGGCCTATCACGGGTTTACCGATGCCCTCGTTCCTCTTTCTCCCGAAGAGGACACGGGTCCGACCCGGCGGGCTGCTCACGTCGAGACCCTGCCGCCGCCCGACGAGTATCGCGGGCCCTGGGGCCGCTCCGTCGCGGATCGGGGCGAACGCTATGCGGCGCTTGCCGACCAGGCGCTCGAGAACCTGGCGGCCGCGGGCCATGCCCCGGCCGCCGTGTTCATGGAACCCGTGTTCAGCAGCGACGGCATCATCGATCCCCCTTCCGGTTATCTCGACGGGGTGCGCGCGCGGGTGCACGCCGCGGGCGGGCTCTTCATCGCGGACGAGGTGCAGGCGGGCTTCGGGCGCAGCGGTTCGCACATGTGGGGTTTCGAGCGAGGAGGTGTGGTCCCGGACATCGTCACCCTCGGCAAGCCGATCGGGAACGGCCATCCCATCGGAGCGGTCGTGGTTCGCCGCGAGCTCGCCGAACGCTTCGCCGCGCACGCCCACTTCTTCAGCACCACCGGCGGCAACCCGGTCTCCTGCGTCGCCGGGCTCGCAGTGCTGGAAGTGATCGAGCGCGAGGGTCTGCGAGAGAACGCGGCGCGGACCGGGGCGGAGCTCAAAGCCGGTCTCGAAGGTCTCGCGCAGCGCCATGCCCTCGTCGGGGACGTGCGCGGGGCGGGACTCTTCCTCGGGGTGGAGCTGGTGAGGGACCGCGGCGCGAAGGAGCCGGCCGAGGCCGAGACCGGGGGGGTGCTGAACGAGCTGCGGCGGATCGGGGTGCTGGTCGGCCGGGTCGGACGCTACGGCAACGTGCTCAAGATCCGCCCGCCCATCGTGTTCCAGCCGAGCCACGTCGAGCGCCTGCTCGCCGCCCTCGACCGGGCTCTGGACGTCGCCTCGAGCGGATAGGGCGCGAATCGCAGTACGTCGCAGCATATCGATCTGCCGCCCGCTTGCCCGCCGGCCACCCTCCGGCATCCTCCATCCTCATCCCGCCTGGATGCGGCCGAGCGACCGGGCATAACATGGCGCTTCCCTCCCGGCACGGCGCTCCGGCTCATGTGGTTCCTCAAGCTTCGATGGTGGCTGAGCTGCGCCTTCGCCCTCTTCGTCGGGGGCTGGGGCGCCAACATCGAGCTCAAGGGGAGGGCGCAGGCCGACGCGTTCTGCGAATGGGTGCGGATCGGGGTCCCCGCGCAGGAGATCACCGCCGCCGCGGAGCAGCTCGAGGAAGAGCCGATCCTCGTCGTGCGCCCCGACTCGATCGCGGTCGGTTTCGGCGGAGTGCTGCCCCGCTCCTACCATGTGTGCAGCATCACTACCGACCAGGAGAAGGTCACAGACAAGGGTCGCCTCTTCGTCAACGCGCTGTTCTGAGCACCTCCGACCCTCTCGTCGCGTCGCCTGGACCAGGGGAGTGTGTCATCATCCCGGCGGGCCTCGCCGGCTCTTTGCCCGGTTGCGTGCGTCGGGGGAGAACTCCGCCGCATCCGCGGGGAGGCTCGACGGCCGGGACACCGGAAGCGTCCGGCATGGGGCCGCGACCGTCATGAGAATCGAAGTTCGAGACGAAAGGAGAATCCAATGCAATTCCTGAGTGAGTCAGCTCGCCTCCGGCGTTCTCTCCTGCAATCCGAGGAGATCTCGAAACTGAGCCGCCGCCGCTTCCTCGGGAGCAGCGCGGCCGCGGCGGGCGCGCTCGCGGCCGGCGGACTCGGCGCAACCCGGGCGCTTGCGGCGGGAGCGACGATCAACTGGATGGGTTGGGAAGAGTACGGCTATCCGCTGCGCGCGGGCACCTACATCACCGACCACGACATCACGCTCGAAGGCACCTTCGCCTCCAGCATCGAGTCCATCCTCACCAAGCTGCGGGGCGGTGGACTCGGGACCATGAACATCGGCATGCCCACCTGGAACTACATGCCCCTGTTCCAGGAGTCCGGCGTGCTGCAGCCGATCGATGCGAGTCGCATCGAGAACCTCGGCGCGATGGACCCTTACTGGCAGGAGTTCGAAGGCGTGCACTACAAGGGGGAGCGCTACTCCGTGCCCTATCTGTGGGGCGGTCTCCCCCTGCTCTATCGAAAGGACATGGAGATTCCGATCCCCCAGAACTGGGCCGACCTGGAGAAGCCGGAGTACAAGGACCAGTTCTGCATGATCCACGACACCACCTCGACCATGTGGCACTGGGTCTACACGGTGACGGGCGTGAAGGACGCCGGACGGATCACCAAGAAGCAGCTCGACGATGTCATTGCCTACATGATCAAGATAAAGAAGGAGCACGCCCGCATTTTTGCGGCGAGCTACGGAGAAGCGCTCGACGCGATCGTGCGCGGCGAAGTGCAGATCTGCGCGCAGGGGTGGGAGCCGATGGCGGCCTGGGCCCTGGACATGGGCGCCGAGCTGTGGTGGACCTACCCGAGCGAGGGCTCCTACGGCTGGATGGACACCATCGTGCTAGCCAAGGACGCACCCTACGTGGACGAGACCTACGGACTCATCAACCACGCCCTGAGCACCGAAGCCCAGATCGTGGTGGGCGACGTGATCTACTGCGGAGCGGTCAATCCGAGCGCAGTGCCGCACATGACGCCGCTGGCGCAGGAGATGTACACCTACGACGCGGTGCCCTCGTTCTACGAGAACGCGCCGCTTCTCCTGCTGCCCCCGCTCGAGCCGGACGGCAAGCATGCGACGTACACAGAATGGCTCGAAGGGTACGAGCGCTTTCTCAAGGCTTGAGGACCGGGTCGAGTCGCGGTCGGGCGGGGAACGGCTTTTCCTCGCCCGATCGCAGCCTTCCCGTGATGCGTTTCGTTAGCGACTGGCGCGTGTGGCTGCTGGTGCCGGCGGTCGGCGCCTTCGCGCTGCTCTTTCTGTCGCCCATCGTCTTCTTCTTCGTCGTCAGCTTCTGGGAGGTGAAGCTGTTCAAGCTGAACCCCACCTTCACGTTCGCGAACTATGTCCGCACCTACCACGAGTACTTCGAGGTCGCGCTCTTCACCTTCGGCATCGCCGCGCTGATCGCGACGATCACGACGTTCCTCGGCTTCACTTTCACCTACGTAATCCGTTTCAAGGCCGGCCGCTTCGGGTCCGTCCTGCTCTTCGGCGCGATCATCGCGTTGTTCGGCGGCTATCTCGCCAAGGTCTATGCCTGGAAGACCATCCTCGGCACGAACGGAATCCTCAACTCCGCCCTGCTCGGGGTGGGGTTGATCGAGACACCGGTACAGAGCTTCATCTTCAATCCGGGCACCGTGGTGGTCACCCTGTCCCACTGGCTGCTGCCGCTTGCCATCCTGCCGATATACGGCTCGCTGCGGGGCGTTGGAGATCTCACTCTCGATGCGGCGCGCGACCTCGGGGCCACACCCTGGCAGGTCTTCTCCGGCATCATTCTTCCTCAGTGCAGGGCCGGGCTCTTCGCCGCGTTCGCGTTCTGCTTCCTGATCTCCGCAGGGGACTACGTCACTCCACGCCTGGTCGGCGGTCCCAGCACCACCATGATCGGCAACTACATCGAGAGCCTCTTCGGCTTCCGCTTCGACTGGCCGCTGGGCTCCTCGATGGCGTTTGCGACATTGTTCGGCTGCATCGCGCTCCTCGCCTTCACCAACTACCTGCTCTTCAAGGCCAGGCGCCGGGAATGAACCTGGTTGCGAACACGCTGTGGCGTATCTGGGGAGGAGTGGTCCTCTTCTTCCTGCTGACGCCGCTCTTTCTCGTGGTGCTCTTCTCGTTCGGCAACTCGGCGGTGACCGCGTTTCCCATGGGCGGAGTGTCCTTCAAGTGGTACCGGGAGCTCTTCGCCAACCCCTACTTCTGGGGCGCCGTCACCAACAGCTTGATCGTCGCGGGCTCGGTCGGCCTCGTATCGACCCTATCCGGCACCATGGGCGCGCTCGCGCTCGCCCGGATGCGTCCCCGGATCGCCACCCCGACCATGTTCGCGATCGCGGCGCCGATCATGGTGCCGCCGCTCGTGGTCGGCCTTGCGCTCATGGTCTTCTACGTGACGCTCGGGCTCAAGCTCAGCGTGTTCACGGTGATCCTGAGTCACCTCGTCTTCACCCAGCCCTTCGTGATCCTGATCGTCCACGCTCGCATGGTCGGCTTCGACTATGTCGCGGTGGAGAGCGCGCGCGATCTCGGCGCCTCGCCCCTGCGCGCCTTCTTCACCGTCACCCTGCCGATCGTGCGGTCGACGATCATCGGCGCGGCGTTCATCGCGATGGCGCTCTCGCTCGACGACTTCATCATCACCTTCTTCACCATCGCGGGCGGCAACACTTTGCCGACCTTCATCTGGGGAATGATCCGCACCCAGACCGATCCGACCATCAATGCCATCGCCACGCTGCTGGTCTCCCTCACTGTCGTCTCGTCGCTGATCGCGATGGCGGTAACGAAGTATCGCGGTTAGACGACACTATCCGATAAGAGACATTTCCATGGTCGACAGATACTTCCCAATCGAGGAGTACGAAGAGCGCCGCACCCGGGTGCTCGTGGAAATGAAGGCACGGGGCTATGACATCGCGGTCGTGTGGGGGCGCGGAGCGGGCAGTCACGAACGCGGCCAGGATACGTTCTATCTCACCAACTACTACTCCACCGCCTCGGGCCAGGAACCCGACAACGCGCTCCTCAACGGGAGGGCTTTCTGCGCGCTGATACTGTCGGAAGGGGATGAGCCGGAGCTGCACGTCGATCTGCCGGGTCGCCGGGACGAGCTCTTCGCCATCGACAAAGTGGTGAATCACTACGATCCGATCGCAGGGGTGGCACGGGCGCTCAATGCGCGCAACGTCGAAGGTGAGGTGGCACTGGTCGGCAGTGACTTTCTGCCGCACCTTTACTTCGAGCAACTGCGATCCGCGACTCCGCAGATCACTTGGAAGCACGAGAACGATCTGGTCCAGAAGGTTCGTCGCATCAAGAGCCGGCGCGAGCTCGAGTGCTATCGAGAGGGCGGCGAGATCGCGACGCGGGCGATTACCCGCTACATCGAGGGACTGATTTCCGGAAAGTGCGAAGCGGATGCGGCAGCCGATGCGGCGGGAGAGATCATCCGAAGCGGCGGAGCGTATCTGATGCTTCCCTGCAATCATGGCGACACGATGCACTTCTGGTGCCGGCAGCCGCTGACCGGGTACTCCACGGATACTCCCCGCAAAGGGGATCTCGTACGAGCCTGGCTGCTCGGTCCCATCCACCAGGGGTACTATCTCGACCCCGGTCGCACTGCGGTATGCGGCGGAAGACCGAACGAGGCTCAGCGTGCGCTCGTGGAGGCCACAGCCCACATCGTCGAAACGCTCATCTCTGAAGTACGGCCGGGCCGGCCGATCATGGAGCTCGCGGCGATGGGCGAGCGCATGACGCGCGACGCGGGTGGCGGCGGAGACCAGGCTTCAGAACAGTGGCCGCTCTACGGGCATGCGCTCGGCCTGTTCTGGGAGGACCCCTACATCAGCACCAGGATGTGCACGGAGCACGACCAGGTCGAGAACGGCATGGTGTTCGGGATAGAGGCGTTTCTCGGTCAGGAAGGAGTAGGCGCCGCCGGTTTCGAGCAGAACATCCTCGTCGCCGACGGACGGGTCGAGCTGCTCACTCCGGCACCGATGATCTGGTGGTAGCTTCGGATCCCGCCATCGCCGCTGGCGCATCCGAATGGGAAGTGAGCACCCGCCGGGGACGGCGGCGGCGGCGTTTCTTTTTCTTCTTGCCGATGACCGCGCGGTCGAGCTCGCTCAGGCGCCGGCAGCGATCGCATTGACCGCAGCGCGGAGGATCCTCCTCGCCGAACCACTTGCGAATGAACACGCTGCGGCATTCGTCGCTCGAAGCGTACTCGGCCATTGCCTGAAGGCGTCGTGAATCCTGTCGCTGCTTGGTGTCGAGCCGGGCCGCGAGATCTTCGATGCCGCTCACCAGCGCCTCGGGCTCGACGCGGGCGTGGTAGCGCTTGTCGGCGTCGCGTGCGATCAATCCCGCTTCTTCGAGTTGACCGCATATCGCGCGGCAGGTGGTGACGGGCACTTGCGCTCCGAGCGCCAGATCCCCCACTGCGGCACTTCGGTTGTTCACCAGCCATGCGCTCAGGGAGTAGCCGATGCGACGGAGCTGGCTGAATGTGGCGTGGCTGCGCTCGTTGAGATGTTTCTGAATGTCCAGATCGGCAGGATCGAAGAGCACGATGCATTCCGAAGTGCGACCGTCGCGTCCCGCGCGACCCGCTTCCTGCACGTACTGTTCGATAGAGCCCGGGACCTGGTAGTGCAGGATGTAGCGGATGTTCGGCTTGTCGATCCCCATGCCGAATGCGGTGGTCGCGACCATCACGAGGCGAGGTCCGCGCCTCGTAAAGCGCTTTTGCGCCTTGACTCGTTCGGTCTTGGTCATCTTGCCGTGGTAGCGCACCGCCGGAATGCGGGCGCGCCGCAGTGCGGCATAGATCTCGTCCACCGCCTTGGTGGTTGCGCAGTAGACGATCCCGGGACGAGTGAGGCGCTTGAGAAGCTTGCCGGCGGCGGCGAACTTGAGGTTGCCGTACGCGACCCGGGCAGAGAGACGGAGGTTCGTGCGATGAGGCGGAGCGGATACCACTGCGGCTTCGCTCATGCCGAGCCGCTCCATCAGATCTTCCTGTACGCGTGGAGTGGCGGTGGCGGTAAGCGCGAGGATCTGCGGATTGCCGAGCGCCGCCCGTTCCAGCCCCACGCGAAGGTAGGCGGGACGAAAGTCGTGTCCCCACTCGGAGATGCAGTGCGCTTCGTCGATGCACAGGAGCGCAGGGCGAGTGGTTTCGAAGACCTTGCGCACATCGGCCGATTCGAGGGTTTCGGGAGTAGTGAGCACGATGAGCTGCCCCCCCTCCTCGAGTCTTGCGAGTGCCGCTTGTCGCGCCCTCTTGCCCAACGTGCTGTCCAGGCGCACAACCGGAATGCCGCGCGCGAGCAGGGCCCGTTCCTGGTCCTGCATCAAGGCGATGAGGGGGAACAGGGTCACTACCGGACGGTTGGCGAGCATCGCCAGCACTTGATAAATGAGCGACTTGCCGTAACCGGTGGGCAGTACCACGAAGGTGTCGCGTTCCGCGAGCGCCGCGTGAAACGCCTCCACCTGCTCGGGGTGCAGGTTGCGGATACCGAAGCGCTCCCGCGCTACCCGGCGGCAGTCTCCCAACGTGGCGCCACCGAATGTTGCATCGGGGTCGAGAACTTGAGGGCGCCGCCGCGCCGGGCTCTTCTTGCGGGTTCCGCGCGGGCGCGTCCTCGTCGGGGGCGTGGGGACGGGCGGTGAATCCGTGCCGACCTGTACACCCGCGTTGGAGTCTTCCATGCTCGTGGCGATTGCCATGCGATTTTCCTTGACTACCCCGGTAGCGCTTGCGCGCCGAGTTCTGCTGTACCGTCCATCGGCCCTTGCGGTATCGACCGGGCGAAAACGAATCGGCGGAGTCGCTCCGTACCCGTTTGCCTAGTGTGCTCGGCTGGCCGAGCCTGCCTGCCCCGAGAGCCCGTGCTACAGGCTCATGGTGCAGGCACACGCCTTTGAATCTTGTGGCGGCCCTTTGTTATTTTGGGCTGGTTCTCTCGG
The DNA here is from genome assembly GCA_964420925.1 of uncultured Ectothiorhodospiraceae bacterium. Taxonomy (GTDB): domain Bacteria; phylum Pseudomonadota; class Gammaproteobacteria; order HK1; family HK1; genus JAJEAD01. The sequence continues at coordinate 6,301 of CAYQVB010000005.1, read as the reverse complement.
GTCCCGAAGACGGAAGGCCTCGGCCCGTGGAGGAAACGGCGCTATTGTACGCCGGAAAGGCGTCAAATGTCGCTACCCTTTTTTCGTGTGCTTTCGCGAATCGGCCGCAGCCGATGAAGCTCCAATCCATTCCGGTCGGAAGGTCGGCTCCTGACCTCCGCGCACGTCCACGCCCCGCGCTCGACGTGGCGGCGTCCCATCCCCATGGCTGGTGTTGGATAATCCCTGCTTTGCCGGGATCGGGAGCAGACCGTCGTGCGATTGAAGGACCGTGTTGCAGTCGTTACGGGAGCCGGGGCCGGAAACGGGCGCGGCATCGCCTTGCGATTCGCGGAAGAGGGGGCCCACGTCGTCGCCGCCGATCTGGAGCTCGATGCCGCGCACGAGACCGCGAAGCTCGTTGGAGATGGGGGCGGTGAGGCGATTGCCGTGCGCGCCGACGTCAGCCAGCGCGAACAGGGCGTGGCGATGGTCGAGGCGGCCAGGGAGCGCTTCGGAGGAATCGACATCCTCGTCAACAACGCCGGCGTCGAGACGCTGGTCCCCCTACTCGATCTGGAGGAGAGGGAGTGGGACCGGGTCGTCGACACCAACCTCAAGGGCGCCTTTCTGTGCGGACAGCTTGCGGCGCGCGCCATGGTGAGCACTCGGACCTCGGGCGCAATCGTCAACATCGCTTCCATCAACGCGAAGATCGCGCTCGCCGGGCAGGCGCACTACACCTCGTCGAAGGGCGGCCTCATCATGCTGACGAAGGCGATGGCGCTGGATCTCGCGCCGCACGGAATCCGCGTCAACGCCATCGGGCCCGGGGTCATCGAGACCCGAATGACCGAACAGTCTCTCTCGAATCCGGCACGGCGGGCGATGCTGCTCTCGAAAGTGCCCCTGGGTCGGGTGGGCCAGCCTCGGGACGTTGCCAACGCAGCCCTCTTTCTCGCCTCCGACGAGGCGAGCTACATCACGGGGACCACCTTGTACGTGGATGGCGGATGGTTGGCGGGATGAGCGGCGACACCACATCCCGGCACTGCGACCTGCTGGTCATCGGCTCGGGCGCGGGGGGCTTGAGCGCCGCGGTCTGCGCCGCTCATCTGGGACTCGACGTCATCGTGGTCGAAAAGGAAGCGGTGTTCGGCGGCACCACCGCGATGTCGGCGGGGGTCATCTGGATTCCCGGCAGCTCGCAGGCCCGGCGGGCAGGTGTCGAGGATTCGTGCGAGTCCGCTCTCGACTATCTGCAGAACGAAGTCGGCAACCGCCTCGACCGCGACCTCGCGGAGGCCTTTCTCGAGCACGGACCGCGGATGCTCGACTTCCTCGAGGCCCACAGCCACGTAGCGTACGCGCTCGCCGCGCCGTGGCCGGACTACCATCCCGAAACCGCTGGCGCGTTGCCGGGCGGGCGTTCCCTGTGGGTGGATCACTTCGACGGTCGCCGGCTCGGCGCAGAGTTCGCGAATCTGCGCCGTCCGCTCGAGACCACCATGATCATGGGCGGCATGAGCATTGCGCGCGAGGACGTGCCGCACTTCCTGCGCATGACCCGTTCTCTCGGCTCCGCCCTCTACGTCGGCCGTCTCTTCCTCCGTCATCTCGTTGACCGGATCGGACATTCCCGAGGTACGCGCATCGCAAATGGCAACGCGCTCATCGCGCGCCTCGCCCTCACCCTCAAGGAGCGCGGGGTGCCGATGCTCCTGTCCTCGCCGGTGACCAGACTGCTCCGGGAGGACGGCAGGGTGTGCGGCGCGATGCTCGACCGGGACGGCAAGCCGGCCGAAGTGCGTGCGGCGCGCGGCGTGGTGCTCGCCTGCGGCGGGTTCCCCGCGAACGAGGCCATGAAGGAGCGTTACTACCCGCATCTCCGGGCCGGCAAGAACCATCACTCCCTTCCTCCCGAAGGGAATGGAGGGGATGGGATACGCATTGCCCGCGAGGTGGGGGCCGTGTTCTCCCCGGATACCGGCAGACCGGCGGCGTGGACCCCGGTCTCGCTCGTTCCCCAGCCCAAAGGCGCAGGAGAGCCCTTTCCGCACTTCATCGATCGCGGCAAGCCCGGCGTGATCGCGGTGGACCGCCGGGGAGCGCGCTTCGTGAACGAGGCGAACTCCTATCACGACTTCGTGCTCGCGATGTTCGATACCTGCCGGGACGAGCCGAGGGTCGAGATCCATCTGGTCGCGGATCACCGCGCGATCCGTCGCTATGGACTCGGCGCGGTGCCTCCCGCACCGGGGCGAATTGCGCCTCACCTGCGCTCGGGATATCTCTTGCGCGGCGAGAGCGTCGAGGCGCTGGCGGCGGAAACGGGCATCGACCCCGGGGGGTTGCGCGCCACCGTGGAACGCTTCAACGTCGAGGCGGAGCGGGGCGAGGACCCCGAGTTCGGCAAGGGCGGAAACGTGTACAACCGCTTCAACGGCGACCCGACCCACCGCCCGAACCCTTGCCTTGCGCCGCTGCGGACACCGCCCTACTACGCGGTGCGGGTCATTCCGGGCGATCTCGGGACCTTCATGGGGGTGAGGACCGACGCCTGCGCGCGCGTGCTCGACGAGGCGGGGGAGCCGATCCCGGGCCTCTACGCGGCCGGCAACGACGCGGCGAGCTTCATGGGCGGCAACTATCCGGGGGCGGGCATCACCATCGGCCCGGCGATGACCTTCGGCTATGTCGCCGCCCACCACATCGCCGGGGTGGAGCCGGGCTCGGCCTGAGTTCGCCGTCTTGAGAGAAATGCTCAAGAAGTCAGTCGTTCATCCGGGAAGTTCCACCCTGGCCGGAAATCACAAGCTTTGAGTCCGGCCGCTCCAGGCTGGAGAACGAAGAGGAGAAGGGCATGGATCGGGAACGCATCGAGAAGGCTGCGGCCTTCATGCACCAGACCCACATCGACGGATCGGGCCACCGCAGGATTCCGGAATCGATCCGGCCGCAGAATCTGGAGGAGGCCTATGCCGCCCAGGTGGTGTTCCACCGCCTGCGCACCGGCGCCGAGTCGCCCGCGCTCGCCGGCTACAAGATCGCCGCCACCTCGAAGGCGATCCAGGAGCAGGTCGGCCTGCGCGAGCCCTTCCTCGGCGCGATTCTGCCCGGCATGGTCCACCACTCACCGCACGCATTGTCGTTCGGCGACTACCAGCAGCTCGGAGTCGAGTGCGAAGTCGCGGTGGAGCTGGGGACGGACCTCCGTCCGGCCGACGCCCCCTTCGACCGGGAGGCGGTGGCCGCGGCGGTGTGCGCGGTGCGACCCGCCTTCGAGCTCCTCGACATGCGCCACTGCAACCTGCGTGGAATCGACGCGACCTCGTCCATCACCGACAACGCGATGATCGGCGGTGTGGTGGTGGGTCCCCGCACCGAGGCGTGGCGGGAGCTGGGGATCGGCGAACTTGCGGGGGCGCTGAGCATCAACGGTGAGCCGCGCGGCGAGGGCAACACCCGAGACGCCCTCGGCCATCCGCTCGAAGGCCTCGCCTGGATCGCCAACCACCTCGCGGGGCGCGGCCTCGCCCTGCATGCCGGCATGGTGGTCATCACCGGCAGCATCATCGCCACCCAGTTCCCGCAGACGGGCGACCGCGTGGTCTACGAGGTCGAGAAGCTGGGCCGGGTAGAGGTGCAGGTCGACTGAGCTGCGGCGGCTAGTTGGTGATGCGCAGGTCGGGGTCGTTGAAGCGGCGCAGGCTCTCCGCCTCGATGCGTCCCTCGCGGGGCCACACGCGGGGGAAGTAGCTGCTATCCATGCTCTCGCCCGGCTCGCGATCGTGGCCGTGGAAGTGGGGGCGGCCGGCCGAAGGCCGTTCGCCGTAGCGCGCATCGTCTCCCATCCAGATCGTGGACATGGCGCGGCGCATGCGCAGGTCCGCGTTGCCGGCCGCGCCGTGCACGGTGAAGCCGTGAAAGGCGATCGCATCGCCCGGCTCCACGTCGAAGGAGAGGATCTCGTACTCGTTCCGGTGAGCGTCGATATCGGGCATGCGCTCGAAGCGCCGTCCGATCGGATTCGCGTAAAGGTCCTGTCCGAAGCGGCTCAGCTCGGGGGCGAACCACCGATCCCAGAGATGGGAGCCCTTGACCAGCTCGAGGCCGTTCTCGCGCCGCACGGGGTCGAGCGGCCACCACAGCACGCAGACCTGGGTGCCGTCGATCCAGAAGAAGGGCTGGTCCTGGTGCCAGCGAGTGCGCTTCGGCGTGCCCGCCTCCTTCACCCACAGGGTATCGGCCCAGAAGTTCGCCCGCTCCGAGGCCATCAGACGGGCCGCGGCCGCAGCGGCAGGTCCGTTCAGGACGAACTCCCGAAATTCCGCGATCTCCTGCGAACTGCAGATATCGGAGAGGAAATAGCCGGGTTCGTCCTCGAGCGTCTGCACCGTGTGCAGGGGAGTGGGACTATCGAGATTGCGGGCCACACCCCGGCGCAGCAACTCTATCCAGTCCGCATCGACGAGGCCCCGCAGGCATACCGCGCCGTCGGTGCGAAAGCGCTCTATGCTCTCCTCGCTGATGGGGGCGAGGGGTTCACGGTTCACAGGTGAACTCCCGGTGCAGTGCGGCAATCCTGCCTCGTGCAGCCTACGAAGGGTCACCGGGAGCGTCAACCGGACGGGCCCTGCGATCCCCCGTGCCCGTCCTCCAGAGGAGCAGCCCCCCGGCGACGATGATCGCGCCGCCGGCGACGGCGAAACCGTCCGGAATCTCGCCGAACACGAGGGCGCCGGCCGGCGAGCATCGCCCACAGGATCTGCGAGTACTGGTAGGGGGCGAGCGTGGACGCGGGCGCGCGGCGCAGCGCGGCGAGGATCGCGATGTCCCCGGCTGCGGCGAGCAGGCCCATCGGGGCCAGCAACCACCAGTCCGCGGGGACGAGCTTCGGCCACGCCGAGATGCCGAAGGGGGTCAGCAGGAGCGCGGCGATGCCCGCAGTGTAGACGAGGATGGTCCAGTGGTCCTCCTCGGCGCTCAGGCGCTTGGTGACGATCTGGGCCACGGCAAAGGCCGCGGCGGCGAGCAGCGGAAAGACCGCTCCCCAGTGCAGCGCGCCGAGCCCGGGGCGCAGCACCACGACGACACCAGTGAAGCCGAGCAGGATCGCCGCCCAGGTCATCGGCCGGATGCGCTCGCCGAGGACGGGGCCGGCGAGGAGGGCGATCATGAAGGGCGCGGTGCTCACGAGCATGATCGATTCGGCGAGGGGCACGTGGCGCAGGCCGGCGTAGAACAGGAAGGTGATGCTCATCCATGCGATCGAGCGCACCGTGAGGAGCCGCAGATGCCGGGTGCGCAGCCGTTCCCGGCGAGGTGCGGGCAGGATCGCCGCGAGCACCACGAAGTGCAGGAAGAAGCGCACCCAGGCGATGAAGACGATGGAATGCACCGCCAGCAGGTACTTCGCGATGGTGTCCATCGCGATGAAGAGCGCCATCGTCACAAGGTACAGCGCGACGGCGACGGCGAGGGAATGGGGGAGGGTCCGGCCTCCCGGATTGTCGTCCCTCATCCTGGATCCCGCCGCTCCGCGCGGGCGGTCTCGAGGCGCGGGAAATGGCGCTGCGTTGCGCGTTGCATGGCTTCGTGCTCCGTTTCCGGCCCGCTGGGTGGCTCCCCCGATGCGATGTTGACGGGCTCCGGGAAGCTGACCTAATGTCCCGCTTCGCCGGGAGCCCCGGCCGCGCGGTCCCCGGTAGCCGATCGATATTTCAACAGGAGCTCAACCATGCGCAAGAAAAGGATTGGCCGGCGACAGGCGATCAAGACCATTGCCGCGGGCGGCGCCGCAGTGGCCGCCTCTTCCCTTCCGGCCCCCTGGGTCAGACGGGTCAACGCCTCGGACACCATTCTGCTCGGCGTGCCGTCTTCGCTGTCGACGCCCTACGGCGTTGCCGACGACACCGATCACCTGAACGGAACGATCCTGGCTCAGGAAGAGATCAATGCCGCAGGCGGGATCATGGGAAGGGAGCTCGAGCTCTTCGTTCCCGATGTCGACAAGCTCTCTCCCGAGAGCTGCCGGCAGACCATCGCCGCGTGCATCGACAAGAAGGTCCATGCGATTTCCAACGCCTTCCTGTTCGCACCCATTCCCGCGATGGACGAGTCCGCCAAGTACAAGTGCCCCTACCTGCAGGGGAACACCCAGCGCAACGCCACCGACGCCTTCAAGGCCGACCCGGAGAAGTACAGCCACGTGCTGCAGACGGACCCGTCGGAGGTCAACTACGGATGGACCTATCCGTTATGGCTGACGGAGATGGAGAGAGTCCAGGGTTGGAAACCCAAGAACCGCAAGGTCCACATC
>CAYQVB010000004.1:0-40473 GCA_964420925.1 uncultured Ectothiorhodospiraceae bacterium | reverse complement strand
GGCGAGGAGATAGTCGCTCTCCAGGAGCGTGCGGACGATGCGGCCTTCGCGTTCGGCAAGGCGGCGCTCGGTGCGCTGCATCAGCCGGCGGCCCCAGGTATCGGGCGCTGAATCACCAATGGATCCGAAGGCCGCGTCGTTCGCACGCTCTTGGAGAGCGACTATCTCCCTCGAAATCAATCGCATGGCCAGTGCCTTCGAACACGACGACCTGAAGCGGGCACTGGCCCTATGACGAGAATCTTCCTTCGCAGCTTCGATCCGCCAGCGGACAACCCTGTCACCGATGCGACCGTTGATCTGATCGTCGCGGACATGAGGATGCTGGAAACGGTGCTCTACGCCACTCCTTGACTTCGCAACCGCCTTCATCGGGACGGTGGTGCGGGTCAAGGTCCTCCGCTCGGTCGAGTGAATTGCGAGGCATCTCTCCGCAACAGCGGGAGGGTCAGGGCGAAGGCGGCTATCGACATCACGAGCAGCGCGACGATGGCGCGGTGGTAGGAGCCGTAGATGTCGAAGATCGATGCGCCGGCAAGCGCGCCGAACCCGCCCATTGCGTGGTGGACCATGGTGATGAGCCCGCTCACCGTGCCGAGGAGGGCGGAGCCCGATATCTCGCGTGCGAACACCACAACCAGCGGCGCCGTGATCCAGAACGTGGCGCCGTAGAGCAGCGCCGCGGTCACGATCGCCCCCGGCTCGCGGCTGTAGAGCACGAGCGCGCACAGGGCGATGCGGATGACGAAGCACAGGACAGTGGGGCAGGCAGGGCCGAATCGGTCGTTGAGCACCCCTGCGAGCAGCACTCCGCCCAGTCCTGCGAGGCCCATGAATGCGAGCATGTTTCCGGCGAGAAGGCGGTCGACGCCTTCATCGAGGGCGAATGCCACCACGTGGGTGGCGACGAGGAAGTCCTGGAATCCGCAGATCGCGTAGATGACGAGCAGGAGCTGGAGGCGTCTCGACGCGAGCGCCCCCCGCAGGCTGGTGGCGACGGCCCCCCGCACGGCGGCGCCGCGTTCGGGCGGGACGGCCGGGGCGGGTCCTCGGGCCGCCAGGAGCGCCAGAGGCAGAACGCACACCAGGGTCACGATGCCGAGAGCGAGAAAGGACCCTCTCCAACCCAACTGCACGAGCAGGCCGGCGAGCACCGAGATGATCAGGAGCTGTCCCAGCCCCATGCCGGAGATCGCGATGCTGTTGGCCATGCCCATGCGTTGCGGATACCAGCGGCTCAGCAGCACGCCGATGGGAGTGATGGACGTGCCGGCGCTCCCGAGCGCGAACACCACGCCATAGAGCAGCAGCGCCTGCCACGGACGCTCGATGAGCCCCATTCCCGCGAGACCGAGCGAGGACGCGAGCACCGCGACTCCGAGCACCGCGCGAGCGCCGAATCGGTCCACGTAGCGTCCCACGAAGGGGAGGGCGAGGGCCGATAGCACCATGAACAGGGTCACGGACAGCGAAAGCGTGCTGCGGCTCCACTGCAGATCGTATGACATGGGGTAGAGCAGCAGTCCGATCGCGAATCGCGCCCCGCTGTTGAAGAGCAGGACGAGGAAGCACACGGCGAGTACGAAGCGGGCGGCGGCGACAGGGTTCACGAAAGCACCGGTGGCACGGCAATGATCCTCGCCCTATAGCACGTTGGATGCTTCGCAGGGGAATCCGCCGGGAGCGGGCGACCTCGGCGGACCGAAGCGGATGCCGCGGATTCCTGACCCGGCCTCTCGGAGCCGGGCCGGAGATGACCGGATTCGGTGGGATGGGAGGCGGCTGGCCCGAAGGTGGCGTACCGCGCGGGTTGAGGCATGATACCCGGATGCCCGCGCTCTCCCATCCCGATTCCGACGTTCGCAGCTTGGCCTCGTATCTGAGAAAGTGTCGGCGCGCGGTGATCTTCACCGGAGCGGGCATCAGCACCGAGTCGGGGATCCCGGACTTCCGCAGCCCCGGCGGAATCTGGTCACGCAACGCGCCGATCGACTTCCCGACTTTCCTCGCCTCCGAGGAGGCCCGGCGCGAGACCTGGCGGCGCAAGCTCGAAATCGATCGGGACATGTCGCGGGCATCACCGAATCGCGGGCACCTCGCGGTGGCCGGGCTCGTGCGCGCAGGCTGGGTCCTCGCCGTCGTCACCCAGAACATCGACGGGCTGCACCAGCGCTCGGGGGTGCCCGACGAGGCGCTGATCGAACTGCACGGCAACGGCACCTATGCGCGCTGCCTGAGCTGCCGGAAGCGCTACGACTTGAATCCGATCCTGCGCGCCTTCGAGGCGGACGAGACGTTGCCGCTCTGCGCACGCTGCGGCGGCATCATCAAGACCGCGACGATTTCCTTCGGGCAGCCGATGCCGGAGGACGAGATGCGTCGTGCGGAGGCGGCGGCCCGCGCCTGCGATCTCTTTCTCGTCGTCGGCTCTTCCCTCGTGGTGTATCCGGCGGCGGCGCTTCCCGGTACGGCCAAGGCGAACGGGGCGCCGCTGGTGATCCTGAACCGCGACCCGACCGACTACGACGCCATTGCCGACCTCGTGCTGCACCGCGAGATCGGCCCGACCCTCGGCGCCGCGACGGATCTCGTGTCTCGTGAGGACCCGCGCGGGGCCGCGAAGGGCGCAGCGCCGGAGGGGTGAAGCATGAGGTCACGGGGTTTGCGGCACTACCCTCGGGTGTCCGGCGGAAACCTCGCCAACCGTGACCACAGGCGAAGAACGAAGAATCGAGCCAAGGCGCGCGATGCCGGTGAATCGAGGCTCGGACACCAGGAGCATTCCACCCTTCCAGGGAGCTTGCCCTGACTCGTCGTTTTGCGTGGATTCCCACTTCCGCGGGAATGACGGAAACTACTTCTCGTCATTCCCTTGGTGTGCGGGTATCCACCCGAGCCGTGCAGGTCGCGTTGGAAGCACCGCTTCGGCCAGCGTGAAACGCTCCTGGCTCGGACACCGTCCGCTATTGGCGTCGCGTCGTTACCCCTTCAGTATACTGGCGCGCAGGTTGAGGCCTGGACCTTCGCGATGAACAACGCGCATCCACTTGGCCCCGAAGAGATCGATGCCTACCACCGGGACGGGTACGTGCATGTGCCGGGCTTCTTCTCCCCCCGGGAAGTGGCTCCCGTTTGCGAAGCCATCGCCCGCGATCCTTCCATCGGTGGTCGCATCGAACACGTGCACGACGGAATCAGCGAAACGAAAGAGGATCGCGACAACGGCTACCGTCTCGACTACATCGGATGGTTTCGGGAAGGGGACGACTGGCTCGGCACCTGTACCCGCCTGCAACGCATCGTGGAGGGGGCGGCGGCGCTCATCGGCGAGCCGGTGTATCACTATCACTCGAAGCTGGTGCGCAAGCCCCAGGAGGGCAGCGGCACCCTGATCTGGCATCAGGACTACGGCGGCTGGTACCAGGATGGCTGCATCCGGCCCGACATGCTCACCTGCGTGATCGCGCTGACGGACTCAACGGAAGAGAGCGGCTGTCTGCGCTTCCTGAAGGGTTCGCACGAGCTGGGCCGCCTCGATCGAATCCCCGGCGAGCATGCGTACGCGAACATCCACCCGCGACGACTGGCGGGGATTCTCGATCGCTTCGACGAAGTGCCGGCGATCATGCATCGGGGCGACGGACTCTTCTTTCACGGAAACCTCGTGCATTCGTCCGGCCCGAACCGCGCGGACCATGACCGCTGGCTGCTCGAGCTCTCGTACAACGGCATGTCGAATGCCCCGGTGTTCGAAGACCAGGGTCATCACGCCGCGATCCCGCTGGACGTTGCCCCTGATGATTCGCTTCGAATCGGAGCCTTCGACGGCATTTTCGGGCGCACTCCCATTCAGGACTTGAGCGACCACGCCGCGGAAGGCGCGTCGATCTACTATCGGGACGAGTTCCCCCTGTTGTCCTGAGGGACCCTCGCGGTTCCGGATCCCCCGTTTCTGAATGCGCGGACCGGGCACTGCCGCGGCGGGGCGAGTCATCCCCGTCATCCCGAACGGACGCCCTCCCCGCGTCGTCGATGCGCGTCGTCCTCCGAGGCGCGCCCGGCGCCTTCAGCTCGGGGAGTGGCTGGGGGCCGCGTTTTCCATCGCCCGGCGCATGGCGGCAATGGTCTCCCGGTAGTTCTCCGAGCCGAATATCGCCGAGCCCGCCACGAAGGTATCGGCGCCGGCTTCGGCCACCGCCGCGACGTTGGCGGGACCGATCCCCCCGTCGACCTCGAGGCGAGTCCGCCCCCCCCGCTCGTCGAGCAGAGCGCGGGCCCGACGAAGCTTGTCGAGGGAGGAGGGGATGAACGCCTGTCCCCCGAAGCCGGGGTTCACCGACATCACCAGGACGAGATCCAGGCGATCGAGCACGCCGTCCACGTGCTCGAGAGGCGAATCGGGGTTGAGGGCAAGACCGGCTTTGCAGCCATGCTCCCGGATGAGCGCGATGCTGTCTCCGACGTGCTCGCTCGCCTCGGGATGAAAGGTGATCCAGCTCGCCCCGGCGCGCGCGAAGTCCCGAATCAGGCGATCCACCGGCTGCACCATGAGATGGACGTCGATCGGCGCGCCGATCCCGTGCTCCCGAAGGGCGCGGCACACCAGGGGTCCGAAGCTCAGGTTCGGCACGTAGTGGTTGTCCATGACGTCGAAGTGGACGATGTCGGCGCCGGCGTCGAGCACCGCGCGCACTTCCTCTCCGAGCCGCGCGAAGTCCGCGGCGAGGATGGAAGGCGCGATGAGGAGGGAGTTCACGAGGCGGACTCGTCATCGCGGCGGGTGACGCCGCGATGCGCCGCGCGGGAGCCCACCCCGAGGCGCCGCGTTGCCGCCGCCGGCGGCGTCACAGCCCGCGCGCCTCCTTGACGCGATCGTACGCGGCCTTTATCTCGCGGGTCTTCTCGGTTGCCGCCTGCATCATCTCCTCGGGCAGACCCTTGGAGACCAGCTTGTCCGGGTGGTGCCGATTCATGAGGCGCCGGTAGGCCCGCTTGACGTCGGCATCGTCCGCCTGCGCCGAGACGCCGAGAATGGCGTACGCATCTTCCGCCGACAGCGCTGTCGCGGCCCCGCCCGACCCGACATGGGCGCGCACCGCTGCCTCCAGTTGCTCCAGCTCGCCTTCGGCGAGCCCGAGGACCTCGGCGATGTAGTCGAGGAGACGCCGCTCGGCGGGATGCACGTCGCCGTCCGCGTATGCCGCCTGCACCTGGATCTCGACGAAGAGGCGCGCGAGATTGAGGCTGTAGCGGCACTCCCGCCGGAACTGCGCGAGGACCTCGTCGAGAGGAAAGTCGGGCGCCCGACCCGCATTGAAGAGGCTCTGGGCCGCCTCGCGCATCCGGCCGCGCAAGCCCAACTGGTCCATCACCGCTCCGGCGAGGCGGATCTCTTCCTGGCTCACCCGCCCATCAGCCTTGGAGATGTGCCCCATGACGCCGAAGGTGGCGGAGAAGAACGCGGCCTGGGCGCGTTCCTGGCGCGTTGGATCGACACCGTCTCCGGGCAGCGCGCGCAGGTTTTCCCTCAAGCCCCGGTCGAAGCTGTGTCCCAGGGCGGCCCCGAAGAGGGCGCCGAGCGGCCCTCCGAGCATGAAGCCGAAGGCTCCTCCGATGACTTTTCCCCACCAGCCCATTGAAAGACCCTCGGTGTGGAGCCCGCTTACCCCGACCGTCCCGCGGCGACCGACAGGCCGCGCACGCCGTGGCGTTCGATCAGGCGCGCCACGAGTCCGCTCGCCTTGGCTTCTTCGACGAAGTCCCGCAGGAACGCGGCCCCCTGTTCTCTGGCTCGCGGTGTGCCGACGGCCTGCTGAACCGCCGTGAAGCGGCCACTGAGGATGCGTGCGCCGGGCAGGCGCTCGGCGTCGGAGAGCAGGCGTGGCCGCAGGCCCGCGAGCGCATCCAGCTCGCGTTCGACGAAGAGATCGAAGGAGGCGTCGAGCCCCTCGGCGCGCACCAGCTCGGCGTTGCGCACGGTGCGGCTCAGATAGAGGTCGTACGCGCTGCCGGCGGAGACCGCGATGCGGATCCCTTCACGATCCACGTCCGCAATGTCGTGCAACGAGGAATGGGCGGGCACCAGGTAGGTGGCCTCGATCTCGGCGTAGGCCGCGGTGAACGCGATGTGTCTGGCGCGGGCCGGTTCGGCGCCGATGAGACCGATGTCCCACTGGTCGGCGCTTGCCGCATCGGCGAGCCGGGCGGGGGTATCGAAGGGCACGCAGGTCAGCGGCACATCGAGCCGCGCCGCGATTTCCGCCGCCAGATCGGGCGCGACGCCCCGGGGAACCCCCGCGGCGCTTCGCCCCGTCACGAGCAGGAAGTTGGACAGGTTGATTCCGGCGCGCAGCGTGCCCTTCGGCGCCAGCTCCTTTCTGAGAGCCTCGTTCATGCGGTGCCGCCCGATTGGAAGACGCCCGAGGATTCTACGCGAGTCCGTTGCGGCCGGTCCGATCACCCTCGCTGTCCTGCCGGCCTCACGCGGACGAGGCGGCAAGTCTCCCGCCGCGGGTCCTTGATTCCGCGACTAGCGATCCAAGCGCGTGCTGTACTCCGACTCGGACGCGACACCGGGCCTCAGCAGGCGGCGGCGCAGGTCTTCCGCGCGGTCCGCTAGGCGGCGACCCAGAGAGCACACGTAGTACCTCGCCAGCGCACGGCGGTGGCCGGTGCTCGCGCCGGCGTCCAGCGTGCGCCAGCGCGGCTGCCGAATCGCCTCGAAGCCGCCGTCACGGGTGCCGAAGGCGAGCGTGCGCCATTCGTCGCGGTCGCAGTTGATGCTCTCGTAGAAGAGGTTCCCCGTGCCTTCGGGAGAGACGAGGAGCATGGTGTAGCGCACCACGTCCGGCGCCGGCTGCGAGAGCGCCTCGGAATCGAGAAAGACCCGCACTCCGCCTTCGAAGCGATTCCGATCCACCTCCACCATGTTCTCGGCGCGCGGAAAAGGGGGCAGCTCGATGGGAATCTCTCCGGTGGGCTCCTCGGGCAGCTCCGGCGCCTGCTCCTGCATCCTCTCGATGGGGCGGGTCGTGGGGCCCGACTGCGCCTCTACCGTCGAGGTCGCGCCGAAGGCAGCGAGCAGCAGCGCCGCCAGTGTCCCGTGCAGTGTCGTCCTCCACTGCCCGCTTGGAGGCAACTTCCCATGACTCATTGTCTTGCGTGGATTCCTGCTTCCGCGGGAACGACGGAAAGGGGCGACCTGCGCGCGCGCATGACCCCAAAGTCCCTTACCCGACGGCGGGGCGCTCTGCCGCTGTGGATGGCTTTCAGCGCGATCAGGGCGCATAGCCGAAGCGCTCCACCCAGGGCGCCAGGGTCTCGATTTCGGGGGTCAGCCACCGCGCGTAGTGCCGGAAGCGGCCGATGGACGATCGGTACAGGGGACGGACCACTTGCTCTGCGCTCGGGGTCGAAGTGTAGCGCTCCCGCGCGGTGCGCCGGTAATCGAGCACCGCGTCGTCCCAAGGGAGCCCGAGAAACGCGAGCAGGGGGCGAAGCGCATCGCGCGGTGCGTCGACGAGGTGCTCGTAGCGGTATCGGTGGCAGGCGAGCACGCCGGCTTCGAGCACCTGCATGCCGAGCCCCATGACCGCGTCGTAGTACGCGACGGTGCGGTCCCAGCGCAGGAAGTTGACCATCGCCGGGTTGAGATCGAATCGCTGCTGGTAGCAGCTCAGGCACGCGTCGCGCGGGTCCCGCACCGCGAGCACCACCCGTGCATCGGGGAAGATCCGCGCGATGAGGCCGAGCAGGATCGTATTGAGCGGCAGCTTGTCCACCACGAGGCGTCCTTCGCGATGGGTGTCCCGGAGCTCTTCGTCCACCCGTGCCCAGTAGGCCGCTCTCGCCTCGCGCAGCGTCTCGTCGTCCAGTCCGTCGAGCGCGGCGAGCGCCGCGTCGCACGCCGCGAAGCGCTCGTAGGCCGCGCCCAGCAGATCGCGCTCTTCCAGCACCAGCGTGTCCGGGTGGGACGAGAGCATGCGATCAAGCAGGGTGGTGCCCGATCGCGGGAACCCAAGGAGGAAGGCCGGGGCGACGCCGCTTTCCGGCGGCGGGCGGCGAGGCCAGGCGGAGACGCGCTCCCGCGTCAGGCGCCGGCGCAGGCGCGTGACGTTCGCCACGGTCGCGAAGCTCGAGGTGTCCTTCCCGAGCGCGGCCATCGCCGGTGCGTAGACCGCCTCGTTGGCGCGACGAAAGCCGGCGAACGCCTCTTCGTAGTCGCCGAGGGCCTCCAGGCACTGCGCGCGCCGGCCCTCGGCGAGCGCGCGGGCGGTGGGGTCGAGGCCGCTGCGTTCGATCACGTCGTCGAGGCGGCGGCGGGCTTCTTCGAAGCGCCGTGCGCGGAACTCGATGCTGGCGAGGGTGAGCGACGCTCCCGCATGCCCGGGCTGACGGGTGAGGACCTGCCGGCACAGTCCCGTCGCCTCTTCCGTCCTCGCACCGTGGGACAGCAGCTCGGCGAGCCCCGCCCGGGCGTCCAGGAGATCCGGGTTGGCGTCGAGCGCCGCCCGGAAGTGACGTTCCGCGTCGTCCAGCCGCTGGGCGCTCATCATCAGTCGCGCCAGATTGAAGTGCGCTGGCGCCAGTCGTGGTGCGCGCGCGAGCGCCGCCTCGAATGACTCGCGGGCGCGAAGGGTTTCCCCCAATGCGAGGTGAACGAGGCCGAGGTCGTTGTGGACCGCCGCGTTGCCGGGTTCGAGCCGGGCGGCATGGTGGAGGAAGGGCAGGGCGCGTTCGGGTTGCGAGGACTGCCCGAGCACGCTTCCCATCAAGAGCAGCGCCGGCACCTCGTCCGGGCGACGCTCGAGGTGCTCCCGGCAGAGGGCGAGCGCGCCGGGGAAGTCGCCGCGGCGCAGCCGCGCCCGCGCATCGTCGAGGTGTTGCCGCCTTCCGCCCGCGCGGCGCCTGCTCGCCCGGCGGCTCATTCCGGCACCGCGTCGAGGGTGATGACCCGATGCGCTCCCGCCGCCTCGGGCGAGCGCAGCGAGTGGAACAGGTAGGACGGGAAGAGGAGCAGGCGCCCCGGCTCGAGCGCGATGGCGCGCCGCTCGAATCGCGTCTCTCCCCGGAGGCGGGCTGGCGGCACACCCAGCTCGACCTCGGGGCAGTCGCCGGAGCCCTTCCCGGAGGCGAGTGCGTAGAGACCGCTCAGCCAGCCCCGTTCGCGGACATCCGACGCCGTCCGCGCTCCGCTCGCCAGGCAGAGTGCGTCGCCCTCGACGTGGAAGTCGCGCGGCCGCCACCGGAGGAAGCGGTGCCGCACGTCGCGGGGCCGGTGGTCGAAGTACCACTTCGCCGCCTCGGCGAAGCGCGCGGCGAGGGCGCCGGGCGCGCCCCCGGTGCCGCGCAGGATCTCGACGCTGCGGGTAACGGGCGACGAGCCGGGGTTGCCCTCGTCCCCGGGCGTCTCGCCCGGTTGCGGGAGCGAATCCGCGAGAGCGGCGTCGAAAGCGGCCACGTCGGGGTAGGGCAACGGCGGCTCGACGCGCCGGAAGCGGATCAGGCGGCCGAGATCGAGCAGCGCGTGGCTGCCCTCGTGGTCTCCGAGGCGGGCGAGCGCGACCGCCTGCAGCGCGATGGCGCGCCGGTTGCGCGCTTCGTGCTTCAGGCACCCTTCGCAGTCCGCGAGCGCCGCGTCCACGTCTCCCGCCTCCAGACGCAGCTCCGCGAGGAGAATCCGGGGCGCCGGTGCGCCCGGCAAGTGCTTCGCCACCCGGGCGGCATGCTTGAGCGCGGTGGCGACGTCGCCCTGGCGCCGCAGCGCAGTGGCGAGGTTGTAGTGGACGAGGGGACGCGAGGAGTCGAGGCGCAACGCTTCCCGGTAGCCGGCGATCGCCCCCGGGAGATCGCCCCTGCGCTGCCGAATCACCGCGAGATCCGCATGTGCGTCCGGTCGCCCGGGGTCGATCGCGATCGCCTTTCGGCAGCTTTTCTCTGCTTCCTTCTCGAGTCCCGAAGCGGAGAGCGCCCGGCCGAGCTGCAGATGCAGGTCCGGATCTTCGGGGGCGTGGTCGATGGCGCGACGGAAGAGCTCGATGGCACGCCCCGCGTCGCCGCGCTGGCTCGACAGCATGCCCAGGTATCGGAGTGCCCGCACATCGGCGGGATCGCTTCGCAGGATCTCCCGGCAGATCTCTTCCGCCTCGGCCGTCTCACCGTGGCGGTGGTGTGCGATCGCGGCCGAAAAGGCGCCGTCGGTGCCCATGCAATGTCAATCTTCCGGAGGGTTCGAGACCGGCGATTGTAGCTTCCGTTCTCGCAGGCGCGGCCCGCGCCGGCGTCGCGAGGACCGACCCCCGCTTCCGCCAGGGCTGAAGGCTTCGCGGGCATGGCATGGTCGGCGTTCGTGCCGTCGTTCCCCTGGTTGACCGACCACGGCCAAGGGTCCTGCCCGCGCTGTAGCGCGAGGAACTCGAAAAGTGGATTCCCGCTCCCCGCTTCCGCGAGGATGAGCTTCGCGGGAAGACGGAAACTACTCCTCGTCATTCCCGTGAAAACAGGAATCCACGAGAGAAAGCTCCGCTCGCTCATGGTCACCGCCAAGTCGAGTGCGCCGGCTTTACTGGACATGCGCCACGAAAGCGGATCAATCTATGGTTCCGCAATCCATCGTTGAACGAAGGAAAATGAAGCAAAGCGTACGGAGTCCCGGTCGTCGAGGCGCTCCCCGACACCGTCCGGGACCTTCTGAGCGACTCCTCGCCGAGGCGATCGAGCTGCATCGGGTCGGACGCCTGGACCTTGCGGAGCGGGCCTATCGCCGCTATCTCGCGCGCCACCGGAACAACGCCTTCGCGTTGCAGAACCTCGGCCTGCTTCTTCACCAGCGCGGTGACTTCGCGGGCGCGCGCGCCATGCTCCAGCGGGCAATCGAACGCGCCCCCGCCGAGGCGAGCTGCCGGGAGAGCCTCGGGCGCGTGCTCAGGGCGCAGGGGGATCTGCAAGGGGCGGCGGCGGCGTTCCGCGAGGCGCTCGAACGCGAGCCGGGGCGGGCGGACGCCCGCTACCAGCTCGGCACGGTTCACCACGATCTCGAAGAGCTGGACGAGGCGGCGGAATGCTACCGGCGGGTGGTGACGGAGGTCCCGGAGTACGTTCCGGCCTGGAACAGCCTCGGAAGCACGCATCTCGACCGGGGAGCGCTCGAGGAGGCGGAGACCTGCCTGCGCCGCGCGCTGGAGCTCGACCCCGCCCATGTGCCGGCGCGCCTCAACCTCGCGGTCACGCTGCATCGCGCGGGTCAGCTCGACGATGCCGGGGAACTGCTGCACGCGCTCACCGGAGAGCATCCGGAGCTCGCAGAGGCGCATGCGAACCTGGCCCTGCTGTGCCGGGACCGAGGAGCGCTGGCGGAGGCGGAGGAAGCGGCGCTGCGTGCGGCGGCGCTGCGTCCGGACTGCGCGAGCGACCACTTCGTGGTCGCCGAGATCGCCACCGCTCGCGGCAAGCCGGGAATGGCGATCGAGAGCTACCGCCGCTGCCTTGCGCTCGAGCCGCGCCTCGTCAAGGCCTGGCTTCGCCTCGGCGCCACCCTGATTGCCCGTAGCGATGTCCCCGGCGGAGTCGATTGCGCCAACCGGGTCCTCGCCCTCGACCCGGACAACGCGGCCGCTCTCAACCTGCTCGCGCACGCGAGCTCCATCGCGGGAGACCGCGAGGCGGCGGAAGCGTACTGCCGGCGCTCGCTCGAGCTCTCGCCCGATCTGCCGCTCGCATGGTCGATGCTCGCGCACCTGCGCCGATTCAGCGAGGCGGACCGTGAGACCATCGCCCGGGTGGAGTCGATCCCCGAGCGGCGGACGCTCGGCGACGAGGACCGCTGTCACCTCCATTTCGCGCTCGGGCGCATGCACCACGACTGCCGGCACTACGAGCGTGCCTTCGACCACTTCGAGCGCGCCAACCGCATCCACCGGAGCCGTCGCGAGTTCGACATCGGCCAATGGATCGGGCGCATCGACGCGCTCATCGAGACCTTCGACGCGGAGTTCTTCGCGCGCACCCGGGGCTTCGGCGATCCGAGCCCGCAGCCGATCTTCGTCTTCGGCATGCCCCGCTCCGGGACCTCGCTCGTCGAGCAGATCCTCTCCGCCCATCCTGCCGTGCACGGCGCGGGCGAGCTGAGCGCGATGCCGGAGTGTTCCAGGCGCCTGGGCGCCGCGCTGGGGTCGGGGCCGCAGGACTACCCCCGCGCCGCCGGAGGGGTCGATCCCGATACCGCGCGGGGCATCGCCGCCCTCTACCTGGAGATGTTGCGCCACGACCGTCCGTGCGCGGAGCGGATCACCGACAAGCTTCCCGGCAACTACAGCTACCTCGGCCTCATCGCCCTGCTGCTCCCCGGGGCGCGCCTCGTGCATTGCCGCCGAAGTCCACTCGACGTGTGCCTTTCGAACTACATGCAGCACTACGGTGACGGGCACGTGTACAGCTACGACCTGCGCGAGCTCGGCCTCGTCTACCGCCAGTACGAGCGCATCATGCGCCACTGGCGGGAGGTTCTGCCGCTCGAGATCCACGAGGTCGTCTACGAGGAAGTGGTCACGGACCAGGAGCGGCGGAGCCGCGAGATCGTCGCGTTCTGCGGGCTCGACTGGGATCCCGCCTGCCTGCACTTCCACGCGGGTGAGCGCGCGGTGGCGACCGCGAGCCAGTGGCAGGTGCGCCGTCCCATCTACCGCAGCGCGCTGGATCGCTGGAAGCATTACGAAGCCCACCTCGGGGAGCTGCGCCTCGTGCTGGGCGACGTGCCGCCCACGTGACGCGCGCGTCCCGCCGTCCGGAGAAACGCCGAGCCGGGCGCAAGGCGGCGCGTGCGGCCCGCGCGCTGGAGCAGGCGTACCGGTGTCACCGGGCCGGGGACCTCGCGGGCGCGGAGCGCGCCTATCGCCGCGTGCTCGAGCTCGATCCCGGCAACGCCGCCACGCTCTCGCACCTCGCGGTCTTCGAGCGCGGGCGTGGCAACCTGGAGGCGGCGCGGGCGCTGCTCGCGCGGGCGGTGGAATCCGCTCCCGGCGACGCGAGCGCGCGAGGCAACCTCGCCAACCTGCTCCAGGAGCTCGGGCGCCTGCCCGAGGCGCTCTCGCAGTATCGGGAAGCCCTGCGCCTCGACCCGGCGCACCCCTCGGCACGCTACAACCTGGGCAAGGCGCTGCAGCGTCTCGGCGAGTTCGATTCTGCGCTCGAATGCTTCGAAGCGCTCTGCGCGCTCACACCGGGGGACGCCGGGGCGTGGGTTGCCCTCGGCCTCGCCCGGCAGGATGCCGGCCGGAGCGAGGAGGCGCGGGCAGCCTGGCGCCGGACGCTCGAGCTCGACCCCGGGCACGCCGAGGCGCTCTGCGGCATCGGCACGCTGCACCTGGAGCGCGGGGCGTTCGCGCAAGCCGAAGCCGCCTTCCGCGCCGCGCTGCGAAGCGATCCGCATTTCTCACCCGCATTCGTGAACCTGGTGCAGACCCGGCGCATCGGCGCCTCCGATGCGGAGCTGATGGAAGGCATGCGGCGGCGCCTGGAGCGCGGCGGACTCGACGACGACGCCGCGGCCGACGTCCACTTCGCGCTCGCCAAGGCGCGCGAGGATCTCGGCGACTACGAGAACGCCTTCACCCACTATCGGGAGGGCAACCGGCGGCGTCGCCGCCACGTGCGCTTTCGGCGCGAAGCGCCGGAGGAGCGCGCGGCGGCTTTCGCGGAGGTCTTCGATGCGGAGTTCTTCGCCATGTCCGCCGGTCGCGGGGACCCGAGCCCGCGACCGGTGTTCATCGTGGGCATGCCGCGCTCGGGGACCAGCCTGGTCGAACAGATCCTGGCGAGCCACCCGGACTGCTTCGGCGCGGGCGAGCTTCCCCATCTCGGCACCCTCGCGCGCTCGATACCCTCGCGCACCGGCGATGGAGGGGCCTACCCCGATTGCGTGGGCGCGCTCGAAGACGCCGAGTTCGCGGCGCTGGGGCGCGCCTACCTCGATGCGCTTCCCGCAGAAGCCGACGGCGGGGCGCGGGTCACGGACAAGATGCCGGCGAACTACCTGCATCTCGGGCTGGCGGCGGTCATCCTGCCCCGGGCGCGGGTCATCCGCTGCCGGCGCGCGGCAATGGACGTCTGCTTCTCGATCTACGCCCAGCACTTCACCCACCGCGACGCCTACCCCTACGCATTCGACCTCGAAGACATCGCGTCGGAGTACCTCGCCTGCGAGCGGCTCATGGCGCACTGGGCGCGCGTCCTGCCCCTCCCGATTCACGAGGTGCGCTACGAGCACCTGGTCGATAACCCGGAAGAGGAGATCGCGAGTCTGCTCGCCTTCTGCGGACTCGGCTTCGACGAGCGCTGCCTGCGTTTCCACGAGACCGAGCGCCGGGTGAACACCGCGAGCAACTGGCAGGTGCGCCAGCCCCTCTACCGCGCCTCCCTCGCGCGCTGGCGTCGCTTCGAGGCCCACCTCGCGCCCTTGCGCGCCGCGCTCGGGGACGCCGGCTGAAGCGCGTTTCCCAAGCGCCACCACGGAGTCGGAAGGGTGGGGATGGAATCCGGCCTACACGACCGGTCGCGGATTCCGACGGACGAGAAGGCGAAACGCCGACGTCGGGACGAGGCGGAAGCGCACACCCGCGCTTGATTGCGAACTGCCGGCAGGCGGAAAGTCTCCGCTACGTTCCGTCGTGCGCTCAGCGTCCTCGGCACCGGAGGAGGCCCGCACCCGGATCGGATGAAGGACGGCCGAACGGATGACTCCGGCGAGGCGGTTGCAGGTCTTGATACTACGATTCAGGCGGCGGGGTGACAGCCCGGGCCAAGGAGGCAATCGATGAGGAATTTCGTGGACATTTCCCAGCGCATGTTCTGCACCTGCGGTGATGGCGGCGGCGGTGGAGGCGGCAGAGATGGCGGCGCCGAAGATGGCGACGCCTTCGCGTCAGACGCCCTGGATTGCGCCGCGGACATCGCCCGGGGCGCGGCCGCGGGGGCGGTAATCGGAAGCGCCGGCGGTGCGGTCGGCGGCGCGGCGCTCGGGGCGACGGGACTCGCGCCCGGCGTGGCCCTCGGCGCCACCGCCGGGGCGATAGCCGGAGGAAGCGGAGGCGCCGTCACCGGTGGCATCACCGGCGCCATGGACAGCGACGCCTGCGACCGGCTCTCGCGTGGGCGTTAGGGGTCGCCGGTAGAGGCCCGGCTCGCGGGCGGCTCGAGGCGCATCGCCGGCACCGGCGTGCCTCGAGCCGCCCCACTACCCAGGCGGCAGCGAAATGAAAAAGTCTGTTTCAAGAGTTCGCGAGGTCGCGTGCTTTGCGGGTGTTTTCCTCGTCGTCCACTTTCTGATTGGCATTCTCTTCGAGCATGGCGCCTCGGGCGATGGGCCGGAAGAGGCGTACCGGTGGAGTCCGGTTCTCGATCAGTTGTTCCGATCGCTCGTCACCGTCGCCGTGGCGACGCCGGTCTACCTGTTTCTCATGTCCGTCTTCCGCAGGCGTCAGGCGAAGAAAGAGCGGGATTCCGGAGAACGCGGATGAAGGAAGAGGTTCTGCGGATCATCGCAAGGGAATGCGGTCTCGAAGAGGCGCCGGCCCTTTCGACTTCACTTTCGAGCCTCGATGCCGACTCGATCGACATCATCTCGGCGATAGATGCGTTGGAGGAACGCTTCGGGATCGAGTTTCCGCTGGAAGCCGAAGCCATCGGCATCGAAAGCGTGGGGGACGTCGTCGCGACCGTGGAGAGGCAGACGGCAGCTCACGAGGCAGGAACGCTGCGGCGATAGAGGCGATACGGGGTGGAGGGGCTGCACAGGGAAGTTGCGGTCACCGGGACCGGCGCGGTCGCGGCGCCCTGCCTCGGCTCCGAGGGGCTGTGGCAGGCTCTTGTGCAGGCGCGATCGGGTATCGCCCCGCTCGCCCCGCCGCTGGCGACCGGACTCCGCGCGCCGGTGGCGGCAAGGGTCGAGGGATTCGACCCGCCGGCGGACACCAGGGACACCGATCCCTTCGCGCAGTTCGCTCTGGCCGCCGCGGCCGAAGCATTGCGCCAAGCGGGATTGTCCGGCGCCGTCGCGGGGCCCCGTACCGCCGTCGTCATGGGGACGGCGGTCGGAGGCGAAACGACCCGGGACGCAGGAGCCCGCCGGCTGTATCGGGGGGGCTGCGCTCGGGTCGACCCCTTCAGCGTCCCCAAGGTCATGCCGAGCGCCGCCGCGTCGCGGGTGGCGATGGCCCATGGGGTGACGGGACCGGTACTTGCCGTCACCTCGGCGTGTGCGTCGGCCGCCCACGCCATCGGGCTGGCGTTCGGGATGGTGCGAGCCGGGACGGTGGAGACGGCGATCGCGGGAGGCAGCGAAGCGTGCCTCACGTACGAAACGTTCAAGGCCTGGGAAGCCCTGCGGGTGCTGGCGCCCGATTGCTGCCGGCCCTTTTCCCGCGGACGCCGAGGACTGGTGCTCGGCGAAGGGGCCGGGGTCCTGGTGCTGGAGGAAGCGGATCGCGCCAGGGCGCGCGGTGCGGAGATCGTGGCCGAGCTCGCGGGTTTCGGCATGAGCTCCGACGCGGGCGACATGTTGCGGCCCGATGTCGAGGGTCCGGTCCGAGCCATGCGGGCCGCGCTCGAGGACGGCCGCGTCTCCATCGAGGAGATCGACCACATCAACGCCCACGGCAGCGGCACCCGGGCCAACGACGTGACCGAGGCCCGGGCCATCGCCCGGGTCTTCGGGGAGCATTCCGGGAAGATTGCGGTGACCTCCACCAAGGCGGTGCACGGTCACGCGCTCGGCGCCACCGGCGCGCTCGAGGCCATCGCCACCGCGCAGGCGGTACGCAACGGACTCGTTCCGCCGATCGCCAACTACCTGGGGCGTGACCCCGAATGCGACCTCGATCTCGTGACGGGCGGCCCCCGCCGCATGTCCATCCACGCCGCCCTTTCAAACTCTCTGGCCTTTGGCGGGCTCAATGCAGTGCTCGCGTTCAGAGCGCCCCGCTAGGGCTCGGGCGACGTGCCGGATACTCGCATCGACCCCGGCGATGGGTCGCCAACGGAGGCTCCGTCCGGAGAGCGCGATCCCTCGATCGATCACGCCGCCGCGGCCCTGGCGTGCCTCGCGCAGCGCCTCGAGGTGCCGATGGACGAAGCGGCTCTGCGGGGCGATCTGCGCCGGCAGGGCGGGCACGTCGATACCGAGGCGCTGGCGCGAGCGGCACGTCGAAGCGGAGTGCCCGTCGCGTTCATTCGTTTCGAGCGCAGTGCGGCCGGTCAATTGATACCACCGGCCCTGGTGGAGGTCGAAGGCGGAGGCTGGTGGCTGGTGGAAGAGATCGGACCCCTGCGCATCGAGCTCCACCGCCCTGGAGACCGGGTGCCCTGGCGGCTCTCGCGCCGGCAGTTCCGGCGCCAATGGACCGGTGTCGCCGCCACCTCCGCCCCTTTCGCGCCGGGCGCCCGGAACGAACCCGGCACGCCGGCGGTGTCGCCCCTGCGCGCAGCCTTCGCGAAGCGCCGCGGCGAGCTGGTCGAGCTGCTGGTGGGCTCGCTGCTGCTGCAGGGCCTCTCGCTCGCTTCGCCGATCGCGTTCCTCCTCGTCGTGGACAAGGTCATCAACCACCGCGGGATCAACACGCTCGACGTGATTCTCGGAGCGCTCGTCGGAATCGCGGTGTTCGAGGCCCTGAGCGCGGGGCTTCGGACCCGGCTCCTCGGACGCGCCACCACCGGCATCGACGTCGATGTGACCGCGAGCCTCTTCCGGCACCTGACCGAGCTGCCTTTCGGCCACTTCGTGTCGACTCCGCTCGGTGGACACCTCGCCCGCTTCGGCGACGCCGACAAGCTTCGCGGCTACGTCGTGCAGGCTGCCGTCGGATCCCTGGCCGATCTCTTGTTCGTGGGGATGTTTCTGGCCCTTCTCTTCTACCTCTCGGCGGAGATGGCCTGGATTGTCCTGAGTGCACTGCTCCTGCAGTTGCTGGCGGCGCTGGCGGCAACCCCCCTGCAGAACGCAGCGCTCCGCGAACGGCTCGCGCGTAGTCAGTCCAACCAGAGCCTTCTCGCGGAGACGGTCATCGGGATCGAGACCGTCAAGTCGCTGGCCATCGAGACGGCGCAACAGCGCCGCTGGGATGCCCAGCTCGCAGCCTATGCCGTGTCCCAGAACCGGGCCCAGAGCATCGCGAATGCCACGCAGCAGGCGAGCGATCTGATCGGCAAGCTCATGACGGCCGTGCTGCTGTGGCATGGAACGCACCTGGTCATCGCGCAGACCCTGACGCTGGGCCAGCTCATCGCCTTTAACCTCATCGCGATGCGGGTGTCGGCGCCGATCATGCGCCTCGCCCGCTACTGGCTCGAGCTGCAGGGCGCGCGCCTCGCCCTGGGCAACCTGAGAGCACTGTTCTCGGTCGAGACCGAAACCCATCGGCAGCGCCCCCCGATGCCCGCGATCACGGGGGATATCGAGTTCCATCGCGTTTCCTTCTCCTACACCCCGGAGGGCCCGGAGGTTCTGAGCGACGCGAGCTTTCGCATCCCGGCCGGCGAAGTGGTGGCCCTGACGGGACCCTCGGGCGCCGGGAAGAGCACGGTGGGCCGCCTGATCGCCGGACTTCATCCGCCGAAGCGGGGCAAGGTGATGATCGACGGTATCGACATCTCCGCCGTGGAGCCCGCCACTCTGCGCAATCAGATCGGCCTCGTTTCGCAGGACTGCTTCCTGTTCGCGCGAACGGTCAGGGAGAACATCGCGGTAAGCGATCCCGCGATGGCCTTCGAGCGGGTGGTCGGCGCGGCTCGTCTCTCCGGCGCCCACGAGTTCATCGTGAAGCTGCCACAGGGCTACGAGACCCTGGTCGGCGAGCGGGGCACGACCTTGTCGGGCGGCCAGCGCCAGCGCCTCGCACTGGCGCGGGCGCTGGCGGGCCGCCCTTCGATCCTGATCCTGGACGAGGCGACGAGCGCGGTGGATCGGGAGTCCGAGCGGGAGATCGCCGCCCGATTCGCGGAGATCGCGCGGGGACGGACGGTGGTGATCATCGGTCATCGCGGCCTGCTGATGGAGCGGGCAGGCCGGGTGCTCGCGCTCGAGGACGGGCGGGTCCGCCGGGAGCCTGCGAGCCGGCGCGACGGCGCACCGCTTCGATGGGCGAGCGAAGACATTCCCTAGGGTGGGGATGGCCGGCAAGTGAGGGAGCGTGCGGTGCCGATCGCGGCGGCGATTCGCCGAGCCAATCCGATCCGGCGGGTGCTGGCCATTCCGGTCGCGCTCTGCGTGGCCGCCCTGGCCTGGGCTGCCGCCTCGGAGGTCGACGTGGTGGCGACGGCGACCGGCCGGCTGATCCCGTCGGCCCGGGTCAAGCAGGTGCAGCCGAGCGAGAACGGTGTCGTGAGGCGGATCCTGGTGGAGGAGGGGGCGAGAGTCGCGGCCGGAGAGCCGGTGATGCTCCTGGACCCCACGGAGATCGAGGCGGACCTGCGCCGCCTCGAGGTCGAGCTCGAGAATGCCCGAATGCACCGCCTGCGGGTGATTGCCGCGCTCGGAGAGCGCGAGGAGGTCGATCTCCCGCCGCTTTCCGGAAGTGCGCAAGGCCGGGCGCTCGCCCATCGCGCCTATCTCCGCACGCTGATCGAGCAGCATCGGGCGGAACGGGCGCGGATGGAAGGCGAGCTCGAGTTCGCCCGCGCCGAGCTCTCCTCGGCGGAGGTCCGCCGGCGCATGCTCGGAGAGGTTCTCGAGCTGCTCGAAGAACGTCACGATGCGGCGGCTCATCTCGTTCGCGAGGGGGTGATGCCGCGTATCCGCTTCCTCGAGATGCGCGAGCAAGTGTTGCGAATGCGCCGGGACCTCGAGGAACAGGCGCAGAGCGTTGCCCGCGGCCGCGCTCGCGTCGAGAGCGTGGAGCAGCAGCGAAGAGCCCTGCAGGCGGAGTTCCGAACGGAGCTCAGCCGGGAACGGATCCAGGTCGAGGAGCGGATCGCCGCCCTGGAGCAGGAGCTGGTGAAGGCCCGGCGGCGGCGCGAGCGCACGACCCTGCGCGCTCCCGCCGACGGGACGGTGCAGGAAATCACGGTGTTCACGGAGGGGGGCGTCGTCACCGCGGGCCAGTCGGTCATGAGCGTGGTCCCGTCGGGCAGTGCGCTCATCGTGGAAGCGCGCCTGCTCAACAAGGACGTCGGCTTCGTCCGGCCGGGCCAGCCCGCATCGGTGAAGCTCGCAGCATTCCCGTTCACCCGCTACGGCGACATCGGGGGGCGGGTCGCCGGCGTCTCGGAGGATGTGCTGAGCGGGGGGCGGCGACCCCCGGCGCTCGCGCTCGGCGACGACGTCGGCACGCGTCAGGCCCTGGCCGACCTGCAGGCGCAGATGGCGGGCAACAGCTATCTCGTCCACGTCGGTCTCGACACCCAGGTCATGACCCTGCCCGACGGGGTGGCTCCGCTCGCGGCCGGGATGATCGCCACCGTCGACATCGCCACCGGCCGCCGTCGGGTGATCGACTTCCTGCTCTCCCCATTGAAGCGCTACCGCGTGGAGAGTCTGCGGGAGAGATGAACCATCGGCGTCGACCCGAGAGGACCTCCACCATGAAAGTGCGCTGCGCCAACGCGAACGACATCGAAGCGGGTATCGAACTCGGCCGTCGCATGCACGAGGAAAGCGCGTTCGCATTCCTTCCCTTCGATGTCGCCAAGGTCCGTCGCCTTCTCCGACACATCGCGAAGCATCCCGAGCACTACTGCGTCTACGTGGTCGAACACGACCAGCGCCTCATCGGCCTGCTCGTCGCGGAGGTCATGGAGTACTTCTTCTGCCGGGAGCTGCTCTGTGACGACCTGCTGCTCTTCGTGGAGCGGGACCAGCGCGGCTCGGCGGCGGCGCTCGTGCTCGTGCGCGCCTATCTCGACTGGGCGCGGCAAATGGGCGCACGGGAAGCCCGTATCGCGATATCGACGGGAATAGACATCGACACGACCGGCGCCTTCCTCGAGCGCCTGGGCTTCGGGCGGGTCGGCGGGGTGTACAAGCATCGTCTTTAGCGAATGAGGAGGAGAAGCGGTGAGATCCATGGCCGGCAGGTGGATGGGATGGTGCGGCGTGTTGATCTTCGGTGCCTTCGCGGCCGCCGAGCGTACTCGCGCCGGCACGGAAGATGTCGGGCCGTCGAACGAAACCCTGGCGCAGTTGTTCGCGGACCTCGCCACCGGGCGGGAGTTCGAGCGCGCAGGACGCACGCTGCGCTGGGAGCGGCCCATCCGCTACGCGGTCATGAGCCGGGAGCCGAGCGACGTGGCCGAGCGCGCACCAGGGGTGCTCGAGGAGTTCGCGGCGATTGCCGGTGTTCCGGTGGAAGCGTCCGAGATCCTGCCCTGGGACGATCCGAGCGTCATCCCCGAGAACACTCTCACCACCGAAGACGGGTTTCGCGGCCACATTCAACGGGTGCGGGGGAAGGACGTCGACGACGATCCCCACTTCGTCGCGACCTGGGGCAGAGGCGACGACTTGGTGCGCGCCGAGGCGACCCTGATCCTGCTGGTCGACGACCGCGAGACTCTCGTCGCCCAGCTCGCCGGCGGGGATCGGCACACGGAAGCCCGCCGGCAAGAGCTGGCGCAGCGGCGCCTGGATTGCCTCTTCTTCCTCCACGAGAACCGTAGATCCCACATCGTCCTCGGACTGGTTTTGTTGAACACCAACCTGGACCCCACGGCGGAAAGAGCCTGCATCAACGAAGAGCTGTTCCAGGTCTTCGGTCTCCTCAACGACGTGGACGAGTCGCCGCTGACCATGCTGGATCAGGGGGGATACCCGGAAAGCTCCACTCCGACCGAGTACGACCGAATGCTGCTTCGCCTGCTCTATCACCCTCGAATGGAAACCGGGCTGGATCACCACTGGGCCCGGCGCCGCGCGATGGAGCTCCTGCCTGCGCTGAGGGAGCGGGGCGCTCGAGGAGAGGAAGCGGCGGGTGGCTTCCGGGTGAGTCGAACCCCGAAGTCCGATGCGGCTGCTACCGGTCGGTGAAAGGTGACGCCTCTCGCCCCGCCGGGACTGCATGCCGGTGCTCGACGCCAAGGAGCAGGGCGCTGATGGAGAACGGAGACTGCGGTGGGGTCGAGCGCCTGAAGGCCATCGTCAGGGCCAGGTCCGTGATCAGCGCCTCGCGGCAGCGCATCGTCTCACCGCTCGGGGACGAGTACCGGTGGCTCGTCGATCTGCGGCCGGCCTTGCTCGACGGGGAGGTTCTGGAGATCTGCGCGAAAGCGTTCTGGGGCCGATTCGAAGGGCGTCTGCCCTTCCAGATCGGCGGCCTGGAGCTGGCGGCGGTGCCGCTCATCGCGGCGATCGCCGGCGAGGGCTGGCGCCGGGGCACCCCCGTCAACGCCTTCGTCGTGCGCAGGGAGCGCAAGACCCACGGACTCTGTCGCCGCATCGAAGGCGAGGTGAAGGAGCAGCCCATCGTCGCGGTGGACGACCTCGTCAACCGGGGCTCCGCCCTGGATACGCTGCGCTGCGTGCTCGGAGAAACGGGCCGGGACGTGGCGGCGCTCTTCGTCGTGGTGGATCTCCGCCATCCGGAGCTGCACGAACGCCTCGGTGAATGCGGCATTGCGCTCGATTCGCTGCTCGCGATCCCGGATCTCGGGGTTACGACTCCGCCGCTCACCGAGTCCCGGGGCGGCGCCCGATTCGAGATCGCATGGCGCCGCCGGGGCGGGGAGCCCAACTACTTCCACGTCGTGCCGAAGTCGACTCCAGCCCTCGATGCGAATCGTCTCTATGCGGGGGGCGACGACGGCACTTTCCGGGCGCTCGACCAGGAGAGCGGCGCCGAGCGCTGGCGCGTGCGCATCGACGATCCCCGGCGCAAGGGCATCTTTTCATCTCCCGCACTGCACGAGGGCCGGGTCTACTTCGGCGGCTACGACGGCTGCGTGCGCTGCCTCGATTGCGACACCGGCGAGCGGGTATGGCGTTTTTCCGGGGCGGACTGGGTGGGGTCCTCGCCGGCCCTGGCGCCGGCGCTCGATCGCCTGTTCATCGGGCTGGAACACGCATCGCCCCGTTTTCCCGGCGGAATCGCCGCCCTCGACCTGAGCGGGGGCGAGAAGATCTGGGAGTTTCGATGCACCGCCCATGTCCATGGCACGCCGCTCTGGGTGCCGGAGCACCACGCCGTGGCCTGCGGGGGCAACGATGGGCGCTTGCGGTGGCTTGATGCCGGTGACGGCGGGGAACGCTGGAGCTACGCGGCGAAGGGAGCGATCAAGGCCGGAGTCGCGTTCGATGCCGCGGCCGGCCAGCTCCTCTTCGGCGCCTTCGACGGCGGTATTCATGCGGTGGATGTCACGACCGGAGAGCGTCGCTGGCGTATCGGGACCCACGACATCGTCTACTCCACCCCGCTGCTGGCCGGCCGCCGCGCCTTCGTCGCCGGCGCCGACAAGTACCTGTACGTCATCGATCTCGATGCGGGCGAGGAGGAGACGGCGCTTTTCACCGGAGCAAAGCTGTACGGCTCCCCGGCCCTGATCGGCGGACGGATCCTCTTCGGCAACACTGCGGGCGAGCTCTACGAGATCGACCCGGACACCCTGCGGGTCACCGCCTTCGCCCAGTTGCCGGAGGGGATTACCTGCCAGGTGCGTTACGGCGAGAGGCACGGCCTCTACTTCGTCACCACCTACGACAACGAGATCTTCGCGCTGCGCCGCGAAGAAGGAGGAAGGCCGGGCCTCGAGCGTCCTTGACAGTGCGGATACAGACCTGTAAATGTTTACAGTATCCGGGCCATGTACGAGGGATGAAGCGTGATTGGACTCACCGCTCGCCAGCAGCAGATCTTCGATTTCATTCGGGAGTTCATGGAGGCGGAGGGCTTTCCGCCCACCCGGGCGGAGATCGCGGCCGCACTCGGCTTTCGTTCGGTGAACGCGGCCGAAGACCACTTGAAGGCGCTGGCGCGCAAGGGGGCGATCAGCGTCCTCCCGGGCACTTCGAGGGGTATTCGTCTCATCGGCGGCCGCGCTCGGCGGCGCGGAGTGCCCGTGGTCGGGCGGGTCGCGGCGGGGCGTCCAATCCTCGCGGAAGAGAACGTGCAGGGACATTACCGGCTCGATCCGGGCCTGTTCCGCCCGCGCGCGGACTACCTGCTGCAGGTTCGGGGCATGAGCATGCGCGATGCCGGCATCCTGGACGGCGACCTGCTGGCGGTGCATCGCACCCCGGAAGCGGCGCTCGGAGAGATCGTGGTGGCCCGGGTCGACGACGAGGTCACCGTCAAGCGCTTTCGCCGGCGCGGCAACATCGTGCGCCTGATGCCGGAGAACGAGGACTACGAGCCCATCGTGGTCGACCTGCGTCGCGAGGCGCTGGCGCTGGAAGGCATCGGGGTCGGGGTCATCCGGAACGCGGGGCTGTGAAGAGAAGCATCGTCCGCGCCTTTCCCGCCCGCGTGCGGGATGTGAGAGCTACGCGCGGGGGCGCGGGGGATGAGACGCCCGCGCCGCGCTGAGAGATGCCGTTCGAGGTTTCCGGCAAAGGCGAGCCGATGCGGGTGGCGGGACGATGAGCGGATTCGGGCCGGCCTCGATCGCAGGTCCGGTTCTCTCGCGGAGCGGGACACCGCCGGCGGGTCTGGACGCGCTCCTGCGCCGCCGCGACCTGTGGCGCATGGGCGCGCTTCCCCGCTCCGCGGCGCCGGGGCTCTCCACCGGTTTTACGGCGCTCGATGAGCGATTGCCGGATCGCGGCTGGCCCACCGGCGCCCTCTCGGAAGTGCTCGTTCGCACCCTCGCTTCCTGTGAGCTCGCTCTGGTGCTGCCCGCGCTCGCCGCGCTCACCCGCGCGGGGCGCGAGGTGGCCCTGGTCGGGCCGGCGGAGCTGCCCTACGCCCCCGGTCTCGCGGAGCGCGGAGTGGACCTCGGGCGGCTCCTGGTGGTGCGAGGCGCTTCCGGAGAGGAGCAGGCGTGGGCGGCGGAGCAGTCTCTTCGCTCGGGGGCCTGCGCGGCGGTGGCATTGTGGTCCCACCGGCTCGATGCGCGCGCGGTGCGCCGCCTGCAGCTCGCGGCGCAGCAGGGCCGTGCCTGCGGCTGGCTGTTTCGCACCCTCGGCGCGTTGGCCGCCCCTTCGCCCGCAGCGCTTCGCATGCGCGTCGAGCCGAGCCCGCGGGGGATGCGGGTCGATGTGCGCAAGTGCCGGGGCGGACATTCCGGCTCCGTTTTCGAGCTGATCTTCGAATGAAGAGTGCGCTCATCCTCCGTCCCGCCGTCCCGCGTCCGGAGCGAGGCGTTCGCCCGCCGGCTTCGCCTCGGCCCGCCCCCCATCCGTCGCGCCTGTGGATGGGCCTCTACTTCCCTCGCTTGCCTCTGGAGGCATTGGGCCGGGATACCGGCGCCTCGGGCGCACCGCCGCTCGCGGTGGCCTCCGACGGGAGTGCGCATTCCTCGCTGTTGGCGGTGAACGAGGGGGCTCGCGCGGCGGGTATCCATCCCGGGATGGGGCTCGATGCCGCCTGCGCATGTGTACCCCGCCTCGAGGTGCGAGCGCGCGATCCCGTCCTCGAGGCGACGGCGCTTCAAGGGCTCGCGCTCTGGGCCGGGCGTTTCACCGCCTTCGTCAGCCCGGCCCCGCCGGCGGGCCTGCTGCTCGAGGTCGGGGGCAGCCTCCGGCTCTTCAGGGGAGTGGACATGCTGCGGCAAAAGATCGAGAGCGGACTGCACGAGCTCGGCTTCCAGGCGTCGATCGGCACCGCGCCCACTCCCGCCGCGGCGTGGCTCCTCGCCCGAGCCGGGTTCCCGGAGCCGGTACTGGATCGCAGTCGATTGCCGGGGCGGCTGGCCGAGGTGCCGCTCGCCTGCCTGGATCTGCCCGAGTCGGTGTTGCGGGACCTCGCGGCGATGGGGGTCCGGAGCTTTCGCGATGCCTACCGCCTGCCGCGCGACGCGGTGTCCCGCCGGGTGGGGGAGGCGCTGGTCGACACCATGGACCGGGCGCTGGGGAAGCGGCCCGAGACCCGTGTGCGCTACACCGCGCCGCCCGAGTTCTCGCGCCGCCTGGATTTCCCCGACGAGGTCGAGGAGATGTCCCCGATCCTGGCCGGCCTGCGCCACCTGCTGCCGGAACTCACGAGCTTCCTGCGGGCTCGGAGCCTGGGGGTGAACGCGCTCGAGCTCCGCCTCCTGCCCCGCTTCGCTCCGGCGCTTCGCATCCCGGTCACTCTGATCTCGGCGAGCCGGGATCCGGAACATCTCCTCGATCTCTTCGAGAAGCGGCTGGAAAAGGTGACTCTGACTCGCCCGATCGCCGCCATCGGCCTCGATGTTCTCGGCTTCGATGTCCAGGCCCCCCGCAATGCCGATCTCTACGAGGTCCAGGCGGCGGCGCCCCGAGACAGCCTGCACACCTTGGTCGAGCGCCTGCAGAGCCGGCTCGGCCGAGGCGCGCTCTGGCGCTTCGCCCTGGCCGCGGATCACCGCCCGGAACGGGCCTTTTCCCGCGTGCCGCCCCGCGATTTCCGGGCCGGTTCCAAGCGTCTCCCCGAGCCGCGAGGAGTCGATCCTGTTTCCGGTTCGAAGCCGCGACCCACCACGAGCGAGTCGGCTTGCGTCCCGCACCGGCCGGAGGGCCCTTCGCGCCCGC
The DNA here is from genome assembly GCA_964420925.1 of uncultured Ectothiorhodospiraceae bacterium. Lineage (GTDB taxonomy): Bacteria > Pseudomonadota > Gammaproteobacteria > HK1 > HK1 > JAJEAD01. The sequence goes on along the minus strand of CAYQVB010000004.1, from coordinate 13,847 downwards.
TGTGGCTGCTGCAGGCGCCGCAGCGCATCGAGCCGGAGAGCGGATGCCGGGAGCGCCTGGAGATCTCCCCGCATTTCGAGCGCATCGAGAGCGGCTGGTGGGACGGCGAGGACCTGAGACGCGATTATCATGTCGCGCGTGGCGCGAGCGGGGTCCGCTACTGGGTCTACCGCGAGCACGGTACGCGAGAGTGGTTTCTTCACGGCATCTTCGGCTGAGCGCGCATGAGGCATCCTGAGCGCCATGTTTCAGAGATTCACGGCCGCGGACGCGGATCTGCCGGCATGGACTGCATTGAATGCAGCCAGGGTGCTCGACGTACGGTCAAAGTACCTGCTGCGCTTCGCAGTCCTTGGCGAAGCTTGCAGGCCGGGCAAGCCATCCTTGGCTTGCCCGCTCGCCGGGACGAAGTGCCACCGGCATTTCGTCCGTATCCGGCTCGCCCTGTGCACCCTGGCTCGCGTCCGCCTTGCCCCTACCGACATCTTCGCGCCCTCGCTTCGCGGATCGGTGAAACATGGCGACTAGAGGCGCGGTAGCGGCCGGCCACCCCTTGACTGCGGAAGCCGCCGGTGAAGTGCTCCGCGTCGGCGGCAACGCCTTCGATGCCGCACTGGCCGGGCTCTGCGCCGCCTGCGTGGTCGAGCCGGTGCTCGCCTCCCTCGGGGGCGGGGGCTTCATGCTCGCGCTGCCGGCGGCGGAGCGCCCCCGACTCTACGACTTCTTCGTGCAGACTCCGGGGCACCGTCTGCCCGCCGGCGAGCTCGACTTTCGCCGCATCGAGGTCGACTTCGGCACCACCACCCAGGCTTTCCACATCGGGCGGGGAAGCGCGGCAGTGCCGGGAATGGTGCGCGGACTCTTCGAGGTGCACGAGGCGCTCGGCCGCATGCCGCTGACCGAGGTCGTGCGCCCCGCGGTGGAGTACGCGAGCCGAGGGGTCGAGATCAGCGCCTACCAGGCCTACCTGCTCGGCGTGGTGCGTTCCATCTTCGCCGCCACCGAGGAGAGCCTCGCCATCTTCGGCAGCCGGGAGCGCAGCGGCGAATTGATCGGAGAAGGGGAGCGCCTCTTTCAGCCCGAGCTCGCCGACACCCTGGACACGCTCGCGCGGGAAGGCCCGGCGCTCTTCTATCACGGCGAGATCGCATCGGTCCTGGTACGGGACATGGCGGCGGGAGGACTCATCGGAGCACAGGACCTCGCCGCATACCGGCTGCTGCCGCGCGAGCCGCTGGCGCTCACCCGCCGCGGTTGCCAAGTGCTCCTCAACCCACCGCCTTCGTCGGGCGGCGTCCTGATCGGCTTCGGGCTCGAGCTGCTCGACTCCACCGCGCTCCGCCGCCTCGAGTTCGGCTCACACCGCCATCTTGCTCTCGTGGCGCGGGTGCTCGAGCTGACGCTCGAAGCACGCGCCGCGGCGCTCGGCTCCGGCGCCGCCGGCCGCCACGCCCTCGACGAGTCGATGCTGCACTCCGATTTCGTCGCGCTCTACCGCGAGCGGATCGCGCCCTTCCCGGAGGCGCCGCGCGGCACCACGCATATCAGCGTCATCGATGCGGGCGGCAATCTCGCGGCGCTCAGCGTCTCGAACGGGGAGGGCTGCGGCTACGTGATTCCCGGAACCGGCATCGTCATGAACAACATGCTCGGCGAGTCCGACCTCAATCCCGGCGGCTTCCACCGGTGGCGGGAGAACGAGCGCATGAGCTCGATGATGACGCCCTGCGCGGTGCGCGGGCCCGACGGCCGCCTGCTCGCGCTGGGCTCGGGCGGCTCCAACCGCATTCGCAGCGCCATGCTCCAGGTGCTGCTCCACGTCATCGATCTCGAGCTGCCGCTGGAGGAGGCGGTTCTCGCGCCCCGCATCCATTTCGAGGACGATCTGCTGAGCGTGGAGGGCGGTGTCGACCTCGAACGGATTCGACTTCTCCTCGATGCGTACCCTTCGCACCACCTCTGGGAGGGGCGCAACATGTTCTTCGGCGGCACCCACTGCGTGCTCGCCGAAGGGTCCGGCTTTCAGGCCGTCGGCGATCCGCGCCGGGGTGGAGCGGGCCTCGTGTCCGGCTGATGCGCCCGCACCTTCTCGACTCCGCCGCGGCTCAACCCCCGCGCACGCCCTCCGGAAGCGCGTCGCTCGCCGGCATGCACTCGCCGGTGCTGCGGTACTTGGTCAGGGTGACCTGGTACCACGCGGTGTAGTCACCCTCGGAGACCTTCTTGTACTGGGTGCGGCTCGCCACCGCGACCGGCTCTCCGATCACGCACTCGCAGCCCTCGCCGCAGGTGTGGCTCTCGTGCTCGAGCGCGTCCTTGACCTGCTGGAGCAGGGTCTGCTCGAGGTTCGGGGGCGCCCCCGCCCGGGGACGGGGCTGGATGTGCAGGAAGCGGGCGCCGCTCACCTTGAACTGCACCAGCTCGCAGGTGCCGGCCGGATCCGGATCTGACATGACTTGAATCGTCCTCTGGTTGGCGGGCGGTCAGGCGGAGTGCGCGACGTGGATGCGCTCTTCCACCGCCGGCACCTTGATGACCTCCTCCACCTGGCGCAGCTCATCGAGCGGGATGTGGCAGGCGATCGCGTGGCCTTCCGCCGCCATCTGAACCGGCGGGCGCTCGTCGTCGCAGATCCGGCCCACCTTGCGCGGACAGCGGGTGCTGAAGGGGCAGCCCTTGGGCGGGTTCAGCACGCTCGGCAGATTGCCTTCGAGCACGATCTCGCGCTTCGTCACCTCCGGGTCCGCAATCGGCACCGCGGAGAGCAGCGCCTCGGTGTAGGGGTGGTAGGGCGGGGAGAAGATCTCCTCGGTCCTGCCGCGCTCCATGATCTGGCCGAGGTACATGACCACGATGCGGTCGGAGAGATAGCGCACCACGCTCAAGTCGTGGCTGATGAAGAGGAGCGTCGTCTTCTGCTCGCGCTGGATCTCCATCAGCAGTTCGGTCACCGCCGCCGCCACCGACACGTCGAGCGCGGATACCGGCTCGTCCGCGATCACCATCGAGGGGTTGCCGGCGAAGGCGCGGGCGATGCCGATGCGCTGCTTCTGGCCGCCCGAGAGCTGCCGTGGCCGGCGGATGTAGAAATCTCTCGGCAACTTGACGATGTCGAGGAGCTCGTACACCCGTTCCTGGATCTTCTTCTTGTCCGTCTCGACCCCGAACTTCTTGATCACCCGCCCGATCTGGGTGCCGATGGTGTGGCTGGGGTTGAGGGTGTCGAAGGGGTTCTGGAACACCATCTGCAAGGAGCCGATCTGCTGCGGGGAGCGCTGCCGGACCGGCACGTCGGCGATCCCCCGGTCCTCGTGGCGCACCTCGCCCCCGGTCGCGGTCTCGAGCCCCATCAGCACCTTGGCGAAGGTCGACTTGCCACAGCCGGACTCGCCCACGATGGCCACCGTCTCGCCGCGGCGGGCGTTGAAGTCGAGCGACTCGTTCGCCTTCACGTAGCGCACGCTCTCGCCCGAGATCAGCGCCTTGATGGATCGGTCGTGGACCTCGTAGTACTTCTGCATGCCGTCGACGCTCAGGACCTCTTCGCCGACCTCGACCGCATCCTGCTGCTCGCCGTGCGCCACCTCGGCCCCGTAGTCGATCTCGTTCCAGCGCACGCAGCGCACCCGGTGGTCGCTGACTTCCGCGCCACTCACGTAATCCATGCCGACGACGCCCCGGTCGCATCGTCCGTCCTGGAAGAAGTCGCATCGGGGGCCGAAGTTGCAGCCGTTGGGACGCTCGTGGGGCAGGGGGAGCTGGCCGCGGATGGGCTTCAGCGGCGCCGCGTTCTTGTCCGCGGTCGGAAGCGGGATGCAGCCGAAGAGTCCGTGGGTATAGGGATGCTTCGGCCAGGTGAACAGGGAGTTGATGGTGCCTTCCTCCACCACTTCGCCCGAGTACATCACGAAAACCCGGTCGCAGACCTCGAGGATCAGCCCGAGGTTGTGGGAGATGTAGATCTGGGAGGTGCCGTACTCGCGGCTGATGTCGGCGATGAGCTTGGTGATGCCGGCCTCCACCGTCACGTCGAGGGCGGTGGTGGGCTCGTCGAGGAGGAGCAGGGAGGGGTTGGAGAGCAGGGCCATCGCGATGACCACCCGCTGCTGCTGGCCCCCCGAGATCTGGTGCGGATAGGAGCTCATCACCCGCTCGGGATCGGGCAGGCGCACGTCGCCGAGCACCTTGAGCGCACGCTCGGTCGCCTCCGCGTCGCCGATCCCCTCGTGGGTGATCGGCACCTCCTTGAGCTGGGTGCCGAGCAGCAGGCTGGGATTCAGAGCCGCGAAGGGCTCCTGGTAGATCATGGAGATGTGCGATCCGCGCAGCTCCCGCAGCTCGTCCGGGCTGAGCTCGTTGAGCTCGATGCCCTTGAACTTGATGCTGCCGCTCTTGATGCCCCCGTTGCTGCCCATGTACTGCATGATGGCCATCGCCACCGTGGACTTGCCGCAGCCCGACTCGCCCACCAGGCCGATGCTCTCGCCCCGGTTGACGGTCAGAGAAAAGTCGATGACCGCCGGGATCTCCCCCGCGCGCGTCCAGTAGGAGAGGTTCAGGTCCTTTATCTCCAGGACCGGAGCGTTATCGTCGAACTGGAAGGCCATGGCTGCCTCCATGGGGCGTGCTCTGCGCGCCCGTGCGTTGCGTGGAATCCTCAGTCGCGCAGCGAGATCTCCCGCAGGCCGTCCGCGAGCAGGTTGAAGCCGAGGATGAGCGAAGAGATCGCGATACAGGGGAACGCGGTCATGTGCGGAAAGGCGAGCGCCATCTGCCGGGTCTCGTTGATCATGCCGCCCCAGTCCGGATCCGGCGGCGGCAGGCCGAGGCCGAGGAAGCCGAGGACCCCGATGGAGATGATCACGTAGCCCAGCCGCAGGCAGCCGTCCACGATGAGGGGGCCGCGCGCGTTGGGCAGAATCTCCACCAGCATGATGCGCCATGCACCCTCGCCGCGCGTCTCCGCCGCGGCGACGTACTCGCGCGCGCGAAGGTCCAGCACCAGGCCGCGCACGATGCGCATCACCACCGGACCGGTGGCGAAGGTGATCGCGAACACGATGTTGAGCGGCGAGGCGCCGAAGGTCGCCACGATGATGATGAAGAGCACCAGCACCGGAAAGGCGAGGATGATGTTGGCGATGCCCGAGAGCAGGTCGTCCACCCAGCCCCGGTAGTAGCCGGCCGCGAGCCCAAGCACGATGCCCACCACGTAGGCGCAGATTGCCGCGATCGGCGCCCAGGTGAGCACAGTGCGGGCGCCCCAGATGATGCGCGAGAGGATGTCCCGGCCGAGGTTGTCGGCGCCGAGCCAGAAAGAGCCCGTCCAGCACTCGTAGCCCTCCGGAATCGGGGCGCCCGGCTTGGCGAAGGGCACCATGTTCGCGTTGGGATCGCAGGGGGAGAGCAGGGGGGCGAAGATCGCCATCAGCACCCAGAAGACCACCATCGCGCAGCCCACCATTCCCACCCAGCTCTCGCGCAGGAGGGCGAAGGAGCGGATCGCGCGCATCAGGGCCGCCGCGTAGGTCGGGGCGGGCATGGTTGCAGTCGAAGCTGTCATGTCCTTCCCTCCCTCAGGTGAAGCGGATGCGCGGGTTCAGGTAGGTGTAGCCGATGTCCGAGATGGTCTGGGTGGCGACCACCACGAACACCGCCACCATCGAGCAGGCTTCGATGAGCAGGATGTCCTGGTTGAGCGATGCCTCCAGCAGCAGGGCTCCGAACCCCTTGTAGGCGAAGAAGAACTCCACCACGATGACCCCCGAGAGCAGCCAGGGGATCTGGAGCATGATGACGGTGAAGGGCGCGATCAGCGCGTTGCGCAGTGCGTGCCGGAGGATCACCTGCCGGTAGGGCAGGCCCTTGAGCACTGCGGTGCGGATGTAGTGCGTGGTCATCACCTCCGCCATCGAGGCTCGCGTCATCCTCGCCACGTAGCCGAAGTCGTAAATGACCAGCACCATGATGGGCAGGATGAGCTGCTTCCAGTCCCAACCGGCGATCATGCTGCTCGTCCCCGGCAGCCAGCCCAGCCAGAACACGAAGATCGCGGCGAGCAGCGGCGCGCTCGCGAACTCGGGCACCGAGGTGGTCGCGATGCTGGTGACCGAGATCGTGCGGTCGAGCTTCGAGCCCTCGCGCATGCCGGCGAGGATCCCGAGCGTGAGCGATAGCGGTATGAGCACCACCATCGTCCAGAAGCCCAGGATGGTGGTCTTCCACAGCCGCTCCCACATGAAGTCGTTGATCGGCTGCTTGAAACGCACCGACTCGCCGAGATCTCCGGTGACGAAGTTGCCGAGCCAGCGGAAGTAGCGCTCGTAGAGCGGGTCGTAGTAGCCGTTGTTCTGCAGCCAGATCTCGCGCTGCTCCTCGGTGGAGTACTGGCCGAGCACCTTCACCGCCACGCTCTCGATGTTTATCTCGAGGAGCAGGAACAGCATGATGGAGATGACCACCATGATGAGCAGCATCTGGCCGATGCGCTTGAGGATGAATATCAGCATGGCGCCCTCCTCCTGGCGCTGCCGCTAGTCGCCGTCATCCCCCGCGCGATGCGGCAACGCAGCCGCCTCGTGTTGTTTATTGTTGCGCTCGCGGTTCATTGTGGACGCTGGGGCGGCGTCGGTCTACCCCCGCCCGGAAGGCTGTCAGGAGCAGGCGGTCTGTCCGGACAAGAAGAAACCCCCGCCGGAGCGGGGGCTTCGAAGGGAGGCCGAAGGCCACGGACTCCCGGTCATGGGCCGGTCACTCAAGCCTGGAGGCCGATCTCCTCGCCGAAGATGTACCCGGTGGGGTGCATGGTGAATCCCGCGATGCGCTTGTCCATGGCCACGAAACCCGCGCGCCACAGAGGTTGGGTAATCGGGCCGCGCTCCTGCATGATCATTTCGATCTGCCCGAGGATCTCCCGTCTCTCGTCGATGTCGAGGGTGCCTTCGGCCTTGGTGAGGAGGCTGTCGAACTCCGCGTCGTTGAAGTGCGACTCGTTCCACGGCACGCCGCTGCGGTAGCCGAGCGCGAGCACCATGAAGCCCAGCGGACGGTGCGCCCAGGAGGTGAACCCGAAAGGCACCTTGTCCCAGACATCCCAGAACTGGGCGGAGGGCATGAGGTTGATGTTGACCCGGATGTTGGCGTCCTTCCACTGCTCGACCATCGCCTGCACCGCCTGCAGCTCCCACGCCGGGTCCTTCTTCGACGCGATCTCGATGTCGATGCCGTCCGGGTAGCCGGCCTCCGCGAGCAGTTGCTTCGCGGCCTCGACGTCGCGGGCCATGAAGGGCAGCTCCTTGTAGTCGGGGTGCACCGGGCACACGTGGTGGTGCTCGCCGGGCGCGCCGAGGTTGCGGTGGGCGAGCTCGAGGCAGCGTGGGGTATCCACCGCGAGGCGCATCGCCTTGCGAAGCCTCGGGTCGGCGAACTCCGGCCGGTCGACCTGCACCCGAGCGACACCGGTGGACGCGGTCAGAGCCTGGTGGATCGTCACATGGGGCAGGTTCTGGAGCACGTCGAGCTGACCGACGTCGCCGTCGTACTGGCCGTGCACCTGCTGCGAGGCCATCGCGCCGATGAACGCGGAGGGGTCGTCGCCGAGATCGATGTAGTGCAGCTCGTCGATGTACGGTCCGTCGCCCCAGTAGTCACCGCGCGCGCGCAGCACCGCCTTGTTGCCCACGTTCTGCTCGACGAGGTCGAAGGGACCGGTGCCGTTGGAGCCGGGGCCGAACACGCCATTCTCCTCCGGGTCGAGCATCGGCAGGGGATAGTGGAAGAGATGCTCCGGCACCGCCACCTGCGCTTCCTTGAGGTTCATGCGGAAGGTGTGATCGTCGACTTTCTCGAGCGCGTTGGCGTCCCAAAGGCGGGTGCTCATCTTGGCGCTGCCGTCGTCCTTCTTCTCGCCGGTATCGTACTCCTCGAGCATGTAGCCCTTCATCAGGCCGAGCACCGAGGAACCGGTGTTCGGGTCGAGGCAGCGGTTGATGTTCCAGATCGCATCGTCCGCGGTGAAGTCGCGGCCGCTGTGCCACTTGACCTTGCGAAGGTGCATCGTCCAGGTCTTGAGATCCTCGCTCGCCTCCCACCGCTCGATGAGGTAGGGACGGGTGACGTTGTCCTGGCCGGTCTTGGTGAGGTATTCGTGGGTGCCGCGGCCCTGGTTGGAGTCGCTGAGCCACGAGTAGGTGTGGGGGCTCGTCACCTCGAGCACGCGCATCGAGATGCGCACTATGCCTCCCCGGGGCATGTCCGCCGCTGCCACCGGCCGGGGAGCGACCATGCCCACCATGCCGTAGGCGGTGGTGGCGGAGACTCCGAGCAGGGTCGAGTATCGGATGAACTCGCGACGGCTCATCTTGCCGTCGTTGAACTGGGACTTGAGCTTCTTGAGCCCATCGTGGTCTTTGTTGCTTGCCATGGCGTGCTTCTCCTCCATTGGCGTGGGTTCGATTCGCTTCCGTTGCCGGGCCGATGCGCGAAGAGGTGAAGCGCGGCGTGTCGCCCGTGCCCGAGCGCGGATCGAGCCGCCTTCGGATAACGAAATCAACCGCTAGTCTAGGTGGGCCAAGCGCCGGGCGTCCAGAGACTTCCCGTCGTCGCCGTGGCCCGGCTTTCGCGCGGGCGAGCAGGGCATCGGCACCGAATCAGGGTGTTTGCGAATGGACTTCGTGCGGCGTGACGCCCAGTCGGTGGACCGGAGCGCGGCTCGTGCAGAAGCCGGCGTCTTCCCGTGCGCCCGCAAAGAAGAACCCCCGCCGGAGCGGGGGTTTCGAGGGTGGCAACGAGGACGTGGGTCGCCCGGCGGGAGGGCCGGTTCGTCAGGCCTGGATGCCGAGCTCCTCTCCGAAGATGTAGGAGGTCGGATGCAGGCGGAAGCCCACCACGCTCTGGTCGTAGAAGGTGAAGGTCGAGCGCCACAGGGGCTGGGTCATCGGGCCGCGCTCCTGCATGATCATCTGTATCTGACCCAGGATTTCCCGCCGCTCCTCGATGTCGAGGGTGCCCTCGGCCTTGGTGAGGAGGGTGTCGAACTCCTCGTCGTTGAAGTGCGACTCGTTCCACGGCACCCCGCTGCGGTAGCCGAGCGCGAGCACCATGAATCCGAGCGGGCGGTGGGCCCAGGCGGTGAAGCCGAAGGGCACCTTGTCCCACACGTCCCAGAACTGTGCCGACGGCATCACGTTGATGTTCACCCGGATGTTCGCCTCCTTCCATTGCTCCACCAGGGCCTGCACCGTCTGAAGCTCCCACGCGGGATCCTTGAGGCAGGCGATCTCGGTGTCGAAGCCGTCCGGATAGCCGGCCTCCGCGAGCAGTTGCTTCGCGGCCTCGACGTCGCGGGCCATGAAGGGCAGCTCCTTGTAGTCGGGATGGATGGGGCACACGTGATGATGCTCGCCGGGTGCCCCGAGTCCGCGGTGACCGAGCTCCAGGACCCACGGGGTATCGACCGCGAGGCGCATTGCCTTGCGCAGCCTTGGATCCGCGAACTCCGGCCGATCGACCTGGACCCGGGCGACGCCCGTGGCCGCGGTCAACGCATCGTACAGCTTGAGGTGCGGCAGGCTCTTCAGGACGTCGAGCTGGCCGACATCGCCGAGGTACTGGCCATGCACCTGCTTCGAGGCCAGAGCGCCCACCACCGCGGACGCATCGTCGCCGAGATCGATGTAGTGCAACTCGTCGAGGTAGGGCCCGTCCCCCCAATAGTCCTTGCGCGCGCGCAGCACCGCTCTCTCGCCCACGATCTGCTCGACGAGGTCGAAGGGGCCGGTTCCGTTCGAGCCGGGCCCGAAGTTGCCGCCTTCCTCCGGGTCGATCATCGGCAGGGGGTAGTGGAAGAGGTGTTCCGGGATTGCGACCTGCGGCACCCTGAGATTCATCCGGAAGGTGTGGTCGTCCACCTTCTCGAGCGCGTTGGCGTCCCACAGGCGGGTGCTCATCTTCGCGCTACCGTCGTCGTTCTTCTCGCCGGTGTCGTACTCCTCGAGCATGTAGCCCTTCATCAGTCCGAGCACCGAGGACCCGGTGTTGGGGTCCAGACAGTGCGCGATGTTCCAGATCGCATCGTCGGCGGTGAAGTCGCGTCCGTTGTGCCACTTCACCTTGCGCAGGTGCATCGTCCAGGTCTTGAGATCCTCGCTCGCCTCCCATCTTTCGACGAGATAAGGACGGGTCACGTTGTCATGGCCGGTCTTGGTGAGGTACTCGATGGTGCCGCGGGCCTGGTTCGAGTCGTAGATCCACTGGAAAGTGTGCGGTGTCGCGATCTGAACCGTACGCATCGCGATGCGCAGCGTGCCACCCTTGGGCATGTCCGCCGCCGCCACCGGCCGGGGCGCGACCATTCCCACCATGCTGTACGCAGTGGTGGCGGAGAGCCCGAGCAGGGTGGAGTAGCGGATGAACTCCCGGCGGCTCATCTTGCCGTCGTTGAACTGGGACTTGAGCTTCGAAAGCCCATCATGATCCTTGGTCCTTGCCATCGTGTTGATACCTCCTCCGGCGGCGTGAACGGACACTCCAGTCTCTCTCGCGCGGCTCGCAAGGCAGGCGTTCGGTGCAATCGGAGCCGCGAGGGGAGCGAGAATTCGACTCTCAAGTCTAGGTGGGCGCGGCGTCCCTCGTCCACACCGGAAGGCCGGGTCGCTTCCTGCCGGACGGGGACCGAGGTGGCGCTGCAGAGGCGAAGCCGGCCCTGAGAGGAATTCGGACGACAACCGGAAATCAAGATTCTCGCCGCCCAGGTCGGCGGGGAAGAACCTCATGACGTCGCCGTCCGGAACCCGGCCGAGGTGCGGTGCTGCGCAAGGGACCGCGTCCTCGCTTCCTTCACGCGACGCTCAGAAGTCCGTCGGCGCGCCACCCTCGCGCTTGCGGCGCTCCACGAACGCGGCAAGCTCTTCGCGGACCGATTCGTCCATCGGCGGCGCTTCGAATTCGGCGAGAATCTTCTTCCAGATCGCGTTTGCTCGCCGCGTGGCGTCCACCGAGCCGCGTTCCTCCCAGCTCTCGAAGTTGCTCCAGTCCGACAGGAAGGGGCCGTAGAAGGCGGTTTCGTAGCGGTCCTGAGTGTGCTGGGAGCCGAAGAAGTGCCCCGTCGGCCCCACCTCCCGGATCGCCTCGACCGCGATGTCGTCCTCCGTGGCCGGTACGGGTCGCAGATAGGCGATGATCTGCTGGAGGGTCTCGCAGTCCATCACGAACTTCTCGTACGAGGCGCACAACCCCCCTTCCAGCCAGCCCGCCGCGTGGTAGACCACGTTCACTCCCGCCGCGACCGCCGCCCACAGCGAGAACGCGCTTTCCCATGCCGCCTGGGCGTCGGGGCAGTTCGCGGCGCACGCGTTGGAGGCGCGCAGCGGCAGCCCGTAGAAGCGCGCCATCTGGCCCGAGATCTGAGTCGCGCGGATGTACTCGGGGGTGCCGAAGGCGGGCGCGCCGCTTCGCATGTCGACGTTGGACGTGAATGATCCTATGGCGCAGGGCACCCCCGGCTTGACGCACTGCAGCAGCACGATGGCGGAGAGGCCCTCGGCCACGAACTGGGTGACCGCACCGGCCAGCGTCACCGGGGCCATCGCCCCGGCCAGGGTGAACGGCGTGACGATGGTGGGTTGCCCGCGACGGGCGAGGCGCATCGCGCCGTCGAGCATCGGCCAGTCGTGCTTGAGCGGAGAGGACGAGTTGATGTTCGTGTACATGCGCGGAGCGGCGTCGAACTCGGCGTGCGTGAGACCGCCCGCGATACGCACCATCTCCATCACGTCCTCGATCCTCTCACTACCGAGGGAGTAGGCGTGCGCGGCCTTGTCGGTCAGCGTCAGCTTGTCGTACAGGCAATCGAGATGGCGGATCGAAGGATGGAGGTCGAGCGGCTCCACCGGGTATCCGCCCGCCATGTGGATGCAATTGAAATACTGGGTGAGCTTGAGGAAATCCCGATAGCTCTCCCGATCCCCGGTCCGCCGTCCTCGATCGAGGTCGGAGCAGTTCGGCGGGCTCGACACGTTGAGAAACACCATGTGCCGTCCGCCGATGGGGACCTGCCGTTCGGGGTTTCGCGGCGTGATGGTGAACCGGGAGGGCGCGAGGCCCACCTTCTCCATCACGAACTCCCGGTCCATGCGCACGTTGGTGCTGCCCGGCCTCGTTTCGCAGCCGGCCGCCTTCAGGACCGTGCGGGCCTCCTCGCTCAGGAACTCGATCCCGATCTCCTCGAGCACCCGCATCGCGCCGTCGTGGACCGCCTGCACCTGTTCGGCGTCGAGCGGCTCGGTGGGCACGTCCCGATTCTCGGGGATCTCCCAGGGCAACTGGCGTACCGCTGGACCCCGTCCACGGAGATTTGCCCGGCGTCCTCCGGATCGGCGCGCACGCCGGCGTATCCCGCCGTCATCCGATCCCAACTCGTGCTCCCTTCCGCGCGACTTCTGCCCGGTTGGCGGATGCTGTTTTCGCACGATCACTTCTCGCCGGCAAGGTGCGGGCAAGAACCGGCGCAGGCGTATCGGCGGCGTTCCCGCGAGCGTGAAGCGGAGCTCGAGCGTTCGGCGGCAACGTCTCCGCTTTCCCGGCCCGAGGGAGAGCGATGCCGGGTCTCCTTGCCCGGACGGAGGGCGGCGGCAATCGCCGCATTGCGCTCACGAAGACGGCTCGACCCGGAAAGCGCTCGACTCCCTGACGATGAGCTCCGGCAGCAGGACGACGCGCTCGAGTGGACGCTCGGGATTCTCCATTCGGGCGATGAGCGTCGCCGCCGCCCTTCGGCCCATCTCGTCGCGAGACACCGCCGTTACCGTGAGGCCAGGGTTCACCATGCTCGCTTCTTCGACGTCTCCGTCGCCGACGAGAGCGAAGTTTCTTCCCGGGTGGAGGCCGATCCGTTGCAGACCCGCCATGAGACCCAGCGCTACCGCATCGTTGTAGCACGCCGCCGCGCTCGGACGGGGTTTCAGCTCCGAGATCCATTGTGCGGCCTCGAATCCGGCGAGACGGCTCGGCAGGGTGGATCGAATGAGCGCCGGGTCGAACTCGATGCCGGCCTCGACGAGCGATTCGCGATAGCCGCGCACCCGTTCCTTGAATGGCGTTACGCTGGGGTCGCCTCCGATCAACGCGATCCGCCGGTGGCCCAGATCGATGAGATGGCGCATGGCGAGCGTGGAGGCGGTGTGATCGCCGTTGATGACGTAGTCGAAGCCGAGTTCCGTCATGGCTCTCGACACGAATACGAGGGGCGGCATTCCGGCCAGTGCGGGGTTGAAGTCTTCGGGAGCCGAACCGATCGCCGGTGAAACGATGATGCCGTCGGCGCTGTACTCCGACATCCTCCGGATGAACTCCGTCTGGCGCGGGACCGACTCGTTGGTGTTGCACAGGAAGACGGTACGTCCGGCCTTCGCCAGCTCGCGCTCGAGGGACGCGAGCAGGGTGCTGAAGAAGGGATCGGAGATATTGTTGACAATCACTCCGACGGTGTAGGTCCGCGAAGTGCGCAATCCGGCCGCGCTTCTCTGGTAGACGTATCCCAGGTCCGTGAGCGCCGCCTTCACGCGTTCGCGCGTCCGAGGAGAGATCTTTGCACTGTCGCGCATGGCCAGCGAGACCGTGGCGGTGGACACGCCGAGCTTGTCGGCGATGGTGCGAAGGGTCGGTCTGGGCAAGTCCGGTCGCTCCGAAACGTCAGAAACCCGGTGCCTCGAGGTCCAGGAGAATACGGAGTGTGGTTCAGCCTGCCGATTTTATTCAAGGACCATTTGGTCATTGGGAACGAATGGGGTACAGGTGCGTAGTGTCGGATCCGGCCGAACATGGCCATCCTCGGCCCGTAGCGAGGGCCG
>CAYQVB010000003.1:0-122281 GCA_964420925.1 uncultured Ectothiorhodospiraceae bacterium | reverse complement strand
GAAGGTGTCCCTCATCACCCCGCAGCCCTCCCCCGGACGCAGCGCGCGTCCCGCCTCCGCCGCAGTCTCGCGGTAGTGCGCGAAGTGTTCCTTGAGCTTCGCCACCGGTGGGCGCCACATGATCACCCCGAGTCCGTTGCGGGCGCCGAACTCGATGGAGCGGGTCGAGTCCACCATCTGCCACAGGGGAGGATGCGGCTGCTGGATGGAGCGCGGCATGAGGGAGAGGCGGGTGACTTCGCCAGTGTCTCGGTCGATGTAGTCGGGGTCGTCCACCGGGTGGGCGCGGTCCCAGGTGAAGCCCGGAGTGGGGAAGACGTACTTGTCGCCGTAGAACGAAAAGGTCTCCTGGGAGAGCGCCCGCTTGAGGATCTCCAGGGTTTCCGCGAAGACCGCATAGTTCGCCTCGGGGTCCCTCGGATCCGCCATCGGGTTGAGGTTGAGGGCTTCCACTCCGTGGTTGCCTCTCCCCACCCCGAGCTCCAGGCGCCCGCCGCTGAGCTGATCCAGGAGCGCCACGTCTTCGGCGAGGCGCACCGGGTGCCAGAGCGGTATCGTCGCGGAAGCGAGTCCGACGCGGAGCGTACGGGTACGCGCCGCGATGTCCGCTGCCATCATCAGCGGATTGGGCAGGTTGGCCCGCTTGTAGTAGCCGAAGTGGTGCTCGGTGAACCAGAAGCTGTCGAAGCCGGTGGCGTCGCAGAGCAGCGCCATCTCGCGCACCTGCGCGATGATCTCTTCGTAGGGGCCCTCGAGATCAGTGCTGCCCGGATTGCAGGAATAGCCGATCTTCATGCGTCTAGTCACAGGTGGACGCGCCCCTTCCTCGTCCTCGGCCGGGAAGCGATCGGGCCGCGCATGGGTCAGTCGGGCGGGTACTCCGAGTATCTCGGCAGGTCGTCCGTGATGTCGTACCAGCCTGCCTTGTAGTCTACGAACATGTGGCCCTGGGCCTTCACCCCCGGATCGTCGTCGAGAATCCCGAGAGGAACGATGGCAAAGCCGCGCGCGGAGTCGAGGCGGGGCATCTTCGAGCCGCACACCTCGCAGAAGACCTGAGTGAAATGGCGGGCGTCCGGCACTTTGAAGCGCTTCAGGTGCGCCTCTCCCTTGACGAATCGGATGCCGTCGACCGGCGCGATTCCGTCGGTGGCGAAGGGGGCGGCACGGGCGAGGCGGCAGCGCCGACAGTGGCAGTTGTATATCCACTCGAGCGGCGCATCCAGGTGAAACTCGACGGCGCCGCACAGGCAACTGCCGCGAACGATTCCCTCGGGCCCATCGGGCAACGGCTCTTCCTCGACCCGGGGATACCCGGTCCAGGCCGGGTAGTCGTCGTGGCGCGGCAGGTCACCCGTTATCTCGTGCCAGGGTGCATTGTGGGTCACGAAGATGTTGCAATCCGACTTCTTGCCGTGGTCGTGGCAGCCGCCGGGAGCGACGGCGTGGTCCTTGGCATCGCTCGGGTAGGGCGCCACCGAGCCGCAGACGCCACAGAATTGCCGCTGCAGGTAGGGCGATGACCGGTAGGGGACTATCTTGTCGGTGCCGCCGGTGAGGCGAATCTGGTCGACCGTGAAGAACCAGTAGGTGCCGAATGGGCTGCCATGCGCCTTGCGGCACATCTTGCAGTGGCAATTGAAGGCCTGGAAGGGCTCGGTGCTCAATTCCCAGGTCACCGCGCCGCACAGGCATCGGCCTTTGTTCATCGATGTCTCCAACGGATTCTGACTGGAAGGCGGGGGAACCCCTCCGGCGGGGTCGGGGTCTCGGCTGCGATGTTTCGCCGACCGTGGCTGATCCCCGCCCGCCAGCGCCAATTGGTGAAGCAGGGCGGGTCAAATGGTCCACGCTTCGGTATGGGGTCTCAGCTCGATCTCGTTGCTCCAGGCGGACTTGGGCTGGCAATGCGCCCACCAGTACGTTTCCGCCACCGCATCCGGGTCGGCCAGAGCGTCCGGATTGTACTCGTCACCGTAGAGCTCCCGCATCAGCGGCACGTCCAGGTCGCAGTCGAGCCGGAGGTGCACGATGTGCACGCCGTCCTTCGAGTAGGCCCTGGCAAGACTCTGCGAGAGCGCCCGCAGCCCGAACTTGCCGATTGCATAGAGCGGGGTGAGGGCGGAACCTCGAAACGCTGCCGTCGCGCTCGAGAAGAGCACACTGCCGCGGCCGCGCTCGCGCATCGCGGGAATCACCGACTTTGCGGCCGCGAATGCGCCGACCACCTCCACGTGGTAGGTGTCATGGAGCTGCTCGTAGGTCATGTCGAGGGGCTCGCAACGGGTGAAGCTGTCGCGCGCGTTGTAGACGAGCACCTGCACCTCGCCCATTTCCCGAGCGACCGCCGCGAGCGCCTGCTCGATGGTCACGGGTTGCGTGGCGTCGGCGGTGAAGAACCTGACCTTCGCGTGCGGGTTCGCGGCGGAGGCATTCTCCGCCGCGGCGCGGCTGCCCGTTTCGGTGCGTGAGATCAGGGCGATGTCGAAGCCCTCTCCCGCGAACCTGGCGGCGAGCGAACGGCCAAGGCCCTCGCCGGCGCCGACGATTGCACACACCGATCGAGACATGATGGTCCTCCTGCAGGGAGACTGTGGTCAGGCGATGCCGATAGCGGGAAAGGGACGACCTTCCGCCGTAGCGTGCAGCAGCGAAAGGGTGTCGGGGGCCGAAAGAGGGAGAGGCGAATCCGTCGACGGAACCGGGTTACGCCACGAGCTCACGTTCGTCCAGCAGTCCACGAATCGCCTGAACGTGGGAGACGGTCAGTCCGCAGCATCCGCCGAGGATCTGCACGCCCGCATCGAGCCACTCCCTGCAGTGAGCGACGATGCACGCGTCGTCGATGGCGGGGTCCGGACTCAAGGGGTTGTCCGTTGCCGTAGCGGTGTCATTGAGCGAATCCGGATACGCCATCATCGGACCCGACCAGTGTCCCCTCAGCATTTCCAGAGCTTCGAGCGTCACCTCGGGGCGACTGTGCATGATTCCGACCACATCGGCGCCACCTTCGGCCAGGATCGGCTCGAATACGTCGGCAAGCGGCACGGCTGCGTCGGTGTAGGTGCGCAGGACCTCGTCGTCGAGCTTGATGGTGGAAATGCCGAGCCAGAAGGGGAGGCCGCTCGCCTTGGCGGCCCGCATCACGCAGGGAGTGAAGTCCGGGCAGCCCATCATCTCGGCGATGATCATTTCGCAGCCGGCACCCTTCAGGATGCTCGCCATTTCGGTGCAGTCGGCTTCGAACTTGGCAACGTCGCTCGCCTCCGGCGACCACGCGCCCCGGCGAGTGGGCCGGACATGGGAAATCGATCCCGCAACCAGCACCGGGCCGTGCTCGCCCGGGGTATCGTTTCTGGCCGCGACCGCGATCTCCACCGCCTGGCGGTTGAGCGCCTCGAAGCGGTCGCCGAATCCCAGCGGCTCGAGAATCTCGCGCGTGGTGGCGAAGGTGTTGGCAGTGACCACCCGGGCCCCGGCCCGGATGTAGTCGGCGTGGATGGCGTGCAGCATGTCGGGATGCGACGCGGTCGCCAGCGCGCACCAGGCGCCCTTGTGCATCGGCGCGCCGCGGCGGCCAAGCTCCGTGCCGGTGGCGCCGTCGATGGTCATGAGCGCGCCGTCCCGGATTTCCTGCATGACGGTGTCGTAGGACACTGTTGACCTCCCCGATGTTCCGACTCGCGGCGAACGGGCTCCCCCGGCTAGCCGCAGTATCGCACCGATTTCCTGCTGCGGACGCCAATCTGCTCGCGTTAGCGGGCCGTACTCCCTCGAGCCGCTTCGACGTAGTGTCGGCTACGCCTTCAGCGTCTCTCGGTCCGTGCGACCCACTATCACGGCATCTTGGCACCCTCGCGACGAAAATCGGTGAGATACTGCGGCTAACGAATCGCTCCCGTGCCCGTCTCGTTGATCGCGTAGCCTTCTTCGACTTGTCCCCCGTGGCGCAGCGTCATCCGGCAGAAGCGCTGGCGCAGCTTGAGCTGCGTATCCTCGCCCCGGATCACGGTCGACCAGGTGCCCAGCCCTTCGATATCCACTTCGTACGACTCTCCGTCGATGGTGGCGTACGCGGCGTCGTCCCGATGTCGGGAGTCGGTGTCCGAGGCCTGGAGCAGGCGTCCGTCGGGATAGGCGATCTTGAAGTAGTCGTACTTGCGGTAGTCGCCGCCGAAGTTGCCGTCCGCCGTCCAGATCATGGACCGGCCGCCACCGAGCTCCCCCTCGATGAATCGCCATGCGAGGTAGTCGGTGTCGCGGTAGAACCAGAAGCGCTTGCAGTAGCCGATGCCGGACAGGGTCTCGCCGCGATAGTGAATGTCGGCCTGAATCAGGGGCTGGTGAATCACCGCGCCGTCACCCGGGGTGTTCCAGTCGAAGGTGACGGGCGTGCGGAACGCGATTTCGAACTCCGTCCCCGCGTCTTCGACCGAGGCGCTCATCTCGCCCGCCTCGTCGTCGCTCCAGATGCGGAAGCGTTCTCCCTCGAGATTCAGATGCTCGTCGCCGCGACGTTCCATCGGGGCATCGCTCGACACCACTTCGTGCACGCGGTCGTCGTACAGCCATGCCGACTGGTGCCAGATGTTCCGGGATGCGATCACCCGCACCGAGAACAGCTTGTCTCCGGCGAAGAAGTTGTACTGCGTCCCGTCGTGGCAGCCCTGTCCCAATTGGAATTGTCGCACTTCATGCCCCGAGGCCTTCGGCGCGGTACGGGATATGGAGGTGTTCACTACTTCGGTCTCCTCGGTCGGCATCTCGCTTGAGCTTCGAGATTGGGCTGTCTGCTCGAGAGTCGGAAGTTCCGTCGAAATCTACGGAGAAGCATTCTCCAAAAAACGGGGATGACGACGGTGCACCCACACCGGCATTGCGTCCGTAGCTCTCAAGCGGATAGCGGGCGTCAACTTCCTGATCGGCGCTATGGTAGTCAATTGACACGATCGGCATAAGTTCCCGGGCGCGAAGACTGGAACCTTCATCCCGTTCTCCGGAGGTGCTCGAATCCCCGAGTTGATCGAGTGGGACCTCCTCCGCGGGGTGAACGCAGCTCGGCGCGCGAACCGGGAAGCGGCGGGAGGATCGACGCGGCGTGAGCCGGTCCCGCTCTGATCGCAGCGCCCGCCCGTCAAGGCTCGTCTTCAGGGATCGAAGGGTCGTTCGAATCAGCACGATTCACTTGCGCGGGTAGAGGATCCCCCTTCGCGAGGAGATCGAGCAACGCCCCTTCGGGACAGGAAGATCGGTACATCCGCTCGAAGAGCTCCCAACCGGTTAGATAGCGGTGCCCGTTGCGCTCGAGGCGGCGGCGCAAGCCGGTGTCGACCAGAGCGCTCCGATTGGGCGGCAACCCACGACCGTGCACCACGATTCCCCTCGCGCTGCTGCCGAAGCTCCGCGTGAAGGAGTCGATCAGACCCTGCAAATGTGGCGCCGCGTCGCTTTCGCTCGCGCGGTCGGCGACGAGCACGACCGCGAAATGACCGCGGTAGTCCAGAACCAGGCTGCCGGGACCGAGCAGCTCGGGCAGCACGAGCGCCCCCGAACGCTCGAAGGCGTGGGCGGCGGCCGCGGCGAGGGCGTGGCCTTCGCCCGCGAACAGAGCCTTCTGCCGCTCGAGGTCTCCGAGCGTCTTTCGTACCTCCTCGGTCTCGCGCTCGAGGCGCTCGCGCTCCGAGAGCAGTTCGCGAAGCCTCAGCCGGGCTTCGGCCTCGCCTGGGAGCGCAAAATCCCGCGACCAGTCCGGAAGCTCGAGAACGGGGCCCCGCTGCTCCAATGCATCCATCAGGGGCAGGAGTGCGCGGTGCCAGCGCTGGGACGCGTCGTGTTCCTCCTGGAGAGGACGGGGCAGGAGCAACAGGTGGCCGGGATGGCGGTACAGGTAGCCGCCCAGAACTGCCCCGCTTCGGACTCCGAAGAACAGGGGGACGCCTGCGAAGGACTCGAGCGCGCAACGCACCGGCAGGGAAGTGCCAGCGGCGTCCGCGAACGCGCGAAAGGGCTGCCCACCTCGAAACTCCGTGCGCTCGCATCCGTCCACCGCCACCATCCCCGCGCGCAAGCGTCGCGGCAGGATGTCCTCCGGATCGAAGGCCATGATGTCCTCGATGGCGTGAATCCGAATGCCGGGGCCGGCCCAGGGAATGACGACCAGGACCCCGCCTCGCGCGACGAGGCCTTCGAGTTCCGCTCGCCGTCGCCGGGAGTCCGACAGGAGGCGGGTGGAGGCGGCGAGCGACAGCAGCGGCCCTGCGTCTTCCTTCCCCGGCCGGGTGTAGAGGTCGCGGTACTCGTCGGCGAGGCCGGCGGGGCTCCAGATCAGCGCATCGTAGCGTCCGAGCGGGTATGCGGAGCCGAAAGCCACCGCCTCGATGCCGGGAAAGCCGGGATCGTAGCCGAGTGCGGCGACGCGCATGGTTCCCAAAGCCATCCTCCAGCGGGTCGATCGAGCCTTGTCGGGACGCGTGCGCCTCGGGCCGTCACGCCGCGGGGCGTTTGACACCACCCCATGGAATGGATATTTTCTAGTAAGCTAGACAATTGAACAATAGTGTTCGGGCACGCTCGGCGCCGCCGCTCGCCCCGGCCCGACCGGGACCTCGATGTTTCCGCGCGTGCAATGGCTGAGGCATTGGAAACGAATCGCAGCAGGCCTGATCTCTCCCGGGGTCCCGGACCGGGGCCCGAAGGGGCCGGCGTGGGCGGTGCCGCCAGCGCTTCCTTGCTGATAAAGGCCGTCGATCTCTCCGAGCGCAATCGCGAAGCGGACACGGCCACGAGCCCCGTCGACCGAAGCTCGACCGTGCCGCTGTATGTGCAGATCCGGCGGCGCCTTCTTTCGCTGGTGGCGGGCTGGCCGGATCCCGGCCGGCGCTTCTATACCGACGACGAGCTCTGCCGGATGTTCGGGGTCGCACGCATGACGGTGCGCGCCGCGATCAGAGAGTTCGTCGAAAGGGGCCTGTTGGTTCGCACCCGAGGCTCGGGTACCTATGTCTCCTTTCACCGGGTCGAGGAGCATTTCTCGCCGCGCATGGACTTCATGGACCAGTGGGCGATTCACGGCCGGCCCCTGACCCTGGACGTGCGCACCTTCGATGTCGTTCCCGCTCCCGATGCGTTCGCCGGAGCGATGGGACTCGAACCCGATGCGCCCCTGCTCCTGGTGGAGCGAATGCGAAGCGCAGGAGGAGTGCCCGTTTCGATCGACTACCGTTACATACTCCCGGAAGTGGCGTCCGCGGTGACGCGGCAATCAGCGGGTCGCTACTCCCTGCTCGACCTCCTGGCCAATGCCGTGGACCTGGATCACGCGGACATGGCGATCGAAGCCTCGCAAGCGATGGGGGCGATATGCGATCTCCTGGAGCTCATGCCCGGGGATCCGGTGCTGGTGCGTGGCCTGATCTACTACGACACCGGCGAACGGCCGGTCATGGCCGGCGTCTCCTACTACCGGCACGACCAGTCCGGCTACTCCATCCGGGTGCCCCTGAAGACGCGCCCGGCAGAGCCCGACGCGCAAGCGCAACGCACCGATTCCGGCGGGCCGGCCTGGGGCCGGCTGGTCCACGTGAAGCAGATCCTGGGTCGCGCCGGTTGGGGGGAGGGGGAGGCTGCCGGGGATGCCGCGAGAAGTTCGGCCGGGCGCGACCTCGAGCTCCGAGTGCGAGCGTCACCGAACAAGGTATAGGGGGGAGTCACATGTCGGCGCAAGCGGCGGTACTTCGCGAGCCCACCGTCCTCGACCGTCCGGAACGGCGTTTTCCGCTCCACCTGGACGTCCGCATGCCGAGGATCCGCAACCTGTTCCACTCCGCGACGAAGAGACAGTGGGATCCGAAGACGGACATCCAGTGGGAACGGCTCGACCCTTCCCGGTACACCGAAGACCAGCGCATGGCGGCGCGGGAGTACTGGTCGCGGCGGGCCTGGAGCGAGTATGGCGCGATCTCGGAAAGCCCGGCCATCCTGATCCGCTTCTACCAGGACGGACTGGCGCCGGACCTCGCTTACTTCTTCACCATCCGCTCCCAGGAGGAGGCGCGCCACGCCGAGGTCTGCTACCTGATGGCGGAACGCCTGGGCGGGTACATCGAGCAGCCGATCGTGGTCGATTACCAGAAGTCCGTCTCCACCCACGGCATTCGCAAGATGGCGCTCGATCCCGGATTCTCGGTCGACGCGATCGTCGCTGCCCTCGTGTGCGGGGCCGAGGAGGTCGCGTTCGACGTGTTCAAGCACCTCCTCGACGTCACCACCGACCCGACCGCCCTGCAGGTGATCAAGGCCATCATGCGGGACGAAGTACGCCATTGCGCCTTCGGCTGGTTCTACATGGAGCACCGCATCCCGCACATGAACGCGGCCGAGATAAAGGTCGTGGAAGAGGCTGTCATCACCATGATCGAGAAGGTCGAGATGAACGGCTATCACAGCTCCTGGCTCGCTCCCGACAGCCCGGCCAGTCTCGCGGAAGTGCGCGCCGATCGGCTGACCTGGGAGGCGGGACTCGGGGCAACGGTGGAGGAGCTCGAGAAGTCGGTCTTCGTCGGGACCGTGCAGCGGCTTCGCCGGCGGATGAAGCCCTGGGGAGTCAATCTGCCGGTATTCCATCACCGCAAGATCGGCGACTTCTAGCCGGCGCTGCGTTTCGGCCCGGCGCCAGCAGGAGACAGGGGTGTGGACACTTCCGGCGATCCGGAGCTTCGCTGCCTTCCCCACTTTTCCACGGCTACCCGGGGAGACGTTAGTCATGGTGACCGGTGAGGATCCGGCCCTCACCCCGATTCTGATCGAGCGGCGCTTCCCCCTCGACCTCGCGCATTCGATCACGTCGATTCGCGATCTCTACGACACCAGCAAGCAGGAGCGCTGGGATCCGGGCGTGCACATCGACTGGCCCGCCTTCGATCCGAGCGCCTACGACGAGCAGAGCCTGGCCGCGGCGCGCCTGAGCTGGAGCCGGCGAACATGGGTGGAGTACACCGGGCTGCCGGAAACTCCGGCGCTCCTGATCCGCTTCTGCCTGGAGGTCGGGCGGGAGGCGGATCCCAAGTACTACCTCTCGGTCCGCAACACCGAGGAGGCCTGGCACGTCGAGGCCTGCCACCGCTTCGCAGAGTGCCTCGGCGGCTACATCGAGGAGCCGCCGAGCCCCGTCTACGCCGAGGTCTTCAACCAGTCCTTTTACCGTCAGGCGCTCGACGCCGAGCGCAACCTCGACGGCTACGTGGCGGCTCGCTGCGCACTGGCCGACGGACTCGACCTCGAGCTCTGGCGCGGCTACCAGGCGAATGCGGCTGACCCCGTCGCGCGGCGAATCCTGTCGCTCTGCGTCGCGGACAAGCAACGGCACGCCGCCTTCGGCTGGCACTACCTCGAGTCCCGGGCGCCGGCCTGGACCCGGGGCGACATCGCGGTAATCGCCGAAGCCGTCGCCACTTACTTCGAAACCGTGGAGTTGCGCGGCCACCACTGTGCCTGGCTCGTGCCCGAGGGAGCGGCCGCGGACGTGGTCGAGGCCGATCGCATGACCGCCGGGGCGGGGCTGGGCGCGTTGCCGCCCGAGGACGAACACGACATCGTCACCCGCTACCTCGCCCGTACGCGCGAGAAGTACGCCTCGCTCGGCATCCCCGCCAATCGCCTGTCGCTCCCGGTCTGGCCGCGTGAGGGACGGGCGTGAGCGCGGCGGCGGATCGGCACGGGCCGGCACTCCGTTCCGCGAGCGTGGAGCCGGCGCTGCCCTCGGACCGAGAGGCGGTCTACGGCGGCTATGACCGGGCCGGGCTCGAGGCGCAATACAATCTTCGCCGTGGCCATCCGGACCGCGACATCGTGTATGCCGATTTCGCGGCCCGGAGCGCGGCGATGCGCCGGGCTGAGATGGGGCGTTACGACCTCCCCTACGGCCCGGCGGAGCGGCAGAAGCTGGACTGCTTTTCCGCGGGAGAGGGGCGCCCGGTGCTGGTCTTCTTCCACGGCGGTTACTGGCGCGCACTCGACAAGTCCTACTTCGGCTTTCTCGCCCAGGCCTTCGTGGCCGGCGGCTGGACCGTAGTCCTTCCCAACTACACCCTCGCTCCCCGGGCCGGAATCGACGAGATCGTCTCCGAAGCGCGGGCGGCGGTGCGGTGGGCGGCGCGATCCCTGTTGCCCGAAGGGATGCCCCTGGTGGCGGCGGGGCACTCCGCCGGCGGACACCTCGCGCTCATGTGCGCGCTCGATGGTGCGGCGGACCCTCGCGGGACGCCAGTGGACGCGGTGGTTCCGGTGAGCGGCCTCTTCGACCTCGAGCCCATCCGGCATACGAGCATCAATGAACTCGTGCGTTTCGACGCCGATGCCGCGCACCGCAACAGTCCGGTGAAGCGTGTCGCGCCGTCACCGATTCCGCTGCTGCTCATAGTCGGAGGCTCCGAGACCGATGAGTTTCGGGGCCAGACCGAACGCTTCGCCGATGCGTGGTCCGCCGCTGGCAACCAGGCCGAGACCCTCGTGGCGGAGGGGCTCAACCATTTCTCGGTGCTGCGCGCTCTCGCCCGTCGGGAGAGCGACACTCATCTGCGCACGCTGCGCTTTCTGGAACGCACCCGCCTCCGGAAGTCGAGCAACGGCGGGAGGCTCTCGTTGTGAACGGTGCACGCCATCGGCGGACGCCGTTCCGGGGAGACGGGAACCCGTGCCGCCGGCCCGCTCCGGGTTGTTCTCGAGACCGCCTCGCATTCACTTCGTTTGAACGGAAGGGAGGAGAAAGTATGTCCAGAGAATCATCCGTCCCCAAGCGGGGACATCTTGGTTGCCGGGCAACCGGGACCACCCGTTTCGTCACGGCCCTGGGCCTGGTGCTGGCGCTCTCGGCCGCCTCCTTCTCGCCCGCGCGGGCGGAGACGCTTCGCCTCGCGCTGGGCGCAGACCCGTCCGCGCTCGACCCCGCCTTCTGGCTCTCGGACGTGGACCGTCATCTCATCAACAATCTCTTTCCGAAACTGGTCATCTACAAGCCGGGGACCGGGGAGTGGGAGTGGGGACTGTCCGCCGCCGAGCACTTCGAGCAGATTGACCCCCTCACCTTCTCCTTCCGGCTCAAGCCGGGCCTGATGTGGACCAACGGCTACGGCGAAGTGACGGCCGAAGATGTCAAGTACTCGTTCGAACGTCATCTCGACCCGGAGGTGGGGTCGTGGAACGACAAGGAGTTCGAATGGATGGAGGAGGTCGAGGTGACGGGCAAGTACTCGGGCCTCATCAAGATGAAGCGGCCGAGCCCGGAGTTCATCCGGAGTCCCCTGGCCCGGGTGCCCGGCGCGATCGTGTCGAAGAAGGCGGTGGAGGAAGCTGGCGGCACCTTCGCCACGGATCCCCCGGCCACGTCCGGCCCCTACCGGGTCGAAGAGTTCGTGTCCGGCGAGAAGATGGTGCTGGTACGCGACGACGCCTGGCCCGGCGAGCACGGTGACTTCGACCGGATCGAGATGATCCCGATCACCGATGAAAACACCCGGATCACGGCGATGCGCGCAGGAGAGATCGACTGGGCGTCGGTATCACCCGGCGCCGTTCCCGCCCTCCAGGCGAACATGCCGGAAGGCACCGCGCTCGATGTACGCGATACTCTGGCGGTCTTCTGGCTGGGCATGAGCCAGAAGAACCCGGCGCTCGAAGACCCGTCGGTGCGCAAGGCCATTGCGTCCGCGGTGGACGTCGACGCCATCCTCGAAGCGGTGTACGCGGGCAACGCTCGGCGTCCCACCGCTTTCGCCGCCCCGGGTCTGCTCGGGCATCTCGACGTGGCGGCGCCGGCGCGGGACGTCGAGGCGGCGCGCGAGTTGCTGGCGGCGAGCGGGGTCGAAGTCCCGACCCTTCAGCTCGACATCGTCAACTCCACCCAGATGCTGACCGCCGGGCAGATCGTGCAGGCGAACCTCGCGGAGATCGGCATCAGCGTGGAGGTGAACCCGATGGAGGAGGGCACTTACTGGAACCTCCACTACGACAAGGGGCCGGACAAGCAGCTCTACTTCCAGCAATGGGACGGGACCGGCACCACGAGCTACCACCTCAAGTGGTTCGTGCCGGACAACGTCTGGAACTGGGAGTACTTCGAGGACGAAGAGTACGTCGCGCTCCTCGACCAGGCCTTGACGGAGCTGGATGAGGAGAAGAGAGGCGAATTGTACCGGCGCATGCAGCAGCTCATGCTCGATTCGAATGCCTTCGTGTTCATCGCGCACCCGGCCGCGGCGATTCTGTACCGCGATACGATCGCACCGGGCATGCTGCCGGACGGGCTGCCGGTGTACCACGAATTCAGGAAAGCGGGTTCGTAGCGTTCCTCGCCAGATCCGAGCCGCGCCCGGTGCTCCGCAGCCGGGCGCGACCCGGCCGGTCCGGTCCCGGTCCGCCCCGGCCCCGCTCAGGGGACGAGAGCGGCGTGGGTGAGGCCACCGGAGCCGCGCTCGGCCCACTGGACCGCTTCGTTCACCTGGTCGAGCGAGAACTTCCGCGCCTTCAGCGCCCCTGCGTTCAGGACGCCCGCGCCGATCATGCCGAGCATTTCGGCCGACCCGCTGCGGGGATACCAGCTCGACCCGAGGATCGTAATCTGGTTGTCGAGCATCCACTTGTAGTTGACGGGCATGTCTCCCATGCAGCCGCCCACGAGGAGGGCGGTACCATAGGGTCCCAGGGAGCGCAGCGCGCGCGCGCTCGGCGCAGGATCGGCAATGTCGCCCACCGCGTCGATCAGAATATCCGCCCCTCCCGCCGCCCTGCGGATGGCGTCCTCGTCTTCGTCGGTGCCGGAGAGAGGGACTGCGACCACCCGCTCGGGATCCACCCCTGCCAGTTCCTCGAGGAGAGGCCGGCGTCTCCCGCAGGCCACCACCTTGCCCACTCCCATCGCCAGCACCAGGAGAAGGGCCGCGGTCCCGACGAGTCCGGTCGCGGCGTTGACCACCACCGTGCCGCCCGGGCGGAAGTCGCAACGCAGCAGGGCGCCGTAACAGGTGCCGAACCACCCGAGGCGTACCAGGAGGGCAGGGTCGATCGCGGAGGCGCTCCCGAGTGGGGTGAAGCACTCCGCCGGAAGCATGAGCCTCTCGGCGAAGCTGCCGTCGCGCCAGCGGGCGAGGATGCGCTGCGACGCTGCTCCCTTGCCGAAGGCTCCGACATAGCAGGACTCCGCTCGGCCGCCGATGTTGACCGCGTTGTAGAAGTGGTCGCAGAAGACCCGCTGTCCGACCTCGAGGCCCGACACGTCCGCGGCCACCTCGAGGACTTCCCCGATGGTGTCCATTCCGGGCGTGAAGGGCAGCGGAGGCAGGGGGTAGCCGACCCGGCCGTCGATCATCTCGGCGAAGTAGGGGGGGACGAAGGCGCTCAGCACGCGAACGACGGCGGCGCCCGGCACGAGCTCCGGATCGGGCACTTCCTCGACCCGGAGAGGCTCTCCCGGCCGGTGAAACCTCGCTGCTCTCATCGCATTTCAGCCCGAATCCATGGTGTCCCCGGGTTGCCGGGCGAGTATACAGACTGGCGATGTACCCGCGGCGCAGGGCGCCGGCGTGAATCGGGGATCATGAGCTTTCCGGCAGGACCCGACCCGAGACGCTTCCCGGGAGGCTCAGTCCTTCCGGAACGCCTCCGCGGCGGCCGCGGTGTCGCCGTACACCTTGACCAGGGTGATCTCGTCTCCACGAAAGCGGAAGTACTCCACGAACTCGATCCGGAACCTGCGTCCCGTGGCGCGGGCAACGAGGTCGCAATAGCCCGGGACGGTGACCCGGTCATCGTCCCCGACGAGTGGTTCTTCGATTACGACGCGTTCGGAGTCGACGGACTCCGCGAAGCGCCGCAGGCACTCGTCGACGCCTTCCCGCCGCTCGAAGATCCCGAACCATGGCGCGACCTTCTCGGCGACGCCGGGCATGAGCTCCCATACGATGTCGTCGGAGTGGTGTTGGTGCATCGGCTCGAAGCGGCCCTCGCCGAGAAGTGCGAACCACTCCTTGACGATCTCCGCGCGTCGCTGCTTGCTCATTGCATGTCGTTCCCCTGTTCTGAAAGGCCGAGGACCGGTTTCGGACGCTGCGGGAAGCGCGGGGGCGCCGGGTGGCGGTCGACCGCCGGGCAGCCGGAGGCCATTGTAGAAGGCGCTCGACGAGCCTGCATCGGGACGTCCCGGGGGCGCGCTTCGACCCGGTCGCTGCCGCCGGCCGGGCAGTCGTTCCCGAGCGTCCGGCGACTCCGAGCACGGTGTCGTACCCTTTCCTCGCTCCGCTTGCCCGATCCGCGTCCATCGCGGCCGCCCCGGACCCCTTGATGCCCCGCACGGCGGAGTACGACTATGTCATTGTCGGCGCCGGTTCGGCGGGCTGCGTGCTCGCGAACCGGCTGAGCGCGGACCCCGCCTGCCGCGTGCTCCTGCTGGAGGCGGGCCCGCGGCGAGCCGGCCTCTTTGCCGCGATCCCGGCCGGGGTGTATCGCGTGTACACCGACCCGAGGATCAACTGGAGCTACCGGAGCGAGCCGGAAGCCCGACTGGACGGCCGTCGCATATCGGTGCCGCGGGGCAAGGTGCTCGGGGGCTCCTCGACCATCAATTCCATGGTGTATCTGCGCGGCCAGCCCGCGGACTACGACGCCTGGGCGGCGGCGGGCGCCACCGGCTGGCGCTACGTGGACTGCCTGCCCTACTTCCGGCGCTCGGAGACCAGCGACCGGGGGCCGAGCCTCTACCGCGGCGACAGCGGACCGCTCTCGGTGGAGACCGGTACCCTGGAAAGCCCGATCTTCGACGCTTTTCTCTCCTCCGCGGAAGACGCCGGCTACCCCTTGTCGGAGGATCTGAACGGAGCCGGGCACGACGGCTTCGCTCGCCTGGAGAGCACGCGGAGGAAGGGGCGTCGCTGCAGCAGCGCGGTGGCCTATCTCTTCCCCGTCATGGGGCGCAGGAACCTCGATGTCCGGACCGGCGCGCTCGCGACCCGGATAATCATCCGGGGAGGAAGCGCGCGGGGAGTGAGTTTTCGCTCCGGCTCCCGGGCCGAAGAGGTCTTCGCAACCCGTGAGGTCATCCTCTGCGGCGGGGCCATCAACACGCCGCAGCTCCTGATGCTTTCCGGGGTCGGAGCGGCCGGCCATCTGCGCGCGTGCGGCATCGAGGTGGTGCACGACCTGCCCGGCGTCGGCGCGAATCTGCAGGAGCACCCGGACGTGATACTGGGTTTCGCCACCACCCGGCCCGTGTCGATCGCCCGGCTCCGGCATCCCTGGCAGCGCGGGAAGGTCGGTCTTCAGTGGCTGCTCACCCGAGGCGGCATTGCCGCGTCGAGCATTTACGAGGTCGGCGGCTTCTATCGCAGCGACGACAGCATGCCGCGGAGCAATCTCCAGGTTCACGTCGCGCCGATCTACTTCGAAGAGAGCCCGCGAGGCCTCGTCCTCGCGGAAGGCTACTCGGTCCACATCTCGCAGCTTCGCCCCGAGAGCCGCGGGGAGGTACGCCTGCGTTCCTCGGACCCCTTCGCTCCCCCCGCGATTTCTTTCCGTCTGCTCTCCCGCGAAGGCGAGCGCCGGGAGTTCCGCGACGGCATTCGCAGACTGCGGGAGATCGTGCGAGGAGGAGCGCTCGGTCGCCTGAGCGCCACGGAGCTCGCGCCCGGCGAAGGGTGGGACAGCGACGACGACCTGGACCGTTTCGTGCGGGAGAGCGCGGAGACGGAGTATCACCCCTCCTGCACCTGCCGCATGGGGCAGGACGAGATGGCGGTCGTGGACCCTGCGCTGCGGGTGCGCGGCCTGTCCGCCCTGCGGGTCGTCGACGCTTCGGTGATGCCGAGCGTGGTCAGCGCCAATCTGAACGGTCCGACTGTGATGATCGCGGAGAAGGCGGCGGACATGATCCTCGGCCGGGAGCCCCTGCCCCCCGCCAGCCTGAGGCCGGACGAGTGAGGCGGGAGGTCCCTATCGCTCATTCACAACATAGAAGGGCTCGGCGGCCGTGCCCGCCGGCCAGTCTTCGTAGTGTCGCTGGAGATGGGGGCGCAACTCCCGGAGCGTTTGCGAGAAGGCCCGAAAAGCCGGGCCGGGCGAGGCCGCCGCCGCGAGCTCGCGTCTGACCGCCGCCTCGTCGACTCTCGTAAAGCGACCTTCGTGGAACAGCGGCTCGCCCGCGGCGATTACCGTGTCGATGTGCTGCGTCCGGGCCAAATGGACAAATGCTTCTACCGGATGCACCGATTCGTCCAGGCAGGATTCCGTCATTCTGTCGAAATCCAGGACTACGGCGTCGGCGGGACTGCCCGGGAGCAGGCGTCCGAGTCCGTTCCTGAACGTCGCCGCCCGCGCGCCGTTGACGGTGAGCATGCGCAGCAGGTCGAAGGCATCCGGACACATTTCGAAGCGTCGGCGCGAGGGAAGGCGGAGGAGCATCGCGGCGAGGCGCAGCTCGCTCAGGATGTCGTCGTCGCTGTTCATGCTCCAACTGTCCATGCCGATGGCGACGTTGACGCCGCCCTCGACCATGCGGGCGACGGGGGCAATCCCGTTGCGGAGCCGCAGGTTGGAGCTCGGGTTGTGGCAGATCGATACGCCGGAGTCGGCGCACTCTTCGATGTCCGATTCCGAGAGCCAGGTGCCGTGGGCGAAGGAGACCTTCGGCCCGTGGATGCCCAGCGCCTTCAGGTAGGACACGCAGTCCGTGCCGTAGGCGTGCCGCGCGTGGTCGCGTTCCAGTGGGCTCTCGAGCACGTGCAGGTGGATACCGAGATCCCGGTTGCGTGCATCCTCGGCGACCCGCTCGAGCAGGTGCCGCGAGCACCACACGTGCCAGCTCGGTCCATGCAGGACCTCGAGCGCCGGATTGGCGGCGTTTCCTTCGTGGAGCTCGGAGACGAAGGCGAAGTATCGTTCCGTCTCCGCCTCTCCGGCCGGCTGCACCAGCGCGTGCGCACGCGCCGCGAGATCGCCGGGCAGAGAAGCGAGAAACGCCGCCTGATCACCGAACACCAGGCGCACCCGGTCCTCGAATCCCACGGCGTAGGCGACTCGAAGTCCGGCGTCGGCGTAGGCGCGCAACGCGTCCCGCGTCTCCGCCTCGATCCTTCCCCATTCGCGCGCGTAGCTCGAGTGAATCACCGTGGTGACCCCGGACCGAATCATTCTCAGGTTCGAGTAGAGGGTGTCCAGGTGGACATCGAGGGGCGGCATCCTCCAGTAGTCGAGCAGCCAGCGCTCGAGAAAGTCGTCGGGTATGCCGAGCTGGATGCCGGAGAGTCCGCGACCGTGGTGATGCGCGTTGACGAATCCGGGCAGCACCAGGTGTCGCTCCGAACCGAACACGTCGACGTCGGGGCAGCGCTCGATGAGCACTCGCCACTCGGCGACCTCCTCGACCTTGCCGCCGGCGATGAGAACACCGGCGTCCTCGACCATTCCGCGGGCGGGCAGGGCCGAGGGGTCCGTCACCACGTAACGCCCCCTCAAGAGCCTGCGGATGGTGCGCGCCTCGTCGCTCAATTGCTCGCCTGCCTCGTCCCGTCTCGCCCGAGTTCGCCCCTCCCGCGTCCGGGAGGACCCGCCCCGACGGTGCCGGCACCGGAAGCCCCGAAGCATCCTGCGTCATTCTGCATCGGGTTTCACGGGTCGGGAAGCGGCGGTTCGGCGCCCGTCTCGCCGCTTGCCATTGTCTCCCTCTTGCCCGCAGCAGGCGCCGCTGCCGCACGCTGCCGGTGCCGGCTCGCGCAGAGCAGCTTTCGCGTGTAGGCGTGGCGGGGCGCCCGGAAGAGGGCTTCGGTGGGACCCTGCTCCACGATTTCTCCCCGGTACATGACGAGGGTGCGATCGCTTATGTGCCGTACCACCGCGAGGTTGTGGGTGATGATGAGGATCGCAAGTCCCATGCGCTCCTGGATCTCGGCGAGAAGATTGAGCAGCTCGCCCTGAATCGAGAGATCGAGACCCGCGGTGGGCTCGTCGGCCACCACCAGCTCGGGCGACGAAGAGAGCGCTCGCGCCACGCCGACCCGGCGCGCCTCGCCGCCGCTCAGCTCGTGCGGGTAGCGCTCGGTGAAGGAAGCGTCCAGGCCGACGAGGTCGAGCAGGCGGGCCGCCTCGCGTTCGCGGTCCGCGACCGGGATGCGGTGAATCAGCATCGGTTCCGTCACCAGGCGTCCCACCTTGAAACGCGGGCTCAGAGAACCCACGGGGTCCTGGAACATCATCGCGACCTTGCGCCGGAGTGCTCTGAGATCTCTCGGAGTTCGCCCCACGACCTCCACGCCGTCGATGCCGATCGAGCCGCGCTGGGGCTCCTGCAGGGCGAGCACGCTGCGGGCGATCGTGGTCTTGCCCGATCCGCTCTCTCCGACGATGGCGACCGTCTCCCCGTGCGCGACGCTGAACGAGGCTCCCTTCACGGCATGCACGACGAAGTCGCGCCGGGTGCCGAAAGCGCCGCGCAACCAGGACCTGCGGCGAAAGGTCACGTCGAGACCCTCGACGACGAGCATCGGTGGGTCGTGGCGGCGGATGCGGTCGGCGGGACCGAGCCAGGGGGCACCGGACACGTCCGCGCTGCCGGTCCGGGTGGGCAGGCGCCGGGTCTTTTCCCCGACCCGGGCCGGATCGCAGCGAACCAGCATGCGCGTGTAGTCGCTCGCAGGGTCGCTCAGGACGCGTTCGACCGGTCCCGTCTCGCGCACTTCCCCCGACTCCATCACCACCACCTCGTCGCACAATTCCGGCAGCAGCCCGAGGTCGTGGGTCACGAAGAGCATCGCACAGCCCACTTCGTCCTGGAGCTCACGCAGAAGCGAGATGATCTGCGCCTCGAGCGTCGCATCGAGCGCGGTGGTGGGCTCGTCGGCGATGAGCAGGTCCGGCTGCATCATCATCGCCATCGCGATCGAGACCCGCTGGCGCTGTCCGCCGGAAAGTTCGTGGGGGTATGCCCGCAGCCTCTGCTCCGGGTTCGGCACCCCGACCTTGTCGAGCATTTCGGCGGCGCGGAGGCGCTTTCGCCGGGCTCGGTCGGCGCGCCGGAACTGGATCTCCGTCATCTGCCGTCCGATCGTCAGCGTGGGGATCAGCGCCCGTAGCGGGTCCTGGGAGACGAACGCGATCCGCGCCCCTCGCAGCGCCCGCATCTCCCGCTGCGAGAGCGGCAGAAGGTCCCGGCCGCCGAACAGGATCCGCCCTCCCGTCACTCTCGCCGCCGGAGGAAGCAGCCGCAGAATGGCGGCGCCGAGGGTCGACTTGCCGCTTCCGCTCTCTCCCACGATCCCGGTCACGCGGCCTCGCTCCACTTCGAAGGAGACCGCGCGCAACGCGGGCGCCGCTGCGTAGGAGAGGCTGAGATCGACGATCTCGACCAGGGCGCCGCCGGCCATCAGGGCGCGCCCGTCGCGGTCGCGAACGAGGCTTCCACGCTCCGTGGGGAGCCCGCCGCGCCCCGGTCCCGGCGGGCGAGCGGGCGCCGCGGCGCGATGGCGCGTGGCTCTCGCCGTCCGCGACGGGCGCGAAGACGGGCGCCGGCATGCCGGGGATGATTACCGATGGCGTCCACGGGAGGGTGGAACATCACGGCCGGAATCGCCGGCCGAGCTTCGGATCGAAGGTGTCGCGCAGGGCTTCGCCGAGAAAGGTGAATCCCAGGGTGGCGAGGACGAGCGGGATTCCGGCGGCGATCACCAGCCACGAGGTGTGCTGCACCGAGCGATAGCCTTCATCGAGGATGATTCCCCAGCTCGGGGTGGGCGGCTTCACGCCGACTCCGAGGAAGCTCAGGCCCGCCTCGGCCGCGATGACGATGGGAATGTCCATGCTCGCGAGAATGAGGAGCGGGCCGATGATGTTCGGCAGCATGTGCATGAAGACGAGGCGCGGCGCCGAAGCGCCGGAGGACTGCGCGGAGAGGACGAACTCGGCGTTCTTGAGCGCCAGGGTCTGGGTCCTCACGATCCGCCCATAGAAGGGGAAGGTCGTCACTATCATGATGGCGATGACCGTGCCCAGTCCCGCTCCGAACAGGGGCCCGACCGCCAGGGCAAAGATGATCGTGGGGTAGCAGCGCATGGTGTCGAGCACGAGGACGATGGCGTTGTCCACCATGCGCGGCCCGTAGGCGGCGACGAGGCCGACGACGAGGCCGATCGCGGCCGCCGACCCGGTGGATACCAGAGCGACGATCAGGGCGATCCGGCCCCCGTAGAGGGTGCGGGAGAACACGTCCCGGCCGAGCTGATCCGTGCCCAGGAGATGGTCTCCCGAGGGGAGCGCGAACCGATTGGCGATGTCGATGGCGTTCGGATCGTGGGGGGCGATGACGTGCGCGAACAGGGCCGAGGCGGCGAGCGCCGACACGATGAGGAGTCCGAAGACACCCATCGGATCCCGCAACAGGCGCCACCACGCCGCATCGCGAGCCGAAGCCCTCGCTGCCGCTCCGCTTCCCGCCCTGACGTTCACGATTCCTGCCCCTCGCGGATGCGGGGATCGATGAGCGCGTTCAGGATGTCCGACAGCGTGGTCGCCACCACCAGGATCACGGTGCTCGCGAGGACCGAGCCCATGATGACCGGGTAGTTCCGCACCAGGAGCGCGTCGTAGATGAGCTTCCCGATACCGGGTCGGGCAAAGACGATTTCCGCGAAGATTGCGCTTCCCAGCATGTAGCCGACGCCGATGCCGAGCACAGTGACGGTGGGAGAGACCGCGATGCGCAACGCGTAGCGGTAGACGACCTTCCATTCAGCCATGCCGAATGCGCGCGCATTGCGAATGTAGTCCTCATTGAGGATCTCGAGCATCGACGCCCTGACCAGTCGAGCGACGTAGCCAATCCAGTTCAGCGCGACCGCGAATGTCGGGAGGATCAGGTGATACAACTGATCGGCCACGTCTCCCCGTTCCCCCGCCCCGACCGCCGGGAGCCACTTGAGCCAGGCCGCGAAGAGCAACAGACCGTAGATGGCGATGATCACCGGCGGTATCGAGATAACGCTGACGGAGGCGATGCCCACCACCCGGTCCGCAACACTGCCGCGGTGGGTCGCGGCGAAGCAGCCGAGCGGAATGCCGAAGGCGGCGGCAACGAAGAGGGAGGCGGCGAGCAGGGCGATGGTCTTCGGCAGGCGTTCCAGCACCAGGTCCGCCACCGGGCGTCTCGATTTGATGTCGAGCCCCAGATCGCCCTCGAGGAGGCTCCCGAGGAACTTGAAAATCTGCACCGGCAGAGGTTGATCGAGGCCCAGGCGCGCCTCGAGGGCCGCCTTCATCGTGGGCGACCCGCGGGGACCGAGCAGGATGTCGATGGGGTTGCCGGGCGCCGCGTGAACCAGGCAGTAGAGAGTGGTCACCGCCAGGAGGACGATAACCAGGCCGAGCAGGCTGCGCCGGAGCACGAAGGCGAGCATCGGCTATATCATCTGGTATGCGAGGAGACCGGACCTGTCGTCGTGCGCGCGCTCATGGGTCCCGTCCCGGCGGGAGATGCGGCTCAGACCTGCTCCCGGTACGCCATGTCCCAGAAGCCGATGTCCAGGCGCAGAGTCTGCCGGAAAATGCGGGCGAGCTCGGCGAAGCGAGGCAGGGTCAGGCGGCCCTCCGCGATCTGATCGAGGTGGTCGCGCACGGAGTCCGCGAGCGCCTGAAAGTCGGGATCCGCGTACTGCTCGATCCACGATCGGTAAGGGTTTCCTTCGACCCTCGTGCGTTCGTGCCCGACGAGAAGAGCGCCGACCTCCGCGTAGCCGACGACGCAGATCGAGAGGGCCACGTGGAGATCCAGCAGATCGCCGCTCGCCCCGATGTCGAGCAGATAGCGGGTGTAGGCGATGTTCGCGGAGGACTCGGGCAGTGTCTCGATCTCGTCGAGGGACAGCCCCCAGTCGGCCAGCAGTCGCCGGTGCAGTTCGAGCTCGCCGTCGAGAATCGCGACCGCCCGGGAAAGGGAGCGGCGCAGCTCGCCCGCGCTCCGGGACTTGGCGGCGGCGAGGGCATAAGCGCGGCAGAAGTTGAGGCAGTAGAGGTAGTCCTGCTCGATGAAGTGGCGGTATGCCGACGGGGAAAGGTTGCCGTCCGCAATGTGCCAGATGAAGTCATTCGCGAGGTAACACTTCCAGTCCTCGTTGCACGCCGCCTTCAGGCGCGACCATAGACTCCCCGGCGACTGCCAGGCAGAGGCGACCTCAGCACAGACTCTCGGTGGTACCGCACTGTGGATCACTTCGCGGTGATTCTCCGAATTCAATGAGTATCCGGTTCACCCTCAGTAGACCACCGAATTCACCGTCCTGTCGAGCGAACAGACATTGGGCGGATTCAGAGCGAGATCTCCAGACGACGAGGCCAAGAACGTTGTCGAGCGCCTCAAGTAGGGGGACCGGATTCTGAGTGTTTCCATGGTCAGAGACCCTTCGTGCGTGATGAGGGCGACGGAAGTTCTGCTCACTGGCGGTACGCATCCGGACCCTCTCCAGGGAAAGTTGCTCCGAACTGGTTTCGGCTGATCGGGAGGCGCGGAGTCCGGCGTTGCGCGCGGCCGGATAATCGCGGATAACTCTCCGGCACTGCGGCGTGACCGGCGGTCCGGCCTGCTGGGGATCGAGATCCGCACACGGAATCGAATCGGACAGGAGGCATTGATGGCGGAGCGTAGCCGAAGAGGTGGCGGGGGGCGCACCGGGGGCCCGGCGCTCGAGGGCCGCGACCTGCTTGTGGGCCGGCGGGAGCGGGCGGGGGCTCACGGGGAACCGGCCCCGTCCGGTCCCGGGCCATCCGCAGCGGCGGGGGCCGAAGCGAGCGCCACACTCGGCAAGACTCTCGCCCAGATCCTCGACAGTCTGCAACGGATGAAGGCGCGCCTCGACGTGCTCCAGGCGCTGCCGGAGGCGAGCGACGAGGCGACGGTCGCGCTCGAGCGGGCGAAGGCGCGGCTGGACAAGACGGTAGAGGAGGCCCGCGGGCAGCTCGCCGCGGCGGCGGTGCCCGATGCCAGGCGCGACCAGCAGGTGACGACGGCGGCCGGGCTGCTCACCGAGGGCGCGAGCGCGCTCAAGGACCAGGCGGGGGCGATTGAGCGGCGGCTCGAGGCATCGGGCAAGCACGAGACGGACGTTCAACGGGTGGTGGACGCGCTGGAGGAGAAGGCCGGGCGGCTCGACACCGGGGTCGATGCCCTCAAGGGAGAACTCGAGCGACGCGCGACGAGGCGTCGGCGGCATGCGGCGCTTGCGGGCGCGGTGCTCGTGGCCACCGCCGCCGTCGCCTTTCTGGGCGGGGCGGTGGTGCAGCGCGAGACCGGCTTTGCGACATTCGGTGACCCTCGCCATGCGTGGCGCGCGTTCGCTGCGAAGCACTACATGCCGCGCCTTGCCGCCTGTGCGGCGAAGGCGCGGGTGGACAAACAGGCGTTCAACTGCCACGTCGCGGTCGAGCCGCCGCAGGAGGTGACGATTCCACTGCCGTCGCGGTGGCCTAGGGCTTTGGACCCGCAGCAGGAGTAGGCCGGCCTCGCCCCTGGAGCCGGAGCCCGCATGGTCGCCACCGTCACCCGGCTGAGCGCGGCGGCCTCGACGGTGCACTACTTCGAGGCCGACGGGTACTATGCGCGCGGCGACCCGGAGCACCGCAAGGCGAGTGCCTGGCACGGCAAGGGGGCCGCCGTGCTGGGCTTGCGCGGCCCGGTCAAGCCGAAGCGCTTCGAGGCGCTGCTGGCGGGTCACGTGCCGGGCACGGGCATTCGATTGGGACGTCTGCGCGACGGTGCGCACCAGCACCGCCCCGGGGTGGACGTGACCTTCAGCGCGCCGAAGTCGGTGTCCCTGGAGGCGCTCGTCTACGCGCGGCCGCGCACCGGCGCGCGGGTGGTGCGCGCGCACGACGAGGCGGTGCGCGCGACGCTCGACTTCATCGAGTTCGAGCTGCTCGAGACCCGGGGCTACGATCCGGCCACCGGCCGCAGACCCAGAACGAGGGCCCATGGTCTGGTGGCGGCCACGTTCCGGCACGTGGCGAGCCGCAACCTCGACCCCCAGCTCCACACCCACGCCGTGATAGCCAATGTGACGCGCAACCGCGCGGGCGCGTGGCGCAGTGCCGACTTCACCGCCATTGAGCGCTCCAAGCAGCTCATCGGCGCGGTCTACCGCCACGAGCTGCGCGCGCGGCTCGAGCGCCTGGGCTACGCCACCGTGCCCTCGCTCATCGGGAGGGTGCCCGGATTCGAGATTGCGGGCTACGCGCGCGCCCTGCTCGATGCCTTCTCCACACGGCGCCGGGACTTGCTCGCGTACCTGCGCGACCGGGGCTGGGCCTATACCCCGGCCCGCGCGCAGCAGGCCGCGCTCCACACCCGCCGGTGCAAGGCGGAGCCCAACCGTCGGGTGCTCGTCGGCGCGTGGCAGGCGCGAGCGCGAGAGCTCGGGCCCGCACGCAGCGGCGAGGCGGCGCGGGGGAGAGACGGCGCCTCGCGCCGCATGCCTCCCCTGCACCCCCCCTCGGCGCTCTCGGTGGCGCGCCGCGCGGTGGAGCACCTCGAGGAGCGGCGCACCGTGCTGCCTGCGAACGACATCCGGGCCTTTGCGCTCGCACACGGCGCAGGCCGGTATTCGCTGCACGACCTCGACCATGCGCTGTTCCGATTGCGCCGCGACGGGCACCTCATCGAGACCACCGTGCGCCGTGCCGACCGCGCCTTCGTGACCGATCGGGCGCGCGCGGCGGAGCGTGAGCTCATCACTCGACTGCGCGCAAGCCTCGATGCAGGCGAGGCGCTGGTTCCCGAGGCGCGGGTGAAGGCGGCGCTCGGGCGTGTCGGGCTCAACGCGGGCCAACGTGACGCCGTGTGCACCCTTCTGCTCTCGCCGCACCGCACGGTCGGGGTGCAGGGCCACGCGGGAAGCGGCAAGACCACGATGCTGCGCACGGTGGCCGCCCTTGCGGATGAGCGCGCGGTGGTGGGGCTCGCCCCCTCGGCGGCCGCCGCGCGGGTGCTCGGCGCCGAGGCCGGTATCCCTGCGCGCACGCTCCAGGGCTTTCTCACGCGCTACCGCGACGTGGGCGACGGCATTGCGGCACCGGAGACGATGGAGGAAGTCCGTCGGCGCTTGGGCGGAGCCCTCCTCGTGCTCGACGAAGCCTCCATGGTGGGTACCACGCAGATGCGCGCGCTGGTGCGCATCGCCGAGCAGGCGCAGGTCGCACGCCTCGCGCTCGTCGGCGACCGCCGGCAGCTTCGCGCGGTCGAGGCCGGCCAGCCCTTCGCGTTGCTCCAGGATGCCGGGATGCCCACCGCGCGCATGGACGCGGTGCTGCGCCAGCGCGACGAGAGCCTCCGGTGCGCAGTGCTCCACCTGCTCGCCGGTGCGCCGCGGCTCGCGGTGGAGGAGCTCGGCAACGGCGTGCTCGAGACCGAGGCGGATCTGCTCGGCGAGACCGCCGCCGCGCTCTGGCTCGACCTCGCCCCGGACCTTCGCGAGGGCACGGCCCTCCTCGCACCCACCCATGAGCTGCGCGCCGACATCAACGAGGCGGTGCGCTACGGACTCGCCCGGGAGGGCGTGCTCCAGGGACCTGCGCTCGAGCTCGAACGCTACGTGAACCTGCATCTCACCCGCGCGCAGAAGGGCGAGGCCGCACACTACCGCCCCGGCGACATGGCGGTGTTCCACCACGACGTCTACGGCGTGCGCGCGCGAGCCGGCGACGCCTGCCGCGTGCGCGAGGTCGACGAGGACACCGTGCGCCTCACCCACCCCGACGGCCGGGAGCGGCGGATCCGCCCCTCGGGCTACATCCGCTACCGCCTCGAGCTCTACGAGACCGAGCCGATGGTGATCCGCGCTGGCGACCGGGTGCGCTGGACGCGCAACGACCCCCAGCGCGGGCTCGTCAACGGCGAGCGCGCCGAGGTGCTCGCCATCGGCCGGGTCAACGTGCGCCTGCGCCTTCGCGACGGGAGCATCCTGTCGCTTCGCCGCACCGATCCCCAGCTCCATCACCTCGACCATGCGTATGCCTCCACCGTCCACGGCGCGCAAGGCATGACCTGCGAGCGCGTCATCGGGGTGCTGGATACCTACCGCGGCGCAGTCGCCGACCAGGCCGCCTTCTACGTCGAGCTCACCCGCGCGCGCGACCGCGTGGTGCTCTTGACCGACGACCGCGAGGCGCTCATCGAGTTGCTCGAGACCGCGCGAGGCCAGGGGCTCTCCGCACTCCAGGCCATCGGCGAGCAGTTCACGGTCGCTCCGAAGCCGCTGCCGAAGATTGCGATTCCCGAGAAGGTGCCGGTGCTCGATGCGGCGACCCGCGCCCGGCGCGGGGTGGCCGATCTGGTCATCGACCACGTGCTCCGCGCCGCGCAAGCCTCGCTCCAGGAGCACGAGAGGCGCGGACCCGAGCCCCCCGCGTGGGACGAGGCGTTCCAGGCGCACGAACGCGAGCGGCTCGAGTGGCGCAGGCGCGCCCGGCGCGCGCTCGCCGACTGCCGCCAGGTGCTCGGGTCCCGGCGCCTCTACGCCGAGCGCCTCGAGCGCCAGCCGGGCGCCGAGGAGCGCATCCGGCACAGCTTCCGAGCGCTCAGCGCCGCGCTCGCCGCCGACACGTCCGAGGAGAGCGAGCGCGCGAGGCCGCACATGCGCGAACGCCAGCGCACCCGCAGCCGCGGACTCTCGATGTGACGCCCGAGCGCCCCGGACCCTACCGCTGCGGGCGCTGCGGGTCGCCTCGTGCCCGCATGCGTTCCATCGCCGCCGCCGCCGCGCGCTCGCCGAAGAGCTCGGTGAGCACCGCGCGCAGCTCGTCCTCCCGACCCTCGCGCACCATGGCGCGCATCGCGAGTTCGACCAGCAGCGCGAGCGCGTTGCGGATCCGGCTGAGCACCGCCTCTTCCGACTCCGCCGCCACGGTGCGCTCGGCGATCCGCCCAACGGCGTTCAGGAGCGCGCGCTGCTCGGTCTCCTCGAGCGCAAGGCGCGGCGCCGGTTCGGGCGCTCCGGCGTGTGGGTCACCATGCAGCCCGCACTCGACGAGGTACCGCGAAATCGAAAGCCCCCGCCGCGCGGCCAGGCGCCGGAACGCCTCCCACTGCGCATCGGTGCACGACAGCGAGTACACGCGCGACAGCGCACGGCGGCGCCGACTCACTCGCGCTCCCGCCCGCCGTCACCCCGCCGTGCCCGCGCCTCGGAGACGAGAAAGGCGAGCGCGCCGAGCGCCGACATCTCGGTGCCCGGGATGCGCTCGAGCAACGCGCGGGCGCAGCGGTCGAGCAGCGCCACGCGCTCGAACAGAGCGCGCTGCTCCGCCTCGCTCAAGGCCAGCCGCGGGGCGTCGGCGGCGTCGAGCGCTTCCACACCCCGTAGCGCACAGGCCACCACGAAGGGCGAGAACCGCATCCCCGCCGCTCGCGCGCGCCGCTCGATCGCCGCGCGCTCCTGCGCCGAGCAGTACAGGGTACGCTGGCGCGCGCGTGGGCCCTGGGGTGCCTCCTCCCTCACCCGAGCGCCTCGTCCAGGTCGACCCGCGCCTCGGCGCGACGCACCAGCGCCTCCCAGGTCCCGGGCTCGGTATGGTCTTGCACCCGCTGGCGCTCCGCCTCGTGGAGCACCATCACGCCGCGCTCGATGCGCCCGGCGGCCGAGACCAGGGCCTCGAGCTGCACCGACGGGTCGCGCTCGGGAGCGGGCGCGGCCAGGCGCTCGACGACGAAGCGCGAGACGTCCATCCCGGCCGCGGCCGCACGCTCGCGCACCAGCCGCCACTCGCTGTCGGTGGCCATTACCGCGCGCTGGCGGCGGCGCTCTTCCCTCGTGCTCATGGGTTGCTCCTCTCGTCGGTCCGGCCGGACTGCGAGTCCACGAATCCAATACAAGATATCGGTTTCGGGAGCTTGCAAGGCAGAATTGGAGGGAGAGAATACCCTGAGGTTTGCCTATAGGCCAGGGGGTTCTGGAAAATACGTCTGTATAGGTTTTGTGGTTTTCTAACCTTCTGTAGATATTGGCTTAAATGGAGACCACATCATGGGAGCCCCATGCACAGCACGGTTTCAGTTCGGTTCCCCGAATGCAACTCTCGTCTTGTGGTGTGCATCCCGATGTGGTGTGTACCTGTGGCAGTCGGTCGGTTGACTTGTACGCTAACTGACTGTAATGTAAAGACTCCTGACAGGAGAGCGTGTGACTGTAGAGAGGGTTGTGGATATCCAAGTCTTCCTCGTTTGGTGTCACACCGATGCGGGGCCGGAGGATCTTCCCTCTCTGCGGAGAGTCAGTTCTTTGCGGGGCGGGCGGCGCCGGCCTCGCTCGGATCGGGAATGCGCGCCACCCGGATCATGTTGGTGGTGCCGGAACGACCGAAGGGCAGGCCCGCCACGATGACCACCGGATCGTCGACGTCGGCAAACCCCTCCTTCAACGCGGCGCGGCACGCGTCATCGACCATCTGCTGCACCAGGCGGGGATCGTCGCTCTGCAGGGCGTGCACTCCCCACACGACGGAGAGGCGCCGTGCGGTGGACAGGTTGGGCGTCAGGCTGAGGATCGGCGCCTTGGGGCGTTCCCGCGCCGCACGCAGCGCGCTGAATCCCGAGCTGGTGTAGGTCACGGTCGCCGCGACCGGCATGGTCTCGGCGATCCGGCGGGTGGCCGCGCAGATCGCATCCGCAGTGGTGGCCTGGGGAGCGGGAAGGTCTGCGTCCATGACCTGGCGGTAGTGGGGATCGCGTTCCACGTGGCGGATGATGCGGTCCATGATGGCCACGGCTTCCACCGGGTATCTTCCCACCGCGGTCTCGCCCGAGAGCATGACCGCATCGACGCCATCGTAGACGGCGGACGCCACATCGGAGGCCTCGGCCCGGGTCGGCACCGGCGCTTCGATCATGGACTCCAGCATCTGCGTGGCGACCACCACCGGACGTCCGGCGGCGCGGCATTCGCGCACGATGGACTTCTGCACGCTCGGCACCCGCTCGGGCGGGAGCTCTACCCCGAGATCCCCCCGGGCGACCATCACCGCGTCGGCGAGATCGACGATCTCCTCCAGACGCTCCACCGCGGCCGGCTTCTCGAGCTTGACCATGATTGCCGCGCGTCCGTCGAGGCGCCGGCGCAGCTCCAGCACGTCCTGCGGGCGCTGGATGAAGGAGGGGGCGACCCAGTCGATGCCGAGCTCGAGGCCCGCGCGGAGGTCGCGCTCGTCCTTGTCCGTGAAAGGCGAGAGGGGGAGCACCACGTCGGGCACGTTGACGCCCTTGTTGCTGGAAAGAGAGCCGCCAATCTTCACCAGCGTCTCGGCAAAGTTCGCCCCCGAGGTCTTGACCACGAGCCGGATGCGTCCGTCATCGAGAAGCAGTTCCACCCCCGGTCGCAGCGCCGCAAACACCTCCCGGTGGGGGAGCGGCGCCCGCCGCTCGTCGCCGGGGGCCTCGTCGAGGTCGAGACGAAAGGTGCTTCCTTCCCGGAGGCGCGCGCTTCCCGGCTGGAAGCGGCCGATGCGCAGCTTCGGGCCCTGGAGGTCGAGCAGGGCGGCGACCGGACGGCCGGTCTGCTTCTCCAGGCGGCGGATGATTTCCAGTCGTGCGCGATGCTCCTCGAGGGTGCCGTGGCTGAAGTTCAGGCGAAACACGTCCGCCCCGGCGACGAAGAGATCGCGTATCGCCGCCGCGCTCGAACTCGCGGGTCCGAGGGTGGCGATGATCTTGGCGTTGCGGAGGCGGCGCATGCGGGCGGCGGGTTCACGGAGCGGGGGCGCAGCTCGCCGGCCCCAGCCTTCGTGCAGACCGTCGCCGGTGGATGCTCTGGTATATTACGGCAGTGGACATCGACGGTGAATTCCGCGTCCCGGCGACCCGGGAACGCGTATGGGAGGCGCTCAACGACCCGGGTGTTCTCAAGGAGTGCATCCCCGGTTGCGAGAGCATCGAGAGGCAATCGGAAAGCGAGTTCGTTGCCGTGATCCGTTCCCGGATCGGTCCGGTCAACGCCAGGTTCGACAGTCGAATCGAGCTCTCGAATCTGAATCCGCCCTCGAGCTACACGATCAGCGGCGCCGGCAAGGGTGGGGCGGCCGGGTTCGGCCGGGGATCGGCCGATGTGGAGTTGAAGGCCGAGGGCGAAGCAACCGTGCTGTGCTACAGGGCGGAGCTTCAGGTGGGGGGAAAGCTCGCCCAGATCGGATCCCGCCTGGTTGCAGGGGCCACCCGCAAGATCGCTTCCGACTTCTTTTCGCGTCTCGTCGACACCGTGTCCGACGCCGGCGGTCGGGGCGAGGCGGCATGATGCAGACTCCGGTGCGCCGGGGAATCCGGGAAGCAGCTTCCGGTGGAGCCCGGAGGCGAGAAGAGGGGGAAGCCTGAAGGTGCGCGTTTCGTTCACGCTGAACGGCGAGGCGGTCACCGCCGATGTCGAAGAGCGAACCCTCCTGGTCACGTTGATCCGCGAGCATTTTCGGCTCACCGGCACGCATGTGGGCTGCGACACCAGCCAGTGCGGGGCCTGCGTCGTGCACATCGACGGCGACTCGGTCAAGAGCTGCACGGTGCTGGCGGCACAGATCGAGGGCTCGGAAGTCCGGACCATCGAAAGCGTGGCCGAGGGCGAGAAGCTGCACCCGATGCAGGAGGCGTTTCGGGAGAACCACGGCCTGCAGTGCGGTTTCTGCACCCCCGGCATGATCATGAGCGCGCTCGATCTGGTCAAACACAACCCGGACCCCACGGAGCGCGAGGTCCGTGAGTGGCTGGAGGGCAATCTCTGCCGCTGCACGGGGTATCACAACATCGTCAAGTCGATCCTCGCGGGCGCGCAGGCGATGCGCGGAGCGTAAGGGGCGGGCGCGATGTACACCTTCGAGTACCTGTGCCCCGCCACCCTGAGCGAGGCGGTGGGAGCGCTCCGGAGCAACGAGGACGCGAAGCTCGTTGCCGGCGGGCACACCCTGATTCCCACGCTGAAGCAGCGCCTC
Organism: uncultured Ectothiorhodospiraceae bacterium; assembly: GCA_964420925.1. Lineage (GTDB taxonomy): Bacteria > Pseudomonadota > Gammaproteobacteria > HK1 > HK1 > JAJEAD01. The sequence continues at coordinate 91,300 of CAYQVB010000003.1, read as the reverse complement.
GCCGCCCCTTCGCACGTCGTGGACCTGCAGGGTCTGAGCGAGCTCCGGGGAATCGAAGCCGTGTCCGGCGGGGTGAGAATCGGCGCATTGGCCCGTCATGCCGAAGTGGCGAGGTCCGACACGGTGCGCACCGGGATCCCCGCGCTCGCGGCGCTCGCCTCTCGCATCGGTGACCCTCAGGTGCGCAATCGAGGCACGCTGGGCGGGTCGATCGCGAACGCCGATCCCGCCGCCGACTATCCCGCCGCCCTGGTGGCCCTGTCGGCGACGGTACGTACCAGCGCCCGAGAGATAGCGGCGGACGATTTCTTTCTCGATCTCTTCGAGACCGCCCTCGAAGCGGACGAGATCGTGACCGCGGTGGAGTTCCGGGCGCCTCGGCGGGCCGCGTACATGAAGTTCCCGAATCCCGCGTCCCGCTACGCGATCGTCGGAGTCATGGTGGCGCAGAGCGACGCCGAGGTGAGGGTGGCGGTCACCGGCGCCGGATCCTGCGTGTTCAGAGTCGGTGACATGGAGCAGGCGTTGTCGAAGCGCTTTGCTCCCGAGGCGGTGGCGGATATCGGAATCTCGCCGGATGGACTCAATTCCGACATTCACGCCAGCGACGAGTATCGCGCACACCTGGTGACGGTGATGGCCAGGCGTGCGGTCGCGGCCGCGCTGGCATGAGGCGGCCGGCCGGCGCGGGCGCGGGCGCGGGAGGATCGTGCCGCCCTCGCTTCATTTGGACTATGATTGCGCTTCCACCGGAGTGCACGGTGGGAGGGATCAGCGGAGGAGGATAAATGCTGAAGTCATTACACATCGACCCCGGCAAGTGCACGGGCTGCCTGCAGTGCGAGATGGCCTGCTCGTACGAGAACACCGGCGTGTTCAATCCCTCGAAGTCCCGAATCAAGGTCTTCACCTTCCACGAGGCCGGGCGATTCGTGCCCTACACCTGCACCCAGTGCGACGAGGCATGGTGCATGGAGGCCTGTCCGGTCGACGCGATCGTCATCAATACCCTCACCGGATCCAAGGACGTCAAGGCCGACGTCTGCGTGGGGTGCAAGGTCTGCACCATCGCGTGTCCTTTCGGAACGATCAACTACGATGTCGACTCCGGAAAGGTCTTCAAGTGCGACCTCTGCGGCGGCGATCCCAAGTGCGCCGAGGCCTGTCCGACCGATGCCATCACCTATATCGACGCCGGCGCCACGGGCATGGATCGCATGCGGGCGTGGGCCGAGAAGACCGACAACGCCGCCAGCGCCTGAGCGCGCGGCCGGCGGACAAGACCCTGGAGGAACTACGATGGGTTGGACGAAGAAAGTATTACGGGTGAACCTGAGCGAAGGCACGGCGAAGGCCGAGCCCCTCAACATGGAATGGGCCCAGGACTATCTTGGTCAGCGGGGTCTGGCGACCCGCTACCTGGTCGAGGAGATCGATCCGCAGTGCGATGCGCTCGGTCCCGACAACAAGCTCATCATGACCACCGGCCCCCTCACCGGCACCTGCGCCTCGACCGGAGGCCGCTACAGCGTGGTGACCAAGAGCCCGCTGACCGGAGCGGTGGCCTGTTCGAACTCGGGCGGATTCATCGGGGCGGAGATGAAGAATGCCGGCTGGGACATGATCATCTTCGAGGGCAAGGCCCCCTCGCCGGTGTACCTCTACGTGGAAAACGAGAGCGCACAGGTAATCCCCGCCGACGATCTGTGGGGGAAGTCGGTGTGGGAGACCGACGAGCTGCTGCACAAGAAGCACAACGATCCGCAACTGCGCATCGCATGCGTCGGGCGTTCCGCCGAAGCGGGCTGCCTGTACTCGGCGATCATCAATGACCTGCATCGCGCGGCCGGGCGTTCCGGGGTCGGCACCGTCATGGCGTCGAAGAACCTCAAGGCGGTCGCGGTGCGCGGCACCCGCGGGGTGTCCGGCATCAAGGACCCGATGCGCTTCCTCAAGGTGACTTCGGAGCAGAAGCAGGTTCTCGCGGAGAACGCGGTGACCGGACAGGGGCTTCCCGCAATGGGCACCCAGGTGCTGATGAACGTCATCAACGAGGTGGGCGCGATGCCGACCCGCAACATGCGGGAAGTGCGCTTCGAGGGTGCGCACAAGATCTCCGCCGAGGCGATGCAGGAGCCTCGAGCGGGCGACGGCAAGCCCAACCTCACCACCAACGCGGCCTGCTTCGGGTGCACCATCGCCTGCGGGCGAATCTCTACCGTCGACAAGGGCCATTTCACGGTCCAGAACAAGCCCGAGTACTGGGGCAACTCCGGTGGCCTGGAGTACGAGGCGGCGTGGGCCCTGGGAAGCGATACCGGGGTCGACGATCTGGACTGCCTCACCTACGTCAACTTCCTCTGCAACGAGGACGGCATGGACCCCATCTCCTTCGGGGCGACGGTCGCGGCGGCGATGGAGCTCTACGAGAGCGGCGCCATCGACAGCGAGACCACGGGAGGTATCGAGTTGAAGTTCGGCTCCGCCGAGGCGCTTGCCCAGGCGACCGAGCTTACCGCGAGAGGTGAGGGCTTCGGACGGGACCTCGGGCTGGGCTCCAAGCGCCTGTGCGAGAAGTACGGCCGCCCGGAGCTCTCGATGACCGTGAAGGGACAGGAGTTCCCCGCCTACGACCCGCGCGGAATTCAGGGCATGGGCCTGACTTACGCCACTTCGAACCGGGGCGCGTGCCACCTGCGCAGCTACACGGTGGCGTCCGAGATCCTCGGTATTCCCGAAAAGACCGACCCGCTCGAGACCGCGGGCAAGCCGGGCCTGGTCAAGGCATTTCAGGATGCCACCGCCGCGGTGGACTCCTCCGGCCTCTGCGTCTTCGTCACCTTCGCATGGACGCTCGAGAACATCGCACCACAGGTCGACGCTGCCTGCGAGGGAGACTGGTCCGCGGAGCGTCTGGCCGAGGTGGGCGAGCGTGTCTGGAACCTGGAGCGCGACTTCAACAACCGTGCGGGTCTCGGCAAGGCCGACGACACCCTGCCCCGGCGTCTGCTGGAGGAAGGTGCGAACGTCGGTCCGGCGGAGGGAAAGACCAGCGGCCTCGCCGACATGCTGCCGGAGTACTACGAGCTTCGCGGCTGGGCGCCGGACGGCACCCTCACCACCCAGACCCGGGATCGCTTCGGCCTGCCGGGCTGAACGGCTTCGAGAAAGAGACCGCAGACGAGGCGGCGCGAGAGCGCCGCCTCGGTCTTTTCCGCCGCGGCTCCGGGGGGAGGCCCTCGCCGAATCGGCGCTCCGCGATCATCGGGGAACCGAGAACGGAGGATGCCCGGGCGAGCCCCGGCGTTCCCAGGTTCGAATGAAGATCACCTTCAAGCTCTACGCCACTCTGGGGGACTATCTGCCGGAGGGCGCGTTCGAAAACGCGGTCGCGATAGAGGTGCCGGCGGACGTGTCGCCGAACGCGATCATCGATCGCTACCAGGTGCCCCGCGGCCTCGCGCATCTCGTTCTCATCAACGGCGTGTACTGCGCCCGGGAGGACAGAGACCAGGCCCGGTTGAAGGAAGGCGACACCCTGGCGGTCTGGCCTCCCGTCGCCGGGGGCTGAGTCTCGCCCCGGGGACTCGCCCCGTCCGGCATGAACACGCGTCGGCGGTGAACGCGGCACAAGACCGCCCGTGAGGATCCCGTGCCGCTTCACGCGCGAGATGGGCCTCACCCACGAGGAGTTCTTTCGGGAACTGCCGGCCGCCCTCGGGCGTCGTCGCTTTGTCGCCGAAGCCGGTCGAGTCAGCGTGGATCTCGAAGGGGGCTCGCTCGTGATAACTCTGGGAATGGAGCAAACCCGCAGTCTCGCCGCCCTGCGCCTGCCCTACACGGTGGTGGGATTTGCCTTCGAAGGCGTCGAAGAGGTCGAACGGGAGAACTTCATGCAGCGCTTCGACCTCTGTTTTCGACGCGGAGGCGGTTGAAAGTACGGTCGACGCCCAGCCGGGACGGTGGCGCGACGAGAGCTTCGCAGAGGTCCTCCAGGCTATCGAGGTTGTGCACCGGACGAAGCTCGTCCACGTGGGGCAAGAGGGCACGCATCCCGGCCGCTCGTGGCTCGAAGTGTTCGTAGCGAAGCAGGGGATTCAGCCACACGAGCCGGCGGCAGGATTTGTGGAGCCGTTCGACCTGAGGCTCCAGGCCTTCGCCCACCGCGCCGTCGAGCCCGTCGGAAATGAACAGGACTGTTGCGCCCCGGCCGCAGACCCGACGCGACCAATCCCGGTTGAACGTATCCAGGCATTGCCCGATGCGGGTGCCTCCACTCCAGTCCGATACCTCTGTGCTCACCAGGTCGACCGCCGCATCCACGTCGCGATTCCGAAGCTGGCGGGTGATGTTGGTGAGCCGTGTGCCGAAGACGAACGAGTGCACCCGGGTCCGTTCGCGGGCGAGCGCGTGCGCGAAATGCAGAAGTACGCGTGAGTAGCGGTTCATCGACCCTGAGATGTCGCAGATCACCACGAGGGGAGCAGGGACTCGACGCCGTTGCCGGCGGGCGAGGAGGACCGCGCTGGAGCCGAGCCGGAGGTTGCGGCGCAAAGTGGTCCGCATGTCGATGAGCGAACCCCGCGCATGCGGGCGATAGCGTCGCGTCGGGATCTTCGGAATGACGAGGTGAAGCCGGGCGATGGCCGCCTTCGCTGCCGCGAGCTCCGCGGCCGACATCTCCTCGAAATCGCGGGCGTGCAGCACTTCGCGTTCCGACCAGGTCGAGGCCGCATCGCGTTCGATTTCGTCCTCGGTCTCGCGGGCCCGCATCTCGTCTCCGGCGCCTGCGAAGATCGCTTCGGCCAGGCGGCGGCTGAGCGCTCGTGCGTCCCCCCGAAGTGGGGTTTGGACGGCGGGAAGGAGCAGGCTGCTCACCCGCTCCAGCAGTCTCGGATTTCGCCAGAATACGTGGAACGCTTCGTCGAAGAGCGTCCGGTGCTCCGCCCGGCGGACGAAGACCGCATGCAGGGTCCAGTAGAAGTCGTCTCTCCGAGTGATGCCCACCGCTTCGACCGCTCGCAAGGCGTCGAGCACGGAGCCGCTTCCCACCGGAAGGCCGGCCGAGCGCAGCGTGCGCGCAAAGTGCATGAGGTTGACGCCGAGGCGGCCGGCGGCTCCGGACGCGGCGGCGCTCACGAATTCGGACGGGGGCGCGGGTGGTTGCAACTTGCGCGTCGCGGATCCGGCACGGCCCGGTGGTGAACCGCCTCAGGCGGCACCCGCCATCCTCACCTCGCTCTTTATCTGCTCGATTACCTTGGCCGCCTCGCTGCCTCGAATCCGGACGATGTCGTCCTGGTACTTCAGCAGCGAGCCCAAGGTGTCGTTCACCACGTCCGGAGAAAGCGCCAGCACGTCGAGCTGGGTGAGGGCCTGGGCCCAGTCGATGGTCTCCGCAACTCCGGGAGCCTTGAACAGCTCGATGTTCCGGAGGCACTGCACGAATGCGACGACCTCGCGGCTCAGCATCTCCGGCGTTCCCGGCGCCCTCACCCTGAGAATCCGGAGCTCTCGCTGCGCATCGGGGTAGTCCACCCAGTGGTAGTAGCAACGGCGCTTGATGGCGTCGTGGATCTCCCGGGTCCGGTTGGAGGTGATGATCACCACGGGGGGCTCGGCGGCGGCGATGGTGCCGAGTTCCGGGATCGTGATCTGGAAATCGGCCAGAAGTTCCAGCAGATACGCTTCGAAGGGCTCGTCGGCGCGGTCGAGCTCATCGATGAGCAGCACCGGCGCGCCCCCCGGTCCCGACTCCAGGGCGCGAAGGAGGGGTCGCTCGATCAGAAAGCGTCGGGAAAAAATGTCTTCCTCGACCGACTCGATCGATGTGCTCCCTTCGTGGCCTCGGGAGAGCTCGGCCAACCTGATGCGGATCATCTGTCTCGGATAGTTCCACTCGTAGACGGCGGAGGCGACGTCGAGGCCTTCGTAGCACTGCAACCGCACGAGGCGACGGCCCAGCACCTGTGCGAGGACCCGCGCCACCTCGGTCTTTCCCACTCCCGCCTCGCCCTCGAGAAAGAGCGGCCGGCGCATCCGGAGGGTGAGAAACACTGCGGTTGCGAGACTCCGTTCTGCGATGTAGTCACCGTCGGCGAGTCGGCCCAGCGTCTCGTCGACGGATGCGGGAAGCGTCATGATCGTGGTCGCGGCGGTAAAGGCGATACCTTACACGCATCCTCCCTCGAGGATGGCGTTCGGATGCCGGAGCGCCCGGTTCCGCCGGCTGCTCCTGCCGCTGCGTGCTTTGCCATCGCGCCGGAGAGGTGCGCCCGGTGGTCAAGGGCCGCGTGGATGTCCTCGTGCACTTCCTCGGGTGACACCGGGATGTTTCGGATTCCTTCGGGGTCGAAGCCACGCCGAGCGACGATACCGGCGTTGCTGCTTCGCGTGCACCGGCTGCTCCGACCCATTGACGGGCGACTGCGCGAGGCGGACATTTGACATGCCGTTTTCATGGAGCCCGAGGCGCGAGAAAACCGAGATGAGCGAGGATGACATGACGAGTCCAGGGGAGGACGTGCTCGTCCTTGCCCGGCAATGGCTCGGAGAGGGGAGACGAGCGGCGCTGGCGACGGTGGTCGGCACCTGGGGGTCTTCTCCCCGGCCGGCGGGGAGCCAGTTGCTCGTGGACGGGGACGGACGCTTCTCCGGATCCGTGTCGGGGGGGTGCATCGAAGGCGCGGTGGTGCGCGAGGCGCTCGAAGTGATGGAGAGCGGCGAGCCGCGCGTGCTCGAGTACGGCGTCAGCAACGAACGGGCGTGGGAGGTAGGGCTCGCCTGCGGAGGTCGAGTCCGGGTCTACGTGGAAAGTCTGGGTTGAGCTGCCGCTCCGGCTTGGATGGACGAATCGGCAGCGCCGGCGCTGGCTGCCGTCCCCTGCGCGCATGAAGCGGCATCTTCTCGACGAGCTGCTCGAGGCGAGGGCGGAGAAGGTACCCTGCGCGGTGATCACCTACCTGTCTTCGGGCCGACAGACTCTCTACCGGCAGAACGACCGCGCCGACGCCGGGGCCATCGCGCCTGAGCTTCATTCCGAGATCCGCGACGCGCTGCGCCGGGACCGTTCAAGGTGCGTGGAAACGGAGACCGAGTCGGTGTTCGTGCACGTGTTCAATCCACCGCTTCGGCTCGTCGTGGTGGGCGCGGTCCACATCGCGCAGGCGCTCGTGCCCATGGCGGAGCTGGTGGGCTACGACGTGGTGGTAGTGGATCCCCGCCGCTCCTTCGCGAGCGGCGATCGATTCCCCGACGTCGTTCTGGTGGATGAGTGGCCGGACGATGCGGTGACCGCGCTCGCCCCGGACTCGCGCACCGCGCTCGTGACGCTCACCCACGATCCGAAGCTCGACGACCCGGCCCTGATCGCCGGTCTTCGCAGCCCCGCTTTCTACATCGGGTCTCTGGGCAGTCGCCGCACCCACCGCGCGCGTCTCGAGCGTCTCCGGCAGGCGGGCGTCGAAGAGCGCGCGCTCGCTCGAATCCACGCTCCCATCGGTCTCGACATCGGCGCGCAGTCCCCGTCCGAGATCGCGACCGCAATCGTGGCCGAGATCACCGCGGTGCTCCGAGGGGAGGGGAAGTGAAGTTCGCCGCCGTTCCGACCGAGGAAGCGCAGGGAGCGCTGCTCGCCCATTCCCTGCGCGTGTCGGGATCGACGCTCCGAAAAGGCCGGGTTCTGGGGGGCGAAGACGTGCAAGCGTTGTGCCGGGCCGGCATTGTTCGGGTGATGGTGGTGCACCCGGAAGAAGGAGACCTCGACGAGAATCGAGCCGCGGCCACCGTGGCGGCGAGGCTCGCCGGAGCCGGCATCGCCTGCGCGGCTCCGGTCAACGGGCGAGTCAGGATGTATGCCATGGAGCCGGGGCTCGTTTCGATCGATGAGCGCCGGGTGCACGAAGTGAACGCGGCCGGCGAGAGCGTGGCGCTCGCCACCCTCAGGCCCTGGACTCGGGTGGAGCGGGGCCAGGTGCTGGCGACGCTGAAGGTCCTGCCTCTCGCCCTTTCCAGGCACGAGATCGACGCACTCGGCCCCCATCTCCTCTCGCCTTCGGTCTCGGTCAGCGCATTCCGTCCCCTGAGGGTCGGGCTCCTTCAGACCCGGGTCGAAGGTTTGAAGGACTCTCTTCTCGAAAAGACCGCTACGGTGACGAAAACGCGCGTGGAAGCGCTCGGCGGGTCACTTCTCGCTACCCGATGCTGCGAGCACCATGAGGCGGAGGTCGGAGAAGCCCTCTCCGATCTCCGGCGAATCGGCCTCGACCTCGTCCTCGTAATCGGCGCCTCGGCCACCATGGATCGCCGGGATCGCATCCCGCGCGGCATCGAAGGAGCGGGAGGCGTGGTGGAACGACTGGGCATGCCGGTGGACCCGGGGCATCTGACCCTCCTCGCGCGCTGCGGCGACATGCCGGTGCTGGCGGCTCCCGGCAGCGCCCGCTCTTCGCGCCGGGGCAGCTTTGACCTCCTGCTCGAACGCTTTGCCGCGCGGGTACCCGTCGACTCGGGGGGCGTGGCCGCGCTCGGGGTCGGCGGTCTCGAAAAGGTGCTGCATGTGCCGGCGGATGTCGCGACGAGCGTTCGCCGCCCCCCGCGGGTGGCCGCTCTCGTCCTTGCCGCCGGCCAGTCGCGCCGAATGGGTCCCGTCAACAAGCTGCTCGCGGTGGTGGATGGCGCGCCGATGCTCGCAAGGGTCGTCGCGCATGCGCTCGAGTCGAGTGCCTGCGCCGTGCACGTGGTCACCGGATTCGAGCGGCTCCGCGTGGAAGAGATGCTGGCCGGTCAGGATGTGCAACTGGTGTACAACCCGGGCTTCGAACGGGGAATCAGCACTTCCATCGCGGCCGGGCTCAGCTCGCTGCCCACAGACGTGGAGGGCGCATTGATCTGCCTCGGAGACATGCCGGCAGTCTCGGTGGAGGTGCTCGACCACATCATCGCCGCATTCGATCCTGGGCACGGAGCCGAAGTCTGCGTTCCGACCCATCGGGGCAAGCGCGGAAATCCCGTACTGTGGTCCCGCCGCTTCTTTGCCGAGATACGGCGCATTCGGGGCGATGCGGGTGCGCGCCACCTGATTGGAGAGCACTCCGAAGTGGTGCGCGAAGTGCCGATCGACGATGCCTCCATCCTGATGGACGTGGACTCCCCGGAGGCGCTGGCCCGCGTCTGCGCGGGAGAGGGAATGGCCGCCGTGCATGTCGCGGGAGATCTTCGGGGTCCGGACGAGGGGCCCGCGTCGTGGTGAGCCAGGATCTCTACCATCGCGCGATACTCGACACCGCCGCCGCCGCGGTCGGTGCGGGAGCGCTGGCCAGCCCCCACGGTACCGCCAGGGTCGACAATCCGCTGTGCGGTGATCGAGTGGACTTCGATGTGTGTGTAGAGGGCGCCAGGGTATCCACGCTTGCGCACCGGGTGCGGGGCTGCCTGCTCTGCGAGGCGGCGGCCTCCGTCATCGGGAGCTCGGCGGCGGGGGTCACCGCCCGCGATGTGGCCGGGGTGCGCGACGAAGTGGCGGCGATGCTTCGAGGAGGGCCTTCCCACTTCGAAGCCCCGTGGGAAGCGCTGGAGATGTTCGCGCCCGCTCGATACTTCTCCAGCCGGCACGAATGCGTCACGCTCGCCTTCGACGCTCTGGCGGCAGCACTGTCCGACGCCGAATCAGAGGAGGGCGGGGCGGAGCGCTAGCCGTTGGCGTCGCGAGCTTCGAAACCGGATACGTCGCGGATCCGCACCACGATGGAGCCGCCGTCTTCCCGGTGCTCGATCTGCACCGGAAGATAGTCGAAAGAGGGCGCAAACCAGAAGGTGGTTCGCCGGGTGGCGCCGGGTTGAGTGCGCTCCACCACGACGGTGTCCAGGTTGCCGAACGCGGTCGGCACGCGTTCATGGCCGAGGTGGCTGAACTGGTAGGTCTTCAGCTTGCCGCCGTCGGCGACCCGGTAGCTCGCGGGCCGGGCGCCCGACGCGAGATCGCGCATCAACGCCAGCAGGTGGCTCTGGCGGTCGAAAGTCGGCTCCGGCACCTCCATCTGCCAAGTCTCCCCGTTGACGTGGTTGGTCACCCGCCCCGTGCTCCAGTCGAATATCACCTCGACTCGACGTTCCTTGGTTCCCCGACGCTCGTAGTCGTAACGCAGGGAGCGGATCTGCGATCCGGAGGGCTCCCAGACGCTGCGCTCCCGGACTTCCCTCTTGCCCAGCAACGACGCAACTCCCTTGGTGCGGCTGACGCTCGTGTACTCGAAGCGGCCGTCGCCCATCGGAGACAGGGATATGCTCGTCGTGCCCACCTCGAAATCGCCGGCGTGCAGGGTGTAACTTGCCGCAAAGCGATCGGGAAACGCGCTTGGCTCGTCCAGGGGCAGGGCAAGGAGCATCGCCACGACGAGCGCTCGCGAAACGCTCACCGCCTCCCCCTCGCCTCGGTCGTCGGGCGAACCCGGGACCGGGGCCGGCCCTGCGAGGCCACGGAGTGCATCGCCCGCTCGATCTCGGCGGAGTCTCCGAGATAGCGGCGGTCCGCCGCGCAGAGCGATTCGTCCAGTCGATAGACCAGCGGTACTCCGGTCGGAATGTTCACACGCAGGATGTCCCGAGCGGAGATGCCATCGAGGTGGGCCACGATCGCGCGCAGCGAGTTGCCGTGGGCCACGACGAGCACCCGCTTTCCCTGTTCCAGGTCGGGCAGGATGTCTCCTTCCCAGCACGGCATGAGGCGCTCCATCGTGTCCTTGAGGCACTCGCCGCGGGGGAGGAGCGAGGGATCGATGCCGCGGTAGCGCTGCTCCCGGGCCGGAAGGCGCTCGTCGCCGGCTGGAAGCAGTGGGGGCGGGACATCGAAGCTCCGGCGCCACAGCAGCACCTGGTGTTCCCCGAAGCGGGCCGCGGTCTCGGCCTTGTCGAGCCCCTGGAGGTCCCCGTAGTGCCGTTCGTTCAGGCGCCAGCGCCGGTGCACCGGCACCCACATCAGGTCCATTTCATCGAGCACGAGCCAGAGAGTGCGTATCGCCCTCTTGAGCAACGAGGTGTACGCGATGTCGAAGGAGAAGCTTTCGCGGAGCAGCCTCGCGCCCGCATCCCTGGCCTCCTGCACGCCCTTCGGGGTGAGGTCGACATCGACCCAGCCCGTGAACCGGTTCTCCCGATTCCATTCGCTCTCCCCGTGGCGGAGAAGCACCAGATCGATCACCGTGCCATCACTCCTTCGATGCGGCGCGGGATTCGGCCCGGTGCACGCGGGCGATGACTCCCTCGTGGGTGTCCCGTCCCGCCTGCGGCGTCTTCACGCACGCCGCCGGTGCGCTTCGTACGACGGGCGAAGCGCCGGGGGCGACGCGATCCTTTCAGTCGGATTCCACTCAAGGTGAGCACCCGCGCTGCGGCGCGGGCGGGCGGCTACTGGAGCCAGGCATTTACGGTGAAGAGATCCTCCTCGGACAGGGTGCCGGCAAAGCGTTTGAGGCGGAGCACGTTGAGGATGTAGTCGTAGCGCGCCGCGGTGTGGTCGCGTCTCGCTCCGAACACATCCCGTTCCGCGTTCAGAACGTCCACCGAGGTGCGGGTTCCGACCTGGAACCCGGCTTCGATCGCCTCCTTGGCCGATAGTGCCGAACGCACCGCCTGCGCGAGCGCTTCGACTCGGGAGATGCCCGATTTCACGCCGAGGAAGGCCTCCCGGGTGCGTCGCTGCGCATTGCGCTTCGCGCGTTCGTACTCTTCCAGCGCCTGTTGATGGAGGTGAAGGCTCTCGCGGGTCGAGGACAGCACCTGGCCGCCCTGGTAGAGGGGCAGGCGGACTCTCAACTCGACCAGGGCGCTGCTGCCGTCGGTGCGCATTGCATGGAAGCGGCCGCCGGCATTGCGTTTGTACTCCGCGTTCAGGTCGACGGTCGGCAGCCTTCCCGCTTCCCGGCGCCTGATCTCGCCCCGCGCGTAACGGGAGGCGAGCTCCGCCGCGCCCACGTCGAGGTTCTGGCGAAGCCCCAGTTCCGTCCACGCGTCGATGTCCGCCGGCTCCGGAACGACCAGGGGCAGATCCCGACCCAGGCCGGCGAGATCGTGGTGATATTCGCCGGTGACTTCGCGGAGCGCTTCCCGGGCGGTGTCGAGATCGTTCTCCGCTGCGATAACCTGAGCGCGAGCCCGATCGAATCCCGCCTTCGCTTCTTCGACGTCCGTCGCCGCGATGAGGCCGACCTCGAATCGCTGTCGGCTTTGCTCGAGCTGCTGTCCGAAGGCATCCTTGGTGGCCTGGGCGAAGGACAGCTCGTCGGCCGCTCGCAGCACGTCGAAGTAGCCCTGCGAAGCGCGCAGCATCAGATCCTGCCTTGCGGATGCATAGCGCAGGTGGTCCTGCTCGAGGAGGATGTCGGCTTGCATCAGAGCGATGTTGAGCGCCCCGCGGTACACGGGCTGGTCGAGCGTGAGCTTGATGACGTTTCCAAAGTCGGTGTCGTCGTTTGCGCTCAAGTCGAGGTGGGTGGTGATTCTCGGTCGCAACGCGGCGCGGGCCTGGGCCGGCCTTTCGAGCGCAGCCCGATTTGCCGCCGCCGCGGCCAGGAAGACGGGATCCCGGGTCAGGGCGAGCTCGTAGACGCCCGACAGGTCGATGCTGGCCGCCCCGCTCGGCCCTGCGACCAGAAGCGTCGCGAGGAGACCGATCATCGACGTGAGCCGTGACGTGGTTCTTGATCGCACTGCCTGTGCCTCCGCTATGGTTCTAGAACTCGAAGCGCTGCGGCGGGACCCCCCCGCAGAGGTGCGGGACGACGGTTTCGAACAGGCTCTCCGTGTCCCATTGCCGGCTCGACGTGCGGGTCACCAGGCAGGCTTCCATCGCTGGAGCCTGTCCGACGATCGCGAACAGGCGCCCCCCGATCTCGAGCTGGTCCAGCAGCGCCGCGTCCAACTCGTGCACCGCTCCGGTCAGTGCGATTGCATCGTAGGACGTGCCGCCGGCCGGCCACCCGCGATGCCCGTCTCCGACTTCGAGAGCAACGTTGTAGACGCCCTCGGCGGCGAGGAGCCGGCCCGCCCGCGCGCTGAGCCCTTCGTGAATTTCGACGCTCGTGACGTGACGCGACGAAGCCGCGAGCAACGCGCTCAGATAGCCACTCCCCGTTCCCACTTCGAGCACCGAGTCACCGCGCCCGAGCTGCAACGCCTGCAGCAATCGCGCTTCCTCCCGGGGCAGCAGCATCTCCTGTCCGTCCCCGAGCGGAATGCGGGTGTCCGCATAGGCGAGCGCACGGTACTCCTCGGGCACGTAGGCGTCCCGCGGGCAACGCTGGAACAGGCCGAGGACCTCGGTATCGAGAACCTCCCATGGCCGAATCTGCTGTTCGACCATGTTGTATCGGGCTCTCTCGATGTCCATGCGGCGGTCTCTTTGCGGTTGCTGCTTCCGGGCACTCCCTGTCCGGGCTCCAACTAGCGGGTCGCGCGCCCGAGCTCCCGCCCGGTGCGTCGGAGCGGCCCGGCCCGGCCGGACGGGGCCGGCGGTCGAGGGCTCGAACTCGGGCTCACTCGATCATAACCCTTGCAAGGGCCTGCTAGTGCGCCGCTTCCGGGGCACCGGGTACGGCATCGCGTCGATGCGTTGCGCTGCGCTCGGTGTCCTCGCCCCCCGGGGAAGGGGGCGGCGAGGAACCCTCCTGCTCTTCCCGAGGCGCGGCGTTTCTCCCCGACGGGTCCGTGAAGCGGCTGTTGAGCGCCTGCACGTACCGGTCCGCGTCCTCCAGCACCTGCGTGATCCTTCTCTTCGCGGCCGTGTTCCAGCCGGCGGGACGCAGGCTCAGGGACCAGCGCCAGGGCACCGTGTTGTGATCGAAGGCGCCGAGCACCCACTGCACCGCCCCTTCGAGATCACGTCGCCGGCGCAGCCCCGCGCGCACCGTGCGTGCCGCGATCCGTCTCACGAGGAAGTGCACGTACAGCGCCGCCCCCACGAGCATGACGAGGACGATGCCGAGCGCAAGGGGGTGAGCGCGCAGGGCCAGCCACCAGGGATGCTGAAAGCTGAGTCCCGTCCAGTGGCCGCCGGAAATGCTCCACGCGAGAAATGCCGCGACGGCTCCGCCGAGCAGGAGGCCGTCGAGCAGCCACAGCCGGCGGCGCCACGAGGCCTTGGCCCGAGACACGGCCGGCATGACGCGTTCCTCGATCGATCTTGCGGCCTGTTCCAGCACTCCGATGATGCGGTAGGCGCGTTCCACTTCGACCTGGCCGAGGCGCGCCTCGATTTCCGCCATGTCTTCGGCGCGTTTCTCCTCGAAACGTTGTCGAAGCTGCGGCTCTTCGATCTGGATGGCCGCATCCGGTGAATAGAGACGGTAGAAGCGCCCGGCGGTGAGCCCCTTCTGGGCCAGCGCCCGGTGCCAGGCCGCAAACACCTCTTCCGGGTTGTCCTCGCGGGCGGCGTTGTCGATCTGGTTCAGGATGTAGAGGAACTTGTTCGAGTCGGCGCGGTGAATGGTGTCCGCCACGAGATGCTGAAGGGTGTCCTGCATCGCCCCTGGTTCGGGATGGCGCGCATCGAAGAAGACCAGGACCAGATCCGCGAGGTCCATGATGTGGTCGGTGATGCGAAGGGTGGAGTTGCGCTGCTCGTCCGCATCGAAGCCGGGAGAATCGATGAAGATCTTGCCCCGCAGTCGCTCCGAGGGGGAGGTCTTGAGCTGCAGGTAGACGTCGATGCGCGGGCCTTCTCCGGGTGCGACCTCTTCGATGGCGGTGCTCATCTGATAGAAGGGGAAGCGCGGGTCGCCGTCCAGCGCGCGGCCCGGCAGCGTGCGGCTCTCGCCTTCGCTGCCGAAGCACAGCACCGTGAACTTGTCGTCCACCGCCTGGTTGCCGGTCTTTTGCAGCCGGTGACCGAGCAAGTCGTTGAGAAAAGTCGACTTTCCGGAAGAGAAGGTGCCGAGGACGGAAATCATCGGCCACCACGGCACGCGGGTGGCGAAGGACTCGTCCGGGCTCAACATCCCGAGCCGGTAGGCGACCTGATCGAGTTCCCGGAAGCTCTTCACCACGTCGAGGAGAATGGGGTTTTCCTGCGCAAGGTGGTCCTTGAGCTTCGCCATGCGCTGCGCGAGCGTGGTCGACTGGTCGGGCATGGAAGGTTCCGGTGGTCGCCTGCCGCGATTCTAACCCGGAAGCGGATCCGAGCGCGCGAAATCAGGAACGTAGCCAGGTACCTGAGCGCCCTCCCGACTTCTCCATGAGACGCACCCCGTCGATGGTCATTCCCCGGTCGACCGCCTTGCACATGTCGTACACGGTGAGCAGTGCGACCTGCACCGCGGTGAGCGCTTCCATTTCCACTCCGGTACGGGAGACCGTTTCGACGCGGGCGGTGCACAGCACGGAGGAAGGAGACTCGCTGGGGCGCAGATCAAGATCGATGTGGGTCAGGGGGAGCGGGTGACAGAGCGGAACCAGGTCCGCGGTCCGTTTCGCCCCCATGATGCCCGCGACGCGCGCCACCGCGAGCACGTCTCCCTTGTCGTGCCGGCCGGAGACGATGCGGTCCAGGGTCTCGGGCTGCATCCGGATGCGCCCCTCCGCCACGGCCCGGCGCCGCGTAGGCGCCTTCTCTGCGACATCCACCATGTGCACGTCGCCCTGGCGGTTGAAGTGGGTGAGCTCGCGGGTGCTCATGCGCACAATCCCCTGGCGGGTCGAGACCGATGATGGTCGCCGTCCGCGCACGAGATCAAGGTGGGCAGCAACAGCGCTGGTATCATCTCGGGTCGTTCGTCGAAGGGAGCGCTGTTCCGAGTGGTCACCGTACGTTTCTTCGCCAGTCTGCGCGACGAGCTCGGCCGCCCGGATGCGTCCATAGAGGCCGAAGCCGGGATGAAGGTGATCGACGTGTGGCGCCGGGTCGGCGAGGGGCGTCCCTTGCCCACGGATGTCCTTGCGGCCGTCAACTTCTGCTACGTCGACGGGGAGCATCCGGTCGGCGACGGTGACGAGGTCGCGTTCTTTCCGCCGGTGACCGGCGGCTGAATCCCTGCCTGCATCCGCGGTCGTTCAGCCGGCGGACTCCCGCTTGGATGAAAGTTCCCACGCTCCCTCGGCTCGGGTGGATTCCCGCATATCAAGGGAATGAAGGAAACCAGGCCGGGCGCCACAATTCGTCCTTCCCGCGCAAGCGGGACTCCACCCGAAACCGTGCAGGTCACGTTAGGAAGCACAGGTTCGGCCAGCGTGAAATGCCCTCGCGTGGAAGGAGTCAGGATGCGTCGCCCGCGTCTTGGGGGACGGAAATGGCGGCGAGAAGGCGCCGTCGAAGCTTTTCCTTTGCCCGCGCGTCGAGAGGCCGGTTCCCGCGCTCGGTAACGAAGAACACGTCTTCGGCCCGCTCGCCGTACGTGGCGATCTTGGCATTCTGCAGGCGCACGCCACAGTCCGCGAACGCGATGCCGATGCAGGCGAGCAGTCCCGGCCGGTCCGGCGCGACCACTTCGACCACGCTTCGTCCCTTGCCGTCGTCGGGATGGACGTGGACCTCGGCCGAGATGTCGAAGTGGCGCAGGCGTCCGGCCCCGGTCCGGCCCGAGGCCGGCGCCCGTGCGGCGCGCGGGTCGCGCAACGCGGCGAGCAGCGCTCTTCTCACTTCGGCCTTGCGGCGCTCCCCTTCCAACGCTTCCCCGCTCCGTTCGGATACGACGTAGGTGTCGAGGGTCATCGCGTTTTCCGCGGTGAGAATGCGCGAATCGAGGATGGTGAGCCCCATGCGGTCGAGCGCCGAGGTGCTGGCGGCGAAGAGGTGTTTCTGATCGCGGGCATAGGCGAAGATTTCCGTGCCGCCGCGTCCTTCCCGAATCAACACCAGAGGCGGCACCCCGGCTGAATCGTCGAGAATGGCCTGCGTGTGCCAGCAGATCTCGTCGGGCGAGTAGCGCAGGAAGTAGTCTGCGCCGAAGGATCGCCATAGAGACCGCGCCACTCGTTCGCGTTCGCCCCGTGCCCCGAAGCGCTCCCGGGTCTTCGCTTCCGCCTGCGCGACCAGTGCGTCCTGGTCCATGGGGTCTTCCAGTCCGCCACTCAGGGCCCGCCGGGTGGCGAAGTACAGATCGCGGAGGAGGGCATCCTTCCACTCGCTCCAGAGGTTGGGGTTGGTGGCTCGGATGTCCGCGACGGTGAGGAGATAGAGGTGGTCGAGGTGTTCGCGGTCGCCCACCGCACGGGCGAATGCGTTGATCACATCGCGATCCGAGATGTCACGCCTCTGGGCGGTATGCGACATCAGCAGGTGGTGGCGAATCAGCCAGGCCACGAGGCGCGAGTCGTAGCGGTCGAGACCGTGCCGGCGACAGAAGGCGAGGGCGGAGCGTGCTCCAAGCTCGGAATGGTCGCCTCCGCGTCCCTTCCCGATGTCGTGAAACAAGGCCGCGATGTACAGCACCTCGGTGCTTCTCAGCATTTCGAAGACCGCCGAGCAGAGGGGAAACTCGTTGCGTTTCTCCGGAGCCGCGAACGCACGCACAGCGCCCAGGGCAAAGAGACTGTGCTCGTCCACGGTGTAGGCGTGGAAGAGATCGTATTGCATCTGCCCGGCCACCGCCTCGAACTCCGGCAGGTAGCGCGCCAGCAGTCCGTAGCGGTGCATGCGGCGCACTTCTCGCGCCACGTGGCGCGGCTGGCGGAGAATCTCCCGGAAAATGCCGCAGGCCTCGGGATCCGAGCGAAACCGTTCGTCGATCAAGTAGCGGTGAGTTCGCACCAGCCTGATGGTGGAAGCGCGGACCCCCTCGAGGTCGGGCCTTTGCTGCAGGATCAGAAAGAGCTCGAGAAGGGCGACCGGATGACGGACGAACACACCGGAATCGGTGACTTCCAGGTGGTCGTCCACCGCGCAGAAGCGCGCGTTGATCGGAACCTTGCGCCGTGCTGCAGCCGATTCGAGAATCGCCTCGCGGAACAGTGCGAGCAGCATCTCGTTCAGCCGGGAAACTTCCACGACGCAGCGGTAGTAACGCTTCATGAACTTCTCGACCGCCAGGTTCCGTTCGTCGTCGCGATAGCCGAAGAGCGTGGCGAGTCGCTTCTGGTAGTCGAAGAGCAGCCGGTCCTCGGCACGGCCGGTGAGCAGGTGCAGGCGGAATCGGATCTCCCACAGGTATTCCCGAGATTCGGCGAGAGCCCGGTGCTCCGACGGGCCGAGGAACCCGTGTTCGACCAGTTCCCCGAGGGATGCGGCGCCGAAGTGGCGCCTGGCAACCCACTCCACGGTGTGGATGTCTCTCAAGCCCCCGGGTCCGTCCTTCAAGTTGGGTTCGAGATTCGATGCGGTGTCGTCGAAGCGACGATGCCGGTCCCTTTGCTCCTGGCATCGGGCCAGGAAGAACTCGGGGCCGGTCCAGATGGCGTCGGGACCGGTGCGTTCGAGCATGTCGGTGAGGAGTGGGGCTGAGCCCGCGATCAGGCGGGCCTCCATCAGGCTCGTCGCGAGGATCGGGTCGCCGCGGGCATCCCCCTCGCACTGTTCCACGCTGCGTACGCTGTGGCCGATGGAGAGACCGATGTCCCAGACGAAGGCAATGAAGCGCTTCACGCGCTCTTCGTCTTCGGGCGACAGGGTCGCCGCTCCGAGAATCAGCAGATCGACGTCGGAGAAGGGGTGCAGCTCGCCTCGCCCGTAGCCACCCACCGCCACGAGGCAGATACGCCGTTGCGCGTGCAGGCCGCAACAGGCCCACACTTCGATCAGGATCGCGTCGATGTCTCGGGCCAGGTCGGGCACCAGTTCGGCGGCGCGCTCTCCCGCCGCATGACGCGCCCGAAGTGATGCATTGATCCGAACGAGCCGGTGCCGAATTTCCGCGAGCGGCGCGTCGGAGCGCATCTCGCGCTCTCGACTCGCCCATTCGGGGCGAGTACCGGGTTCGCCGACCTGCCTTTGCCGCATCACTTCACGGCCGCGGAGCTCCGACTGCCATGCCGCCCGCGCGGCGCGGCGGGATGACGCTCAGATATCGTCTCCGTCCCTCTTCGTGAGCACCTCGAATCGGTCCCCGGTCACGAGAACGGTGTGCTCCCACTGCGCGGACAGGCTCCGATCCTTGGTCACCACCGTCCAGCCGTCCTTGAGAAGCTTCACGTGCCGCTTCCCCGCGTTGACCATCGGTTCGATGGTGAAGGTCATGCCTTCCTCGAGGCGTTCACGGGTCCCGGGTTTTCCATAGTGCAGAACCTGCGGGTCCTCGTGGAACACTCGTCCTATCCCATGCCCGCAGTACTCGCGCACGACGGAACAGTTGTTCTTCTCCGCGTGGGACTGGATCGCGTGACCGATATCGCCCAGGTGAATGCCGGGGCGGACCATTTCGATTCCGATGCACATTGACTCGTGCGCGATGCGCGAGACTCGCTTCGCCGCGATGGAGGGATCGCCGACCATGAACATCTTGCTCGTATCACCGTGGTAGCCGCCCTTGATCACGGTGACGTCGATATTGACGATGTCCCCGTTCCTGAGCGTGCGCTCGCCGGGAATCCCATGACACACCTGATGGTTGACCGAAGTACAGATGGACTTGGGAAAACCGTGGTAATTGAGGGGAGCCGGAATGCAGCCGAGGGTGTTCACGATGTAGTCGTGGCAGACTCGATCGAGAGCGCCGGTCGTCACGCCCGGCACCACATGCGGCCGAATCATGTGCAGCACCTCGGCCGCGAGGCGACCCGCCAGGCGCATTTTCTCGATTTCTTCCGGCGTCTTGATCGAGATGCGATGGCCGGGCGTACGTCTGGACAAGGGGAGATTTCTCATGCCCGGTGGGGACTTGGATGGTTTGTGGCGATCAATCTCATTATGGTATAAAGCGCGCCCCCCGGCGGCAACAAGCCGGCGGGAGACCACACGAGCGCTTCAGATCCCCATCCGGGTGCCCTCGTTTCAAACGGGGTCGATGCGGGAGGCGTTCGGAAGCCCAACCCGTTCACGAGGCCATTGTTCATGGCAGATGTCACCATGCGCGAAATGCTGGAGGCCGGAGTGCACTTCGGTCACCAGACCCGCTTCTGGAACCCGAGAATGGCGCCCTACATTTTCGGGGAGCGCAACAAGATCCACATCATCAACCTGGAGAAGTCGCTTCCCCTGTACGGGGAGTCGGTGAACTTCCTTCGACGGATGGCGGCCAATCGCGGCACGATTCTCTTCGTGGGCACCAAGCGTGCGGCCCAGGCGGTGGTGGCGCGCGAGGCGGCCCGCTGCGGCATGCCCTACGTCGATCGACGCTGGCTCGGCGGAATGCTGACCAACTTCCGCACCGTGAAGAATTCCATCAAGCGACTGAAGGATTACGAGGCTCTGGTCGACGAGGGGGGGCTCGAGCGTCTCAGCAAGAAGGAGGGGCTGTCCGTTCAGCGCGAAGTGGCCAAGCTCTCCCGCAGTCTCGGCGGGATTCGGGATATGGACGGCATTCCCGACGCCATATTCATCATCGACGTCGGCCACGAGAAGATTGCGGTGGCCGAGGCGGTGAAGCTCTCGATTCCCGTAGTCGGCGTGGTCGACACGAACAATACGCCCGAAGGCGTCGACTACGTCATTCCGGGCAATGACGACGCGATACGCTCCATCGAGCTGTACCTGCAGGGCGCGGCGAGTGCGATCATCGAAGGCCGGATGTCGGCCCAACTGCCCATCGGCCCCGAGCGCGACGAGCCACGGGAGGCCACGGACGAAGCACCGGCGGAGGCGCTCGAGGGCGTGGCCGAAAATGAGACCCGGGATTCCGCTCCGGAACGCGAGCCGGATGTAGTCGAAGCTCCGGCACGCAAGACAGTGACTCTCAAGACCGCGACCAGGACGGCGAGCGACTCGACCGAGCCCGAGCAGGCTGCGGACGCGCTTCGCCCGTCGGAGTGAAGAGAGGTAGGCCGGCCATGCAGATCAGCGCGAGCCTGGTGAAGGAGCTGCGCGAGCGCACCAGCGCGGGGATGATGGAGTGCAAGAAGGCGCTCGTCGACACGGGGGGCGACCTCGATGCTGCCGTGGAGTACCTGCGAAAGTCGGGCCAGGCCAAGGCCGACAAGAAATCGGGGCGAGTCACCGCGCAGGGTCTGGTCGGCATCGCGACGCAGGACGCCCGGGGGGCAATGGTCGAAGTCAATTGCGAGACCGACTTCGTCGCCAAGGAAGCGCGTTTCAGCGCCTTCGTGCAGGCGGTGGCGGACTGCGCCCTGCGACACGAATCCTGTGACGTCCACGCTCTGCTCGAGAAGCCCCTCGATGAAGACGGAGCGAGTGTGGATGAGCGTCGGCGGGAGCTCATCGGACAGCTCGGAGAGAACATCACGGTGCGGCGCGTGGCATGTCTCGCATCTCGGAGCAGCAATCTCGGCGCGTACTCCCACCTCGGGCGCATCGGGGTGCTGGTCGATCTCGAGGGCGGCGACGCGGCGGTCGGCAAGGATGTCGCAATGCACGTGGCGGCAAGCCGTCCTCTCGCGATCCGCGAGGCCGACTTGCCGGCGCAGATGCTCGAGAAGGAGCGCGAGATCCTTCTCGCCCAGGTCGCCGACAGCGGCAAACCGGCGGCGATTCAGGAGAAGATCGTCTCCGGGCGCCTGGGCAAGTACGTGCGGGAGATCACTCTTCTCGGGCAGCCATTCGTCAAGGACCCGGATCAGTCGGTGGAGAAGTACCTGAAGGGCGCGTCGGCATCGGTCAGGGCCATGGCCCGATTCGAAGTCGGCGAGGGGATCGAGAAAAAGGCCGAGAATTTCGCGGCGGAAGTGATGGCGCAGGTCCGAGGCAGCGAGGCGCCATCCGGGCAGACCTGAAGAGCGTCTTTCTGCGGGGCGGGTCCGGATGGCCGAAGCAGACCCGTCACCGTTTCGCATACCGGTTTCCGTACTCGTCGAACGCCGGCAGGTGAGGGCCGGCATGTGGACGCAGCCGCAATGGGACGTGCGCGCGGTCGTCGCGGGGATGGGAGTGGTCGAGTCGCCGCCTGCGTGCACTCTCGTTTCTCGCGACCAGGACTGCGAGACCTGGATGTGGAGCGGGCTCGTGCTGGAGCTCTTCCGCGATGTCTGCGAAGGCTACTGGTACAACCTCAAGAGTGAGCATCCCCGCCTCTTCGTGGTGTGCCATCTGGATGAGGAGTCGGAAGAACCTTCCGGCGCCCTGGTACCGGCCATCGTGAGCGCCGACCAGGACGAGGCGAGCGCTCACCTGGAATCCGACGATCCGGTATTCTCCGTGCCGATGCCGGACAAGGTCCATCAGTGGGTGGAGCGATTCGTGGTGGAGCACTACCGTCCCGAGATCAAGCGCAAGCGCCGTCGGCGCGACTGGACCGAGGACCGGTGATCCCCGGCGCAGACCGGTTGCCCTTCACTCGCTGCCGCCGGCGGCGAGCTTGCACGGGGTCGAGAACGGCGATCGGCGACTTCACCGGGCCCACTTCGCGAGGGGTGGGGAACGATGCGGGCTAAGGAACCTTCCGGAGCGGGCGAGGCCGAGTCCCTGCTCGCCCGCTGGTCGCGTCGCAAGCGTCAGGCGGCGCCAAGCCCCGAGGAAAGAGATCAGGCAGAAGAAGCGGTTGCCCCGGACGGTTCAAAGGAGTCCGCACCCGCCCCGCGGGAACCTGCCACGCCGCCGCCCGGTGATGCCGACATGCCCCCGTTGGAGTCCCTGGGTCCGGAGAGCGATTACAGCGGATTCATGTCACCGGAAGTGAGTGAAGAACTGCGTCGTCTCGCGCTCCGCAAGCTCTTTCACAGCCCTCTGTACAACATCACCGACGGCCTCGACGACTACGACGACGACTTCACTTCCTTTGCGGTCCTGCGCGAAGCGTTCCACGCAAAGCACGGCAAGACCTCCGCATCGGAATCCGTGCCCGGGGAAGGAGTCGACCACGAGACCGCCGGCGAAGCCGGCCGCGGGCAGCCGGCCGGTACCGCCTCTGCGGAGATGGAGCAGGGGCCGCTGGCCGATGCCGCCGAACATCCCGGCGGCGAACCCGCAGAAGAAGAAGAGAAAGAGGCGCAGCCCGAGCTGGATGCCGTGGCCTTCGCTTCGTACCCGGAAGGGTCCATCGGAATGGACCTGAGGGGGGGAGGCGCGAGCGCAAGCGAAGGACCGGAGTCGGGTGATGTCGATGCACCGCCCGGACCGGTCGAATCCACCGCACGCCGCCCTTCGTCCACCGGCCACCCCGATGGGCACGAGGAGGCGGAGATGCCTCCCGATTCGTCCGCCGGCATGCGGGTCGACGAGAAGGCGGCGGCGAAGGGCGCCGACGAGGGCGATCGCAGCGAAGACCGCGATACGGCCGGACCCGAGCCCGATAGGGGGCATCGTCATGGATGAGCCGACTTCGGTGCAGGGGGGCAGCGCCCGGGCTGCGGCGCTTGCCCGCCTCGCCTCGCACCCCGCGACGCCCACCTCTCTCGTCGGATATCAGTCCGGAGGGCGGGTCGCGGTGCTCGGCTCCGAGGCTCGGGCCGCCGAAGTCGCGCGCACATTGCTCCCTCCGCTCAGCGCGACGGTCATCGGCCTTGGTGAACCCGATCCCGGCACCGGGGTCGGGTTCATCCGTGCCCGCGTGGTGTCGGTCGACGGCCATCTCGGCCAATTCCGGATCGTGGGCCCGGAAGAGGCGCTGATCGCGCCTTCCGTGCTGAGCGACGAGCGGCCCTTCGACCTGGTGCTCGACCTGAACGAGGAGCCACTCATCACGAGCGAGGTGCCGCCGCCCGGCTACTACCATGCGCCGGAGAGCGTCGCGCTCGGGCGCGCCCTCGCCGCGCTGCCCGACATGGTCGGCGAGTTCGACAAGCCGCGTTTCTTCCGCTACGACCCGGACATCTGCGTTCACGGAGCACGGGGCATCAGCGCGTGCACCCGCTGCCTGGACGCCTGTCCGACCGACGCGATTCGAAGCGTGGGAGAGGCGGTGGAGGTCGATCCCTATCTCTGCCAGGGAGGTGGGGTCTGCGCAAGCGTGTGCCCGAGCGGGGCGATGCGCTACGCGTACCCCTCCGCGGAGGATCTGCTGGACGGCATGCGCGGCGCCTTCGCCGCGTATCGCGAGTTGAGCGACGAAGCTCCGATCGTGCTGATCCACGACCGGGAGGAGGGCGGAGACTGGATTCGGCAGCACGTGGCGACACTGCCCGACCGCGTCATCCCGTGCGAGGTCGAGGAGCTCGGCTCTCTCGGCCCGGAAGCCTGGCTCGTGCTCCTCGCCTACGGAGCGCAGGCGGTGTGGCTGCTCGAATCCTCCCTTATCCCGCCGTCGGTGCGAAGCGCTCTCGACGATCAGATGAACCTCGCCCACGCCCTGCTCTCCGGGCTCGGCTATCCGGCTTCGTGCATCGCCTGGCGCGATGGAGAGTCGGTGCGGGAGCCACCCGAGCCGGGCAGTCCGGGCCGGGAGCCCGCGCACTTCGCCGCCATCGACGAGAAGCGAACCCTGCTCGCCCACGCCATCGATCACCTGGCCGCTCATGCGCCTTCTTCCTGCGAGTCGGTCTCTCTGCCGGCCGCTTCGCCCTTCGGGACCATAGAAGTCGACACCGCGTCCTGCACCCTGTGCATGGCCTGTCCCTCCGTGTGTCCGGCACGGGCCCTGTCGGCGGGGGGGGACCTGCCGGCGCTTCGCTTCGTGGAGTGGAACTGCGTGCAGTGCGGGCTCTGCGAGAAGGCGTGTCCGGAGGGGTCCATTCGGCGGGTGCCGCGCTTCCTCTACGATGCCGATGCGCGCCTCGAGTCCCGGGTGCTGAACGAGGACCGCGCGTTTCACTGCATCCGCTGCGGCAAGCCCTTCGCCACCGCGAAGATCATCGAGCGCATGACCGACAAGCTCTCCGCCCACTGGATGTTCCAGAAGCCCGAGGCGGTGCTCCGT
The DNA here is from genome assembly GCA_964420925.1 of uncultured Ectothiorhodospiraceae bacterium. GTDB lineage: Bacteria > Pseudomonadota > Gammaproteobacteria > HK1 > HK1 > JAJEAD01. Next base: position 66,416 of record CAYQVB010000003.1, on the reverse strand, counting down.
CTCCAGATGTGCGAAGACTGCCGGGTCAAGGACATGTTCAAGGACGGGGGCGGACTGCTGGACATGGACCCCCGGCGCGGACCCGACTGAGAGGCGCGGCGATGGACCACACGGCACCCGTGAACCCTGCGCCGGGATCGGACGACGATTCCGCAGAGAGCCGGGTTCGCGCCAGCACCTATGCGCTACTCGCCGCACTTCTGGCGGCGCCCCCGAAACCGGAGCTGATCGAACAGGTGGTGGCCATCGACGCGAGCGGGTCCGATCCGGACTCGCGCTTCGGGCCGGCCTGGCGCTCGATGCGGGAGGCGGCGCTCGCCGCCACGCCGGAGGCGCTCGACGACGAGTACCACGCGCTCTTCATCGGGCTCGGGCGCGGCGAGCTGGTCCCCTACGGCTCCTGGTACGTCACCGGCTTCATGATGGACAAACCCCTCGCGGCGTTGCGAAGGGATCTCTCCCAGCTCGGATTCGAACGCGCGGATCGGGTTTTCGAGACCGAAGACCACGTCTCGGCGCTGCTCGAAGTCATGGCGATGCTGATCACGGAGGCGCAGGGGCTCGGGAGCCAGCGGCTCTTCTTCTCCCGGCACATCGAACCCTGGATGGGGGCTTTCTTCCGCGACCTCGGCGATGCGAAATCGGCTTCCTTCTATCGTGCGGTGGGAGAGTTCGGGGTGCGTTTCATGGACTTCGAGCGCGAGTACCTCGCGATGCTCCGGTGACTCGTCCGGGGCGAGGCGGCGCGGGAGCCGCAGAAGGCGCGACGCCACCGGGTGCTCCCCCGATGGGCGGAGAGCGGGGACGGGCCGGCCGCGACGGCGCGGCGGAAACCGACACGCCACCCCGAACGTCGCGCGGGAGCGCCGGGCCGAGGGGCGGAGGTCTCGCGACCCGCGAGGCATCGGCCGCGGACATACGTGTTTGTACGTAGACTTGGCCCCCGGATTGGGGTAGATTCGAACGGCGAAAGTGTGTGTGACGTTTAGGGTCGCCGGCGCCGCGGGCTTTGGCGGCGGGGGCCCGACACCTCGGAGGACACGTCAAATGAGCGAAGCCAAGGCCAAGGGGCGCAGAGCGTTCCTTCGAAGCATGGCGGCAGCCGGCGGCGCCGCGGCCGTTGCGGCGGCAGGTGAAGTGAGCGTCGTGCAGGCCGCCCCTGCGGACAAGATTTCCGAGCCGAAAGCACCGGCCAAGGCCCGGGGCTACCACGTTACGCCTCACATCGAGACGTACTACCGGCTCGCCGAGTTCTGATGGAGGTTCATCAATGAAACTGGTCAGAAGAAATGGAGCCTCTTCGGGCGCCACCGGGGTGGCGGTGCGCGGGCCCGGCGAGGCGATCAACCGCCGCAAGTTCCTCGGGCGCTCGGGGCTCGCGGTCGGAGGTACCGCGGTCGCCGGGATGCTGCCGGCGACGATGATGCGCAAGGCCGAAGCGGCCTCCGCCCATGCGCCCAAGGAGAACATCGCCACCGAGTTCCGGCGCAGCATCTGTACCCACTGCTCGGTGGGCTGTGGGGTCATCGCCGAGGTGCAGAACGGGGTGTGGACCGGCCAGGAGCCGGACTTCGAATCACCCTTCAACCTCGGCGCCCACTGCGCCAAGGGTGCGTCCGTACGAGAGCACGGACACGGCGAACGGCGCCTGCGCTATCCCATGAAGCTCTCGGGCGGCAAGTGGAAGCGCATGTCCTGGGACGAGGCGGTCGACGAGATCGGCGACCTGATGCTGCAGGTCCGGGAGGAATCGGGGCCGGATTCGGTGTACTGGCTCGGCTCCGCCAAGCACAGCAACGAGCAGGCCTACCTGTTCCGCAAGTTCGCCGCCTTCTGGGGCACGAACAACGTCGATCACCAGGCGCGCATCTGCCACTCGACCACCGTGGCCGGGGTAGCGAATACCTGGGGCTACGGCGCGATGACGAACTCGTACAACGACATGCACAACACGAAGGCGATGTTCTTCATCGGCAGCAACCCCACCGAAGCGCACCCGGTGTCGCTGCAGCACATCCTTCGCGCGAAGGAGGATGGCGCCAAGATGATCGTGGCGGACCCGCGCTTCACGCGCACCGCCGCCCACGCCGACCTCCACCTGCAGATCCGCCCCGGCTCCGACGTGGGGATCATGTGGGGACTGCTGTGGCACGTCTTCGAGAACGGCTGGGAAGACAAGGAGTACATCAGCCAGCGCGTTTACGGCATGGACGAGATGCGCGAGGAGGTCAAGAAGTGGACCCCCGAGGAGACGGAGCGGGTCACCGGGGTGCCGGAGGCGACGGTCAAGGCCGCCGCGCAGATGATGGCGGAAAACCGGCCGGGCACCATCGTATGGTGCATGGGCGGCACCCAGCACACCATCGGCAACAACAACACGCGCGCCTACTGCGTGTTCCAGCTCGCGCTCGGCAACATCGGCAAGCAGGGCGGCGGCGCCAACATCTTCCGGGGCCATGACAACGTGCAGGGCGCGACCGACCTCGGCGTGCTGTCGCACACCCTTCCCGGCTACTACGGACTGTCCGCCGGGGCCTGGGCGCACTGGGCGCGGGTCTGGGAGGTCGACCTCGACTGGCTCAAGGGCCGATTCGATCCGGACAAGGTCGTCGGCGACGGCGGCAAGGAAGTGATGCCCATGAACTACAAGGGCATCCCGGTGTCGCGCTGGGTGGACGGAGTGCTGGAAGAGGACATCGGCCAGCGCGACAACATCCGCGTGATGGTGCTCGACGGCCACGCCGTCAACAGCCAGACCCGCGGGCCCGAGATGAAGGTCGCGATGGAGAAGCTCGACGCGATGGTGGTGGTCGATCCCTATCCCACCCACGCCGCGGTGATGAGCGACCGGAGCGACGGCATCTATCTCCTGCCGGCGGCGACCCAGTTCGAGACCTACGGCTCGGTCACCGCGTCGAACCGCTCCTTCCAGTGGCGGGACAAGATCATCGACCCGGTCTTCGAGTGTCTGCCGGATCAGACCATCCTCTACAAGTTCGCGAGGAAGCTCGGGTTTGCCGACGAGATGTTCAAGAACATCGAGGTGAACGGCGACGAGCCGCTGGTGGAGGACGTCACCCGCGAGTTCAACCGCGGCATGTGGACGATCGGCTACACCGGCCAGAGCCCGGAGCGCATCAAGTCGCACGCCGCGCATCGGCACACCTTCAACACCACCACCCTCCGGGCCGAAGGAGGTCCGCACGACGGCGAGTACTTCGGTATGCCGTGGCCGTGCTGGGGTCCCCCGGAGATGGGGCATCCCGGTACGCCGGTGCTCTACGACCCGAGCAAGCCGGTGGCCGAGGGCGGCCTCACCTTCCGGGCGCGATTCGGCGTCGAGCGAAACGGCGTGAACCTGCTCGCGGAAGGCGTCTACAGCGTCGGCTCCGAGATCCGGGACGGGTACCCCGAGTTCAGCGACAAGGTGCTGAAGCAGCTCGGCTGGTGGGACGACCTCAGCGACGAGGAGAAGCTGGCGGCGGAAGGCCGGAACTGGAAGACCGACCTCTCCGGCGGCATTCAGCGGGTGGCCATCGCCCACGGCTGCGCGCCCTTCGGCAACGCCAAGGCGCGAGCGGTGGTGTGGACCTTCCCGGATCCCGTGCCCATTCACCGTGAGCCGCTCTACACGCCTCACCGCGACCTCGCGGAGAAGTATCCGACCTACGAGGATCGCAAGCGCTTCTATCGCCTCCCGACCCACTACGGGTCCATCCAGGCGGTCGACTACTCCAAGGACTACCCGCTCATCTTCAGCAGCGGGCGCCTGGTGGAGTACGAGGGCGGAGGCGAGGAGACCCGCTCCAACCCGTGGCTCGCGGAGCTCCAGCAGGACATGTTCGTCGAGATCAATCCTGCGGACGCCAACGACCTCGGACTCCAGGACGGCCAGATGGTCTGGATCGAGACCCCGCCGCAGAAGCACGTCGACGTCGGCGCCCGGATCAAGGTGATGACCATGGTCACGCGCCGGGTGGCTCCGGGAGTGGTATGGACTCCCTTCCATTGGGGCGGCTGGTTCCAGGGTGAGGATCTCAAGGACAAGTATCCGCCGGGAACCGAGCCCTACGTGCGCGGCGAGGCCTGCAACACCGCCTTTACCTACGGGTACGACTCGGTGACCCAGATGCAGGAGTCCAAGGTGACCCTGTGCCGGATCCAGGCTGCGTGAGAGGAGATTGACAATGGCTCGCATGAAGTTTCTGTGTGACGCCGAGCGCTGCATCGAGTGCAATGCCTGTGTGACCGCCTGCAAGAACGAGCACGAGGTGCCCTGGGGCGTGAACCGCCGGCGGGTGGTGGTGCTCGACGACGGGGTGCCGGGAGAGAAGTCGATCTCGGTCGCCTGCATGCACTGCACCGACGCTCCCTGCGCGGCGGTATGTCCGGTGGACTGCTTCTACACCACCGACGACGGCATCGTGTTGCACGACAAGGATCTCTGCATCGGCTGCGGTTACTGCTTCTACGCGTGTCCCTTCGGGGCGCCGCAGTATCCGCAGGAGCAGGCATTCGGCGCGCGCGGCAAGATGGACAAGTGCACCTTCTGCGCCGGCGGACCGCCGAACGATCTGTCCGACGCGGAGTTCACCAAGTACGGACGCAACCGCATCGCCGAGGGCAAGCTCCCCCTGTGTGCGGAGATGTGCTCCACCAAGGCCCTGCTTGCCGGCGACGGCGACCTCGTTGCCGACATCTATCGCAAGAGGGTGCTCAAGCGCGGTACCCGCCCGCAGACCTGGGGGTGGGAGACCGCCTACGAGTCCTCGGCTTGAGGCTTGAGCCGGGAACGGTGGCGAGGCGGGGGATCACCCCGCCTCGCCGATTGCACATCGGACCCGGGGAGCGACACTCGATGAAGAAGCGCACGATTGCGGCGGCGGCCTTGGTGGCTGCGGCGTTCGCACTATCCGGATGCTGGGATTCCGGCGATGTCACCATCCACGAGGCCGGCAAGTACAAGGGAGTGAAAGATCCCCTGCTCTCGCAGGACGTGGCGGAGCGCGCCGAGACGCTGGAGAAGCGTTTTGCGCTGATTCAGATGGATCGTTAGCGCCGGCGCCGCGGCTGCGTTGGGAAGAAGAGGCCCAGGACACGGCAACCGGCACGAGGGGAGGGACAGTCATGGCAGGCGCACGCACACGACCCACCGGTGAACGGGCAAGACGCTACCGGCGCGTCGCGATCTGGACGATTCTCGGCATACTCCTGGGTGCTCTGGTGGCGCCGCTGGGCGGATATGTCTACGTCGGCATCGCGTCGGTCGGCGCGCAGGCCGGGGACGATGCCAACCCGCGCTCGAACTACTGGCGCGCGGTGCGCACCGGGCTCGAGGGGTATTCCTCGGTGACCGGGAAGTCGATGCCCGACTCCGCCGGGTCCAACGACTGGAAGAACATGGAGACGCAGATCCTCATCAACAACGGGGGACAGAACTGGCGTCAACTGAGAAACAGTCTGCTCGCGGATTGGGGTGGCGGCATTCTCCTCGTCACCCTCTTTGCGATCTTCGTGTTCTTTGCGTTCCGGGGAAGCGTGCCGCTCGAAGGCGGCAGACGCGGCCGGCGCCTGCTGCGCTGGCAACCCTGGGAACGGGGGTTGCACTGGTATACCGCAACCCTGTTCGTGGTTCTCTCGATTACCGGGCTGAGCCTGCTCTTCGGACGGGTGGTGCTCATTCCCCTCCTCGGTCTGGAAGGATTCGCCGCCTGGGCGGGCATGTCCCGCATGTTGCACGAGGCCCTGGGCCCCTGGTTCGGGGGTGGGGTGGCCTTGATGATCGTCTTCTGGATCGGCCGCAACATTCCGAACCGCGACGACGTCACCTGGTTCCTCCAAGGCGGCGGCATCGTGGGCAAGGCGCATCCGAGGGCAGGATTCGCGAACGCGGGCGAGAAGGTCTGGTTCTGGTTCATCGCCATCGTGGGGACGATGGTCATCCTCACGGGGCTGACCCTGCTCGGCCTCGCCGGCGATCCGACGCGCGACAGCATCCAGCTCGCTCACCTGTGGCACACCGGCGGCGGACTGGCGTGGATCGCTCTGTGGTTCGGTCACGCGTACATCGGCACGCTGGGTTCGGAGGGCTCGCTGGAAGCGATGACCACCGGGTACGTGGACGAACAGTGGGCGAAACAGCACCACGACGAGTGGTACGAGACCGTCAAGGATCAGGTCATCGAAGAGCAGCCCGCGTCGGGCGGCAGCACGCAGCCGGCGACCTGAAGCACGCGATTCCTCGGCTGCCGTTGCGCGACATGCGCAGTCCGGTGTCTCGTGCCGTGGAATGGCAATGGCCACGTGCTTCGGGGTGTGGTGCGGACGGTGAGTCGGGGCGGCGACGCGGGCAGGGCGGGTCGCTCCGGCCCTCTGCTCGATGAGCCGTCGAGAACGGAGCTGACCCGGTCGGAGTCCCGTCGCTCCCGTGGCCGTGCGAGTCGATGAAACGATTTCCGCGGGTGGTTCGCGAGGCGATGCAGCAGGGAGGCTCCGCCGCGACCTGTGTCCCGGTGGAGTTGGACGAAGGCGGCTGGCAGGCCGCGTTGTTTCTGCAGCTTGCCGGCCCGGAATGCAAGGCGGACCGGCGTGTCATCTCGAGAAGCGGAGGACCGCTGCCGGTCGGCATCGAGGCCGACCTGATCAAGGCCGAGCATGCCAGCGTGGTGACGCTGAGAGCAGAGGTCCATACCCGGATCGATGATCCGATGGTTTCGGAGATACTCATGACCCCCGGTGTGGGGAGCAGCCATTTCGAAGCCCTGAAGCTGTTGACCGCCCAGCCACGCCTGTGCTGGTTCTTCGGCGACGAGAAGTACTGGCTGCTGCACTCGCAGAGCCATCCTCTGGCTTCTCAGCAACGCTCGGGCTTCGCGGAGCTGCTCGAGGAAGCCGTCGGGCACGATGCCGTGGTGCGCCTGACCGGCCGCTACGACGCGGGTGCGGCGCTCACCGCCATCGCGAGTCAGTACGAGCTGAGAGCGGCGGCGGAGAGGGGCGGCGCGTGAGAGGGCCGGGGCTCGGCCCGCGAGTCGCGATGCTCGTGCTCGCTGTCTTCGCCGCCGCCGGCCTCGCTCGGGCGGCGGAGACCGGAAACGAAGCCCTCGCCCGCGCCATCGACCAAGAGGACCTTGTCATACTGGAGCAGCTCGTCGATGGACACGCGGACGTCGACATGCGGGCAAGACGGGGGAAGACCGCACTGATGGTGGCCGCCAAGTACGGAAGGGCCGACCTCGTGCGCCGCATTCTGCGGGCGGGGGCCGACGTCAACGCGCGGGGCGACTACGGCGGCACCGCGCTGATGTTCGCCGCGCTCGGCACCAGTCCCGAGACTCTGGACGTCCTCCTGTCGGCGGGGGCCGAGGTCAACGCGGTGGGCGGGTTCGACTGGACCGCCCTGATGATCGCGACGGTCAAGGGAGACACCGCTTCGGTGAAGCGGCTGCTCGACCACGGGGCGGAGGTCAATCGCACCGACATCTACGGCTGGACGCCGCTCATGAGGGCCGCGTTCGAGAAACGCTCCGGGGTGGTGAGCGCCCTGCTCGGGTCTCCGGGTCTCAACCTCGACGCGCGCAACGAAGTCGGCGCCACCGCCTTGCACCTTGCCGCGTTCAGCGGTTCCGCCGACATCGTCCAGGCCCTGGTGTCCCACGGCTCTTCGCCGCACGCGGAAGACGACGAGGGCCGCACTCCGGCGGAGGCGGCGGTGCAAGGGGGGTACCCGGCCCTTGCCGCCAGCCTCGTCAACGCCGGTCCTTGAGTCGAGGCGGTGGAACGTCGGCGCTTTCTGAAGCTCTGCGGGTCGGCCGCCGCCGCGGTGAGCGCCCATCCCGAGACGCTCGCGCAGAGTCGCCAGGTGCTTCGCCCTTACGACCCGGCGACGCTCGTGCATCGGGACGGGAGTCCGGTCCGATCCGGCGACCTCGTGCCGGGGCAGTGCTACGTCTTCCACTATCCGTACGTGACCACGCCGTGCTTTCTCATCGACCTCGGGCGTCCGGCCATTCCCGATGGGCCGCTCGAGACCGAGGACGGCTCGAAGTACGAGTGGCCCGGTGGTGTCGGTTCAGGCCGGTCGGTGGTCGCGTTCGCGGCGATCTGCGCGCACAAGATGACGCATCCGGCACGTGCGGTCAGCTTCATCAACTATCGCCACGGAGAAGTGGGCTACGAGGACTCCGACCACCAGCGGGTGCGGGGGCAGGGGGTCATCTACTGCTGCTCCGAGCGCAGCGTCTACGATCCGGCCCGAGGCGCGCGCGTCCTCGGCGGCCCCGCCCCCCAGCCGCTCGCGGCGATCGCGCTGTCTCACTCCCCGGAGGAAGACACCCTGCACGCCATCGGCACCTTCGGAGGCGAGATGTACGAGAAGTTCTTCGAAGAGTTCCGCTTCCGGCTGGAGCTCGAGTTCGAGACCTCCGATCTGCGCCGCAGGGTGAGCGGACGGAGCGAAGTGGTGGCGATGGAGGAGTACTCGCGCACCCGCGTCCATTGCGGTTAGCCCGCATCTGTCACCGATTTACGTCGCGAGGGCGCCGAGGCGCTGCGATTGCGGGGTGAACGGACCGAGAGACGCTGAAGGGCGAGCCGGAGTCAGACGAAGTGCCGGTGGCACTTCGTCCCGGCGAGCGGGCAAGCCAGGATGGCTTGCCCCGGCCTGCAAGCGAAGCAAGGATAGCGTAGCGCAGCAGGTAGCCGACACTATGTCGAAGCGGCTCGAGGGAGTACGCCCCGCTAGCGTGAGCGGATCGGCGTCCGCAGCAGGAAATCGGTGACATAGGCGGGTTAGGCTCGGCCTGCCACCACCCGAAGCCCGGATGGGCGAAACTTCGCCCGGGTGCAGGCGAGCGCTACCCTGGCTCGGGCTCGCCCGGATCGCGCTGCATGTCGAAGATGGGTTCGAAGTCCTCTCTCGTCCAGGCGGGCGGCACCTTGACCCGAAGCGGCTCGTGATGGGCGTAGAGCGGACGGCGGCCCCGCACGATCTGCCACACATGGCGGTCCGAGTGCTGAGGGGACATCTCCGTGTACGGGAACGCGTCCGCCGCCGAGTAGCCGATGATCAGCACCGGGCGCAGCGATTCGCTGCGGTTGCGATCGGAGCCGTGCACCATGCCGCCGTCAATCACGATGACGGTGCCCGCCGGTCCGGGAAGGCTCACCGCCCGCTCGAGCGGCAGGCGGGCAAGGCCCGCTTCGCAGATTCGGCCCTTGAACCCGCCCGAGTCGTCGTAGTGGTCGAAGACCTCTCCCGAGTGACTCTCGGGCACGACCATCAGGGGCCCCATGTCGGGCGTCACGTCCTCGGTGTAGGTGATCGTGGTAATCACGCTCCGGTTGGTGTGGGGGAAGAACGCGAAGTCCTGGTGCCAGTGCACGGTCATGGCGCTCCCTGCGCACTTGTAATTGATGTAGGCCTCTCGGTAGCGCACGTCCGGCCCCACCAGATCCGCCGCCAGGTCCGTGAGCGGTGGGCTCGACGCGTACTCCCAGAACGAAGGATCTTCGTCGCTCGCTCGAAACAGCCGGCTGGGGCGCGGCGTCTCCGGGGCGTGATCCGGATCCAGGGAGAAATCCATGTTGGAGGCGACGAGTGAGCGCGTGCGTTCCACTGCCGCATCCGACGCCGCCTTGAGACGGGCGAGCGTTGCGTGAGGCACGAATTCGGGCAAGCAGAGATAGCCCCGGGCGAAGAAGCTCTCACGCTGCCTCGGGGTGAGAACGTTGGGCGAATGGGAGAGGACCTGATCAGGCGTCATCGTCGCTCATCGCCTTGTCCGGCAGGGGACCGCCAGCGTGGAGATCGGGGTCGCATGCCTCAATGGACCTCAACCGGAGCTCGAGCGCCTTGAGTATCGGGCCTGCCACGCGTCCGGGCTTTGCGTGTTCCAACCGATGTTGTCACTATAGCAGCATTGATGCAGGTCGGACGCGTTGCCGGGCAAGCGCCCGCTCAGGCTTCGGATGTCGGTGCTGCCCAACGTCGTCGTCATTTCCAATGTCCTGAACGTCGAGTTCGGGATTTCCATAGTCGACCCCGATCGGAGCGAGAACGAGGTGAAATGGGCGCATTGCATCCCGATCCGCCACCCCGATTCCAGGTTGACACCACGCGCTGCCGGTCCGCACTTGGCGCCAGCCGCAAAGGGCGTTGGGCGTGCTGGCGGATTGCCGGGTCCGGGTTGCTGACAACGTGGCGCGTGATAGCGCCCGTACGATAACGGAGGAGCGAGATATGGCAAATCACTTCACACGACGCAGCTTCATGCAATCCGCCGCCGGCGGACTCGCGGCGGCCGGCTTGACCCTGCCATTTGCGAACCGGGCATGGGGGGCAGACCCTCTCACCGTGGTCGAATGGGGTCCACCCTGGATCGATGCGTCCAAGAAAGTCCTGGGAGACCAGGACATGTGGGACATCACCTGGGAGCTGCACCAGGGCGGCGCGGCGGCGATCCTGCCGAAGATCAAGTCGAGCTGGCCCAACACGCCCTACGACGTCGTCGACTGCTGGACATCGGTGTTCCTCGCCATGGTGGCGGAAGGATGGGCGGAGACGGTCACTGTGGCGGACGTGCCCAACCTCGCCGATGTCCCCGAGGCGCTGATTACCAAGGACGATCAAGGCAACTTCAAGAACATCCCGCGCAGCGTGAATGGCGTGTTCTTCGCCTACCGGCCGGACATCTGCCCGATCGAGATCAAGACGGTCGAGGATTTGCTGGATCCGCGCCTCAAGGGGCAGATCCTCTGGCCGAGTCCGATCATGAACACGTGCCTGCAGGTGGTGGCGCTTGCCTTGGCGCGAGGCGGAGACGAGTACAACATCGACCCCGGCTGGGAGTTCCTCAAGGAAATCGCCATGAGCGGCAACATCGGGCGCGTGTACATTACGACCACCGATACGATCAATTCCTTGACGACGGGAGAGACGAGCGTGACGTTCACGGATCAGGGGACGATCAGCGCGGCCGCGAAGAACGTCCCCCTCAAGTATCTCACCAAGGAGCACGAGTCGTTGAAGAGCTTCCTGGCGGTCGAGGGGTGGGTGGTGCTGAAGAGTTCCCAGCACAAGCAGACGGCATTCGACTTCTGCAACTTCATGTGCAGCCCGGAGGCGAGCACAGCGTTCAATGACGCCATCAAAGTGCCGCCGGCCTCCCTGAAGGCAACCCCGACCGAGGGCGTCGACCACCTCGTGTTCACCGACGAAGAGCTCGAGAAGTATGCCTACCTCGTCGACTATCCCCATGTGTCTTCGATGATCGACCCGTGGGTCAAGCGGTGGGAAACGGAGATCGAACCCCATCTGGTGTGAGCGGGGCGCGGGTCCGGACGCGGAAGGGAGCCTCTCATTACCGGGAAGGCTCCCCGCTCCGGCGCTGGGGACGGGCCTGGCATCCGTGAGGACGCTGACTCGGCGAGTTTGGGGCAGAGCGGTTCCCCGCTTCGCCCCGGGCTCGCCACCCCATTCGCCGCTGAGCGCGGGCCGGCATTCGCGAAGGATCCGTGCCGGCGTGGTGTTGTCGAGCTGATGCGGGGGTTGCCGGGAGCACGCTTTCGCATGAATCGGTCGATTCGATGAAGCTCAGTCGGAACGCGTTTCTGCTCCTGGTGCCCGCGATCGCGGTGTTCGCGGGGCTCCTCGTCCTGCCCCTCGCCGGCATTCTCGGCGAGAGCTTCCGGCTCTTTGTCCCCGGCCGGGTCGGCTCCGCCGCGGATGCCCCCTACACCCTGGCCAACTATCTCGAGCTCCTCCAGCCGACCTATGTCGGCTACTTCTTCACGACCTTTCGACTCGGCGCGATCGCCGCCATCGTGGCGCTCCTGATCGGTTTCCCGATCGCCTACTACGTGGCTCGCACGAGGTCCCGGCGCATCCGCAACGCCGCCATCGCGTTACTGATCACCTTGATGTTTCTGAGCGCGCTGGTGCGGGTCTACTCCCTGGAGCTCACCTTCGGCCCGATCGGCGCAATGATGCCGGTGATGCGCTTCTTCGAAGTCTCGACGAACAGTCGTGCCTACATTCAGTGGCTGGTGGTGGCGGGCCTGTTGCACTTCATCGTGCCGATGGCCGCGCTCACCTTGATCGGCACCATCCAGAACGTGAACCCGCGTCTCGTCGAGGCCGCGCAGGCGCTGGGTGCGCTGCGCTGGAAGGCGCATCTCACGATCACGGTGCCGCTCAGCGCGCGCGGCATTCTTTCCGCCTTCCTGATTTGCTACACGCTGTGCATCAGCGCCTTCGTGGTGCCGATGGTGCTCGGGAAGGGGAAGGTCCTGTTCGTGTCCAACCTGATCTATCGCCGCTTCAGTGAGGTGGCCAACTACCCGAGCGGCTCGGCGATCTCGATCACCCTGCTCGTCGTTTCGCTCGTGATCGTCTACGTGGTGTCACGGGTGGCCGCCCAACGCTGGTAGAGGAACGTGTCGGTGAGACGATACAGCGACGACCTGGGTCTGCTCCTCATGGTGCTGGTGATTGCGCTGACGGCGGTGTTCCTGCTCGGTCCCATTCTCATCTCCGCTGCGATGTCTCTGGACTCCCGGTCCTTCCTCGGGCCCTTTCCGCCGCCCGAGCTTTCCCTGCAGTGGTACGAACGATTCTTCACCGAGGAGTACTTCCTGCGTGGCCTTCGGACCAGCGTCATCCTGGCGACCATTGCCGCCGCGGTCTCCACGGTGGTCGGCGTGCTGACCGCGGTGGTCCTCGACCGCTACGAGTTCCGGGGCAAGGAAGCGCTGACCGCATTCTTCCTGTCGCCGCTGGTGGTGCCGGCGGTGGTGGTGGGATTCGCATTGCTGCTCTTCTTCGCGAAAATCGGGGTGATCGATGGGTTTGCGCGCTTGCTCGGAGGCCACATCATCATCACCGCCCCCTACACCATCCGCACCACCATCGCGAGCCTGGTGGGGATCTCCCCATCGTTGAACGAGGCCGCGCTCAGTCTGGGCGCGAACGAGCGAGCGGCGTTCTGGGAGGTGACCTTTCCCCTCGCCAGCACCGGAATCGTCGCGGGAACGGTCTTCGCGTTCGCGTTCTCGATGGACGACGTGGCGGTGAGTCTGTTCTTGACGGATCCCCAGAACTACACGCTGCCGGTAGCGCTCATCAGCTACATGCGCGCCAATTTCGACCTCACGATCGCCGCCGCGGCCATGTTCCTGGTCGTGGTGACGCTGGCTCTCATCTTCACGCTGGACAGGATCGTAGGCCTCGATCGGATCGTGGGTCAGGGAATCTACCGGGCCTGAAGGACGGTGGGCCCGTCACTCCCCTGATCCTCCCGTCACCGAGGTGCGAGTCTCAGCGCGGAACCAGCACGTTCAGGGAGAAGCGGGAGGGCCGACGCCGGTCGGCGAGCAATGGAGCCGCTCGGGCGCACCGTCCGCGCCATCTGGCGCCCTCGCGACGTAAGTCGGTGAAACATTGCGGCTAGCGGATGCCGAAGTGGTCCAGAACCGACATCACTCGGTCCTTGCCGCTATCGTCGGTGGTCCGCAGCGCGCCGTGCTCGTCCAGTTCCATTCGTGATTGCGGGGGCGTCGAAACCTCCGCGCCGGCGAGTTCGGGGGAACGCCCGAAGCCCATCGCTCTCGCGGTCCAGGCGCGGCTGATTGGCTCGAATCCTTCCTCGTCCCAGCGGTTGATCGACGCGAGAAAGTGCCGGGCGAAGTCCTCGATGACCGCTTCGGCCTCGATGTTCCGGGAGCCGCTCGCATGCACGCTGTTGTACGCCTCCGGCTCGGGATTCTCCGGATGGTGGGCGACATTCACCATGAGCCCCAGGACCAGCCATGGCATCGGATCCCGATCGAGGCCGGGGCCCACGAGAACGATGCGGCCCGCATCGAGATCGTTCAGCAGGATGCGGTTCGGCCAGCGGTAACGCAGCCCGGTCATCGGAGACAGGAGTCCGGCCAGCGCCGCTCCCGCGCTCACTCCCCCGACGTACACGAGCTGGCCGGCCCGCGCGTTCGGGAAGTCCGGGCGGAGCACGATCGCGCAATGGACGTTGCCGGCGGGCGAGAACCAGGGGGTGCCGTGGCGGGTGCGGGCATCCGATTGCTCCATCGCCACCACGAAGGTGCCTTCTTCGGCTCCTTCCTCGGCGCGGCGCGCGGCTTCGCGGGCCACGTCGTCCACGCGCTCGAGAACGATCAACTCGTATTGGTGGGGGAGCAGCAGCTTCATGGTGCTCGATTCCTGGTCAAGGCCGGATCACCCTCTCGATGCCTCGGGGGGAGAGCCCCGTCGACCCGGCGGCACGATACTCGAGCCGGAAGCCCATTGCGCGACTCCGAGCCGGTTGCGCCTGACCGTCCCGGGGGTCATCGAGCGTCCCTTCCACAGCCCGAGGCGGCATGCGATGACGGCCCGGCTCAGGACAGCGCCTGTTCGAGATCCCGGAGGATGTCGTCCACATCTTCGAGCCCGACCGACATCCGGATCCTGGTGGCCTCGCGAACGCCGGTGACCAGCGAGCCGGCGTCGCCGAGGCTCACCCAGGGCCGGCAGAGCTCGACCCGCTTGAGGAATCGGGAGTGCGTGGACTCGGCGTCGACATCGAACGAGAGCATGCCGCCGTATCCATCCCATTGTCGGCGGGCGAGATGGTGCCCTCGGGTGTCCGGCAGTCCCGGATATCGTACCGCCCGCACCTTGCGATGCGTGGCCAGGAACTCCGCCACGCTCTGGGCGTTCTCGCAGTGACGCTGCATGCGAATCGGCAGGGTCTTCATGCCTCTCAGCAGATAGTAGGCATTCGTGGGGCTCAGGATGCCACCGAGCACGTTGCGCATCCGCAGCAGCTCCTCCGCGAACTCCTCGTCGCGGGTGGTGACGACCCCGGCGAGCGCATCGCCGTGCCCGCACAGGTACTTCGTCGCGCTGTGAATCACGATGTCGGCGCCGAGCTCCAAGGGGCGGAACAGGCAGGGGGAGAGCCAGGTCGCGTCCACCACCACCGTGGCGCCCGCCAAGCGGCCAGACTCGATCGTCGCCGCGGAGTCGACGATCTCGCAGGAAGGATTCGCCAGCGGCTCGAAGTACACCACATCGGTCTTCTCCGCCAGCGCCGCCGCGAGCTGATCGGGCTCGCGCATGTCGATGAAAGCCACCTCGACTCCGAGTCGGGGCAGGTCGCGCTGAAAGAGTTCCGTAGTCCAGGTGTATACGGTCCGGTGGGTAACCAGGCGCGATCCGGCACAGAGCAGCGCCAGCAGGGTCTGGCTGATCGCCGCCATGCCGCAGGCTGCGGACACGCTTCGCGTGCCACCCTCCAGAGTGCAGACCTTCTCTTCGAAGGCGGCACACGTGGGGTTGCCGCTCCGGTAGTACAGTCCATTGACGGTCGCTCCCTGGTGAATCGGCGTGGAGGACGCGTAGTCGACTTCCCCCGCGTGAATGGAGGCGGTAGCGAACCCCTGGCGGTCGTTCTTCATTGGGCCCTCTTTTCGTCGAGTGTCGATGTTGTCGTGCATTTCCCGGTTTGGCTCGGTTTCGGGGATTTCACGCGCTCGGGATTCGGTCCGGTGAACGCATCGAAGTGCGCCGGGAAGCGGCCCGGAAGCGATAGCGCCGCGCAAAGCGGGCCGACCGGCGTTCGCGCTCGTCGCGAGATCAGACCGGAGCCTGCTCGAACTGGGGCAGATGGTCCGCAATCGTGTACCAGGGTGCCCGGTCCAAAGCAAAGATGTGGTCGTCCGCTCCCCGTCCGGGATCGCCGTCGAGCGCCCCGAAGGGAATCACCGCGAATCCACGCTCGGGATCCCGGCGCGGCATGCCCGAGCCGCAGGTGCGGCAGAAGTTGTGACGGAAATAGCGGGCCGAGGGCAGCTTGTAGGACTCGATGTTGTCTTCGCCACGGAGGAAGACGAGATTCTCCATTGCCGTGAACCCGTTCGTGGTGTGGGCGGCGGCCCGCGCCCGGCGGCACCGGGAGCAGTGGCAATTGTGGACCGCCATCCAGTCGAGCTTCACTTCAAAGGCCACCGCAGTGCACAGACAGCTCCCGTGCACGGCGCCGGCCGATGCGCTCGGGGTTTCGGGGTTGTCGATCACCGGGCCGTCATCATCCGGAGACCAGGTGTCGTATTGCGGAAGGTCGTCGCCGATCCGGTGCCAGGGGGCCATGGAAGCGACGAAGATGTGGGCGGAGACCTCCAGATCCGACGCGCCGGCATCCACGCTTCCGGCCGGAATGCCCATGCGGGCGTCGCCGAAGGGGTAGGGCGTCACCGCGCCGCAGACGCGACAGAAGGTGCGTTCCGAGCCGGGAGAACTTTCGTACTGCGCGATGGCGCTTTCTCCCGAAAGCCACTCGAAGCGCTCTTCGGGTACTCCGGTATAGCTTGCAAAGGGCGCCCCATGAGCCTTGCGGCACATGGCGCAGTGGCAGTGGGTAACGGGGTCGAACTTGCCGTGGGCTCGCCACCGCACCGTCTCGCAGAGACAGCTTCCCTCGCTCATGTTCCTTCCTTCCTCCGGCCCGTGCGCAAGGGTACGTCGAAGGACGCCCGAGGCAAACCTTCCTTTCGCCGGCGGTCGGGGGCACTTCACGCTGGAGGGGGGCAACGCCCTTCTCCTCCTGGGAGAGGGTTCGGGGTGAAGGCAGGAGGAGCATCGACCCCTCCCGGAGAGATGCGTCGACCCTGGCCCCTCGCCCCCGCTCCCCCCTCTCCGCCTGGGATAGGGGAGCGTGCGGGCAATCTCCCACCCTCGCAGCGTGCAATCACCCGCCCGGCGCTCGGGCGGCGCAGGGCCGGACGGAGAACCATGCTAGACTCCGGCCGCGTGAATCGCCCGGCGCCTACCTGCAGACGCGTGCTGCTGAAACTCAGCGGCGAAGCGCTGTTGCGGGACACCCGGTTCGGAATCGAGAAGGTGATGCTCGACTCCGTATCCCGGGAGGTGGCCAAGCTCGTGGACATCGGGGTCCAGGTGGCGATGGTCATCGGGGCCGGCAACATCTTCCGCGGCTCCACGCTGGTCGAGGCGGGCATTGAGCGGGTCACCGCGGACCAGATCGGCATGCTCGGCACGATCATGAATGCGCTCGCATTGCAGGATGCGATGGAGGGCCATGGGATGACCGCCCGAGTGATGTCCGGCATCCGGGTCAATCAGTTCTGCGAGGAGTACATTCGCCGGCGTGCGGTGCGCCATCTTGAGAAAGGCCGGGTCGTGATCTTCGCCGCCGGCATCGGAAATCCCTTCTTCACGACGGATACCGCGGCCTCGTTGCGCGCAATCGAGATCGATGCCGATCTCCTCATCAAGGCGACCAAGGTGGACGGCGTCTTCTCGGCGGATCCGAAACGCCATCCCGACGCCCGGCGCTATCGCCGTCTCGGGTATGACCACGTGCTGTCCCAGCGTCTCGAGGTCATGGACGCCACCGCGGTGGTGCTGTGTCGCGATCACGACCTGCCGCTGCGGGTCATCGACATGAGTCGCCGGGATGCTTTTCTCCGGGCAGTCAGCGGAGAAGATGAGGGCACGCTGGTGGAGAACGTGCCGGAAGGCGCGGAATCGGCTATATAGGCCTCCGAGGCTCCTGACAGCGAGGGAAGCGGCCCATGAATTCCGTCGATTCGATCAAGGACGACGCTACTACCCGCATGCACAAGAGTCTGGAGGCGCTCAAGCAGGAGCTGGCCAAGCTGCGCACCGGCCGCGCTCACACCAGCCTGCTCGACCACATCCATGTCTCCTACTACGGCACCGAAATGCCGTTGAATCAGGTCGCGAGCATCAGCATTGCCGACCCTCGTACCCTGTCGGTGACGCCGTGGGAAAAGAGAATGGTGCAGGAAGTCGAAAAGGCGATCATGAACTCCGAGCTCGGACTCAACCCGGCAAGCGCGGGAGAGGTGATCCGGGTTCCTCTGCCTCCGCTCACCGAAGAGCGGCGTCGAGACATGATCAAGCTGGTGCGCCACGAGGGCGAGAACACGCGCGTCGCAATCCGCAACATCCGCCGCGATGCCAACGCGCACC
Organism: uncultured Ectothiorhodospiraceae bacterium; assembly: GCA_964420925.1. GTDB lineage: Bacteria > Pseudomonadota > Gammaproteobacteria > HK1 > HK1 > JAJEAD01. The sequence continues at coordinate 48,406 of CAYQVB010000003.1, read as the reverse complement.
TCAAGAAGCTCATCAAGGACGAGAGCCTGCCCCGGGATGCCGAGCACCGTGCCGAAGCCGAAATACAGAAGACCACCGATCGTCAGATTGCCGCAGTGGAGGAGGTCCTCAAGGCGAAGGAAGCGGAGCTGATGGAATTTTAGCCCTGCGAACGATGCACCCCAGTCAGTCGCAGGGACGTGTCGGGGGCAGGCTGCCCCGCCACGTCGCCATGATCATGGATGGCAACGGCCGCTGGGCGATCCGGCGGCGGCTGCCGCGCTTCGCGGGCCACCGGGCCGGGGTCGAGACGGCCAAGGAAATGGTGCGTGCATGTGGCGAAAAGGGCATCGATGTCCTCACCCTGTTCGCTTTCAGCAGCGAGAACTGGAGACGGCCCGAAGAAGAGGTCGGACTGCTGATGGACCTCTTCGTGGCGGTGCTCGACCAACAGGTGAAGGAGCTCCATGAAAACAACATCCGCCTGCGCATCATCGGGGATCGCAATGCGCTTCACGCCGGCCTGCGGGAACGCATCGATCGGGCGGAAGCCCTCACCGGCGGCAACACGGGCCAGACGCTGGTGATCGCGGCCAACTACGGCGGCCGCTGGGACTGCTGCCAGGCCGCGCGCCGCGTGGCGGAGCGCGTGCAGCGGGGCGATCTGGCGCTCGAAGACATCGATGAGCAGGTGATGCAGGCGGAACTCTCGCTCGACGACTTGCCGGAGCCGGATCTCTTCATTCGTACCGGAGGCGAAAGAAGGGTCAGCAACTTCCTGCTGTGGCATCTGGCGTACACCGAGCTCTACTTCACCGATACGCTGTGGCCGGACTTCGATCGAAGCGCATTCGACGGCGCGCTCGCCTACTACGCCTCCCACCAGCGACGCTTCGGGAGAACCGGGGAACAGGTCGCTCAGGCGCAGCGGATCTGAGTCTCTCGGGAGCGAAGCCGCCGAATTCGAGGGAAGTCGCACTCCGGGGCGGGCGTTGGCCGTTCGGGCCGCCGTGACGAGCCTCCTCTGGAGAAGCAGGAACGGAGACGATGTGAGATGGCTTGTTTGCGGCGACAATGGGTGGACGGTGCGGTGCGGGCGTAGTGGACGCGAACCTGACGCGGCGGATCGCGGCCGCCATCGTTCTGGTGCCGGCGGTGGCCGGTGCGGTGCTCTGGCTCCCTTCCGGGTACTTCACCGCGGCGGCCGCTCTCTTCGTTGCGGTGGGGAGCTGGGAATGGGCCGGGCTCTCCGCGGACGCGACTCCGGGCAGGCGTCTCGCCTACGCGGCCGCGAGCTTTCTTCTGATGTTGCTGCTCTTCCTCCTTGCGCCTTCCCCGGATGCGCTGCTCATCCCGTGTGCGGCGGGGGTGGCGTGGTGGGGGGTGGCTCTGTTCTGGGTCGTCGGGGCGCAGCGCGGCCGCTATGCGATCACTCCCGGGCCGGCGTGGCTGCATGGCCTCCGCGGCTGGATGGTGCTGGTGCCGGCCTTCTGCGCCCTGGTTCTGATGCACGTGTCCGGAGCGCCGGGTCGTTGGTGGATTCTTCTGCTGCTGGCACTGGTCTGGGGCGCGGACGTGGGCGCCTTCTTTGTCGGGCGACGATTCGGCCGGCGGCGCCTCGCTTCCCGCGTGAGTCCGGGCAAGTCCTGGGAAGGGGTCGCGGGGGGTGCCGTGGCCAGCCTGGGTATCGGAATCGGAGTCGCTCTGGTGGTTGGCGATACGGACACTCCGCTTTGGACCCTCGCGGTCCTGAGTGTGGGAGTCGCCCTGATCTCCGTTCTCGGCGATTTGACGGAGAGCCTGGTGAAGCGACAGGCGGGGGTCAAGGACAGCGGCGTGCTCATCCCGGGTCATGGGGGAGTGCTCGACCGGATCGACAGTCTGTGCGCCGCGGCGCCCTGCTTCGCCCTCGCGATCGCGGGGATGTTCGGGACCAAGATCCTGCGATGAGCTCCGTCACCGAGTTTCGGAGCGCGGCCCTTGTTTGCCGCGAGGCGCCGGCGGGAGGCTACGGCCTTCCCACCGGGATTCCAGGCCCTCGGGTCGAGTTCGGGAGGCGGAATTGAGAGGACTCGCCATTCTCGGATCCACCGGCACCATCGGGGCCAACACCCTCGATGTCGTCGGGCGGCATCTTTCCCGATTCCGGGTCGTGGGGCTGACCGCAAACACCGACGACGCGGGACTGGCCCGCCAGTGCTTGCAGTGGCGTCCTCGGCTGGCGGCGATGGCCGATGCGGACGCGGCGGAGCGCCTGCTCCGCCGCCTGCGCGATGCAGGCGTCGAGGAGACCGAAGTGCGGGCCGGGGTGGAGGGCCTCGAGGCCGTCGCCCGCCTGCCGGAGGCCGATGCCGTGATGGCGGGAATCGTGGGCGCGGCGGGGCTCCTGCCGACGCTGGCCGCAGCCCGGGCCGGAAAACGGGTGCTGCTCGCCAACAAGGAAGCGCTGGTGATGTCGGGCCGCCTGTTCATGAGCACGGTGCGCGAGAGCGGCGCCCTGCTCCTGCCCATCGACAGCGAGCACAACGCGATCTTTCAATGCATGCCGCAGCAGCGCAGCGGAAGTCTCGAGCAATCCGGAGTGCGCCGCATCCTGATCACCGCCTCGGGCGGCCCCTTTCGCTCCACGCCCATGGACGAGCTGGCGAGAGTGACCCCCGATCAAGCCTGCGCTCACCCCAACTGGGTAATGGGGCGTAAGATCTCGGTCGACTCCGCTACCATGATGAACAAAGGACTCGAGGTCATCGAAGCCTGCTGGCTCTTCGACACGGTCCCGGAGCGGATTCAGGTGGTGATACATCCCCAGAGCGTGGTTCATTCCATGGTGGAGTACGAGGATGCTTCGGTACTGGCGCAGATGGGCAATCCGGACATGCGCACCCCCATCGCTCACGCCCTGGGCTGGCCGCAGCGCCTCGACGCCGGAGTCGAGAGTCTGGACCTCTTTCGGACCGCGCGCCTGGACTTCGAAGAGCCGGACTTCGAACGCTTTCCCTGCCTCGGGTTCGGATTCGAAGCGGCTCGTGCCGGTGGCGGCATGAGCACCGTGCTGAACGCCGCCAATGAGGTGGCCGTCGAGGCATTTCTGGATGGCGCGGTGAGCTTCACCGACATCGCCGGAATCATCGAAGCAACGCTCGAGAGCGGTGTCCGGGGCGAGCCCGAGTCGCTGGACGAGGTGCTGGTCCTCGATCGAGAAGCGCGCGAGAGCGCCGGCGAGGAGGCGATGCGCCGCGGCGCTGGTCGTACAAAGGGGAGCCGACGATGACCGCGTTCATCAGCTCCGCCCTCTGGTTCATCGTCGCCATCGGAGTCCTGGTGACGGTGCACGAGTTCGGCCACTTCTGGGTTGCGCGGGTGCTCGGGGTCAAGGTCCTGCGTTTCTCGGTCGGCTTCGGGCGCCCGCTGCTGCGCTACCGGGGCGGGAGAGACGCCACCGAGTACTGCATTTCCGCCATCCCGCTCGGCGGGTACGTACAGATGCTGGACGCTTCACGAGGGGAGGTTCCGCCGGAAGACCTGCCGCGGGCCTTCGACCGGCAGCCCATGCCGGTGCGTGTCGCGGTGGTGGTGGCGGGCCCGCTCTTCAATTTTCTCTTCGCCGCGCTCGCCTACTGGGCCATGTTCATGGTGGGTGTCAGCGGACTGCGACCCGTGATCGGCGCAGTGGAGCCGGGTTCTCCCGCGGAGCTCGCCGGCATGCGAGTCGGGCAGGAGATAGTCGCAGTGGACGGCAGGGAGACACCTACCTGGCAAAACGTGATGGAGCGGGTCATCGGCGCTACGCTCCGGGGGGGAGTGCTGCAGGTGGCGGTCCATTCGCCGGAAGACGGATTGCGTCGCGAGGTCGAGCTTCCTCTCGACGGGATCCTGGTCGACGAGCTGACGCAGGGCCGTTTCTTCGAACGCATCGGAATCGAGACGCGGAGACTGCGCATCGAAGCGAGGATTGCAAGCGTCTCGGAGGATTCTCCCGCCGCCCGGGCCGGCCTCTCGGCCGGCGATCGGGTGCTATCCGTTGACGGCATTCCGGTCGAGGAGTGGGCGGAACTCGTGCGCCTCGTCCGGGAACGACCGGGAAAGCCGCTCTCTCTGGATATCGAACGCTTCGGGCAGAGGATCACCCGCACGGTCGTTCCGGACCTCATGACGGATGAGGGAGGCAGCTACGGGCGGATCGGAGTCGCGGTCGAGCCCCCGCCGCCCGAAGTGGTGGAGAGTTATTACTCCGAGCATGGCGCACGAGCGAGTCATCCGCCCCTGGAAGCGCTTGGGAAGGGGTTCGAACGCACCGGTGAGATGACGCTGCTCACCTTGCGCATGCTGTGGAAAATGCTGAAGCTCGAGGTGTCCCTGGACAACCTCAGCGGCCCGATCAGCATCGCTCAGTACGCCGGCGTGTCGGCCGAGCGGGGGCTCGCGTGGTTCATCGGCTTCCTCGCCATCGTCAGCATCAGCCTCGGAGTGCTCAATCTGCTGCCGATCCCTCTGCTGGATGGCGGGCACCTGATGTATTACTGTATCGAAGCCCTCAGCGGCCGTCCGCTCTCCGAGGAAGCGCGCTTCGTGGGCCAGCGCATAGGCGCCGGAATGCTCGTTGGCCTGATGGGGCTCGCCTTCTACAATGACATCGCGCGCCTGCTCGGCTGATGCGAATGCCGGAAACCGGGCGCCTCCTGCACCGCACTCGATGAGACCCAAGCACGTACTGAAGGCGGCGGGGACAATCCTCGCCCTCGTCCTTGCCCTTTCCGTTGCTCCCTTCGGGCACGCGCAGGATACCTTCGTCATCGAGGACATCCGGCTCGAAGGGCTGCAGAGGATTTCACCCGGAACCGTTTTCAACTACCTGCCCTTGCAGATCGGCGACGAGATGGACGCCGCCCGCAGCGCGGAGGCGATACGGGTCCTCTTTCAGACCGGCTTCTTCGAGGACGTGCGCCTGGAGCGAGAGGGTGGCACCCTGCTCGTGTCGCTCGTCGAACGCCCGTCCATCGCGAGCGTGGACTTCGAAGGCAACCGGACCATCACCACGGAAGTGCTGAGTGCGCAGCTCGCCCAGGTCGATTTCGAGGTGGGGCGGGTGTTCAACCGTTCCGTCTTCGACCGGGTGGAGCAGGAGCTCCGCAGAGCGTACTTCGCGAACGGGCGTTACGGCGTGCGCATCAAGACCACCGTGACCCCGCTGGAGCGGAATCGAGTGGCGGTGCACTTCGATGTCGCGGAGGGACGGGTCGCGAAGATCAAGCGCATCAACATCGTGGGCAACCAGGCCTTCGAAGAGGGAGCGCTCCTCGACCTCTTCCAGTTGAGCTCCACCGGCGTGTGGTCGCTGTTCACCCGATCGGATCAGTACTCCAAGCAGAAGCTGGCCGCGGACCTGGAAGCGTTGCGCTCGCACTACCTCGACCGGGGTTTCGTCAACTTCGCGATCGACTCCACTCAGGTCTCGATAACCCCCGACAAGAAAGACGTCTACATCACGATCAACGTCACCGAAGGAGACGAGTTCCGGGTATCCGAGGTGCGACTCGGAGGAGATCTGATCGTCGACGAGTCGGAGCTGTTCGGGCTGGTGAAGATCCGCGGGGGTGACGTCTTTTCGCGAACGTCGATTACCGAGACCAGCACCAGCCTCGCGGAGCGTCTGGGCGAAGACGGATACGCATTCGCCAACGTCAACGCGGTGCCGGAGGTCGACGAAGCGGCGAAGGAGGTCGCGCTGACCTTCTTCGTCGATCCGGGCCAGCGGGTCTACGTGCGCCGCATCAACTTCAAGGGCAACATCGAGACCCGGGATGAGGTGTTGCGCCGGGAGATGCGGCAGATGGAAGGGGCCTGGATGTCGACTGGCGCGGTGGCCCGTTCCAAGGAACGTCTCGACCGGCTCGGTTACTTCGAAACGGTGACGGTGGACACTCCCCCGGTTCCGGGAGCGAGCGACCAGGTGGATCTCGATTTCGAAGTGGTGGAGATGGCCTCCGGAAACCTGAGCTTCGGCGCCGGGCTGTCCCAGGATTCCGGCGTGATCCTCTCTTCTGAATTGAGCCACCGCAACTTTCTCGGATCCGGCAATCGGCTCTCGCTCGGGTTCAACAACAGCAGGTCACGCCGCAACTACTCCTTCAGTTGGTTCAATCCCTACTACACCGACGACGGCATCAGCCGCGGTATCGAGGGGGCCTACCGCATCACGGATGCCAGCGAGCGGAACCTTGCCGACTACAGCCTCGACGACCTGAGCGGCGGATTTTCGTTCGGATTCCCGGTTTCCGAGTACGACACCGTCGATCTTCGATTGATCGGCAGCCTCACCGAGTTCGAATCGGCGCAGAACGCTTCCCGCGAGGTACGGGACTTCGAAGCACTCGTCGGCCGCAGGTTCTCGTCGCTTCGCACCGAGTTGTCCTGGTCCACCGACAGCCGGGACAACATCATCCTTCCCCGTCGAGGCGGCCTGACCGCGATTTCCGGAGAGGTCGGCTTGCCCGTCGGCGAGCTCACCTACTACAAGCTCACCCTGCGCCACCAGCGCTTCCTGCCCCTGCCTCGGGACTTCATCTTCGCTTTCGAGGGCGAGATCGGCTACGGCGACGGCTACGGTGACATCGTCGACCTGCCCCTGATTCGCCACTTCTATGCGGGAGGACCTCGTTCGGTACGCGGCTTCGAGTCCAATACTCTGGGACCGAGGGATTCACTCGATGATCCTCTGGGGGGCAGCGTCATGTTCGCCGGACAGACCGAGCTCGTCGTGCCCATGCCCTTCATCGAGTCCAATCAGTTCCGCTTCTCCGCATTCTGGGATTTTGGACAGGTCTATGCATCCGCGGAGGATCTCGCTTTCGACGAGTTGCGCGCTTCCACCGGGGTTGCGATGAAGTGGCTTTCCCCTCTCGGTCCATTGAGCATCAGCTTCGCCTATCCCTTGAATGACGAGTCGAGTGATGAGACCCAGCCCTTCCAGTTTTCCATCGGATCGACGTTCTAGCGCGATGCCGGCCGGATTCCGCTCGTTTCGGAAGTGTCTGCTCGCCGGGGTGGTTGTCGCGGCGGCCCACGCCGTTCAACCGTCCGCCTTCGGACAGGAGTTCAAGGTGGGTTTCGTCAACGTGCCCCGGGTCATGGACGCCGCTCCGCAGGCCATTGCAGCCCGCGCGCGAATCGACGACGAGTTCGCGCCACGCGATCGAGAGCTGGTGTTGCTCCAGCGGGATCTGAACGAAAAGGAAGATCATCTCGTCAAGAACAGCGCGATCATGTCCGCCAGCGAGCGCACGAAGCTCGAAGAGGAGGTTCGCCGCCTGCGACGCGAGCTCCGGCGTTCCCAGGAGGAGTTTCGCGAGGATCTGAACCTGCGGCGCAGTCATGAGCTGTCCAAGCTCCAGCGCAACATCACCGAGGTGATCCAGGCGCTGGCGAGAGCCGACAGCTACGACATCATTCTGACCGACGGGGTGGTGTTTGCGGGGGAACGAGTGGACATCACCGAACTGGTGATTGACAGACTGAGGGTGGAGTCCGAGAGCGGGAATTGAACGCTGCGGGGTGCGAGGGTTGTGGGACTCAAGCTGGGGGAGCTCGCGGAGACTCTGGGCGCCGAGTTGCAAGGGGACCCGGAACGTCCGGTTGAGGGAGTCGCCACCCTCGCTGGCGCCGGTCCTCGCGATCTGAGCTTCTTCCACAACCGTCGCTATCGCTCCGACTTGGCCCATACCCGCGCGGCGGCGGTGCTGATGGAGCGGCACTTCATCGAGGAGTCCCCCACCGCCTGCCTGGTGGTGAGCAACCCCTACGCAGGCTATGCGCGGGCGGCGGCGTTGCTGAACGTTGCCCCTCAGCCTTCGCCGGGCATCCATGCGAGCTCGAGTGTCGACGCGAGGGCGCGAGTATCCGGCAGCGCTTCGGTCGGCGCCCACTGCGTCATCGGCCCCGAGGTCCGCATCGGCGAGGAGGTCGTGCTCGGGCCCGGTTGCGTGCTCGAGGGAGAAGTCGTCGTCGGGGACGGCGCGATCCTCGTGGCCAACGTCACGGTCTGTTGCCGGGCGAGAATCGGCGAGCGCACCATCGTCCATCCCGGCGTGGTCATCGGGGCGGACGGTTTCGGTATCGCCAACGACGATGGCGTCTGGGTGAAGGTTCCCCAGTTGGGCGGGGTCCTCATCGGCGACGATGTGGAAATCGGCGCCAACACCACAGTCGACCGGGGGGCGCTGGAAGACACCGTGATTGAAGACGGGGTCAAGCTCGACAACCTCATCCAGATTGCCCACAACGTGCACATCGGAGCCCACACCGCCGTCGCCGCATGCGTCGCGATCGGCGGAAGCGCTCAAATCGGCAGGCGGTGCACAATAGGGGGTGCCGCGTCACTGGCCGGCCACATCCGGGTGGCGGATGACGTCCACTTGACCGCGACTTCGGCCGTCCCGAACTCCATCCGGAAGCCCGGCGTGTACTCCTCCGGCATGCCCGTTCAGACAAATCGGGAATGGCGCAGGAACGTGGCGAGAATGCGCCAGCTCGATCGAATGGCCCGCCGGATACGCCGCCTCGAAGAGCGGCTGGGGGTCGGCCCGAACGACGACAACGAGGCTACAAACTCCCGGGAGCGCGAATGATCGACATGGACATCTCCAGGGTGCTGGACTATCTGCCGCACCGCTATCCGATGCTGCTGATCGATCGCATCGTCGAGTGCACGCCCGGGAAGTCGGTGCTCGCTCTCAAGAACGTCACCATCAACGAGCCTTTCTTTCCCGGCCACTTCCCGGGCCAACCGGTCATGCCCGCGGTGCTCATTCTCGAGGCAATGGCGCAGGCGACCGGAATTCTCGCGCTGCGTTCGCTCTCCGAGCTGCCGCCCGCGGATTCGATCTACTACTTCGTCGGCGTGGACCGGGCGCGCTTCCGGCAGCCGGTGATCCCCGGCGATCAGTTGATGGTGCGCGTGGATCGCCTGCGCGACATCCGGGGCGTATGGAAGGTCCGATCGGAGGCCCGGGTCGACGACAAAGTGGTGGCGCACGCCGAGCTCATGGGGGCGTTGCGGACGCTCGGTGAATGATTCATCCGAGCGCGATCGTCGACGCCTCCGCCCTACTCGCGGACGACGTGGAAGTCGGCCCGGGCGCAGTCATCGACGCAGGGGTCAGGGTCGGATCCGGGACGAGCATAGGTCCTCACGTCGTCATCCGGGGTCCGACCCGCATCGGGCGCAACAATCGCATTTTCGCGTCCAGCTCGCTCGGCGAGGAGCCCCAGGACAAGAAGTTCCGCGGCGAGACCACCCGGCTGGAGATCGGTGACGACAACGTCATTCGCGAGTTCTGCACCTTCAACCGGGGAACTCGGGCGAGCGGCGTCACCCGGTTGGGCAACCGGAACTGGATAATGGCCGGTGTGCACATCGCGCACGATTGCCAAGTGGGGTCCGATATCGTCATGGCGAACGGGACGACCCTTGCCGGTCACGTGGAAGTCGGCGACTGGGTTACCTTCGGCGCCTTCAGCATGGTGCACCAGTTCTGCTGCGTCGGCGCACACAGCTTTTCGGCGATGGGGACGGTGATCCTCAAGGACGTGCCGCCCTACGTCACCGTCGCCGGCAACTTCGCCCGCCCCCACGGTCTCAACCGCGAAGGCCTGAAACGCCGGGGCTATCGTTCCGAGCAGATTCTGGAACTGAGGCGCGCCTACCGAATCCTGTATCGCCAGGGCAAGAGCCTGGATCGGGCGCTCGCCGCGCTGGCGGCTCTGGCCGAAGAGTCTGAGGAAGTGCGGAATCTGCATGACTTCCTGCTCCGCTCGCAGCGGGGCATCGTGCGCTAGTCGCGAAGGGATCGACGGTGCGCGTAGCCCTGGTCGCGGGGGAGGCGTCGGGCGACCGGCTGGGCGCGGGACTCGTCCGCGCGCTCCGGGAGCGGATTCCGCATGCCCGCTTCGAGGGCATCGCGGGTCCCGGCATGGTCGAGGCGGGGTGCCGTTGCCTCTATCCGATGGATCGCCTGTCCGTTGCCGGACTGGTCGAGGCGGTGCCGCGCTACCTCGCCCTCCTGCCGGTGCGCGCCCGCCTTGCCCGCGCCTGGATCGCGGATCCGCCGGACGTGTTCATAGGAGTGGACGCGCCGGACTTCAATCTCGGGCTCGAGGAGCGCCTGCGCCGCGCCGGCATCCCGACGGTGCACTATGTGAGTCCTTCGGTATGGGCGTGGCGGCGCTACCGGGTGCGCAAGATCGCCCGGGCCGTCGATCTTCTCCTCGCGCTCTTTCCATTCGAGGCGGACTTCTACGCGCGGTGGGGGGTGGAGGCGACTTTCGTCGGTCACCCGAGCGCGGACTCGGTTCCCGATGTGCCGGACCGGGCGGCGGAGCGAAGACGTCTCAGTCTGACTCGGGATGCCGAAGTCGTGGCCCTCCTGCCGGGCAGCCGCCACTCGGAAGTCGCTCAGCTTGCCGTGCCCATGGTGGAAGCGGCGTGCTGGCTCGCGGCGCGGCGCGGCCGGATTTGCTTCGTGGCGCCGCTCCTCGATTCTGCGCTGCGCCGCCACTTCGAGTCGGTGCTCGAGGAAAGAGGGCGCGACCTCGATGTCCGGATACTCGACGGAGAGTCATGGTCGGCGATGGCCGCGGCGGACGTCGTTCTCCTCGCTTCCGGCACCGCCACCCTGGAAACCCTGCTCCACCGGCGTCCGATGGTCATCACCTATCGGACTCGTGCTCTCACCTGGGCAATCGGGCGGCGACTCCTGCACGTCGCCCACGTCGGCCTCCCCAATCTGCTCGCGGGCCGCGCCGTCGTGCCGGAACTGCTGCAGGACCGGGCGACCGGCGCCCATCTCGGCGCTGCGGTGTTGCGATATCTCGAGCATCCTGAAGACGTGCCATCGCTCCAGGCGGAGTTCGCTTCCATCCGCCAAGCCCTGCGAAACGATGCGGACTGCAGCGCCGCCGCGGCCGTGCTCGAGCTCCTGGCGCGCAGGTCCCGTGCTCCGAGGTCAGGTTCCGGGAGGGTGGCATGACCGGGAGCAGTAGGGCGATCGTGGCGGGCGTGGACGAGGCGGGACGCGGGCCGCTCGCCGGTCCGGTGGTCGCGGCGGCGGTAATCCTCGACGCTCACCGCCCGGTCTGCGGTCTGGCCGACTCCAAGGTCCTTACCGCTCGGGCTCGGGAGCGCCTGGCGGAGCTCATCCGATCGCGGGCCCGGGGCTTCGCGGTCGCGAGCGCGAGTGTTGCGGAAATCGACGAGCTCGACATTCTGCGGGCGAGCCTGCTGGCCATGAAACGCGCAGTGGAGGCGCTCCCGCTTCGTCCTGAGCTCGTGCTCGTCGACGGCAACCAGGTTCCCCGGCTCGACTGCGAGGTACGGTGCATCGTCTCGGGCGACTCCCTCGTTTCCGAGATTTCCGCCGCATCGATCATCGCCAAGGTGGAACGGGATCGAACGATGACGCTTCTCGACCGCCGCCATCCGGAGTACGGGTTCGCCACCAACAAGGGCTATCCCACCCGTGCCCACCGGCAGGCGCTCGAGCATCACGGCCCCTGTCCCGAACACCGCTCCACCTTCGCTCCGGTCCGGCGTGCGATCGATCTCCGGATGGAGGAGACCGGGCATCGAGGGCGGGGTCCGTGACCGGGCCAGCCGGCGTCCCCGGTAGGAGGACGGCGCACTGAGCAATCCGGGCTAGAATCCGGATTCGCCCTTTCTCTCACCGCCATGTCCGCCCCCTTCGTTCATCTCAACCTGCGCACCGAGTACTCGCTGGTCGACAGCATCGTGCGCATTGCACCCCTCGTCGAGACCTGCACCGCAGCGGAGGTTCCGGCGCTCGCGGTCACCGAGTGCGGAAACCTGTTTTCGGCCATCAAGTTCTTCCGGGCGGCGAGCGCGGCGGGGGTGAAGCCGATCATCGGAGCGGACCTTGCGCTGCCCAACGACTTCGATCCCAACCAGCCCGCCCGCCTCATCCTTCTTTGCCAGGACCGCGAAGGATATGCACGCCTGGCGCGACTGGTGTCCCGGACCTACGTGGAGGGGCGAATCAAGGGAGCTCCGATGCTCGACCCGGTCTGGCTGGAAGACGGGTTGCCGGGCCTGATTGCGCTTTCCGGTGGGCTTCAGGGCGATGTCGGCCAGGCCCTGCTCGCCGCTCGTCCGGATGCAGCACGCCGGCGCCTGGAGCGCTGGTTGCGGGTCTTCCCGGACCGCTACTACCTGGAATTGCACCGCACCGGACGCGAGAACGAGCAGGAATACCTCGCTCGCGCCCTGGATCTGGCCGTCGAATACGAGGTGCCGGTGGTGGCCACCAACCAGGTCCGCTTCCTGCGTCCCGATGACTTCGAGGCCCACGAAGCTCGGGTGTGCATCCAGGAGGGCCGGACCCTGGACGATCCCCGCCGGGTCCGGCGCTACTCCGACCAGCAGTACCTGCGTTCGTCACGAGAGATGGCCGAGCTCTTTTCGGATCTTCCCGAGGCGCTCGAGAACAGCGTCGAGATCGCCCGGCGCTGCAACCTGGAACTCTCGCTCGGGCAGGATCACCTTCCGGACTTTCCGGTGCCGCCGGGCACCACGCCGCCGGAATGCCTGCGGAGGCAGGCCGAGGCCGGTCTGGAGGGGCGCCTTGCGGAACGGCGCGGCGCGCCGGTCGAGCCCGCACCGTATCGCGCTCGCCTGGAGATGGAGCTCGACGTCATCATTCGCATGGGCTTCGCGGGCTACTTTCTCATCGTGGCCGACTTCACCCGCTGGGCTCGGGAAAACGGAGTACCGGTAGGACCCGGGCGAGGCTCGGGGGCAGGTTCCCTGGTGGGCTACGCGTTGGGCATCACCGATCTCGATCCGATAGAGCACGCACTGCTCTTCGAACGCTTCCTCAACCCGGAACGGGTGTCCCTGCCCGACTTCGACATCGACTTCTGCATGGAAGGGCGGGACCGGGTCATCGAGTACGTCGCGAATCGTCACTCGGCAACCTCGCCGGGAGGGGAAAGGGTCGCGCAGATCATCACCTTCGGCACGATGGCGGCGCGGGCGGTGGTGCGCGACGTGGGGCGCGTGCTCGGCTTCCCCTACGGATACGTCGATCAACTCGCCAAGCTGATTCCCTTCGAGCTCGGCATGACGCTCGAGCGGGCCCTCGACGAGGAAGCATTCAAGACCCGCTGCGAGGAGGACGAGGATGCACGCGCGATCGTCGAGCTCGCGCGCAAGCTGGAGGGTCTCGCGCGCAATGCGGGGCGCCATGCCGGAGGCGTCGTGATCGCGCCCCGCGCGCTCACCGAGTACACCGCGCTCTATCGGGAGCCGGACGGCACCCTCGTCACCCAGTTCGACAAGGACGACGTCGAGGCGATCGGTCTCGTCAAGTTCGACTTCCTGGGACTGCGCACCCTGACCATCATCGACTGGGCGGTGCGCAGCATCAACGCGCAGCGGGAGGCGTCCGGCGAGGCGTTGCTGGATCTCGGCGCCGTTCCACTCGACGATTCCGCGACCTACGCGCTGATCCAGCGTGCCGCGACCACCGCGGTGTTTCAGCTCGAGTCGCGCCTGTGCAAGGACGTCATCAGACGCCTCGTGCCCGACACATTCGACGATCTGAGCGCCCTCAACGCCCTCATTCGGCCGGGACCGCAGCAGTCGGGCATGGTCGAGGACTTCATCGCCCGAAAGCAGGGGCGGGTGCCGGTGAGCTATCCCCACCCGGATCTGGAGCCGATTCTGAAACCCACCTACGGCGTGATCCTGTACCAGGAGCAGGTCATGCAGATCGCCCAGGTCCTGGCGGGATACACCCTGGGCGGAGCCGACGTGCTGCGCAAGGCGATGGGCAAGAAACAGCCGGCAGAGATGGCAAAACAGCGCGCCGTCTTCCTCGACGGCGCGCACGCGCGCGAAGTGCCCTCCCACGTTGCGAACGCGATCTTCGACATCATGGAAAAGTTCGCGGGATACGGCTTCAATCGGGCTCACTCCGCCGCGTATGCGCTCATCGGCTACCAGACCGCATGGCTCAAGGCGCACTATCCGGCCGCGTTCATGGCGGCGGTCCTGTCGGCGGACATGGACCACACCGACAAGATCGTGGTGATGATCGACGAATGCAGCGAGCTCTCCCTCGAGGTCCACCCCCCCGACGTCAACGAGTCCGAGTACGCCTTTGCGGTCGCGGGTCCTCGCGCCATCCGCTACGGGCTCGGGGCGCTCAAGGGGATGGGGCAGAGCGCGGTCGCCGGCATCATCGAGGACCGGAACGCGAAAGGGCCCTTCCGGGACCTCTTCGACTTCTGTCGCCGCATCGATGCCCGCCGGGTCAACCGTCGTGCTCTGGAGGCGCTGATCCGGGCCGGAGCCCTGGACCGACTCGGCCCCTCGCGCGCCTCCCTGATCGCCACCTTGGCCCGGGCGATGCAGGCGGGTGAGCAGCACAGCCGCGATGCGGTCGCGGGACAGGACGACCTTTTCGGAGGGGCCGTGGCCGGCGTCGAGAGCGGCGATTCCTTCATCGAGGCACCCGAGTGGTCGGAACACGAACGACTCATGGGTGAGAAAGAGACTCTCGGGGTGTATCTCAGCGGCCATCCCATCACGAGTTTCGAATCGGAGCTATCCGAGATCACCTCGGGAAGGCTGGACTCTCTGGACGCGCTCTCCGGCAGGAAGGCGGTCGTGGCCGGTCTGGTGGTGGCCTTGAGGGTCACCAACAGCCGGAACGGACGCATGGCGATACTCAGCCTCGACGACCGGAGCGCACGGGCCGACGCGGTGGTCTACGCAGAAGCCTATCAGCGACACCGGGATATCCTGGTCAAGGACCGCCTCGTCGTCCTGGAAGGGGAAGTCGCCGCCGACGATTGGAGCGGCGGATACTCCATCACGGTGGAGCGGATCTACGATCTGGAAGAAGCGAGGGCTGCGCGTGCGAAGTGGATTGCCGTGCGCCTGGACGATGCCGGAGCGGACGGTGGACTGCTGCGCTCGATCGCCGAGGCGATGCGCACCACTCCGGGGGGGTCCACACCGGTGTGCATAGACTACTGTCGCCGCGACGCGCGGGTCAGAGTGCCCCTGGGCGACCGGTGGCGAGTGCGCCCCACCGACGAGTTGCTCGCGAGCCTGAAGGAGCTGGCCGGCAGGGACCGGGTCTCGCTGGAGTATCAATGAAGCGTACCCTCCTCGATTTCGAGCGGCCCATCGCCGAGCTCGAAGCGAAGATCGACGAGCTGCGGCGAGTCGAGGCGGACCCTGGTCTCGACATCGAAGAGGAGATCGCCCGCCTCCAGCGCAAGAGCCTGGAGCTTGCAAAGTCGACCTTCTCCAAGCTCTCCGCCTGGCAGATCTCGCAGTTGGCGAGACATCCCGAGCGACCCTACACCCTGGACTACATCGAAAGAATCTTCACCGACTTCGAAGAGCTGCACGGGGATCGGAGCTTCGCCGACGATCCCGCGGTGGTAGCGGGGCTCTGCCGCCTCGAGGGTCGTCCGGTGGTGGTGATTGGCCATCAGAAGGGCCGCAACACGAAGGAAAAGCTCGGCCGGCGCTTCGGAATGCCCGGCCCGGAGGGGTATCGCAAGGCGCTGCGTCTCATGCGCCTCGGCGCCCGCTTCAAACTGCCCGTGCTGACCTTCATCGATACGCCCGGAGCCTATCCGGGCGTGGGGGCAGAGGAGCGCGGACAGAGCGAGGCGATCGCGCGCAATCTCTTCGAGATGGCGACCCTGTCCACTCCGTTGGTCTGTACCGTGATCGGAGAGGGAGGTTCGGGGGGCGCGCTGGCGATCGGGGTCGGGGATCGCATCATGATGCTGCAGTACAGCACCTACTCGGTCATTTCCCCCGAAGGTTGCGCTTCCATTCTGTGGAAAAGCCCGGAGCGGGCCCCGGAGGCGGCGGAGGCGATGGCGATCACCTCCGAACGCCTGAAGCAGCTCGCCCTCATCGACCGGGTCATCGAGGAGCCGGTCGGGGGCGCCCATCGTGACGTGGACGCCTGCGCGCGGGAGCTGAAGCGGGTTCTGCTCGAGGAGCTGCGGGTGCTCGAAGGCATGGACATGCCCGGCATGATCGATGCGAGATATCGACGCCTGATGGCGATCGGCCGCTTCCAGGAGTGAGGGTGGCCGCAGGCGGGCGAAGCGGTCTCCGCCCCCAACCGGCCGGAGTGCGGTCTCGGTCCGGCGCGAAGCATCCCCCCTTCGGAACCTGATGAGCGAAGCGGGGGACGAGCGGCTCATCGCTTCTCTCGAGGTCGGGCTCGCGTCATTCGATGCGACCCGAATCCGCGTCGCCTACAGCGGCGGCCCCGATTCGGTGGTGCTCCTGCACCTCCTGTCCCGAGTGCCCGAAGCCCGGACCCTCGGCCTTCAGGCGGTGCACGTGGATCACCGCCTGCATCCGGCATCGGGGGACTGGGCGCGGCACTGCCGCCGCTTCTGCGATACGCACGGCATCGCTCTCGAGGCATTGACCGTGCAGCCGGACCCGCATCGGGGAAAGGGGCCGGAGGAAGCGGCCAGGCAGGCACGCTACGCGGCGCTGGCGGCCGGCAGCGGGCCGGGTACCGTCACCGCCACCGCCCACCACCGGGAAGACCTCGCGGAGACGATCCTGATGCGCTTGTTTCGAGGGAGCGGCCCGGCGGGGCTTGCCGGCATCCCGCCTCGCCGGCGCTTCGGCGGCGGCTGGCTGTGGCGTCCGCTCCTGGACGTGTCCCGCGAGTGGCTGCGCGCCTATGCGAAGCGCCACGCGCTGCCCAGCGTCGACGATCCCAGCAACTCGGACCGGCGCCTGGATCGCGGGTTTCTGCGAGAGGAGGTCATTCCGGTGCTGCGCCGGCGGTGGCCGGACCCGGCGGCCGCGCTGTCCCGCGTGGCCGCTCATCAGCGCGCGGCCCTCTCCCTTCTCGATGCGCTCGCCGCCTGCGACTGCCGGGAGGCGGTGGACGCGAGTGGCGCCTTCGCCATCGCCGCCATGCGCGACTGGACCGCGGCGCGAAGCGCGAATGCCCTGCGGCACTGGATTTCCGAACGGGGCCTTCCTCCGCCCGACGGCAGGAAGCTCGGGCGCATCCGCGAAGAAGTGATCGGGGCGAGGAGCGATGCCGCGCCGGTGTTGCGGTGGCCGGGGGCGGAGCTGCGCCGATACCGCGGGCGCCTGCATGCCCAGGCGCCACTTCCATCCATCGATCCGCGCCGCGTGCATCTCTGGGAAAACATCAGGGTTCCCTTGAAGCTGGAGCATGGGCTGCTCCGGGCTGAGGCGGCCTGCGGAAGCGGGCTCTCGGCCCGATGCGTCTCCGCCTTCCCCCTGAGCGTGCGCTTCCGTCGCGGCGGGGAACGCGCCCGACCCAGCGGGCGCGCCCGGTCCCAGACGCTCAAGAAACTGTTCCAGGAGCATGGCGTCCCACCCTGGGAGCGGGATCGGCTGCCGCTGCTCTACGCCGGCGATCGGCTGGCGGCGGTCGCGGACCTGTGGATCTGTCGGGGCTTCGAGACGGAACCAAGCGAGCCGGGATGGAAAATCCGCTGGATTCCTCGCGCTCCCGCCCCCCGGCCGGAATACTGAGAGATGCCGAGACCACCCCGTCTT
This sequence comes from uncultured Ectothiorhodospiraceae bacterium, assembly GCA_964420925.1. Taxonomy (GTDB): domain Bacteria; phylum Pseudomonadota; class Gammaproteobacteria; order HK1; family HK1; genus JAJEAD01. The sequence continues at coordinate 30,825 of CAYQVB010000003.1, read as the reverse complement.
TTCGCCCTTTCGTCGCCACTCGCTTCGGTCCGTACGCTTCGCGGGAGGGCGCCGCCCGGGAGCTCGGTTGCGGGATAGAATCGGCGTTCCGCCGGTGATGGGGAGATGTGCTCGCAATGAAACGGGTGGCCTTCCATACCTTCGGCTGCCGTCTGAACCAGTACGACACCGAGGCGATCCGCACGCTCTTCGAGGAGTCCGGGCGGTGGCGCAGCGTACCCTGGAGCGACGAAGCGGAGGCCTACGTGGTCAATACCTGCAGCGTGACCGCCCGGGCCGATGCGAGCGCGCGCAAGGCGATACGGCGCCTGCACGAGCAACGCGCGGGCGCGAAGATCATCGTCACCGGCTGCTATGCGCAGCGGGCCCCCGAAGAGATAGCAGCGCTGCCGGGCGTGTCGCTGGTCGTGGGCGCGGCGAACCGGGCGCAGGTGGTGGGCGAGGCGGAATCGGTGCAGCCGGCCGAGGCGCGAGTGGCGGTGTCCCCGGTATCGGAGGCGACGACTTTCCTCGACGTCCCCATCACGGAAATGATGGACCACAGTCGGGCCTTCGTGAAGGTCCAGGAAGGCTGCAACGAGAATTGCACCTTCTGCATCGTGCCTCAGACGAGAGGCCGATCGCGCAGCCGAAGCGCGCAGAGCGTGCTCGATCAAGTGCGCCAGCTCGTCGACGCGGGGTACGTGGAGATCGTCATCAGCGGGGTGCACGTGGGCGACTACGGGCTGGACCTGCCCCCGGGACGCCTCACCTTGCCGGAGCTTCTCCGCCGGCTCCTCGACACTCCGGGACTCGAGCGCCTGCGGCTGAGCTCCATCGAGCCCGCCTCGGTGACGGAGGAGCTCATCGATCTCATGGCGGGAGAGCCCCGATTTGCCCGTCACTTCCATATCCCGATGCAGAGCGGATCCGACACCGTCCTCGCCCGAATGCAGCGACGCTACAGCTCCGAGCGCTTCCGGTCCCTGATCCTGAGGATCGCCGAAGGGATCCCCGAGTGCGGTATCGGCACCGACGTCATCTGCGGCTTCCCGGGAGAGAGCGACGGCGACTTCCAACGCACCTTCGACCTGCTCGAGGACCTGCCCCTTACCTATCTCCACCCCTTTACCTACTCCCTGCGTCCGGGTTCCGAGGCGGAGTCCTTCGGCGACCAGGTATCGGGCGAGGTCAAGAAGCGCCGGGTGCAGTCCCTGAAGAGGCTGTTCCGGGAGAAGAGCCGTGCCTTTCGGGAACGGCACATCGGCGCGGTGATGCCGGTGGTGGTGGAAGCCTCACGCTCTCGCGGCGAGGCGTGGCTCTCGGGGTGGACGGACAACTATCTCAAGGTGAACCTCGGCCCGGGAGAGCCGGGGCCGGCGATCGAGCGGGTTCGCATCGAAGGCTCGAACGAGCGGGGAGAGCTGGTGGGCCAGCGTCTGGGCGGGATCGCGCGCGGGGAGGGGAGTTGAGCTTCGATCGGCCTGCCGACCCCGAGGTTCCCGTCTCGCCCTGGGTGCAACGCTTCGCGTACCTGGTGCCGCCCCGGTCGGCGGTGCTCGACGTGGCCTGCGGACACGGCCGACACCTGCGCTACTTCCGCGCCCGCGGCCATCCGGTGGTCGGCGTGGACCTGGACGTCTCCGCCCTGGATGACCTTTCCACAGACAACAGCGTGGAAGTCGTGCAAGCAGATCTGGAGCAGGGGAGCTGGCCCTTTGCCGGGCGCAGCTTCGGCGGCGTGGTGGTCGCCAACTATCTCTACCGGCCGCTTCTTCCCCTGCTTGCCGCCGCGGTGGCCCCGGAAGGAGCGCTCATCTACGAGACCTTCTCGCGCGGCAACGAGCGGGTAGGGCGACCCCGGAATCCGGACTTCCTGCTCGCGCCGGGAGAGCTCTACGAGGCGGTGGCGCCCTGCCTGCAGGTGGTCGCGTACGAGCAGGGTCTGGAACGATGCCCCCGCCTCGCCGTCCGCCAGCGCCTCGTCGCCGTCAACCGCGTCGAGCCGGCCGTTCTTGCCTGAAGAAAAGGAATCATCAAGATACCTTGCGCCGGGCGCTGTTCCCCCGCCAAGATCGCGTCTTGCAACCTGCAGCAGAGGCCGCGACAGCCAAGCTACATGTTGAATTCAACGGCCATTCCGGCGAGCAGCGTAAGGAGGGCGGACGCCGGACGCACAGATATATTGGAGTCGACCCATATTGTGCACGCTGCTAGTTGAAGAGAACGCTATTGCTCCATATCTTTCCTACGCGACTGGACACTCGGGAACATTGGATATCGAGCCAGCCAGGAAGTACCGATGAACTCAGTTTGACGATAGGAGCATTTGCACTCCGTCCCATTGTGCAACGGCCACAGTCGACGAATTGTGCACAATCGACAGAGCGTGAAAGCGGGTGGAATGATTGAGGAATGGAGATGAGAAGAGAGTCGAAGCAGCACCAACTGCGTGAACTGGTCTTACAAGCTTTCCTGGACGCCAAGACAAAGGGAAAGCCCGACTGGCAGAGAATGGAGCTTAGCGTACTGAAGAATCGCCTACTCCAGCGCACGAACCGTGCCTTCCGAGAGGAAGATTACGGGGCGAACTCCATACAAGAAATTGTGGCACTTTTGCCCAATGTTTTGAAACTCGAGGCCGGACCGAGACCTTCGGTCTCCATTCTTGTCGACGTGAGCGGAGATAATACACCGGAACAAGTGGACCTATTGGAAACGGATCGAGAGCAGGATTTTGGTGAATTAGATGATGACGCCATAGCGTTTCGGGAGTTAATTGACCGGTATCGTTCAAGTGGAGACAACCTTGGGGTAGGAGAAGCATATGCGACTCAGCTATCCTCCGTCGACGAAGGAGATCTAGAGAGAACTTTCGTCAACATTATCTCCCTATGGGCGTCGTCCAATCCCGTGGATGCGGAGATCGACAGTATCGATGATCTCCTCAATAATATAGATAGATTTGTTCCCGATCTGCTTTCGTTAGCTGTTGTTCATGCGACATTGAGAACTGAGAGCGCTGGACGGAAGCTTCCAGCAAGGATGGGCGACGTAAACTATCGTGTTGCGAGCTGGCTGCGGTCACAGTTGCGTATCCCTTTGAAGACTAGCCCAGCCGCAACGTTGCGCGCAGCGACAGCCAAAACGCAGGAACTTCAGTCAGCGTTGGAAAGGTCTGTCGATAGATTCTGCCGGTCAACGGCCGTGTCGGCGAAGCTACCATCTACCGAAGTCATTAAGCAGGCCCATGCATACCAGGCATACGCACTCCTGGGGGAAAGACAGACGCTCCACGATGTGGAAGTGTTGCTCGGAACGTTGTTCCGTAAGTTCTGCGAGAGCTGTGAGAAGCACGAGGCCGAGCGAATCCCAAGGCGTGTTCGGGACTTACGTGCTCAATTGCAACGGACATTCGACTCGTTCGACGAGGGCATGGGTCATCGACTTCAGCGAAAGGTGCTGCAACCTGTAGCGACGCACATGTCGCACCTTATCGAGGAAGGGACGCGGACGAGCGAAGAGATGATGACGCCGTCGATTCAGATCGTAGGTGGCACGTTCAAACTCGACTTGGAGAGAGGGGATAGCGAGGTCGTATTCCCTGCGCGTGTCACAAATGATGGAGAAGGAACGGCGCACGCGGTGCGTGTTCGACCGGGAGAGCTGGAGGGCTCCGCGTCTCTTTCGGTATCGGAGCCGCCGGCCCCATTCGATCTTCCGCCCCGTACGGAGCGATTGGTTCGCTTCAGACTGAGTAATGCGCCAGAAGAGAGAACAGTCAACCTCACGACTACGTTGGAGTGTGAAACAATAACTGGAAGGACTTTGAGATTCGAGCAGGGACTGAAGTTCGAGCAGCAACGGACGCAGCCGGATTGGGACGGTCTGCTCACGAGTCCTCCCTATGCAATCAATCCAATTCGTGAAAAGCGAAATTTATACGGCCGTGACTCGGTACTTGCAGACCTTGAACTCCATGTGTCGAACGAGACGTCGACCTTTCTTTGGGGCCAGAAGCGGGTCGGAAAGACCTCGGTGATTCAGGTTTTGGCGAGCAACCTGAATCGACGAAAGGATATCGTGTGTATCGTCTTGAGGATGGGGGAGCTGGTGTCGTTGCATGAGGGTCAGCTTGCACACACGGTGGCGACCCGCCTTATAGGAGCACTGAGTCTTGCGCGTGACGTGCCGGGGGAGGAGGAGTTCCGTGCCGGACTGGGACGACTCGTCCCGTTTGTAGAATTGTTGGTTCGAGACGATGGCAGGAAGATGCTGGTAATAGTCGATGAGTTTGACGATCTAAATCCCGCATTCTATCTCGGAGAGCGTGGGAAACAGTTTGTTAAGGCTCTACGCTCCCTCTCCGAAGTCGGTCTGACATTCATGTTCGTTGGTAGCGAGCGAATGAATACAATCTATCGAAGTCACTCTGCAGATCTGAACAAGTGGGTCAATAGTTCGCTGGATCGGATTGAAGTGGAGGCGGACTGCGAGGCGCTCATTACGGAACCGGTGTCGGGGAAAATCGAGTACGAGTCGGACGCCGTCAGGTGTATTGTTGATTATTGTCGAGGCAACCCATTCTACATGCACTTGGTCGCTGGAAAGGTATTCCGACGCTGTGCCCAGGAACGACGGACTTTCGTGGGACTTAGTGACTTCGAATACGTGCGTCGTAGCCTTGTCCGAGAGCTGGGGCCTACCAATTTTGCCCACTTCTGGGAGGACGTACCGGTCCTGGACCCCGGCGACAAGAGGCGTTCGGTGGCCGACAACTGCCTCTTCCTGGCCTGCGTTGCAACTCTCGGTTCGGGCGGATACGAGTCGGTCGATGACCTCGTAGATGCCCAGATACAGCTTGGATTGGAACCGCACGAACGACTGCCGACACAGGATCTCCGGGAGGCGGAAAGCGGTTTGCGACATCGGCGTGTGTTGTCCCGGCAGAGTGGCGGAGCGGAGGGTATGGAGTTGGAACTTCCGGTATTCCGTGATTGGTTGCTCGAGAATGGCGAAGCGGAACTGCTACCGATGTGGAGGTCTTTCAAGGAAGACCGGGCGGCTGAGGGCGTGCTTAAGGTGCCCACGTCGTTTGAAGTGGTGGAGTCCTCGACCTTTCCGATTGAAGAGGACGACCTCCTCTCCGTTTCGGAACGTCTTGTTTACTTGGGGCGGCAGAAGGACGTAGCGGAAGTCCGTCGATGGCTGCGCCAGTTTGATGACGATGGGCGAATTGAAGTGGCGTTTCTCTTGCTGAAGCGCCTTGTGGAGAAGGGATTCGTCAACGAGGGGGCGAGTGTCAATGGGCTTGCAAAGATGGTGGACTCCCTTAGTGCGAGGCGGTTGGACGTCGGAGAGGGGGTATGGCAGATCGTCAGACGAAGGAAGGACAACCTCTATCTCGGTCATGTGGACTCGGAGACGAAAAGTGGGGCAACTACAGCCCGAGACCTCGCGAAACGCATGAGTCCGGGCAAGTGCGGGGCGGTCGAGGGAATGCACACTTGGGTGCATGGCCACTTGGACCATGATCCTATTCTCGTCATCGTAGACGACTTTGCTGGGACCGGAAACACGCTAGTGAAAGGACTTGAGCGACTCTGGTTACTCGACAAGTCACTATTCTCGGAACTGGCCGAGAAAGGTCGCATGATTTGCTGCCTGCAGACGGCGTTTCCAGAGGCGATTGAAGAAATCAAACGACGATTCTCGCAGGTGCAGATTCTCACCATGACGACCTTCGGTGACGAGGTGAGGGCCTTTGCTCCCGAGGCCAACATATTCGAGGATGAAGGAGAGAGGAAATTCGCGGAAGACGTTATGCTTCAAATTGGACAGCAGTTGGTCCCACAGAACCCGTTGGGCTTTGGCAACATGGGTGCCCTTGTATCTTTCCACAATACAATACCGAACAACACGCTTCCGGTGTTCTGGAGTACGGGTACGGCGAACGGCCGAGAGTGGAAACCGCTCTTTCCCCGAGGTTCCTTTGGGTCGTAAGAAGGTCGACCGGAGGCGGTTATTCTGTCGATGATGCTAACGTGGTCCTTGGACACTCTCCTCAATCCTCCAACGCATACTGAGTGCGTTGTCTGCTTGGCGCAATGTGACGCCGGGGGGCGTCCACTCCATCGGTTACGTTTGGCGTGCAGATCTCCGTCGTACAATCCGGTAATGAATTTCTCGATCTCATCTAGACAAAGATCTTCTTGATACGCATCCCCTGACTCCATGCCGAAATAGAGCATCTACATTGATCTCGAAATCAATGGATTGCAAATCCTACGTCGTGCAGAAAATGAGAGGATCTCTGAGAGGCATATCCTGAAACTATGCGCCTGCACCGTGCTGAGGCGGCGACTGGTCTCTACGCGGGGGGTTGCCCACGCTGTCAACTCCTTCGTCGCAACGACGCCAACACAACCGCTCGGACAGCACACTCCCGCTGTCCGAGGCTTCCGTGTGTCCGCAACCCTGGTCTGTTACACAGCAGATAAGGTCTTGGTATCGCAGACGCTTGCCGACAGTGCCCTGGACGAGTGATCGGCGTAGCGGGCGATGTCAGAAGTCTAGAAGATCCAGTTCTTCAAGTCGAATCGCCATTGCTTCAGTAGAAACACCGAATCTTTCATAAAGAGGCTCAAAGTAACTTCCGTCGAAGTGAGTAGCTTTGGCAAGTATTCTGGCTCCATGCCTACGAGACTTCCACTGGGTAAGGATATCGCACAGGTTTGCTCTATTGAGCGCGAAGGCAGTGGCTTCGTTCAGATCAAATTGGTCAGTTCGAAATGTCCAGTAGAAGTGTTCTCGGAGCAACTGTTCTGGCATGAGGAAAAACGTCGCGAATTTGTCGGCTTCCCACTCTTCTCGAGTACGAGGAGCGAACTCTCTTGCTCTATCAATAGGTCGATCGCGATGTTGGCTCATTGGACGATGAAGAATTAAGTGTCCAGTTTCGTGAGCTAATGTAAACCTTCTAACCGGTCGAGGAAAGGAACGAGAATACCCCACAACTCGGTTGTCTCCGTCTATGAATCCGGCGGCCTCTACTCGACCGCCGTCTCCGATGAAGTCGCCGAGGGTTTCGTGCATCTCAACGCTAAATCCGCATAGTTCAATCGCGTCAATTGGCTCGTAAGGAAGAGTGTCGCCGAGTCTGAACCGGAGGGAGTTATGCAACTTGCTCGCGACATACTCGATTGCAGGAAGCCGCCAAGGATTGTCAAGGCGTCTTCTGTCCCGGATCGCATCCAAGTCGATGTAATCAGTTCCGGTACTCACGTGTGTAGTCTCCAAAAAAACCCCGCCGGCCGCGAGAGGGACGAGCCCCCTCGCGGCCGGCGGGTCAGTGCCGAGTTCCCTCTCGGCGCCCGTCACGGCCTCCACAAGAACCGGAACAGAATTCGTGCCGACCACTCCGTCCGGGCGCTCCGCCGCCACCCCACTTTGCGTGATCAGGAGCGTTCCGCAGGACGGCGGATGAGTCTCTCAACCGCATTTCGAGTCCCCGCAGTTCAGGCAGGTCATGCACCCGTCTTTGAGCACCACCGCCTTGGTACTGCAGTGCGCGCACAACTGTGCTCCCGCGGGGAATCCGCCTGTCGCCGACTCGTCGCTTCCGCGCGACGCGGCCACCGCTTCGTACTCCCGGCGCTTCCTGGCGATGAGATCCTGCTGCCGTTCGTCGAGATCTTCGCGGGTGAGCAGGCCGATGTGCCGCATGTGCGATTCGATTGCGTCTCCGATCTCGGCTACCAGCGAGGGCATGTACTTTCCGCCCTTCTTGAAGTAACCGCCGCGGGGATCGAAGACTGAACGAAGCTCGTGAACCAGGAAAGTGACGTCGCCACCCTTGCGAAACACCGCGGATATGATCAGGGTCAACGCGACTATCCACTGAAAATGCTCCATGTTCTTCGAGTTGATGAACACCTCGAAGGGACGCCTGAGCTCGTGTTCGGTACCTTCGTTGAGCACGATGTCGTTGATGGTGACATAGAGCGCATGTTCGGAGAGTGGGGTCTTTATCTTGTAGGTCGAGCCCACCAGCATCTCCGGGCGCTCGAGCTGTTCGTGCATCTGGATGACCTGCGCGGTCTCCCTCTCCACCGGACCGGACGCCGCCGCGCCTTTCTGCGACTCGTCCTCGCGCCGGTGCAGCTTGGCGCCGGTTGCGTCGCCGGTGTCCGAGCGCACGCGGTAGTCCACGATCTTCTTGTCGATCTTGATGGCCATGACTGTGATTATCCGTTGCGCAAGCGCTCAGCCTCGCTCAGAACTTGCCGTAGTAGCCCTCCTTGAGTGCGTCGAAGAGATTCGCCGCAGTGTGGATCTCGCCGTCGTATTCGATTTCCTCGTCACCTGCAACCTCGAGAACCGATCCGTCCTCCAGGGTGAAGGAGTAGGTGGTGTTTCTCAGGTCTTCATCCTTCACGAGCACGCCCTGAAACGCCTCCGGATTGAACCGGAAGGTGGTGCATCCCTTGAGGCCCTTTCGATATGCGTACAGGTATATGTCCTTGAAGTCCTCGTACGCGAAGTCGGTGGGTACGTTGATCGTCTTCGAGATGGAAGAATCCACCCACTGCTGCGCCGCCGCCTGCACATCCACATGTTGTGCGGGCGTGATGTCGTCGGCGCTCACGAAGTAGTCGGGAAGGCTCGAATCGGGCATCGCATCCGGATCGATCAATTCACGATAGGCAAGCAGTTCGTAGGAGAACACGTCGATCTTCTCCTTGGTCTTCTTGCTCTCTCGAATGACGTTGCGTGAATAGTGATGCGCGAAGCTCGGCTCGATGCCGTTGCTCGCGTTGTTGGCGAGCGACAGCGAAATCGTGCCGGTGGGTGCAATCGAGGTATGGTGGGTAAAGCGGGCGCCCTTCTCCGCAATGTCGTCGATGATGTCGGGCGCGATCTCGGCCAGGCGCTGCATGTAGCGGCTGTACCTTGCGTGAAGGATCCGTCCCGGTACGCGGTCTCCGACCTCGTAGCCGTCCGCACGCATCTCGGGGCGCAGTTGCAGCATGCGAGGAGTGACCTCGAAGAGCTCGTCCATGACCGGAGCGGGGCCCTTCTCTTCACCGAGCTCGAGCGCGGTGCGCCAACCGACGAGCGCCATTTCCCTGCTTACCCGCTCCGTAAACGCCAGGGACTCCTCGCTGCCGTAGCGGATTCCCAGCAGGGCGAGGGTCGACCCGAGTCCCAGGTATCCCATCCCGTGCCGGCGCTTGCGCTGGATCTCCTGGCGCTGGGGCTCGATCGGCAAGCCGTGCAGCTCGACCACGTTGTCCAGCATCCGGGTGAAGGTGGCGATGGTGTCCCGGTAGCTCTCCCAGTCGAATCGCGCCCGATCGGTGAAGGGATCCAGCACGTAGCGGGTCAGGTTCAGCGAACCGAGCAGGCATGCCCCGTACTCCGGGAGCGGCTGCTCCCCGCAGGGGTTGGTGGCGCGGATGTTCTCGCAGAACCAGTTGTTGTTCATCTCGTTGATCTGGTCGATGAGAATGAACCCGGGTTCCGCGAAGTTGTAGGTCGACGTCATGATGACGTCCCAGATCTGCCGGGCTCGAATCTTGCGGTAGATTCGGCAGGCGACGCGCCCCTCGTCGTCGCTCAGGTATCCGTCGTTCACCGGCCACTCTCGCCACACGACCTGGTCGGGATCCTTCGGGTCGATCTCGCCGTCGGCCCGTTCTTCGGCGGTGAGGGGAAACGCGAGCGGCCACTCCTCGTCCCGGGCGAGCGCCTCCATGAAGTCGCGGTTGATCAGCAGGGACAGGTTGAACTGACGCAGACGCCCGTCTTCCTGCTTGACCCGGATGAACTCCATGACATCGGGGTGACCGATGTCGAAGGTCGCCATCTGTGCGCCGCGCCGCCCGCCCGCCGAGGAGACGGTGAAGCACATCCGGTCGTAGATGTCCATGAAGGACAGCGGCCCGGAAGTGTAGGCGCCGGCTCCGCTGACGTAGGCTCCCTTGGGACGAAGCGTCGAGAATTCGTATCCGATGCCGCAACCCGCCTTGAGCGTCAGCCCGGCCTCGTGGACCTTCTCCAGGATATCGTTCATGGAGTCGTGGATGGCGGCCGACACCGTGCAGTTGATGGTGGAGGTCGCCGGCTTGTGGGCGCGGGCGCCGGCGTTCGAGACGATTCGGCCGGCGGGGATGGCGCCCCGCCGCAGGGCGGCGAGGAACCTCTCGTACCAGTGGTCGCGCTTCTCCCGGGTGGTCTCCACGTCGGCGATCGCGCGCGCAACGCGACGGTAGGTGTGGTCGATGTCCTCGTCGATGGACTGCCCGTCCTTGGACTTGAGGCGGTACTTCTTGTCCCAGATGTCGATGGAAGCAGGCTGATAGCCGATCTCGGGCGCACCCGCGGCGGCGAAGTCCGTTGGTCGGCTGTGGACGAGCTTCATCTTCGGATCAGGTTTCCTGTTGCCGCTGTTTCCAGGGCGATATGAAACAGTAGACCCTTTGTCAGAGTCTCGGTGAACGCGAATCAACTCAGGCGGAAGCGCGGGCTCATCATTGTCGGAAAGTGAGTGCCCCCGCCCACAACTTCCGAACGGTGGATTCTAAGCCCCCATCGGCGATAGTCAAGACCGCCGTACCACCGGTTGTGGTCGAGCTCGAATACTACCCCAACATCTGGTGTTCTCGTCGTGTAGCATTCCCGTCACACCCGAGATCTCCATGGACCATCTCGCCCGCTCCTCCCGCAACTACTTTTCGGGCCTGCGCCTGGATCGGGCGCACCCGCGCCGTTTCGATTCGGAATGGCTGGAGCGACGGAGCCGGGATCCGGCCACCCGCCTGGTGCCGATCTGGCGCATGCAAGGCATCGTGTGCGGAGCGCGGTCCCCGACGCCTCTTCTGCTCGAGCCCGACCAGGTCGCGGATCTCGGTCCGGGGTCCGTGGTGCTGCTGGGCATGCGGGGGTCGAGCGCCTGCTTCGCGGTGGACCTCGACATCGAGGAAGGAGTGCTGCTCGACAGGCTTCCCGCGGGGGCGGAGCTCTGCGAGCTTCCGGATGCGGGAGTCAGGCTCGACCCCCAGGACGGCGCTCTGCTCGCCTACGCGAGGGCCCTCATCTACTGGCACCGGCGCCATCGCCACTGCGGGGACTGCGGCAGTCCGAATGCCATGCACCACGGCGGACACATGCTGGAGTGCACCAACGGGTCCTGCCGGGCACGGACTTTTCCCCGTACCGACCCCGCGGTCATCGTGCTCGTGGAGTGCGTCGACGGTCCGACCCCGTGCTGCCTGCTCGGTCGTTCGCCCGGATGGCCGTCGCGCACCTGGTCCGCGCTCGCCGGTTTCGTCGAGCCGGGGGAGAGCCTGGAGGACGCGGTGGTGAGGGAGGTCCATGAGGAGGCGGGGGTGTGCGTCACCGACGTGCGCTATCACTCCTCGCAGCCCTGGCCCTTCCCGGCTTCGCTCATGCTGGGGTTTCGCGCCCGGGCGCGGGACAAGACCATCGTGCTCGACCGGCAGGAGCTCGAAGACGCGCGCTGGTTCACGCGGGACGAGCTCGTTTCCGAACTCGAAGCGCAACGCGTCGAGCTGCCCCGCCGCGTGTCCATCGCCTATCGCCTCGTCGAGGACTGGTTCGACGAGTCGGGGGATGCCCGCCTCGAGGACCTCGTCCCGATCGCCCCGGACTGAGCGTTCCGGCGCCTCAGGGAACCCGCTCGTTCAGCAGAACCTCGACCTCTGTCCTGCCGGGACGGATCTCGATGGGTTCGCTCAGGCCCTGGATGTCGCCGCTGCTCGCGCGCGCGTCGCCGGAGCGCGATATGCGGGCCCCGACCTCGACCCGCTCTGCATCGGCGAGCGTGCGTCCCGGCAACATGCTCATACTGTCGTCGAGGCGCAGAGTGAGGGGGAAATCGCGGGCTGATTCGCGCCGCGCCGCGAGCGGGGCGGGCGGCCCTCCGGCAGCCCTCGCAAACACGAACAACGATTCGCTGCCGTCGAGCTCGCCCCAGAGCTGCTCCTCGATGTCCACCGTCACCAGCAGCACCGGTCCTGCACCGTCGTCCGCTTCCGCCGGTCCCGGCGCCACCACACCCATCTCCTCCCGGGTGCGGTCAATCAGCGCTTCCAGCACGCGGGCCTGCTCGGAACCGGCCTCGACGATCGCGAGGAGCGTATCCCACCTCTCGAGCGCAAGCTCCGGGCGTGCGCTCTGCACCGCGGCGAAGCCTGCGAGCCACAACGACTTCGCATGTCGGGGGTCGATCTCGAGCGCGCGTTCCAGGCGCCGGGTGGGGTTCCCCTGGAAGCGATACCCCGACAGCAGCGCTTCCGCCTCCGCGTAGTCCGCGAGAATGTCCGCACGGTCGCCGGCGAGCTGGTGCGCCTCGGCGAGCGCCTGGAGCCCGTGGTGGTAGCGTTCGAGCGCCACGGCGGCGCGACCGAGGCGCAGCCAGCCCTCGGCGTCACGGGGATTCGCCCGCACCGCGGCTTCGAGCGACGCGAGCAACGCCTTCGATTCTTCCGGGAACCCTTCGGCCGGCGCCTCCACCAGGGAATGCCACGCCCCGAGATGAAAGTACAGGGCGAATCCGAGCACCGGAAGCGCCAGGGCGATCACCAGGGCCGTCCGCCACGCCGGTGAACGATGTTCCGCTTTCGACGGGCCTTCGTCGGCATCGCCCAGCAGCTCGCGCTCGATCTCCTCGCGCGCGGTAGCGCCTTCCTCCGCTGTGATGCGGCCCGCTCTTTGCTCCGATTCGAGTGCGTGCAGGCGCTCGCGGTGGATGTCGAGGTTCGCGTCGCGGGCGGGTTCGCCGCTCTGGGGCGGCTTTCCCGAGAGCAGCGGACGCAGCAGGAACACCAGAGTGACCGCCACCAGAGCGATCGCGAAGAGGGCGAAGGACCACATCGAAGCGTCAATCACCCGAGCGTCGGGGCGGAAGAGGCGGGAGGGTATCTGCAACTTTCGACGCCGCGCAAGCGACCTCAGACCCTTCCGAGATCGGCAAGGGGGGCTAAACTACACGCAAGGCGCGGCTCGAGCGCCGCTGGGGCCCGCGGGAGAATCCATTGGCGACAAAGGGATTGAGCGCCGGCAAGGTGGCCCTGGTGGCCGTGCTCGCGGCGCTCGTGTTCGCCTTCTTCTTCTTCGATCTCGGCGACTACCTGAGCCTTTCCTACCTCAAGTCGCAGCAGGCGCTCATCCAGGCCTACGCCGAAGCCCATCCCGTGCAGAGCGCGGCGATCTACTTCGCGGGCTACGTGACCATCACCGCGCTCTCCCTGCCCGCCGCCGCGGTGCTGACCCTGCTCGGCGGCGCCATCTTCGGCCTGCTGCTGGGCACGGTGCTCTGCTCCTTCGCGGCCACCGCCGGGGCGACCATCGCCTTTCTCGTCGCCCGCTTCCTGCTGCGGGACATGGTGCTGGCCCGCTTCGGGGACAATCTCTCCGCGCTCAACCGCGGCATCGAGAAGGACGGTGCCTTCTACCTCTTCACGCTGCGCCTCGTGCCCCTGTTTCCCTTCTTCGTCGTCAACCTCGCGATGGCGCTGACCCCGATTCGGGCCTTCACCTACGCCTGGGTGAGCCAGGTCGGGATGCTCGCGGGCACCGCGGTCTACGTGAATGCCGGCACGCAACTGGCGCGCATCGAATCGCTCGACGGCATTCTCTCTCCCGCCCTCATCGGCTCCTTCGTGCTGCTCGGGATCTTTCCCTGGGTCGCGCGGCGGGCGCTCGAAGTGATCAAGGCGCGCCGGGCACTCCGCAAGTGGCCGAAGCCCCGGCGCTTCGACTGGGACCTGGTGGTGGTGGGCGCGGGCTCGGCGGGCCTCGTCAGCTCGCTCATCGGGGCGACGCTGCGCGCCCGGGTGACGCTCGTGGAGCGCGACCGCATGGGGGGCGACTGCCTGAATACCGGCTGTGTCCCTTCCAAGGCGCTGATCCGCACGACGAGGCTCCTGGCGCAGATCCGCAATGCGAAGGCCTACGGTATCCGGGAGGCGAGCGCCGAAGTGGACTTCGCCGAGATCATGGAGCGCGTGCGGCGGGTGATCCGCACCATCGAGCCGCACGACTCGCGGGAGCGCTACCAGGGCCTCGGCGTCGAATGCGTCGAGGGCGAGGCCGTCCTCACCTCGCCCTACATCGTCGAGGTGGGAGGCCGGACCCTGACCACCCGCAACATCGTCATCGCCACCGGCGCCGGCCCCCTGGTGCCGCCCATACCGGGACTCGACCGGGTCGCCTACCGTACCTCGGACACGATCTGGGACTTGCGCACCCTTCCCGAGAGCCTGCTGGTGCTCGGCGGCGGCGCGATCGGTTGCGAGCTCGCGCAGTGCTTCGCCCGCCTCGGCAGCCGGGTCACCCAGGTGGAGATGCTTCCGCGCCTGCTCGCGCGCGAGGACGAGGAAGTCTCCGAAATCGTCGCCCGCCGCTTTCGGGAGGAGGGCATCGACATCCGGGTGGGCCACACCGCAAAGAGAGTCGAGGTGGACGAAGGCGGATCGCACCTCCTGATCTGCGAGCACGAAGGGCGCGAGGTGGAGCTGCCCTTCGGCGAGATCCTGGTCGCGCTGGGCCGCCGTCCCCGCGTCGAGGGCTACGGACTCGAGGCGCTCGGGATCGGCGTCGCGCCCAATCGCACGGTCGAAGTCAACGAGTACCTCCAGACCGCGTGCCCCAACGTCTATGCCTGTGGCGACGTGGCCGGTCCCTACCAGTTCACCCACGTCGCCTCCCACCAGGCCTGGTACGCGACCGTGAATGCGCTCTTCGGCTCGGTGTGGCGCTTTCCCGTCGACTACTCGGTGATCCCCTGGGCGACCTTCACCGATCCGGAAGTGGCTCGGGTGGGCATCAATGAGCTCGAAGCCGGGGAGCGCGGCATCACGGTCGAGGTCACCCGCTACCCTCTCTCCGAGCTCGACCGAGCCATCGCCGACGAGGCCCCCGAGGGCTGGGTGAAGGTGCTCACCCCGCCGGGGAAGGACCGGGTGCTCGGCGCGACCGTGGTGGGGGAGAGCGCGGCCGAGCTGCTCACCGAATTCGTGAGCGCGATGCGCCATCGCCGCGGCCTGAACAAGATTCTCGGCACCATCCACACCTATCCCACGCTCAGCGAGGCGAACCGCTTCGCGGCCGGAGCCTGGCGCCGCGCCCACGCCCCCGAGCGCCTGCTGCGCTTCGCGGCGCGCTACCACGCGTGGCGGCGGGGCGGATAGTTTTCCTATAATTCGCCCGGGAATCGCGGCGCGAGGAAGGCGCGGGTGAGCGGAGACGGCCAGCATCCTCTGGGGGTGCCGGGTGGCGGCGGCGCGGGCGTCGCCGGAGCGCGGTCGGGGTCGGAACGTGCGGGTGTCAATGCCCTCGACCGGTGGCTTGGGCGCAGGATCATGCAGGAGGCGGGAAGTCCTCCAGTGCATTTCGCGCTGTGGGACGGACAGGATGTCTGGTCGCCCGGTGGGGAGGCCGCCGGCCGGATCGTCATTCGGGACCGGGGCGCGCTGTGGGCCATCATCCGTTCGCCGGAACTCGGTTTCGGGGATTGCTACAGCGCAGGAAGCATCGAGATCGAGGGCGACCTCATCGACGTGCTGTACCGGGCCTACCGGGCCATGGACGGCAAGTCCGAATCCGCGTTCAAGAAGTCCATCCTGGGTCGCCTCCCGCGGGCCGGAAAGAACACCCTGGGCGGCTCCCGCAAGCACATCCACCACCACTACGACCTCGGCAACGACTTCTACCGCCTCTGGCTCGACGAGCGCATGGTCTACACCTGCGCCTACTACGAAAACGGCGAGGCGACGCTGGAGCAGGCCCAGGAGGCGAAGATGCACCACGTGTGCCGCAAGGTTCGCCTCGAGCCCGGCCAGCGGGTGGTCGAGGCGGGCTGCGGCTGGGGGTCGCTGGCGTTGCACATGGCGCGCCACTACGGCGTGAAGGTGCGCGCGTTCAACATCTCCCACGAGCAGGTCGCCTATGCCCGGGAACAGGCCGCGCGTTCGGGGCTTGACACCCAGGTGGAGTTCGTCGAGGACGACTACCGCAACATCAGCGGCAAGTACGATGCCTTCGTGTCGGTGGGCATGCTGGAGCACGTCGGGCCCGACCACTACGAAACGCTCGGCGAGGTGATCGCGAGGAGCCTCAAGGAGGACGGACTGGGAATCGTGCACAGCGTCGGGCGCAGTCGACCCTCCGCGGTCAACGCGTGGCTCGAGCAACGCATCTTCCCGGGGAGCTATCCTCCCAGCCTGCGGGAAATGATGTCGATTTTCGAGGGGAACCAGTTCTCGATCATCGACATCGAGAACCTGCGTCTGCACTATGCCCGGACCCTGATGGAGTGGCTCGAGCGTTTCGACGCCAATGTCGGCACCGTGCGCCAGTGGTACGACGAAGCCTTCGTGCGCGCGTGGCGCCTGTACCTGGGCGGCTGCGCGGCGGCCTTCCTCTCCAGCAGCATCCAGCTCTTCCA
Organism: uncultured Ectothiorhodospiraceae bacterium; assembly: GCA_964420925.1. Lineage (GTDB taxonomy): Bacteria > Pseudomonadota > Gammaproteobacteria > HK1 > HK1 > JAJEAD01. The sequence continues at coordinate 14,375 of CAYQVB010000003.1, read as the reverse complement.
GGTGGTGTTCACCCACCGCTGCCACAACACCATCGCCCACACCCGGGAGCACCTCTACCGGCCGGACGCCAACGGGGCCGACTGGGGGTTCCGGTGAGCGATCTCGTGCACTACGACGCGATCGTGGTCGGCGGCGGCCCCGCCGGCTCCTCCGCCGCGGCCCGGCTCGTGCAGGGTGGGGCGAAGGTGGCGGTCCTCGACCGGGAAGAGTTTCCGCGCACCAAGCTCTGCGCGGGGTGGGTCACCCCGGAGGCCATGGCGGACCTTGCGCTCGATCCCGCCGATTATCCGCGCCGCTTCATCACCTTCGAGCAGATCGTGGCCCACATCAAGGGCTTGAGCTTCAAGCTCAACACCCCCCAGCACTCCATCCGCCGCTACGAGTTCGACGACTTTCTCCTCGAGCGCAGCGGGGCGGAGGTCCATCGGCGCAACGTCAAGAACATCCGCCGGGAGAACGGGCACTACGTCGTCGGCGAGGAGTTCCGTTGCGACTACCTGGTCGGGGCGGGAGGCACCCGCTGCCCGGTGTACCGGAGCTTCTTCCGCGAGCGCAACCCGCGGGCGAAGGAGCTCCAGGCCACCACCTACGAGCACGAGTTCCCCTTCGAATGGGACGATCCGCGCTGCCACCTCTGGTTCTTCGACAAGGGGCTGCCCGGCTACGCCTGGTACGTGCCGAAGGAGAAGGGCTGGCTCAACTGCGGCATCGGAGGGATGGCCGAGAAGCTCAAGGCCCGCGGCACGGACATCAAGACCCACTGGCGCCACTTCACGGAGGTCTTGCGCAGCAAGGGCTTCGTGGTGGGGGCCGATTATGCGCCCCGCGGCTACAGCTACTACCTGCGCGGCGACGTGGACGTGGTGCGCATCGACAACGCCTTCATCACCGGAGACTCGGCGGGGCTCGCAACCCGTGACCTCTGCGAGGGCATCGGCCCCGCCATCCGCAGCGGGCAGCGCGCGGCGGAGACCATCCTCACCGGAGCCGAGTACCGCCTCGACGATCTCTCCTCCTTCAGCTCCGACCACGCCGCGATCCGCGGCCTGCTGGAGTACATGTTCATCCGGCGCAAGACCCGCCCGCGGCCGCGCGCGGCAGCGCGTCCCAGCGCCGCGGAGTCCTGAGCGCGGGGGCGCTCTGTCCCCTTCAACGTCACGAGGGCTTCGTCCACTCTTCGGGACCCGGCGCGAAGCAGCGATCCTCGAGCGTCTCCTCTTCGAGCAGGGGTCCACCGGGAGCCGGAAAGACGCGATGATGAGCCACGGTGCCGCCAAGGTCGGCCTGAAGCAGGAGACGATCGCGAGCGTCGCGGTCGGTGTAACCATGCTCGGCACGATGCTGTTCACCACGAGCCGGCTCGAAGCCCGAATCGACCGCGTTCAGGCGGAGACCCGGGCCGAAGCCCGCGCGGACCGGGAGGCCTTCAAAACCCGTCTTGACCGTGTTCAATCCGAAATCCGGGCCGAAGCCCGTGCGGAGCGCGAGGCTTTTGAAGCTCGTATCGACCAGGTTCAGGCCGAGATCCGGGCCGAGGCGCATGCGGATCGGGAAGTCTTCTCCCGAGAGAGCCTCCGCTTGACCGCCGGGCAGTCCCGCCTCGCCAGCCTCGTCGAAGGTGCCCGCACCGAGTAGACCTGATCGTCGGTTCTCGAGACTCGGTGAGGACATGGCGGATCGGTGGCACCCCGAAGCTCGGCTGATTCGTCGGGAAACCCCATGACCCTCTCCGCAAGCTTCCCCATGTACGACTTCGAGGAGGTGCGCGGTGCGCACGATGTCCTGTGGCGCAGCGTTGCGCGGCGGCTCGACAGGGCGGGCGTGGAAGGGGTGCCGGCCGCCCTCCGTCGAGGCCGAGGCGTGCATGAGCTGTGGACGGATCCGGGGTTGCTGCTCAGCCAGTGCTGCGGGGCCGATCTCGTCGGGCGCTACTCCGGCAAGCTCGTTCCGCTCGCCACGCCTCGCTACAGCGCCCCCGGGTGCGACGGCTGCCTTTACTCGAGCGTGATCCTCGTCGCGGCCGGTTCTCCCACCGCCGAGCTGGAGGACCTGCACGACGCCGTTTGCGTCGTCAACGGCTACGAATCCCACTCGGGAACCAACGCCCTGCGGGCCCTGCTCGCGCCGCTCAACCGAGAGGGACGCTTCTTCTCACGGGTCGTCACCAGCGGTTCTCATCTCGCGAGCATTGCCGCGATCGCAGACGGCAGCGCCGATGTCGCCGCGATCGACTGCGTCACCTACGCTCTGGCGGGCCGCTACCACCCTTCGCTTCTCGAAGGCACCCGTTCGCTCTGCTACTCGGCGCGCGCTCCCGGGATCCCCTTCGTCACCCGGGCGGGGAGCTCCGAGGACCTGATCAGGAAGCTGCGGTGCGCTCTCCTGGAGGCATTCGAGGAGCCGGAGGTCCGGGCCGCCGGCGCCGCGATGTTCATCGAGGGGGTGGAGATCCTGCCGCTCGCCGCGTACGACAGGATTCTCGAGTTCAGGCGCTTCGCCGCCGAACGGGGCTACCCCGAGCTGCGCTGAGCGTCGCCGAGCGGGCGTTCCGGGTAGAGAGGGGGCAGGGCAGGGACGGCGACGGCCCGCGCAGGAAGCGCCGCGCGTCGCAGCCCCGTCTTCGCTTCCCGCCACAGTGCCGGCCCGTCCCAGCGCTCCGCCTCGTGCGCGTAGAGGCTCCGGTCGAGCTCCCGCAGGCGTGTCGCCAGGGGAGGGCCGAGCCGGCGTGCGGTTTCTCCGAGACTTCGCGGCGGCGTCTCCGGCCACGCCGCCGCCGCCCATTCGAGCACCGCGTCCCGCGCGTCCTCGGCCCGGCCGGCGGCGCAGGCGGCGTCCAGAGCGCGCCGGGCTCGCGCGATCGCCGGAGCCCCGGGGTCCTCCGGCGCCGCTTCCGTGGCGCCGCGGCGGGAGCGCCACCATCCGAGCGCGGTGGCGGCCCAGAGCGCGAAGAGCGCGATGCTCGCCCACCGCCAGCCGCCGCCCGCAATGGCCTCGCCTCCATCCCCGAGGAGGCCGGTATCCGCATCGGCCGTACTTGCCGGAGCGGAGAGCGCACCAACGAGGCCGGTCGCCTCGGCCGGAGCCGGTCCCGCGCTGAGGGTGCGGGCAGGAATGAGCGCGTCGGCGGGCGCGTCCGCCGTCGTGTCCCACCAGCGTACGCGAACTTCCGGCAGCGTCACTTCGCCCTCGCGCAAGGGCACGAGCGCGAAGCGCTGCTCGCGGCTGCCGTAGACGAAATCGGCGTCGCTCGCGGTCCGAATCGTCGGTTGATCGGGGTACACCCTGACCCCGTCCGGCGTTCCGACTTCGATTTCCGGAAGCTGGTCGCCGCGCAAGCCGGCCGCCTGCACGATGATGGTCCGGGTCAGCGGCTCGCCGACCTGCAGCTCGGGCGGGTCTTCCGACCACTGTTCGACGAGACTGAGCGTCCTTCCCGGCAGCCATGTCTGCCCTTCGAACTCCGGGGGGCGAGGGCGCACGTCGAGCCGGTACTCCTCGGTGCGCAGCCGCTCCCTCCGCCCCGGCGTGAACAGCCGCGTGATGCTGGAGGATCCCGATTCGAGATCCGCCACCTCGCCGTCGAATCGCACCGGGGGGATGTGGAGCTCCCCGCTCGACGGCGGAAACAGAGCGTAGCGCCGCTCGAGCACCCGGTAGGCCCGTCCGCCGCGGGTCGAGGTATAGCTTCGGTCCCGGCCCAGCCTCTGCACCAGGACGTCCGACGCGCGGGGATCCTCCAGCGTACCGTCCATGATCTCGACCGTGTAGAAGAGCCGGAGCGCGTAGGTGATCTGAGACTGCACGTAGGGCGACTTCGGGAAGACCTCGCTCTCGATGAAGATGTCCGGATGCTCGTCGGCGTGGGAGGCCGGCGCCTCGAGGACCTGCAAGGTGAGTGCGGGAGTGGAGTCGGAGCCAAGGGCGAGGGGCGGCACTTCGATCTCGCCGACACGCCGCGGAGCGAGCTCCACTATCCAGCGGGTGGTGGCGGACTGCCGGCCGTTCAGAATCTGGATCTGCGTGCTGGTGCGGGTGCCGAGCCGATCGAAATCCTCGTCGAGCGGGCCGAGCTCAGGTGCCGCCCCCGCGTGGCTGCCCTCCGCCTCGATGATGAGGCGCGTCGTCTCGTTGGCTCGGACCGGATTGGGTTCGAGCGAGGCGCGCAGGCTCTCTCCGGTGGCGCTCGCGCACCACCCGGCCATGAGCAGGGCCGCCAGTGCGGAGATCAGTGTATCGTGACTCTGACGAGGCGAATCCAGGCAACCAGGCAAGGACCTGCCTGTTCGCACCTCCTTTGCGGGAAACCACCGGTTCAACCGATCGCTGATTCGAAACAGCGCAAGAGTCGCTTTGGCGCGCGAAAGATTCTGCCCGGTCACGTGAGGTCTCCACGGGCCGGACCTCCCTTTTGGCATGTTCGGGGCCACTACCACGTCCGGGGCGTGTCCGGGTCCGGGTTGCCCCGGCGCTGGTAGTCGAGCGCGAACTTGCGGCGCAGCAAGCCGCCGGGATCGTCCGGAATGCGCCGCAACCACTGCTCCAGGGCCTGGCGTTGCTCGTCGCTCAATTCACCGGTGAAGGCGGGAGAGGAGGGGGAGCGCTCATCGCCGCTGCCCTCCCGCCGGCGGTCCCCGATTTCCGCCGCCGGGCGCGGCGCGTCGCGCGATGCGGCCTCACTCGCACCGGTCGTGGACCCCGAGCCCGACTGTGCATTGCCGCGGTCCGTACCCTGGAGATCGGGAGGGCTCGATTCGCCCCGGGGATCCCCGTCGCCGGGGGCCTGATCGTCGGGCCGGAAGGACTCGGCCCCCACGGACCCCGAGGTCCCCGCGTCACCTCCTTCCCCGCGCTCTCCCCGCTCCCCGCCGGATTGGTTCCGGCGCAGCAGCTCTTCGACCAGCTCGCGATTGAAGATCGCGTCCTCGAGGTCCGGAACCAGGGCGAGCGCCGCGTCATAGGCATCGAGGGCGTCCCGGAGGCGGCCTGCGCGCGCCAGTGCGTTGCCGCGGTTGTAGTGCGCGTCCGCGCCTTCCAGGCCGCCATAAGCCCCCGCCGCCGCCGCGTACTCGCGGTTGCGATAGAGCGCCGGGGCCCGCCATGTTTCGCTCTCCGCCTCGTCGATCGCCGCGACCGGATCGCCACGGGCCAGCGCGGCGGCGGCCTGCTGATCGGGGCGCGCCCAGAGGTCCCGCCACTGAAGGGCGTGCGCCGGCTCGAGCGGCGCAACGAGGAGGCAGGCAAGCGCCAGCAGCCAGCCCCGCCGGAAGGCGAGCGCGGCCAGCGGCAGGAGGGCCAGCACCAGCCACGGTCCTTCGTCGCGCCAGTTGCGCGCGGCATGCTCGCTTTCCTCCGTCTCGTGCCGCCAGCGCTCCCGCGACGAGAGAAGATACTGGAGATCGCGGTGATCTCCACTCATCCTGGCGAAACGGCCGCCCCCGGCGCGCGCGACCTCCCGCAGCTCCCTGGTGCCGGCCCGCGGCACCACGATGGTGCCCGCATCGTCCTTGAGGAAGCCGCCTTCGGGAAGGGGAATCGGAGCACCTTCGGGAGTGCCGGCGGCGAGGACGGAGACCGTGAACCCGTTTCCGGCGAGCTCCGCCGCCGCCTCGACCGCACGGACGTCGTCGGCCGAATCCGCGATGAGGATGATCTCTCCGTAGCGGTGTCCGGCCTGGGCGAGGAGCTCGCCCGCGCGCCGCAACCCGAGGTCGGCGCGGCTGCCCCGCGCCGGCATCAGGTCGGTGGTGAGGGCGGGCAGCATCGCGTTCAGGGTAGCTCCGTCGTCGGTCAGCGGCGATACCAGGAATGCATCGCCCGCGTACACCACGAGACCGGCCTGGCCTTCTTCGGTCATCGCGAAGATCTCGGCCGCCTTGAGGCGGGCCCGCGCGAGCCGGGAAGGCGGCAAGTCCGGTGCGTCCATCGAACGCGAGAGGTCGAGCACCACGATCCTCGCCTGCAGGACGCGGTGGACGGGCAGATCCCGGCTGTGCCAGGCCGGGCCGGCGAGCGCGAGGACCGCGAGGACGAACCCGCATCCCATGAGCAGAGGGAGGAGGGAGAATGCCTTGACGTCCCGCCGCAGGAGCAGGTGGGGCAGTAGCGCGGGGTCGCAGAGGTCGCGCCACCGCTCGCCGGAGCGAAGGCGGTGTGCGTAGGCCCACACCAGGGTGAGACCCGCGGGGAGGGCCAGCAACCACGCCGGTCGCAGGAAATGGAATTCCTCCATCAGCGTTCCGGATTCCCCGGGGAGAGGATGTCGGCACGGTGCCGCCAGTTCCGGCCGAGGACTGCCAGGAGCAGGCCGGCCACCAGTCCGAGCGCGACGCCGAGGGGCAGGGGAAAGAGCTCGGCCACGGGACGGAGCAGCTCCTCGTCTCGCGCGATTGGCTCCAGTTCGTCGAGAAGCGCGTAGATCGCTTCGAGCTCGCCCGCATCGCGAGCCCGAAAGTAGCGTCCGCCTCCGAGGCCGGCGACGGACCGAAGGGTGTCTTCGTCGAGGTCGCCTCCGCCTCCGGGGGACAGGCGGCGGGTGACGGACTCGTCGGCGCCCACCCCGATCGCGTAGATCCGCAGGTCGTCCGCCGCGGCGAGCTCCGCCGCCTCGCGGGGAGCGACCTCGCCCGCGGTGTTCGCCCCATCGGTGAGCAGAATGAGGACGCGGCTTTCCGCCGGTCGCTCGCGCAGGCGCTTCAATGCGAGTCCGATCGCATCCCCGATCGCGGTCTGCTCACCCGCCAGCCCGATCTCCGCCTCCTCCAGCAACTGGCGCACGCTCGCGCGGTCGAAGGTGAGAGGAGTCTGGAGATAGGGTCGGGAGCCGAACAGGATCAGCCCGACGCGGTCTCCGGCGCGCCGCTCGATGAACTCCCCCGCCACCTCCTTCACCACTTCGAGGCGGCTCGCGGGGGCACCGCCACGCAGAAGGTCCGTGGTCTTCATGCTGCCGGAGAGATCCACCGCGAGCAGGAGATCGCGCCCACTCATCGGCACCTCCAGGGGATCGTGGATCCACTGGGGCCGACACGCCGCAAACACCAGGAGCAGCCACGCGATCGCCGCCGTCCACCCCGACCCGCGCAGGTGCGGTCGACGCGAAGCGGCGCTCGGCGCCGGAACCTGGGCATAGAAGGGGATGCGCAACGCCGCGCCGGTGCGCCGCGAGGCGGGGGGGACGAGGTACGCCACGAGAAGGGGCGCCGCCACGGCGGACGCCATCCACGGCCAGGCGAGCTGAAACATCTAGCGAGCCGGCTCCTCCCGCTCCGCAAGGTCGAGCAGTTCGCCGTTGCCCTTGTCCGACCAGCCCTTCTCTGCCAGCGTGTCCACGGTGTGCTCCGTCAGATGCTCCCGCAAGGGTGCGGGCGTTCCCTGATCGAAGAGCAGCTTCAACGCGTCAGCGCCGCTCTCAGCACCTTTGCTTCGTGTTCGAGCACGGCGCGCACTTGCCGTCTTTCGACACCGGGAAACCACTCCACGAACTCGTCGATGGTCGCCCCGCAGGCGAGGTTCTCGTAAAGCGCGTGCAGCGGCACCCGCGTGCCGGCGAACACCCAAGCGCCGCTGACCTTGCCCGGCGTCCGTTCTACGGTGGGGCATCCCTCCCAGTCTGCACTCCCGATGGCCGCGTGTTGTCGAACCATGTGCCGTCTCGTTACACCTGAGTCACGTCGCCGGGCGTGCACTTGGCGTGTCTACCTTTCTGCACACCAAGTCGACAGCACATTCTAACCCCGCATCCGACGTGCTACAGCGCGTTGCAGGGACGGCGAATCGTGCGCCACATGTGCGAGGCGGGGGTGTTGTCGTTGCCGAGGCCCTCCGGCGGCTGGCGGAAGTGGCGGCCGATGATGTCCTCGAACTGCTCGATCTCGACGTGCACGTCGGGGTCGAACGAGTAGAGGTCGTTCACGCAGATCACGCGCGCGGACATGTACCAGCGGTGCTTTCGGGCCCGCTCGTAGTCGGCCACGATGTAGGGATCGGGCCGGTAGTCCTCGCCGAACATCCTGCGGTACTGGTCGGGGTACTCGTACCCGACCGACTCGTCGGGAAAGAAGCGCAGGGCCTGGTGCATCCGGATCGCCCAGCTCACCTCCTCGTTCACGTAGGGCTCGATGAGCTGAGCGCCCCAGTAGCCGTGGTCGGCGCGAATGAACCCGACGATCGCGATGTCGTGGAGCAGGCAGGCGAGCACCATCTTCTCGGGTAGCCCGGCATTCTGGGCGAGGTTAGCGCTCTGCAGGAGGTGGGCCTGGCCCGGGGCGAAGCGCAGCCGGAAGAAGTCGAGCAGGGTGGGTTTCTCGGGCATGGGCGGCAGCCGCGGGTCCTCCCCCATGTGCCGGCGGCTCCCGCGCGGCCGAGGCCCGAAGCTCCGCTCGCCGTCGGCGAGGTGAAAGAGGACGGACTTGACCATCGTCCGCTCGCCGAGTTCCTCCATCTGCCGGCGCTCGAGCTCGTCGGCCCGCTCGGACATCGAGGGTGCAGTGCTCATCGAGATTCCCGCCCTCGAGCAGCCGCCAGCGGGACGATGTCCAAGACGTCGACCGACTCCCGTGCGCGGACGAGGTCGTATGCGCGCTGCAGGTTCATCCAGAACTCCGGCGTGTTGCCGAAAAACGTCGAGAGCCGCAGCGTCGTATCCACCGTCAGCGCGGTATCGCCCTTCACCAACCGCTCGATGCGCGTGCGCGGCAAGTGCACCTGTCTTGCCAGCTCGATGGCGCCCATGCCGAGCGGTTCGAGATAGAACTCCGAGAGCACCTCACCAGGGTGTGAGGGATTCTGCAACAGTGTCATAGTGATTGCATCGGGACTGCGCTGTCAGCCGAAGGTGCCGGCCGCTTGGCACAGGTGGCGCAGCTTGGTCCGGGCGAGCTCTTGACCGAGCACCCCCAGTCCGCAGTCGGGCGCGGCCATCAGCCTCGCGGAATCGATGTGATGCAGAGCGCTTTCCAGTCGCGTGCGGATCTCGTCCACGGTCTCCACCCGGCTCTTGGCGATGTCGACCACACCCAGGATCACGGTGGTTGCGGCGAAGCGCTCGAGCAGAGCGGGGTCGTTGTGGCGATGGGCATCTTCTATCGACACCGCGTCGACCGCGCTCGCATCCAGGGCGTCCGCCAGCTCCATGTACGCGCCGTTCGGCCCCTTCGGCGGGTCGGGTTGGTCGAGGTACTCGGGATAGCTGCAGCAGATGTGCACCACCCGCGTCACTTCATCCGGACAGCCGTGGAAGGCGCGATCGAGGCATTCCATCCCGTAGCCGAGCGCGTCGGGCACCATCCGCACGAAGGCCGGCTCGTCGATCTGGATGTGCCGGCAGCCCGCGGCTGCGAGCGCGCGCACCTCGACGTTGATCACATCGGAGAGCGCCCGGCACACCTTCTCCGCCGAGCCGTAGTGCTCGTCGCCCAGGGTGTCCATCAGCGTGAAGGGGCCGGGCAGGGTGCACTTCACCGGGAGGGCGGTGAAGGACTGCGCCACCTGCCAGTCGTGCACGAGGAAGGGCTCGGTCGCGCTGACCGGTCCGACGATCGTCGGCACGTGGGAGAAGAAGGCGTTCGCGCGATGCCAGCGTCCGGTGAGCTTGCGGTAGTCGATGCCGGCGATATGGCGCACGTGGTAGAGCATGTAGTTCTCCCGGCGCACCTCGCCGTCAGTCACGATGTCGATGCCCGCCGTCTCCTGATCGCGGATGACGTCCCGCGCGGCGCGGCAGAACAACGCTTCCGCCTCCTCGCCGAGCGCCGCCACCGCTTCCTGGAACCCGGTGGTCGGATGGGCGGTTCCGGTGCCCTTCCTGAACCAGTCCGGAAGGTCCAGGTAGTCGGGCTTGGGGTAGGCACCTATGGTCGTTGTCTTCATCGCCTGTATCCCTCGTGGAAGCGGTCACAGCTCCGATTCGTCGATACCCGCGAGCTTCGTCAGGTGCCTCTGCAGGCCGCGCTTGAGCGTCGACTCGCCGTGCACGGGAACGGAAATGCGCACCACCGAGCCGCTCCTGGTGTATATCTGGTGGCTGCCACGGATTCACATCTGTTGCCATCCCCGTCGTTCCAACAAACCGCAAAGGCGTTTGCCGCTGACGGACTTCACACGGCGATCTCGACCACTCTGTCGCCGGCTGCGGTGGCGACGTCTTGCATGTCGACGGACAAACATCCCTCGACCGCTTCGTAGAGGTTGCTCAACAACTCCTCGAAGGTATCCCCCTGAGTTGCGCAGCCGGGGATCGCGGGCACCTCGGCCCAGTATCCCCCTTCTTCGGCCTCGTGGACGACGGCCTTGAGCCTCACGCGTTGCTCCTCCTGGGTGACGATTCCCGGAGCCCTCGAAGACTACGGGCACATCGTCGAATGGTATCGGCGCGGGTTCGTTCCGCCTCGCCCCCTTTCAACATGGTAATCAATGCCGACCAAACATCCTGCGAACAGCACTGTATCGGGATACATCCAGGGAGCGAACAGAGTCAAGCCGTGGTCTCGACAGGATTCCAGTCTGGTGGTCCTCGGGAGAAATTGGCTTTGGCGGGAGAGTCGTCCGGCGGGAAGAGTCGGAGACTCAGTCGCCGTCGTTGGAGACCGTGCACTGGCAGAGGGGCGCAGCCCCGAAGCAGATTTCGGAAGGGGTTGGCACAATTCCAGGCACGGCTACTTGTACTCCATGCGCGAGCAGGGTAGCACGCAATCGGCCTCCCGGCAGGAGAAACACCCCGCCGTCCCGCGCCTGACAAGGCGCGCAGCGCGAAGATGTTCGGGGCTCTACTCCGAACCAGGAGCGAGGAATTCCCATGAGGTCGCGTACCCCAATCGAGGGCTCTCCGGATAGTCCGGGGCGGTTAAGTCATCATCGGAGGCGCACGGGCTTAACCCTCAGACGAGTGGCCCATCAGCGGTTGACGCCGAACATAGTCAACCTCGCGCCCTTTCGGCACATCAGGGATGTACGCCCGCCACGTAACTCCAAGGCATTTCAGACAGAGAAAATGCGGTCTAGACAGCCATTTCTATTCATGGCAGTCTTCGAGAAAAGGTGTGGGACCAACCCCGAACTATCAGATTCCTCCGAGTCCGTGACGGAGGTGCAGCGATCCGGTGCGAAATCTGACCGAACGCCAAATCGAAGTTCTGGATGCCATTCGCTCCTTCGTGCGTGAGCACGGCGTTGCGCCCTCCAGGTCCGAGATCGCGAAGGCTCTCGGAATTCGGAATGCGTCCACCGTTGACGGCCACCTCAACGCGCTGATGAAGAAGGGCTGGATTGAGCTTCGCCCCGGAAGCCCGCGCAACATTCGACTCCTCAAGGACGACCTCCCCGTGACGATCGCAGGTCCCATCGCGGGGGGAGAGCCTATCCTCGCGGATGAACGCGTAAAGGCGCGTATCCCCAGCGCAGTGGCCGAAATGTTCTCACCGCGTCCCGACTTCTTTCTCCGCGTAGAGGGGGACTCGATGAATCGACTCGGTCTGGTTACTGGGAGCGTTGTCGCAGTCAAGGCCCAATCCGTGGCAATGAACGGCGATGTCGTCGTCGCACGCCTCGAAGACGAGGTTACCCTCAAGCGCTACCATCGAGCCGATGAGCGGCACGTGGAGCTCCGCCCGAGGTCAACGAACCCGGACCACCAGCTCATCTGCATCGACCTCAGCACAGATGAGTTCGAGATCGCAGGCGTCGCGGTTGGGGCCCTCATTGGAGACGGGTTCAATCGACCCGAGTACGATGGCGACGCCGTCTGAAAGCGACTGCGTTCGCTCGTGCAGCGAGCGCTCACCGTATTTCTTCCGAATCGAGCAAGGCATCCATCCCGATCGTCAAGCGGCAGTGTCGCGAAACGGGGCGTCGCGGCGGTCGCGAGTCATCACGCGTGGTCCGTAGGGTGAGGTGATTGCAAGGAATCTGCCGCTACCCCCGCCCTACGCGGATACCACACCTCGCATACTGATTCCCCCACCTCAAGTCGGCTTGCACCAGGGAGCATCCATTGAGTTGTCTCCAAAGCCATAACGTGCAGTAGCGAAGGCGAACGACCATGGCCGAACAAACCTCCATCGAGTGGACGCAGAGCACCTGGAATCCGGTAACAGGCTGTACGAAGCTCAGTGCTGGCTGTGACCACTGTTACGCGGAGCGGTTTGCCGAACGGTTTCGAGGCGTCGCCGGACACCCCTACGAGCAGGGGTTTGACCTGACACTGCGACCGCGACGGCTTGATCAGCCCAGAACCTGGCGACGGCCGCGACTCATATTCGTCAACTCCATGAGCGACTTGTTTCACGAGGACGTGCCACAGAATTACATCAGACGGGTGTTCGACACCATGGAGACGGCGGACTGGCACATCTATCAGGTGCTAACGAAGCGAAGTTCGCGGATGCGCAACTTCGTCAATGCGCACTACCCGACTCAGCCAGTACCGCGGCATATCTGGCTCGGCACCTCCATCGAGAACGCGAAGGCTATGGGCCGTCTGCGCCACCTCAAACGAACCAACGCTTCGATTCGGTTCCTGTCTCTTGAGCCGCTGCTTGGCCCCCTTGGGACGCTGGACCTATCAGGTGTTCACTGGGTTATCGCAGGCGGCGAGAGCGGGCCGGGAGCACGTCCGGTCCAAGTGGAGTGGCTGCAGTCAATCCGCGATGCATGCCGTGACCAGAACGTTGCGTTCTTCTTCAAGCAGTGGGGAGGACGCACTCCGAAATCCGGCGGCAATAGCCTGGATGGCCGTCAATGGCTCGAGTACCCAAACAACGCTGACGGACTCCCCTTGAACGGCTTGCGGGCAGTCGCAGGAGCGCCGCCGGACAATGGTGCCGACGAGAAGATCATGGAAGTTGGACCATGGGCGCGGGAAAAGCTCACATGTCTCGGGAAGTACCTGAGCGCCTACACGACAATTCTTCGAAAGCAGAGATTCAAGGGGTACTTCTACATCGACGCATTCGCCGGTCCGAGCAGGCTCAAAGTACGGGAAGGCCACGAGGAGGACGCAGCACAGCAGTTTCTGATCGAACCGGGTGAGCACGCGCCCGACGACGCCGGCAAGGTGGAGTACATCAAGGGGTCACCGCGTGTCGCTCTGCAAATCGAACACCCGTTTACCCGTTACGTGTTCATCGAGCTAAACAAGGAGCGAGTGAAGCAACTCGAGCAGCTTGCGCAGGAAGCCAATGAGAAGGGTCTCGATATACGCGTGCGACAGCAAGACTGTAACGAATACCTGACCGAACTTCTCCAGAAGGGGCGAGGAAGTTGGAACAATTGGCGGGGCGTCATATTTCTCGACCCCTTCGGCATGCAGGTACCTTGGAGCACAGTGGCAGCAATCGGGAAAACCAGGGCGATCGAGGTGTTCATCAACTTCCCGGTGGGTATGGCGATCCAGCGCCTGCTCAAAAGGAACGGTCAGTTTTCACCCCATGAGCAAGCAAAACTTGACAGTTACTTTGGAACTGACGAGTGGTTCCACCTCTTGTACCGGAAGAAGCAGGACCTCTTCGGAGACGGAGGAGTCGACAAGTTGCAGAATGCGGGTGACCGGCTGGTCAGGTGGTACCGCAAGAGGCTGAAAGAAGCGTTTGGACACGTATCCATGGCCAGGGAGGTTCAGAGCACGACCGGTCGGCCGCTCTACTACCTGATATTCGCCGGACCCCACAAGACGGGGGCGAAGATTGCAGATCATGTACTGCAGCAGGGTGCTCGACGCGTGCGGTAGGCAACAGACGCGCGTCGACGCGTACGTTGACCGGGCGTGATTCCCTGGGGACGCCCGTGAGGGCACCCAGATCGCTACCCGCGGTCCTTCTCCAGCAGCACCCGGATCACGGCGTCCCGATCGAGGCTCCCCACCACCTCTCCTCGGGCGTTCGAGACCGGCACCGGCCGTTCCGCGGCGAGCACCCGCTCGGCCGCCTCGTGCACCAGGCTGCTCTCCGGGATCGGCTCGCCGGCGGCGCTTCCGCGCGGGCCCATGACCGCGCGCACGGTGAGCACCCGGGCCCGCGGGATCTTCTGGGTGAACTCCGCGACGTAGTCGTTGGCGGGATTGACGACCAGGCCTTCGGGGGTGCCGATCTGCACGACCCGGCCGTCGTTCATGATCGCGATGCGGTCGGCGAGCTTGATCGCTTCGTCGAAGTCGTGAGTGATGAACACGATGGTCTTCCTGAGAATCCCCTGGAGGCGCTGGAGCTCGTCCTGCATCTCGTGGCGGATGAGGGGATCGAGCGCGGAGAAGGGCTCGTCGAGGAACCAGATCTCGGGCTCGGTGGTGAGGCTTCGGGCGATGCCGACCCGCTGCTGCTGTCCTCCCGAGAGCTCGTGGGGGTAGTAGCGCTCGCGCCCGCTCAAGCCGACGAGCTCGATCATC
>CAYQVB010000002.1:0-23656 GCA_964420925.1 uncultured Ectothiorhodospiraceae bacterium | reverse complement strand
CGCTTCTTTCCCATCGTATTCGCGGAGGAAAGCTACGAGGTCTCGACAGCCGGCGAGTTCTGGCTCGAATGCGTTTCCCGGCTGGCCGACCAGGCGCCGCACCGGCAAGGGGATGTCGACCTGCACCGCACCTTCGAAGATCTGCGCACGATCCATGACGACCGGACGCTGGAGGGACGGTGCCTCGGAGTGCTGCAGGACTTTGTCGACCGGGAAAAGAAGCGCCTCGTGCTGATCGTCGAGAACCTGAACATGATGTTCAGGGACATGGGCGACGACGATGCGGGCTGGAGGCTGCGGAAGGCGCTGCAAACCGAACCGCGGATCGTTCTGCTGGCGAGCGCGACCAGCCGGTTCGAGCAGATGAACGACCCGAAGGAAGCGCTCTACGAGCTCTTCCGGGTGATCCGGTTGCACCCGCTGGACACGGAAGGCTGTGCGACCCTGTGGCAGACCGTGTCGGGGCAAGCGCGAGCGCCGCAGACGATCCAGGCATTGCGGATTCTGACTGGAGGCAGCCCGCGGTTGCTCACCATCGTGGCCCGGTTCGGCGCGAATCTGTCGTTCCGCGAGCTCATGGCGGATCTGCTCGACCTGGTCGACGACCATACGGAGTATTTCAAGAGCCACCTCGATGCGCTCCCGGCGCAGGAGCGAAGGGTGTATCTCGCCCTTGCCGACCTCTGGAAACCGGCGAATGCGCGCGAGATCGCGGACCGGGCCAGACTCGGAACCAGCAAATGCAGCGCCCAGCTCGCCCGTCTGGTCGATCGGGGGGCAGTAGAGGTGAGCGGCGGCAGCGCACGGCGCAAGCTCTACTACCTGACCGAGCGGCTCTACAACATCTACTACCTGATGCGCCGGGCGCGTGGACCGGCGCCGCTCATCGATGCGCTGATCCGCTTCATGGAGGCCTATTACTCGACCGACAAGCTGAGGGAAATCGGCGCCCGCATGGCGCGGGAAGCGCTGGGGTTCGACGGCGGTGCGCTGGCGATCTACCGGATGGCGTTCGAGCGTCTTATCGGGCTGCCGTCCCTCGAAGCGCACCGTGAGGAGTTACTTTCGCTTGCGGCACCTGCCTTTGCGTATGCGCCAAGTGAATTCTCCGCGGTATCCCCGGCGCCGTCAGCCGCGAGGGAGCTCCTGGGGAGAGCGCTGGCGCTCGCGGAAGGCGGTCGGTTGCAGGACGCCGTGGCGGCCTGGGACGAGGTCGTCCGGAAGTTCGGTGCAAGCGATGCGCCGGCGGATCGTGAACAGGTGTCGCTGGCGCTCGTCAACAAGGGAAAGGCGTTGGGCCGGCTGGGGAAAGCGGAAGAGGCATCGGTAATGTGGGACGACGTGGTGCGGCGTTTCGGGGCGAACAACGGGGAAGGTCACCCTCTGGCGGTGGCAACGGCGCTCGCGAGCAAGGGCGGAATGCTGGGCAACCTGGACCGCCACACGGAAGCGCTGGCAGCCTGGAACGAAGTCGCACGACGCTTCGGCAATAGCCCGGCGCCGGAGCTACAGACGCTGGTGGCCAACGCGCTGCTCGGGATGGCGGTCGCGTTGAACACGTTGAACCGGCCCCGGGAAGCCCTGGAGGCCTGCGATGAAATGCTGGAACGCTTCGGCAAGAGCGGTTCGCCGGCGCTTCATGGTGAAGTGGCAGCAGCCATGGTCGGACGGGGTCACGCACTCTTCGCGCTGAACCGCGCCGACGAGGCGATAAACGCCTGGGGCGCCGTGATGGATCGTTTCGGGAAGAGCGACTCTCTCAGAATCGTCGAACAGGTGGCCACGGCGCTTTCGAACATCGGCACGGCGCTCTTCCAGTCGGGCCGGTTGGAAGAGGCGCTGATCGTGTTCGACGGAGTCGTGAAGAGCTACACGGCAACGGATGCACCAATCCTTCGGGAGGTGATAGCGCGCTGCTTCGCCAACAGAGGCAACGTACTGGCCGCGCTGAAGCGGGAAACGGAAGCCCTCTCGTCGTGGGAAGAAGCGATCAGGGGCTTCGAGACGGACGGTTTGCCGGATGTGGCCGAACCGTATTGCAACGCGCTGATGAACAAGGCGGCGGCGCTGCACAACGCGGGAAGGTCCGAGGAAGCGCTACAGTTGTGGGGCAACGTGGCGGAACGCTTCGAGGGCGATAACCGGCCCGGGGTCCTTGCCATGGTTGCAAATGCCCAGACGAACAGGGGAGCGTTGCTGGAACAGTTGGGCCGCTACGACGAGGCCCTCGCGGTCTGGCTGCAGGTCGAAGATGGCTTTGGGACCAGTGATGGGCCGGAGTGGGTCGCGCTGGTCGCCAGCGCCTTCCAGCACAGGTGCGCTGACCTGTTCGAACTGAGCCGGACGGAAGAGGCGCTCGCAACTTGCGACCGCGCGATCGACCGGTTCGGGCAAAGCCCCGCACCGGCGGTCCTTGAGACGGTCGCGGGAATTTTCCTGAACAAGGGAATCGTGCTCGTTACTGCGCAAAGGAACGAGGAAGCGCTGGCCGTCTGGGACGAGATCGAACGGCGTTTCGGAAACCGCGACGAGCCGGGAATTTCGAAGCACGTTGCCTCGGCCCTCGTCAGCAAGGGCGCGACGCTGGCGGGTATGAACCGGCAGGAGGACGCGGTCGGGGTTTGGGGTGATGTCGTGCGCCGGTTTGGGGAGGGCGACGCATCCCTGTATCACGAGGAGATCGCGACAGCGATCCTCAACAAGGTCCTGGTGCTGGACCTGTTAGAGAGGCCGGAAGAGGCGCTTGAGGCCTGTGACGAGGCGCTTCGGCGGTTCGGAAGCAGCGAGGAGCCCTACGGTCTTGCGGCAGTCGCGCAGACTCTCGTCAACAAGGGCGCCTTGCTGGTCG
Source organism: uncultured Ectothiorhodospiraceae bacterium (assembly GCA_964420925.1). GTDB lineage: Bacteria > Pseudomonadota > Gammaproteobacteria > HK1 > HK1 > JAJEAD01. Next base: position 20,808 of record CAYQVB010000002.1, on the reverse strand, counting down.
CTCTGAACCGGACCGAGGAGGGATTCGCGGCGTGGGACGAGGCCGTGCGGCGCTTCGAGGCGAGCGATCTGCCGGCGCTTCGCGATGCGGCGGAATCGGCGCTGCGCGGGCAGGCAGAGCACGAATTGATCGAAGGGCGCGCGGGGACCGCGGTCATGTTGCTAGACCGAGCGCTGCTGCAGAAACGGGCGGGAATATCGGAAGGCAGGTTGCAGGGTCATCTGATCCGGGCCAAAGCGCACTTGGTGGAAGGCGATGGCGAAGCATGCGCCGGGGATGTCGAGACAGCGTTGTCAATCCTTCCCGAACTGAACATGTTGCCGAGGGACGTGCTGGTGGCACTGGCTGATCTCTCGGCGGACGTTGGACCGGAGAGGATGTGCGATCTGATCAGATCGTCGCCCGCCGGCGATCTCCTGCTTCCGCTGAGGACGGCGTTGGAGCGGGAACTCGGGTTGCAGCCGAGGGTGGCCAGGGAAGTGGAAGAGATTGCCGACGACATACGCCGGGACTTGCTTGCAGGGCGCAAGAGTGAGGTGCTTTGGCAGGCGACTTGATAGTTCGGGCGTGGTGGCGGATTCCTAACGCACCCCCTCGCTCATGTTGCTTCCGCGCTCACCCAGCGCCCTGACCGGCGCAAGAGGCAAAGCCCGGCCGCGGCCGGCGCTGGGAAACGGAGATTGGCATGTGGTCGGGTGAGACTTGGCGGAGGAGGAGGAAGTGGTCGCGACCGTAGCGATCGTCGACCATCTCCGCGACATCCGGTTCTCGGACAAAATGTCCGCCGGGCCGTCCTCGTGATCGGAGCGCGTCGGTGCAGCAGGCAGTCGCGCCAGTCCGGCGCCATGACAGAACGAAATCGCGTGACGAGCCGTGGTGCTTGCATGGACTGCGGCAATGCCGCAAATTGAGCGGTGATGCAGGTCTACTCCACACGCACCTACGAGCGCGCGGTTCGCAAGCTGCTAGGGGAAGAGGCCCGCAGGGAAATGGAGGCAGCGATCGTTGCCGCCCCCGATGCGGCTCCGATCATTCGGGGGACCGGCGGGATCCGCAAGCTACGATGGGCCGGGTCCGGACGCGGTAAGCTGGGCGGCATTCGCACGGTCTATTTCTATCATGCCGGCCCGGAGACTGTTTAGTTGCTGACGGCCTATGCGAAGGCGGATCGCGAGGACCTCACGCCGACGGACACAAGGGCATTGTCGCGCCTGGTCGCCGCGATCAAGAAGGAGGCTACGGGAAAATGACGACGAAACGCAGCGAGCTGGGAATCGAGATTGAAGCGGCTCTGGGCGAGGTTCTCAGCCATGTTCGCGGTGAGACGGCGCTGCCATGCCGGATCGTCGACGATCCCGCCGCCGGCCGGATTGTCGCGCTCCGCAAGCGGTTGCGGCTGAACCGGCAGAAGTTTGCCGAGCGTTTCGGTCTGGATGTGCGGGCTCTTCAGGAGTGGGAGCAGGGCCGGCGTGTTCCCGACAGGGCGGCGCGGGTGTTGCTCACCGTTATCGACCAGGACCCCGAGGCCGTGGTCAGGGCGCTAAGTGAGGATGGCGCTGGCGGAGTCAAGGGTCGTTCCCTGGCCTCTTGACCAACACGCTGGCAGCGCGGCAGGCGCGTGGACGCCTATAGGACGTATTTCCCGATTCCTACGGCGACGCGCTCGGCGGTATTCCTGACCTCGTCGCGGGCAAGATTCGCATAGTGAGCGGTCATCTCGGCCTGGCGGTGGCTGAGGATGTCGGAGCTGTTGACTAGGGGTGCTAGCGCTGGGCTAAATTCACCACCCGGGAGAGTTTGGCGCCTGCGCCTTCGCAGTCAGTCGAGAATCGCCGTGTACACCGCGCTCATCGGGGGAGACCAGGATGCGCTCGCACCGGCCGGCAAGACTCTCACTCACCTTGGCAGCGAGCGCCGTGCTGTACTTCGCCGTGCACCTGCCGGCGGCCGCGCACGAGCTCGGGGACGATACCCGGCGCGTCGCCGTGGTATCGGCCTTCCCGCCGGAAATCTCGCTTCTGAAGGAAGCGATGGTGGGCGCCGAGGCGTACTCGGCAAACGGTGTCGAATTCGTGGCCGGCAAGCTCGAGGGACTCGACGTCGTGCTCTTCCTGAGCGGAATCAGCGTGGTGAACGCCGCCATGACCGTGCAGCTCGCTCTCGACCGCTTCACCATTGACCGGATCGTCTTCTCCGGCATCGCCGGTGGAGTCGATCCGGATCTGAACATCGGCGATGTGGTAGTCCCGGATCGGTGGGGGCAATACCTCGAAGTCCTGATGGCCCGGGAGAGCGGCGAGGGTTGGTCCAGGCCACCCTTTTTCGAGTACTCCTTCGCGAACTTCGGCATGATGTTTCCCCGCTCGGTGACCGTGCTGCGCAGCGGGCTCGACGCCCCCGAGACTCGTTTCTGGTTTCCGGTGGACGAATCCCTGCTCGACCGGGCCCGCAGCGCATCCGCCCATGTGGTCCTCGAGCGCTGCACGTCGGAAGGCGAATGCCTCGCATCGTCGCCCCGGATCGTCATCGGTGGCGCCGGCGTCTCCGGAGGCGCCTTCGTCGACAACGCGGAGTTTCGCGAGTACACGTTCGAGACCTTCGGCGCGCGCGTTTTGGACATGGAAAGCGCCGCGGTGGCGCATGTCGCATGGGCGAACGGCATACCCTTCATTGCGGTGCGCAGCCTCTCCGACCTCGCGGGCGGCAGCGAGCAGGAGAACCAATTGGAGGTGTTCTTCCGCCTCGCCGCAGGCAACGCCGCCGCTGTCGTCCGGGCCCTCCTGCGGTCGATGGCGGAGTAGCGCGATGGAGGTCATCCCCCAGAGTGCCGCCCTCGGAGCGGAGCTTCGCGGCGTCGATCTCGGCTGTCCGCTGGACGACCGGACGGCAGCCGCAGTCCGACGCGCCTTCCTCGAGCACCAGGTGATTTTCTTCCGGGACCAGCAACTGGATCCACGACAGCTCCTCGCGGTTGCAAGCTGTTTCGGATCCCCGGCCGAGTATCCCTTTGCAGAGGGCATTCCCGGATTCCCGCTCGTTACCGAAATCGTCAAGGAGCCCCATGAGCGGATCAACTTCGGCGGCGAGTGGCACTCCGACACGACCTACCTGGAGCGGCCGCCCTGCGCGACGCTGCTCTACGCGGTGGAGGTGCCGGCGGCGGGTGGAGACACCCTATACAGCGACATGTACCGCGCCTACGCGCGCCTGTCACCCGGAATGCGCACGATGCTCGCACGCCTGCGGGCGGTGAACACCGCGGCGCTGCTCGGTCGCGAGAAACGTGACGGATACGCGAGCGTTCGCGCGAGAAACGTCGATCGGCTGGAGATGCGCGCCGAGCATCCGGTCGTGCGCACCCATCCTGAAACGGGTCGCAAGGCGCTCTACATCAACGAGACCCATACGCTCCACTTCCGCGGCATGACCCGCGAGGAGAGCCTTCCCCTGATCCTGCACCTGTGTCGCGAGGCGGTCCGGCCCGAGCTCGGATTCCGCCTGCGGTGGAAGCGAGGAACCCTGACGATCTGGGACAACCGCTGCGTACAGCACTACGCGATCAACGACTACCACGGGAAGCGCAGGGTCATGCACCGGGTGATCGTCGCCGGCGATCGCCCGGGGTAGTCAACGTCCAGCGGGATCGCTCTGCTTGCACTCGGGAGGCGCCAAGGTCACTCCTTCGGCTGTGGTTCCCGCGTGCGCACTCCGCCACCAGGGCGACTTCACGCTGGCCGAAGCTGTGCAACCAACGGGAACTACACGGTCTCGGGGGGATTCCCTCGCGTACCGATTGCCGGTCACATCCGACCGGTGCCGAAGCGCGCACCCGGCTTCAAGCCGACCTCCGCCGCCCATTGTCCGGCGCTCATCTTCCTGCCGCCGGAGGGCCGCACCCGCTTTACCTTCAGTTGTCCGTTCGGCGCCGCAAGCGTCAGTGACTCGGAGTCCACCGCGCTCACTTCGCCGGGCTGAATGCTCTTCGCCTCCGCGATCTTCTCGGCGTCATGCAGCTTGAGCACCGCGCCCTCGAAGGTGGTCCAGGCGCCGGGAGCCGGATCGGCTCCCCTCACCAGGTTCCAGGTCGTCTGCAGGGGCAGGTGCCAGTTCACCTGCACCAGCTCGTGTCGGCACCAGCCCTCGTAGGTCGCGGCGGAATGGTCCTGCTCCTGCTTCGGAGCGGTTCCGCTCCGCACCTTCTCGACGCTTTCCATGAGTGCATCCACGCCCATGGGAAAGAGGTGATTGAAGTAGAGGGTTCCCAGGGTGTGGGAATCGTCGATCTCGACCCTTCGCTGCATCAGCACCGGGCCTTCGTCCAGACCCTCGTCGGGCCAGAAGATCGAGAGTCCGGTCTGCGACTCGCCCCAGATGATGGGCCAGTTGATCGAGCTCGGGCCGCGATGGCGCGGCAACAGGGAGGGGTGATACTGGATGCTGCCCAGAGTGGGGAGGTTCAGAACCGCCTCGGGGACGAACAAGGTAACGTACGCCATCACGCAGAGATCGGGCGCGAGCGACGCCATCTGCTCGCGCACCTCGGGACGGCGGAAGGAGCGGGGCTGAAATACGGGGATCCCCCGTTCGAGCGCGCACTCCTTGAGGGGGTCCGGTCTTCTTCCCTCTTGGTCGGGTGCGCAGTAGACCGCCACCACGTCTTCGCCCCGATCGACGAGCGCCTCGAGCACGCTCTTCCCGAAGGCCTGCTGGCCGTTGACGATGATGCGCACGCCGCCCCCTTCAGGCTGCCGCCTTCTCCACGTTTTCGCCGCCGATAGCGCCCTCTCGGCGGGCGGACTCGATCTCGCCGTCGCTGTAGCCGAGCACATCGCGCATGATCTCGGTCGTGTGCTCGCCGAGCAGCGGCGAACGTTCGACCTCGGACGGGGAGTCCGAGAGCTTGATCGGATTGCCGACGCTCAGGTACTTGCCGCGGGTGGGGTGATCCACTTCGACCACCGTCCCCGTGGCGCGAAGCGACGCCTCCTCCGCCAGTTCCTGCATGGAGAGTATCGGCCCGCAGGGCACGTTCAAGGGGTTGAGGATGGACATGATCTCGAACTTGTCCTTGGTCATGGTCCACTTCTCGATCTCGGCAAAGACCTGGTCCAGCTTCGGCAGACGCGCCGCCGGAGTGCTCCACTCCGGATCCTCGAGCCAGTCCTCCCGTCCGATCGCCTTTGCGAGTGCGGGGAAGGCCGCCGCCTGGGTGATGACGTAGATGTAGGCGTTGGGGTCGGTCTCCCACCCCTTGGTCCGGACCACCCATCCCGGCTGCCCGCCGCCGGAGGCATTGCCCGAACGCGGGACCGCGTCTCCGAAGCTTCCATTCGGGTATTGCGGATACTCCTTCAGCGGCCCGTGCGCGAGGCGTTGCTGGTCGCGCATCTTGACCCGGCAGAGGTTGAGCACGCCGTCCTGCATCGCACACACCACGCGCTGTCCTCGTCCGCTTCGCTCGCGCTGGTAGAGCGCGGTGACGATGCCGAGCGCGAGGTGGAGCCCGGTGCCGGAGTCTCCGATCTGCGCCCCGGTCACCAGCGGCGGACCGTCGTCGAAGCCGGTGGTGCTCGCGGCGCCTCCGGTGCATTGGGCGACGTTCTCGTACACCTTGCAGTCCTCGTAGGGCCCCGGGCCGAATCCCTTGACCGAGGCGTAGATGATTCGGGGATTGATCTCCCGGATCCGCTCCCAGGTGAACCCCATGCGGTCCAGGGCTCCCGGAGCGAAGTTCTCCACCAGCACGTCGCACTCTTCGATGAGACGCCCGAAAATCCTGCGCCCTGCTTCGGTCTTGGTGTTCAGGGTGATGCTGCGCTTGTTGTGGTTCAGCATCGTGAAGTAGAGGCTGTCGACCTCGGGCAGGTCGCGCAACTGCCCGCGGGTCGCATCGCCGACACCCGGACGTTCCACCTTGAGGACGTCCGCTCCGAACCACGCCAGCAACTGCGTGCAGGTCGGTCCGGACTGCACGTGAGTCATGTCGAGAATGCGCACGCCTTCGAGTGCCTTGGCCATGGGGGCTGCTCCATCCAATCCTGTCGTGATGAGGTTTCGTGTTTGCGGGCCGACGTATCCGGTCCTTACTTGTACATCGTCTGGTTTCTCGTCCCCGGAGCGTACTCCGCGGGATCGACCCAGATGTTGACCACCGCCGACTTGCCGCTGCGAGCTATCGCCTCGCGCGCGCGCTGCAGCGCGGGGGCGATTTCGTTCGGGTCGTGCACCTCCTCACCGTAGCCGCCCAGCATCTCGCCGAACTTGGAAAAGGGCACGTCACCGAGCAGGTTCCCGATGTCGCCGCGCTCCTCGCCGTACTTCGCGATCTGGCCGTAGCGAATCTGGTTCATCGCCGAGTTGTTGCCGACCACGGCGAGGTAGGGCGCACCGAATCGGTTGGCGGTCTCCATGTCGAAGGCGGTCATGCCGAAGGAGCCGTCGCCGTAGTAGCACAAGACCTCCTTCTGCGGATGCACGAGACCGGTCGCGAGCGCGAAGCCGGTGCCGACGCCGAGCGAGCCCAGGGCTCCGGGGTCCATCCAGTTCCCCGGCGCCCGCGGCTGCACGGCCTGGGCGCTTATGGTCACCACGTCGCCGCCATCACCGATGTACACAGTGTCGGGAGTCAGGAATTCGTTCAGCTCCCAGGCCACGCGATAGGGGCTGATCGGGCTCTTGTCGGATCGGAAGAGCGGCATCAGCTTCTCGGTCTTCTGCACCTCGAGCGCACGGAGCTCGTCGAGCCAGGTCTGGCGCGTACGCGCGCGGTTACCCGCGCGCCCGCTCGCCGCCGCGAGCACCGCGGCGAGGACCGCGCCCGGATCCCCCGCGACGCCCAGCGAGACGTCCCGGTTCTTGCCGACGGTGCGGTAGTCGAGGTCGATCTGCACGATGGTCGCCGCCGCGCTGAGGCGCTTCCCGTAGCCCATGCGGAAATCGAAAGGGGTGCCGACGATGACGATGACGTCGGCGCGCTTGAAGGCATCGCCCCGGGTACGGTGGAAGCAGTGCGGGTCGCCCGGCGGCAGCAGTCCGCGACCCGCGCCGTTCATGTACGCGGGGAGGTTGAGTCCGCGCACCAGCGCGATCGCCTCCTCGTGCGCGCGCGCCGCCCACACCTGGGTGCCGAGAAGGATCGCGGGACGCTCGGAGTTGACCAGCAGGTCGGCAAGCCGCTCGATGTCGGCGGGATCGCCGCAGGATCGGGTCGACGCCCGGTATCGCCCCGCCTCCGGGAGCACCGCCTTCTCGATGGCGACCTCCCGATCGAGCACATCGCGCGGGATCTCGAGGTAGCTGGGACCGGGAGCGCCCGCGAAGCACTCCCGCGCCGCCATCGCAACCATGTCGGCAATGCGCTCGGTAGAGGCGACGCTGGAAGAGAACTTCGTGATCGGGCGCATCATGTCGACGTGGGGAAGATCCTGAAGGCCCCCCATGCGGTGCTGGCTCTGCGCGGCCTGTCCACCGATGTGCAGTACCGGACTCTCGGATCGGAATGCGGTGGCGATGCCGGTCACCGCGTTGGTGCAACCCGGACCCGCGGTGGTGACGACGCATCCGAGGCGTCCGGTCTGGCGCGCGTATCCGTCGGCGGCGTGTGCCGCCACCTGCTCGTGGCGCACGTCCACCACCTTGATGCCCTCGTCGATGCATCCGTCATAGATGTCGATGATGTGGCCACCGCAGAGCGTGAAGATGGTGTCGACGCCCTCGTTCCTGAGCGCTTTCGCCACGAGATGCCCACCGGACACTACGCTCTCGTCCCGGCTCTTCTGCGCCAAGGTATCTTCCGCAGTCCGCGACCTCGCGGCGGCCTCTCGTTCACTTACTGCCATATCGAAACTCCTCGGTCGATGCGGCCCGACCATGGTCGAGGCCGCCGGCTGATACAGGGCTTCAATCCAGCCAATCGACGTACTCCTCTACGTGTCTGGCCAGGTTCAGGGTGTGTTCACGCGCCAGACGCTCGGCGAGCTCGGCGTCCCGTGTTTCCAGCGCTTCGATGATGTGGATGTGATCGATGATCGAGCGCTGCGCGCGGTCGTCGTCGCCGATCGTGCGACGGCGAATGGAACGCATGTGGAGAAACAGGTTCTCGGTGATCGTCCCGAGAAGGTCACACCGGCTGAGGCGGAACATCTCCTGGTGAAACGCGATGTTGGTCTCCGAGTACTCGTCGATGCGTGCCTGGACCGCGCCATTCTCGCCAAAGGTCGAGAACATCTCTCTCAATGTAGCGATCTCCTCTCCGGTTGCATTCTCGGTGATGAGCCGCGCCGCCATGCTCTCGAGAGCCGCCCACACGGTGATCATCTCGAGCACTTCCCGCTTCGTCTTGCGGGCCACGAAAGCGCCCCTGCGCGGGATGGTCTCCACGAAGCCTTCGTTCTCGAGCCTGCAAAACGCCTCGCGGACGGGGGTGCGACTCACCCCCAGATCCTCCGAGAGCTGGCGCTCGTCGAGGCGGAGCTGCTGATCGTCCGCATACACATTCATGGACGTGATCGCGGCCTTCAGCTCTTCATAGATGCGCTTCTTGAGCACGACCGGGCCTTCAACCGGTTTCAATGACAGGTTCGCGACGGCCATCAGGACATTCTCATCAATTGTTCCGACATCTCGTATGTGCAGCTCGTGCTCCGAAAGCGGTTCTCGAACAACTCGAGCCGCCACTTCCTATTCGACACCCGCCAACCACCCAACCCGCTCGGCAATGACCACCATGGCATCGCATCGAAACTGCGACAAAAGCGAGGCCCAGGCAGCAGACTCCCCCATTTCGCTTACATCCGGAAAACGTCGGGTCGCTCAAGACCTGCGACGCCTGAACTTCCGGATCAATGGATAACAGGCCAGCAACACGGCAATGGCTATGCAGATGGCCGACAGCGGCCGCTCGACGAAAATCAGAGGATCGCCTTGCGAAGCCAGCAGAGACTGCCGCAGGGAACGCTCCGCCAGCGGCCCGAGAACGATGGCGAGCACCGCCGGCGCGACCGGGTAGTTCAGCTTGCGCAACAGGTAGCCGGCCACGCCGAACAGGAACATCAGCCACACGTCGTGCATGGTCTGGGTCGGTGCGTAACCGCCCACGATACACAAGACGAAGATTACCGGCGCCAGGATCGTGAACGGCATCGTCAACACCCTGACGAATATCGGAATGAACGCCAGGTTGATCAGCAGGGTCACGAAGTTCGCGATGTAGAGAGATCCGATGAGCCCCCAGACGAAGTCGGGATGTTCGGAGAAGAGCAAGGGCCCCGGCCGCAGGCCCCAGATGATCATGCCCCCGAGCAGGATCGCCGTAGTCGGTGACCCCGGAATACCGAGGGTGATCATCGGCAGCATCGAACCGGTGGAGGCCGCGTTGTTGCCGGCTTCGGGAGCAGCCACCCCGGCGATGTTGCCCTTGCCGAAGGAGTCCGGGTCGCGGGAGAAGGTTTTCGCCAGCCCATAGGACATCAGAGAGGCCGGGGTGGCTCCGGCGGCCGGCAAGGTTCCGACGAAGTAGCCGATCGCCGATCCGAGCGAGGTGGTGCCGATGTAGTGCTTCACGTCCTGCAGGTTGTGGAGCAACCTGGAGAACGACATCTTGACCTTGTGCACCTTCACGCTGCCCTGGGTCTGCTCCAGCGTCCACAGCATTTCACCGATGCCGTAGATGCCGATGGCGAGCACCAGGAAGTTCACGCCGTGCAGAAAACCCGATATGTCGCCGAAGATCAGACGCGGCTTCCCGGAAATGATGTCGAGGCCGACGGTCGCCAGAACGAGGCCGATCAGAATCGAGAAAAGCGTCTTTGGAATGTCGTCGCCGCCGAGCCCGATGAAGGTCGCGAACGCGAGCACCATGAGCGCGAACTCCTCGGGGGGTCCGAACTTGAGCGCGAACTCGGCCAGTGGCGGCGCGAACAGCGTGAACAGGACAACGGAAATCGTGCCGCCGATGAACGAGGCTACCGCGGCCGCGGTCAGCGCCTTGTCCGCCTTGCCGGCCTGCGCGAGCGGGCGGCCGTCGAACACGGTCGCGACCGCGGTCGAGGCGCCCGGGATGCCGAGCGTAATCGAGCTGATGGCGCCGCCGTACATCGCACCGTAGTAGATCGCGGCAAGAAAGATGATTGCCGCGGTTGGCGGCACGAGAAACGTGATCGGCAGCAGGATCGCTACGCCGTTGACCGAACCGAGCCCCGGCATCGCCCCTATCAAGAGCCCGATCGAGCACCCGAGAACGATCATCATCAGGTTGACCGGCTGCACCGCCTCGACGAGGCCGCTGGCCAGCAATGTCAGTACCGTATCCACCGTTCCGGATGCGCCTTCAGGAATACATCAAGTCGTAGATGGGATAGAACAAGGGCTCGGTGATTTCTTTTGGCAGCGGAATCTTCAACGCCCATTCAAAGAGGCAGAAGATGAACACCGGTATCGCAACGGTCAGGACTCCGCTCACCGGCCAGGAATGCCGGCCGATGAACCGCAAGTAGAACAGGAGAAACAGGACCAACGAGACGTAGAGTCCGACAAAATGCGTGGCGAGCAGCAGCAGCAGGATCGCGACCACCGATATGCCGACGACGATGGCGTTGTCCTTCGTGATGTACGGCTCCTGCGAACGGGACTCCGGCGTCGCGCGAAGGAACCAGCGCACCAGCGTCGCCACCGAGACCAGAAGCATGCCGAGCGACAACCAGAAGGGCCACGCACCGGAGCCCGGGCCGCGATCTTCAATCCAGCCGATGTTGAGCTCGGCACTCTTCACCATCAGGCCGATGGAGCACAGGATGGTCACGATGGCCATCACGAGCTCGGCGGTGCGAACGGTCATGTCGGCGCCTGCCTTGGGAGAGTGGACGCATCCCTTCCGGATGCAGTCACCGGGCGGGACCGCGCTTGGGGAGCGCCGTCCCGCCCGGCATGAGAGCAACCGGCAGGGGAACTACTCGCCGGTAATGGCGGCCGCTCCGACCTGTGCGATCAGGTCACGGTGCCGGGTGATCTGCGCCGCGTGGAAGTTTCCGAGGTCCTCGCCCGCAACCCACTCGGTGCAATCGAGACCGTCGTCGATGCAGAACTGCTGCCACTCCTCGGAGTTGTAGAGGGTCTCGAAGAGGTTGATGTACCACGCCTGCGCCTCGGCCGACATGCCCGGAGGCCCGTTGATCGAACGCTGCATGTAGTACTCGATGTCCACTCCGAGCTCCTTTGCGGTGGGAACGTCGGGATAGGCTGCCATGCGCTCGCCCGTGAACTGCACGAGCGGCTTGGTGTTGCCGGCACGGAAGAACTCGTTCTGCTCGGACGGGTTGTTGACGGTCGAGTCGATGTGCTGGCCTACCAGGTTCTTCGCCACCGTGCCGCCGCCGGGGAAGGGGATGTAGGTCACCTCGTAGTCGAACGCGGCTTCCATCATCGCGGTCAGGATGGAGTCCTCCTGCCCGCTGCCGGTGCCGCCGACCTTCCACTCCTTGCCGGCAGCCTTGACGGCGGCGACGTAGCTGTCCAGGTCGGTGATGTCCGCACGGTCGGTATGCACCCACAGCAGGAAGGTGTCGAGCGCCATGCGGCCAATCGGGGTGAACTGACTCACGTCGACGCCGAGCTCCTCCTGGATGATCGGAGTCGTGTAGAAGCTGTTCAGAGTGACCAGGACCGTGTGCTCGTCACCGGCCTTGTCCTGCAGGTAGCGCAGCGCTTCGGCGCCTGAGCCACCCGGCTTGTTGATCGGGATGAAGGGCCGCGGCGACAGGTCCTTCTTCTCGATCAGTCCTTGCAGCAGACGTGCGATCTGGTCGGCGCCGCCACCGGTACCGGCCATGATGATGAACTCGACCGGCTTCTTCGGCTCCCATGCGAACGCAGCACCGGAGGCGGTGAGCAAGCCCGCGGCGAGGGTGAAGACGCCGGTGACGAGAATGGCGAAAGTGCGCTTCAAGGGGTTCATTGGTTCCTCCAAGTATTGAGTTTCTCTGGGGTTCCGGACGGCAGACTCCGTCGGAATCGTTGACGGCAGCCGCCGAGGGGCGGCCGCGAGCTTCGCTTCTTCTGGTATGCGATATTCGGTATACCACAATGAACTTCAGCATGGCTACCGTGAAACAGAGCTCTCCAGGGGTGCCTGCCGACGCGGGAGAATCGACCGGGCCGAGCGACCTGCGATCGCCCTCCCATCGGATTGAACCCGGAAATCCAACACAGGCTGTCAACTTCCTCGACTTCACATTCTTCGTTGCCGAGGCCCGAGCTTCGTGAAGCGTGGGAATGACGGGCCTCCGCCCGCACCCGGTCCCTGGAATCCCGGCCTGCGCTCCCCGATGCCCCGAGCGGTGCAGCCGCTTTGCACGCTGTTCCGTCCGGAAAACGCTTTCAGCTCCCTGGCCGAAGTCCGGGAGCTCTCGGATTTCACGGGCCTGCCCGAAGTCGAACTGGTCGCATTTCGGCCCCGCCGTCTCGCGGTGCACGAGCTTCTGATCCGCGTTGCGGCGAACCTTTCCATTCCGGACGAAGAGGACACGGACGCACTCGGCGTCAATTTCCGCCGCGTCGCGCGCACCATCGAAGAGCGCTGCTTCGACTCCCTGTCCGGCACCCTCGATGCCGGCTACGAGGCCTTGCGCGCACGTGTCCTGGCAAGGGCGAGCGCCGCCCTCGACGAAGTGCTCGCAGCCCTCGAGACCTCGCCTCCCACCCCTCGACGGGGCTTGGGAGCGCGTCTTGGCCTTTCGACTTCCCGGTCTCCTCCAGAGGGCTCTCGGTCACGGGTCGAGCGGGAGGACGCTGCGCTCGCCGCGTGGCGCCGCCGAGGGACCGAGGGAGAACGTGGCGAGGAGGAGACGTATCGAGCCCTGGTTCAGGTGGTCGACGCGATTCGCGCGCGCCACGGGCGAATCGTCGGAGACAGGGACCTGCTCGCGCGCATGGCCGCCGATCGAGTGTGCAACGAGGTGGGCAGCGAACGCATGGGTGCGCTCATCGAACCGGGCATTGAAGCCGCGATCGACGCGGAGGGCCTGCGCCGTCTGCCCGCCCAGGAACGACCGGTGGTCATGAACTGCAAGGGGGCCTCGGCTTCCGGCAAGAGCAGCATGCGCCTGCGGCAGCGCGCGCTCGCCGGGCATCTCGGGGTGGACTGGGCGGATTTTGCGGTGCTGAGCCCGGATATCTTCCGCAAGTACCTGCTCGACTACGACGCGCTCGGCGAGGCGCATCGCTATGCCGGCATGCTCACCGGCGAGGAGCTCGCCATCGTCGATCGCAAGCTCGATCGTTACATGGCGGAGAAGGCGGCGCGGGGGAAGATGCCCCACCTCCTGATCGACCGCTTTCGTTTCGACAGCTTCGCGCCGGAATCCGACGAGCCGGGGAGCAACCTGCTCACGCGTTTCGGCACCGACATCTACCTTTTCTTCATGGTGACTCCCCCGCACGCCACAGTGGAACGGGCATGGGAGCGCGGTTTGCGGGTGGGTCGCTACAAGACCGTGGACGACCTCCTCCATCACAACATCGAAGCCTTCACCGGCATGCCGGAGCTGCTGTTCACCTGGGCCCGGGACGACAAGAGGAACGTGCACTACGAGTTCCTCGACAATGGCGTCCCGCACGGAGATGCGCCGCGCACCATCGCGTTCGGCGATCACGGCGCCCTGGTGGTGCTCGACGTGCCGGCCATGCTTGACATCGACCGTTACCGGAAGATCAACGTCCATGCCCGTGGTCCCGACGCGGTCTACCCCTCCCCCTCCCGACTCGCTCCCGCACGCAACACCGACTTCCTGCGCGCCTGCACCGCCCGCCTCGCCCGAGTCGATTTCGCCGATCCGTGCACTGCCCGGATCTATCTTCGGGCGGAGGCCGGACGAGCCGAGGTGCTCGACGAAGCGGTCCTCGCGAAGGCCGTATCCTGCCCGGACACTGCCGCGGCGCTCGCGGCGCTCTTTCCCGCCGTCCCGGATTCGAGCGGTGGCGGGAGCGGATCGGGTTCTTGTACTCGGCGCGGGCCCGTGCTCGACCCGCGGCAGGCCCCCACGCTGGGGCGTTGGGGCGCCGAGGACCCGCCGTAGCCTCGAGGCCCGCGTCGCTCGATGTCCCGAGCGAGCCTCGTCGCCCGAATCGGGAAGAGCGGCTCGCGCCTCCCGGATGCTGCGGCTATGGTAAGCGCAACGCCGCGACGCCAGCGGAAACCTCGCCCTCCCCTGCTGTGAACGCCAACCTCTACGAGCGCTTCCGGGCCCGCTTCCCTTCCGATCTCGGACGTCCCTTCGTCGAGACCCCGTCCGGCACCCGGCTCGGCTACGCCGATCTCGAGCGCGAAACGGGACGGATCGCCGCCTGCCTGCGGAGCCTGGGTTTGACGAAAGGCGATCGAGTGGCGGTGCAAGTGGAGAAGTCCCCCCGTGCGCTGTTCCTGTACCTTGCCTGTCTGCGGGCGGGCCTCGTCTATCTCCCTCTCAACCCCGCCTACCCGGAAGCGGAGATCGACTTCTTTCTCGGCGATGCGGAGCCGGCGCTGCTCGTATGCCGCCCGGAGTCCCGGGGGAAGCTCGAGCCGCTCGCCTCCCGGCGCCGGGTGGGCTCGGTGCTCTGCCTCGACCGCGACGGCGAAGGCACCCTGACCGATGCGGCGGAAACCTTCTCGCCCCTGGAGGACAGCGTCGTCTGCGCGTCCGGCGATCCGGCGGCGCTGCTCTACACCTCCGGCACTACCGGGCGTCCCAAGGGCGCGGTGCTGAGCCATCGGAACCTCGCGTCCAATGCCGAGGTCCTGCAACGCGCCTGGGGGTTTCGGGGGAGTGACGTGCTCCTGCACGCCTTGCCCCTCTTCCACACCCACGGTCTCTTCGTCGCCTGCCACTGCGTGCTGCAATGCGGGGCGTCGATGATGATGCTGCCGATGTTCGATGCCGACGAAGTGCTGCGTTACCTGCCCCGGAGCTCCGTGTTCATGGGCGTGCCGACCTTCTACGTGCGCCTGCTCCAGCATCCGGGGCTCGACGTGGCGGCCTGCCGGGCGACGCGCCTCTTCGTATCCGGCTCCGCTCCCCTGCTAACCCGGACCTTCGAGGCATTTCGCGAGCGCACCGGCCATCGGATCCTGGAACGCTACGGAATGACCGAGTCCGGCATGGTCACCTCCAATCCGCTCGAAGGGCAACGCAAGGTGGGCACGGTGGGGACTCCGCTTTCCGGCGTCGACCTGCGGGTGGTCGGCCACGCCGGGCAGGCACTTCCCTCGGGAGAAACCGGAGCGGTCGAGTTCACGGGGCCGAATGTTTTCGGCGGGTACTGGGGAATGGGCGATCGACAATCGCTGGACTTCACCGCCGACGGATACTTCCGTTCCGGCGACCTCGGATTCCTCGATGCCGACGGCTATCTCACGCTCGTCGGAAGGGAGAAGGACCTCATCATCAGCGGAGGCTTGAACGTCTACCCGAAAGAGGTGGAAAGCCTGCTCGACCGCGTCGAGGGAGTGCAGGAGTCCGCGGTCATCGGGATCCCCGACGAGGACCTGGGGGAACGGGTGACGGCAGTGGTGGTGCCCGCCAGGCCCGAAGACGGGCTCGACCCGCCCGCGATCATCGCGGGCCTCAAGACCGTTCTCGCCGGCTACAAGGTGCCCAAGGCGCTCTACATCGTGAACGAACTTCCCCGAAACGCGATGGGGAAGGTGCAGAAGAACCGGCTGCGCGAGCGCGTGCAGCAACTTACGAGCGGTCCTTCGTCGTCTCCGCCCGCTCGGTGAGGAGTGACTGGCCGGCCCGGGTGAACCAGGTCGGGCAACAGGTGACTCAGGCGGTGCCGGTCATCCGGAGCGCCGCGAAGAGCAGGGTTTGCGTCGCAATCAGCAGCCCCACGAAGCGCCAGGTCATTGCCCGGAAACCGAGCTCCATGTCGACTCTGAGCGCCGAAAGGTCCGACCTGATCTCTGTCTTGAACTCCGCCATTTCCACCCGGAGTTCCGCGATGTCCGACC
The DNA here is from genome assembly GCA_964420925.1 of uncultured Ectothiorhodospiraceae bacterium. Taxonomy (GTDB): domain Bacteria; phylum Pseudomonadota; class Gammaproteobacteria; order HK1; family HK1; genus JAJEAD01. The sequence goes on along the minus strand of CAYQVB010000002.1, from coordinate 4,826 downwards.
GAGTAGCTTCCCGGTGCTCCGCCAAGTCAATCTTGGTGGCGGCTCGGAACTCCGCGATGTCCGACCTGGTGGCTGCTTCGGGGGCGTAAACCACGTTCTCCACCGCGTCCTTTGCCAGATCCTCGTTCGCACCGGCATCGACCAGCGCGCGATACATTGCCGTAGCGCTCATGCGTTCCTCCCTGGAGTGTATCGGCCTTCCGGATGGCCGCGGGTAGTAAGCATAGCATCGAGCGCAGGGCAGGGGATCGAGCCCTCCGTGGGAAGTCAGGGGCATTTCTGGGGGCCACCGCTTCAGGCGGCGGCCGCCTTTTCCACCCGCTCCACCCGGGCCGCGCAATACTTGAACTCCGGAATCTTGCCGAAGGGATCGAGGGCGGGGTTCGTGAGCGTATTGGCGGCGGCCTCGGCGAAGCAGAAGGGGATGAAGGCCATCTCCTCCGGCACCGCCCGATCCGCGCGGGCCAGGAGCTCGATGGCGCCGCGGCGCGTGGTGATGCGGACCCGGCCGCCAGTGGAGACGCCGAGCCTCGCGAGCGTGCGCGGGGCGAGGCTCGCCACCGCTTCGGGCTCCAGCGCGTCCAGCATCGTGGCCCGGCGGGTGATCGCGCCGGTGTGCCAGTGCTCCAGCATCCGCCCGGTGCTGAGAATCATCGGGTACTCGTCGTCCGGTTGCTCGTCGGGGGGCACGATCGAGGCCGGCACCAGCTTCGCGCGCCCGTCCGGGGTCGGGAAGCCGTCGCCGAAGACGATGTCGTGGCCGGGACGGTCCGGCGCATCGCAGGGGTAGGTGACGGCGCTCTCGTCCTGCAGGCGATCCCAGGTGATATTGTCGAGGGAGGGCATCACCGTCTTCATCTCGGCGAACACGTCCGCCGGGCCGCCATAGCGCCAGTCGAGACCGATGCGCCGGGCGAGCTCCTGGATGATCCACCAGTCCTGGCGCGCATCGCCGGGCGTTTCGAGCGCGATGCGCCCCATCTGCACCTGGCGGTTGGTGTTGGTGACGGTGCCCTCCTTCTCCGGCCACGCGGTGGCGGGCAGCACCACGTCGGCGTGAAACGCGGTCTCGGTGAGGAAGATGTCCTGCACCACGAGATGCTCGAGCTTCGCGAGCCCTTCCCGCGCGTGCTCGACGTCCGGGTCGGACATCGCCGGGTTCTCGCCCATGACGTACATCGCCTTGATCACCCCGGCGTGGACCGCATCCATGATCTCGACCACGGTGAGCCCTCGCTTGGGATCGAGCGGCGTGCCCCAGGCGTCGCGGAAGCGCGCCTGCACGTCGGCCGCCTCCACCGACTGGTAGTCGGGAAAGACCATGGGGATGAGCCCCGCGTCCGAGGCGCCCTGCACGTTGTTCTGCCCGCGAAGCGGGTGCAGCCCGGTGCCCGGGCGTCCGACGTGACCGGTCACCATGGAAAGCGCGATCAGGCAGCGCGCGTTGTCGGTGCCGTGCACCGACTGCGAGATTCCCATGCCCCAGAAGATGATGCCGCGCTCCGCGCCCGCGTAGCAGCGCGCGACCTCGCGCAGGGTCTCCGCGTCGATCCCGCACACCGGCGCCATCGCCTCGGGAGTGAAGTCCCGGATGTGGCGCTTGAGGCTCTCGAAGCCCTCGGTGTTGGCCTCGACGTACTGGCGGTCGTAGAGCCCTTCGCTCACGATGACGTTGAGGAGCGCGTTCAGCAGGGCGACGTCGGTGCCCGGGGTGAACTGAAGCATGTGGGTGGCGTGCTTTCGCAGCGCCTGGCCGCGCGGGTCCATGACGATCAGGGTCTTGCCGGCGCGCGCGGCCTGCTTGAAGAAGGTGGCGGCCACGGGATGGTTCTCGGTCGGGTTGGCGCCGGTCACGATGATCACGTCGGCGTCCGCGCAGGCGGTGAAGGGCGCGGTCACCGCCCCCGAACCGATGCCCTCGAGGAGCGCCACTACCGACGAGGCGTGGCACAGCCGGGTGCAGTGGTCGACGTTGTTGGTGCCGAAGCCGGTGCGGATCAGCTTCTGCACCAGGTAGGCTTCCTCATTCGAGCCCTTGGCGGAGCCGAAGCCCGCCATCGCCACCGAACCGTCCCGGTCGCGCACCCGGCGAAGGCCCTCGGCCGCGATATCCAGCGCCTCCTCCCACGACGCCTCGCGGAAGTGGGTGAAAGGATTCGCGGGATCGACTTCGCACTCGGCGTGCTTGGGCGCGTCGTCCCGGCGAATCAGGGGCCGGATCAGGCGGTGGGGATGACTCACATAGTCGAAGCCGAAGCGGCCCTTGACGCAGAGGCGCTGCTGATTGGCGGGTCCGTCGCGGCCCTGGACCGCGACGATCCGGTTGTCCTCGATCTGGTAGTTGATCTGGCAACCCACCCCGCAGTAGGGGCAGACGCTCGCCACCTCCCGAAGGGGCTCGCTGCGGCCCACTCCGTTCTCGTCCACCAGCGCCGCCTCCATCAACGCCCCGGTGGGGCAGGCCTGGACGCACTCCCCGCACGCGACGCAGGTGCTCGCGCCCATCGGGTCGTCGAAATCGAACACGATCTTGGAGCCGTGGCCGCGGTAGGCGAGCCCGATGACGTCGTTCACCTGCACCTCGCGGCAGGCGCGCACGCACAGGTTGCAGTGGATGCAGGCATCGAGGTTGACCCGCATCGCGACGTGGCTCGCATCGGGATCGGGCGCGGGCCGGCTCGGGAATCGGCTCGAGGTCACCTCCATGTCCTCGGCCCAGCGCCAGAGCTTCGAGGCCGGGTCGTGCGCCACCTCCCGAGCGGGCTGGTCCGCGACCAGCAGCTCCATCACCAGGTTGCGCGCCGAGCGGGCACGCTCCGTCGCGGTGCTGACCTTCATCCCCGGGCCCGGGGTGCGGATGCACGATGCGGCGAGCACCCGCTCCCCCTCGATCTCCACCATGCACGCGCGACAGTTGCCGTCGGCGCGATAGCCGGGCTCGTCGGCGTGGCACAGGTGGGGGATCGGCGTGCCGCAGCGTTTCGCCACCTGCCAAATCGTCTCGCCCAACCGGGCCTCGACCTCGACGCCGTCCAGCGAGAAGCGCACCGCCTCGCTCATTCCAGTTCCTCGCGGAAGTACCTGAGCACCGAATTTAGCGGATTCGCCGCGGCCTGTCCCAAACCGCATATCGATGCGTCGGTCATCGCCTGGCCGAGCTCCACGAGCAGGGGCTCGTCCCATTTCGCCTGCGCCATCAGCTCGACCGCCTTCTCGGTGCCGACCCGGCAGGGCGTGCACTGGCCGCAGCTCTCGTCCTCGAAGAAGCGCATGAGGTTCAGCGCCGCCGCCTTGATGTCGTCCCGATCGCTCATCACCACCACCGCGTGGGAGCCGACGAAGCAGCCGTGCTTCTCGAGCTGCCCGAACTCGAGCGGCAGGTCGGCCATGCTCGCGGGCAGGATGCCCCCGGAGGCGCCGCCGGGGAGATAGCCCTTGAGCGTGTGGCCTTCCTGCATCCCCCCGCAGTACTCGTCGACCAGCTCCCGGAGCGTGATGCCGGCGGGAGCGAGCTTCACTCCCGGCTCCCTGACCCGCCCGGAAACCGAGAAGCTGCGAAGCCCCTTGCCGCCGTGACGGCCGTGGCCTGCGAACCACTCCGGGCCCCGCTCGACGATGTCGCGCACCCAGTAGAGCGTCTCCACGTTCTGCACCAGGGTCGGACGCCCGAAGAGCCCCACCTCGGCGACATAGGGGGGCCGGTGGCGGGGCAGTCCGCGCTTGCCCTCGATCGACTCGATCATCGAGGACTCCTCACCGCAGATGTAGGCGCCGGCCCCGCGGCGCAGCTCGATCGCGACTCCCGATGCGAGGCCCGCCGCCTCGACCTTGGGGATCTCGGTGAGCAGGATTTCGCGCACCGCCGGATACTCGTCGCGCAGGTAGATGTACACGCGCTCGGCGTCCACCGCCCACGCCGCCACGAGCATGCCTTCCAGGAAGCGGTGCGGGTCCCGCTCGAGGTAGTGGCGGTCCTTGAAGGTCCCGACCTCGCCCTCGTCCGCGTTCACCGCCATCAGGCGGGGGCCCGGGTAGCCGCGCACGATCGACCACTTGCGCCCGGTGGGGAATCCTGCGCCACCGAAGCCTCGCAACCCCGATCGGCTCACGATGTCGATCACGTCTTCGACCTCGCGTTCGCCCCCGATGCAGGCGCGCAGGAGCGCGTAGCCGCCGTCCTCCTCGCAGTACTCGTCGAAGGCGCGGTAAGGCGGGATGACCGGATGGACCTCTCCCGCCTCGACCGCGGCGAGGACCGCACCGGCGCTCGCATGGTCGACGTGGCGATGCCCCACCTCCGCGGTCGGCGCGCAGTGGCAGCGACCCATGCACGGGGCGCGCAGCACCCGAAACTCGCTCCCGGCATGGGCTTCGAGCTCGCGAATGAGCGCGCCCGCACCCATCAGCTCGCAGGTCAGGCTGTCGCACACCCGGACCGTCAGGGGCGGGGGCGGAGCCGCCTCTTCGCCGACGACGTCGAAATGGGCGTAGAAGGTGGCGGTCTCGTAGACCTCGGACATCGGCACGCGCATCTCCTCGGCCAGCGCCGCGAGGTGGGCGGCCGACAAGTGTCCGTAGCGGTCCTGCACCAGGTGCAGGTACTCGATCAGCAGATCGCGCCGCCGCGGCCGGTCGCCGAGCAGGGCGCGGATTTCGTCATGCACCTCGGGTCGCACCTGGCGTCCCTTGGGCACGAGCGCCCCGCGGCCTCTCCCCGACCCCGGGTGCCGCCGTTTGCGCACCCGTACTTCCTCACCGGACATGTTTCTGTTCTGTCTCCGCTGCCTCCGCGAGAGTCTACCAGCATCCCGCCGGCACCCCTCCGA
>CAYQVB010000001.1:0-10599 GCA_964420925.1 uncultured Ectothiorhodospiraceae bacterium | reverse complement strand
CCCGGCGGGCGCCTGTCGGTCCGGATTGAACCTGGCCGCTAGATTTACCACGCATCGCGGGGGGCGGCAATTTGCCGCGGAGAGGAGCGGCGGTGGGGCCGGCTCCGTGCGGGCAGGGCCGTATCTCTCGCTACAGGAGCTTCGCGAAGGCCGCGAACACGCCGACCGCTACCACCATCATGGAGCCGAGGCGCACGGTCAGGTCGTGCTTGAGCCGCAGCTCCAGCTCCTTCAGGTCCTGCTTCGTGGCCAGCCTCTCGGAGATCAACTTTGGCGTTGCCGAGCGAGCCGCCTATAGGACCTTGACGAGCGCCGCGACCGCTCCGACTGCCACCACCATCATCGAACCCAGCCGGAGCGTCAGTCGCAGCTCCAACGCCTTCAGGTCCTGCTTGGTGGCGAGTTTTTCGTCGATCAACTTCGCGTGAGTCCGTGCCAGCACCTCGGCCTGCGGCTCCGGCATTCCGGCGTCGGTCAGCTCCTTCACGAACGCGTGCGTGTCGAAAACGATCGAGTCCATGATTTCTCCCTGTGCATCGATCCAGCACCCGAGGGCATTGTAGCGCGGCGCGTCCCGATCTGCCGGAGGGCGCCTCGACCGGGCCGAGCGCGGTCTCCGCGGGCGGGAATCGACTATCATCCGGGTTTCCGGAGAGGTCGCCTGACCCGCCGCGCCCGCTCGCCGATCGTGCTCAGCTTTCCCGATATCGACCCCGTGGCCATCGCGATCGGACCGGTGGCGATCCGCTGGTACGGCCTTGCCTACATCGTCGGGATCGGGATCGGCTGGTGGCTTGGCCGGCGCCGCGCCGCGCGGGAACCCTGGCGGGGATGGAAGCCGCAGCAGGTCGACGACTTCGTGTTCTACTTCGCGCTCGGCGCGGTGCTGGGGGGGCGCATCGGCTACGTGCTCTTCTACGACTTCTCCCGCTTCGTCTCCGATCCCCTCGTCCTCGTCCGGATCTGGGAGGGGGGCATGTCCTTCCATGGCGGACTCCTCGGATCGATCGCGGCCATGGCGCTGTTCGCGCGTCAGCACGGACTCGGGTTCTTCCCGGTAGCCGACTTCTTCGCCCCCCTGGTGCCACCGGGGCTCGGAGCCGGCCGCATCGGCAACTTCGTCAACGGCGAGCTCTGGGGCAAGCCGGCGGAGGTCCCCTGGGCGATGGTCTTTCCCGGCGCCGGGCCCGCGGCGCGTCATCCGAGCCAGCTCTACGAGGCGGCCCTCGAGGGCCTGGTCCTCTTTGCAGTGCTCTGGTGGTTCTCGCGCCGTCCCCGGCCCCGCATGGCCGTGTCGGGGCTCTTCCTCGTCGGCTACGCGGCGGCGAGGTGCGTCGTCGAGCTCGCCCGCGAGCCCGATGCCCACATCGGCTACCTCGCCTTCGGCTGGGTGACCACCGGCCAGCTCCTGTCCGTGCCCATGCTCGTCGCCGGTGCGGCCATGCTGTGGTGGGCCGGTCGGCCCGCGCGCGAGGCATCATGAATCCGTATCTCGACCTGCCGGCCCGGGTGCGCCGCGAAGGCGTCCGCCAGCCACCAGACCGGCACCGGCACGGAGCCCCTCCGCATCTTCGCCTGTCAACTCCACGTCGATCGCGGCACGGGGAGCCGTCATGATTCGATCCGAGGAAAAGAGACATCCCGAGTTTCAGTATCTCGACCTGCTCCAGGAGCTGCTGGAGCATGGGGACGAACGGATGGATCGGACCGGCGTCGGTACCCTGGCCCTGTTCGGACGCCAGATGCGGTTCGACCTCGCCGACGGATTCCCGGCTTTCACGACCAAGCGAGTGTTCTGGAAGACAGCGTTCAAGGAGATGCTGTGGATGCTGTCCGGCGGAACGAACATCCGTGAGCTGCTCGAGCAGGATGTGCGGATCTGGACAGACTGGCCCCTTGCGAAGTTCCGCCGGGAAACCGGCGAGGAGATCTCGCAGGAGGACTTCGAAGCGCGCGTTCTCGGGGACCGTGCATTTGCCGACAAGTGGGGCGATCTCGGGCCGGTGTACGGGAAGCAATGGCGCAGGTGGCGTACTAGCGAAGGCCAGGAAATTGACCAGGTCCAGGACGTCATCGATCAGATCCGGAATAACCCCACCAGCCGACGGATCATCTGGGATGGCTGGAACGTGGGCGAGCTCGACCGAATGGCCTTGCCTCCCTGCCACAAGCACTACCAGTTCTTCGTATCGAAGAACGAGGAACTGTCATTGGCGGTCCTGCAACGCAGTGCGGACTGCCTGCTGGGCATGAGCTGGAATATCTTGAACGCTGGACTCACGTTATCTCTCTTGGCAAAAGAGACGGATCTTCAGCCTCGCGAGGTGGTGTGGTACGGACTCGACGTGCATCTGTATCGGAACCACCTTGAGCAGGCAAAGGAATTGATTGAGCGGGAACCGCGACCATTTCCAAACCTGAAGATCAAGCGGAAGGCTTCGTCGCTATTCGAGTACCGGATCGAGGACCTGGAACTCGAAGGATACTTCCCGCACGCCCATATCGCTGTACCGGTTGCAGTTTAGGGAAGAGTGACGAGGCAGGACAACGTCGATGAACCGTGCCGATCCGACACACCGGAGTGCATTCTCGGGGGAATTTCGGAACCGCTTGAAGGTGCAAGGCTCACACTGAGCATGAGGGTGAGCCCCTGTGTCTGGTCAACTTGAGAGCAGCATTCCTCAACAAAACAAGCCCCTACTGTTCGATGAGGTTCAGCTCCTCGAGACGGATGGCCATGGCTTCGACCGAGACGCCGAACTGTTCCGCAAGAGAGTAGAACTGAACTCCATCGTAGCGAGTCGTACCTGCGAGCAGTCTGGATAGATCCCGAATCTCGGGGCAGGTGGCCCGAAGTGATTCCAGGTCTCCTGCATTCAGGGCAAAGGCCGTACCCTCGTTGAGAACGAACTCCCGGGCTTTGTACGCATTCTCGAATGCGGACCGGACCAGCCTCTCCGGCATGAGGAAGTACGCGGCGAAGTCGTCCGCCTCCCGTTCCGTACGGTCGCGCCGACGACGGAGTTCGCCTCCATCGAAGGCACGGTCGCGATGTAGTCCCCGAGCGTCATGCAAAACGGCGTGCCCGAGCTCGTGCGCCGCAGTGAACTTTCTAACCGGTGAATCGAACTCGCGAGAGATCTGTACCGTCCGCTTGGAATCGTCGATGATGCCAGCCACGTCGAGGTACTTCCCCTCCCACATGTGCCGGCCGAGCGAGTCGACCAGATCGCATCGGAAACCGATGCACCGAAGAGCCACGAAAGGGTCGAGGAGGGCGAGGGGATCCACATCGCGCTCGGATGGGAAGAGCTCCGCGCGAATACCCCACAATTGGACCTGGAGGTCGCGTGCTATTTCCTCAACCCGTCGTCTGGAGAGCCGCCCGCCGTCGTTGACCCTGCTACGAATTGAATTCAAATCGATCTCAGGTACCGACCTCGCCGGCACCTCCGAGTGGTGACGGCCTCGGGTTGAACCCGCTGGAAGTGCGTCGAATGTGCCGTCATCGCCCGACACATGCGCGTACTGATTTTCCAGTAGCATCCGATCCTCGTGAATCTTCTGTTGGAGGTCGCCGTCCATCTACCGGTCTCGAGAATGAGCCACTGAACCTGGACAGTTTAGCCCACCTTGACGTCGATTTGCTGGATCTGATTAGCCCAGGCTCGGCCGGTGTCGAGCACGTGGGGTTGTGAGCCGCGCGCATCGCGGGCCAACAGGCCTGAGACACAACGCATGGACGCTCCCCTTATCCTCTGACCGCAAACCGCGTGACGGTCTCATTGGCGCATCGTGACGCCGTGGAAAGGGGGGCGTCCACTCCATCGCTTACGACCGAGCACGCTTACGACCGAGCACGGCGAGCACGAGAAGGGCGAGCACCCCCACTCCGGAGATTCAAGAACCGCCATCGCCCGTTCCGAACGGAAAACGGGACGCATTGTGGCAGAGATGTGGTTCCCCCCTTGCACAGAAGCGACGGCGGGAAACAGCGGTGCCGCCGCCAGCGAAGTCTCCCGCTCGCGCCACGAAAACCCAGCAACTACACTGCGATGGGACCAATGTGAATCTGGAGCCGCCGCAATGGACTACGCCGATCCCGCAATGCTGAAGGACAAAGTGGTCTGGATCACCGCGTCGGCCCGGGGTCTCGGTCGCGCGATTGCGGAGCGTCTCGCCTGCTGCGGGGCCTCGGTAGCGGTACACGGGCGCTCCGAAGACACCCCCCGCGAGTTCGACGAGGCACCCTCCACCCGCCACGTCGCCGACGAAATCGCCCATTTGGCGGGCAATCCCGTCATCACCGTCTACGGCGACCTCGGCGATCCCGCCGCAGTGGACGCCGCCGCCGGGCGCATCGAGGCGGAACTCGGCCCCATCGACCTGCTGGTAAACAATGCAGGCGGCGACATCGCAGCCACCGGGGGCAAGCCCGAGGGCAACGACGCGTACTCCTTCCTGCCCGAGGACCTGCACGCCGTTACGGACCGCAATCTCACCACCACCATGCTGTGCTGCTGCCGGGTGGTGCCCGCCATGATCGCCCAAGGCGGCGGGCGCATTGTCAACATCGGTTCGGTGGCGAGCTTCGAAGGCACCGACGAGGGCGTCATCTACGCCGCCGCGAAGGCGGGCCAAACCCACTACACCCGTTGCCTCGCCAAGCAACTTCGCCCCCACGGGATCACCGTCAACATGGTTTCCCCGGGCGGAACCCTGAGCGCCCGCTTCGTTGCCACCGGCCAGTCCCACCCCGAGCTCATGGCCGCGATGGAAAGCAATAGTCTGGTGCGCCACGCCCGACCCGACGAGATCGCGCGCGCGGTCCAGTTCTTCGCCTCTCCACTGGCCGACTTCGTCAGCGGACAGGTGCTCCGTGTCGACGGCGCAAACCAGGTGGTGGCAGCCTGATTCGTTCGGCCGATCCCGGGACTCGGAATTCGTCGACGTCGAACGTCCAGGAACGAAGTACCTACGAGTTCACCTCGAGAAGATCAGCCGATTCAGCGCCGCGAGTTCCGCCCCGGTGTCGACGTTCCAGCGGTTGAGGTTCGGTGCAACTTCCTCCACCGGCAAGTGACCGTGCACCAGCGCACGGAGTCGGTCCGTCGGCTTCGATGTCGAGGATGCACCAGGTCAGCGCCATTGGCCTTTCCGCGTCGTCGCAGAAAGTATGCGAAGTCTGCGATCATGGCGCGGGCGACCCCGCAAACGCCGCGCTCGGGTGCGTGTCCGCGCGGCCTTGCACCGGGTAGTCACCGCCTTCGCGGGCTCGTCGAGCCCTGCGCAGCCGCACGGGGAGAGGGACGGTGTTCGGATCGCAGCTCGTCAACGAAAACGCGACATGGGACGAGATCAAGGCCGTGTTGGAGGTGATGGAGGCCGGGCGCTGGACCAGCGTCTACGCCTACGACCACTTCATTCCCCCGCTTCACCGCACCGCCGAGATCATGGAGCACGAGCTGCATCCGACGCTCGAGGGCTGGACGCTGCTCGCATCGATCGTTGCGGTAACCGAGAAGCTCGAGCTAGGCATCCTCGTCTCCGGCAACACCTACCGCAACCCGGCGCTCCTTGCCAAGATGGCGGCCACCATCGACCTCGTCTCCGGCGGCCGCGTCATGCTCGGCATCGGCGCCGGGTGGAACATCCGCGAGCACGAGGCCTATGGCTGGGACTTCCCGTCCATGCGCGAGCGCTCGGACCGCCTCGAAGAGGCCTGCGCGCTCATCCGGCTGCTGTTTCACTCCAATGGACGGGTCGATTTCGACGGCAAGTACTACCAGCTCAGGCGGGCCGCTTTCGCACCGCGCCAGGGCGGCGACCATCCCATCCCGATCATGGTTGGCGGCACCGGCGAGAAGCGCACGCTGAAGACGTTCGCGATGTACGGCGACATCATGAACATCATTGCGAGTCCGGAACAGGTCAGGCACCTGACGGGCGTGCTCGAGCGCCATTGCGAGGCGGTGGGCCGCGACCCGAACGAGATCGCGAAAACCCTGCACGTGCCGATCCGCATCGTCCGCGACGAGAAGGAGGCGAAGGAAGCCCGCGGCCCTAACGACTGGTCGATGATCGGCTCCCCGCAGTACGTCATCGATCGGATCGCCGACTTCGCCGCCCTCGGGATCAGCGAGTTCACGCCCCAGATCCGGCCGCAGAAGCCGGAGACGTACCAGGAGCTCGACGAGGAGGTGTTCTCCGCGTTCGACTGAACCTGCGCCGTGCGGCGTCTGTGCGCAGGCTTTGGCGCGTCGGGCGGTCTACACCGACCCGGAGCTCAAGGCCTGGGGCACCGCCAGGCAGCGCAGACGGAGTGCCCTCCGGGGAAAGAACCGGGGGATCCGCGATCTCAGGCAATCCCGGGACGGCGCCCGGGAACGTCGAGCCAGGGACGGACCCGCTCAAGTGCGGCGGCGATTTGCAGGACCGTTGCCTCATCGTACGGTGCCCCCACAATCTGGAGTCCGGTCGGGATCCCCGAAGACGAGAACCCGCTCGGCGCACTCGCGCTCGGCAGGTATCCGAGCATGTTGAACGGATAGGTGAGGCACCAGTCCCAGACCGGATCGACGGCCTTGCCGTTGATGGTGAGGGTCGCGCCCTATTCTCCGAGTTTTGGCACCCATTTCGTGAACTGACATCACAACCGCACGTCATGCAGTGGTCGGCCCCAGTCCTTCGCCCGTCCGACCACCCGCTCGACGTCCTCCTCGAGCATGAGCCGCTCATCCACGAGCCTTCGCGCTGCCGCTTCGATGGCGTCCGCGTAGCCTCCTGCGCTGTGGTACCGCGCAAGTACGGACGCGCGCGGGTCGCCGGTCATCGCCGCCTCGGAGTCGGTGTCCGGAAACGGGAGGTAGCTGCCGGTGAACTGGTGCATCGCACCGTGGCCGAAATCGCGAGCGCGGAGGTTCCAGCCGACACAGGTGCCGAGCGGCGCCTCGACCATCGGCGCCCGCACTCCCGCGACATCGTTGCCGTCGGCGTCCACGGCGGGCACGAGGACCGCGTAGCCGCGGGCGTCCACGACCTCCGGGGGCTCGATGGTGAGCAACCCCCGTTCGAAGTCCGGGCCGAAGTCGTAGAGTGGCAGGCCGTTCGCGCTGCTCGGAACCATAACGCCGGGGATGTCCGGAAACCGGGCGTTCCACTCATCGTAGTCGACCAGCGTCCCGTCCGCGCGGCGCGGGATCCGACTCGCCGGCGGCTCGACGCCATGAGTGGCCCAGGCGTCGAGGGCGTCGAGCATCGCCCGAAACAGCATCGACGTCTGAACGACGTTCACGTAGTGCCGGCAAATGCCTCGCGCCGGCCGGAGGGTGTTCGGATCGGCGAAGTGCTGCGAGCTCGCCCACAGGTAAACGCGGACGTTGCCCGGAGGCTCGAGATCGCGACCCTCGGTATCGGTGTGCACGAGCGACCCGCGCCGCTGCCAGTACTCCGTCGCGCTCTGCGTGTGCACGACCAGCGGATCGGTCGCGGGACGCTTCAGGATCGCATCCTCGCGCCCGGTCAGGTGATCGACCGAGGATCCGTACGCGAACGGGAAGCGGTCCGCGCAGTTCTCGTGGTCCTCGTGCTGCTGTCCGGCGGGATTGACGATGCGGGCGAAGCGATGGTTCATCCACATCAGACCCGCGCCCGCGACATGCGGCATCACGCCGTCGAACACCCGCCGGCCCCGCGCATCGGCGTTGTATCCCCGGTAGACGAAGTCCCGGATGCAGCGCCCGGTCTGCGAACGCCCCCACGCGTACGCCTTGTCGATGGCTCCGGCGAGGGGGTTCGCGGCACCGCACCCGTCGGTCTCTTCGTATCGAAGGAAGCTCACGAGATCACGCACCACCGCGTGGCCGATCCCGTAGGGCCGGGGGTCGCGCGCGGTGTAGACCAACTCGTAGATCCAGCCGGGCTCGAAGCCGTCGAAGACGTGGATGTGGGTATCGGACTCGACGAGCGCGGTCTCGGCCCCTTGCGCGTCGAGCCCGACTCCGCCCTCGGTGCGTGCGAACGCCCAACGAGCGCTTGCGACGGGTTCGCGCGCGTCGCCAGCATAGCGTCGCCGCGTCAGGCGTGCTCGCGCCGTGTCGAGTGACACGGTGGGGTAGCTCCGCGTGGACGCCCACCCGCTCAGGGGGCAGGTCGAGACTCCGGGACCGTCGGCGATGAACTCCGATCGCACGAGACCGGTCAGGGGCTCAGCGCCGTCGCGCGCCACCGGCACGTCAAGCAGCATGCGCCCGTCGCCCGGCAGCAGGTCCCCTTCCCACGCCGCCCACACCACCGTATACCCGCGGCGCATGAGAAAGCCGTTGCCGGCGTCGCGCGGGGTGCGTGGATCGTTCGACGCCGGCGCATCGTTGAAGAACTGGAGCTCGCGCTTGTTCCCACGGTTGCCGTATCCAAAGAAGAGCCTGCGGTTGCCCGGACCCACCGGCTTGAGCATGCAGACGTCAGTCGCGTACTCGACGAGGCCACCGGAATTGCGCCGCACCTTGTCGAGATCGACGATGTCCGCGTACGCCGGTGCGTCCGGGTCGACGGCGAAGTGCGCCCGACCGACGAGCCGTTCGTAGGGACCGGCGCCCTCGAAGGGATGGCCGTCCGCGAACGGCTCGCGCTCGGTGATCCGCATCTCCAATGAACCGTTCACGTCCCCTCCGGATCGTATCGGCGATTGACCGGCACCGATTATTCATGCCCCTCGCGGGTGGGTACAAGCAGCGCAGTAAAGAGCCAGGACCCGCCTGCTTTGCGCTCGTCGCATCCGCTGTTGCACGACTCGTCTTGCGGACCGAGGGCGTGTGTCGGCGGACTGCACTCGCTCCAGCGGATCACCCGTCGGACAGGCGTTTTTCTGTGCTCCCCGGGCGCGTACGTCGAGTTGCACACGAGGACAAGTTCCATCTTCGGAGGGCGCGCGCTCAACCCTGCGCGATCGGCTTTCCCGGCTCCGGAATCAGCACGCGGTGCATGTCGAGAACAGGGTAGGGCGCGTCGGTCCGGGCCACCATCGCGGTCACCTGACCGCGATGGTGCGTCTGGTGGTTGAAGAAGTGCGCGAGCAGGACGGCGAGTGGGTCCCGGAACTCGCGCCCTTCGTTGTTGACGTAGGCGATCGTTCCCTCCATGGATCTCGCCGTCAGCGACGCCGTGTATGCCTCGATTCGTGCGTCCTCGGCGATGCGGGCCTTTCGCAGCGCTTCGAAGTCCCCGTAGAGGATCGCGTCGAGGTTGGTGGAAGGCGCCTCGCCGCCTTCGAAACGGGTCATCCAGATCCGATCGCCGACGAGGATGTGGTTCAGGGTGCCGTGGATGCTCCCGAAGAAAGCGCCGCGGTCCCGCGTGCGTTCAGCATCGCTGAGCCGAGCGCAGGCTCCGTAGAGCCGTTCGTTGGCAAGCCGGTTGTAGCGGCCAAGCATCCGGAAGTGCGAGACGAGGTTCTCCGCCATGGGTCGGGTCCGTCGGCAGGGCAGGTAGGGGGCTATCGACCGGCACCTCAAGTTGAAGTGCCTATGGGATTTCCGCGCGGCTCCAGAGGAGTCGGAGGCCCAGCGCTCCGAGAACCACCGCCGCGAAGCGATCGATGTGCGACTTGGCCCGCAGGTAGCGCGTGGCAACCAGCCGGGTGCTGAGGCAGAGTGCGAGCGTCGTGTAGAACGCGATCTCGACGAAGAAGTGGTTGGCCACGATGATGAGGCTTTCCACCGTGCCGATCCCGGCCGGGAAGATTGTGACGAGGACGGCTGCCGCGAAGAGAACGGATTTCGGATTGAGCAGGTTGATGAGGAAGCCCTGGCGGAAGGCATGCCGCGCGGGCTCCCCCCGTGCCTCGACCGGCGCCGATGCGTCGCGCCAGATCCCGTACGCAAGGTAGAGAAGATAGGCCGCGCCCGCGATCCTCGCCGTCACGTACACGGCCGGGAAGATTTCGAAGACGAACCCGAGGCCGAGGAGCGCCATCAGCGTCCAGGTGGCCGCCATCAGCCCGAGCCCGGCGCCGACCGCGATCCCGGCGCGGTGCCCGCCGCTCAGAGTGGCCCTGATAGCCATCAGCAGGGCCGGGCCCGGGCTCGCGATTGCGACCAGCAACGCGAGGTTGAACGCGAGAAGCTGTCCGAATGTCATGGCGAGGCGGACCTTCCTGGAACATCATGCAATCCCGGAGGCTTGATCGTGCCGCAGAGCGCTCCGGGGCGAAAGCACCCGGACCACGCCCTGGCTACCGGGATCGATGCCGGGGCACTCTGCCTCGCGCTGGTTCCTGTCCGCCGTTGACATCCTGCTGCCGAGCACATGGGCGACACTTGCGGCCACAGGACGCGAACACCAACCGGAGAGCCCCCCAATGACATCGAGCAGCCGACGCTCCGGCATCAAGCTCAACCGACCGTTCGTCGGGATCCCCTCGTTCTTGCGCGCACGGATCGAAACGGACCTCGACGCGCTCGACGCCGACATCGCGGTCTACGGGGTGCCCTTCGACGAAGGGTCGCCCTTCCTCGCGGGCTCGCGCATGGGGCCGCGCTCCATTCGAGAGCATTCCCTTCGCTTCGCCGCCTCCGACGCCGGGTTCCACGACCCGGAGAC